>JANMHS010000022.1:0-180722 GCA_031375385.1 Synechococcales cyanobacterium OTE_70_metabat_200 | reverse complement strand
AACTTAAGATAATACGGATTGGGACAACCAATAATTATCTTCAAACTGGACAGGGGAAAGATAGCCAATAGTGGAATGCAACCGTTGACGGTTGTAAAAAGCTTCAATCCATTCTGCAATAAAGGTTCTAGCAATTTCTCTAGTAGAGAAGAGCCGGGGATAAATGAACTCTGTTTTCAGAGTACCAAAAAAGCTTTCAGCAACGGCATTATCCCAGCAATTCCCCTTCCGGCTCATGCTGCAAGTGATGTTTGCAGCTTGGAGTGCCGACTGATAGTCAGCGCTGGCATACTGGCTACCACGGTCACTATGGAAGACCAATCCAGCATTGGCTGGCGTCCGTTGCCCCAGAGCAGCTTGTAGGGCTGTTAGAACCAATTCGGTGCGCATGTGGTCAGCCATTGACCAACCCACCACTCTACGAGAGAACAGGTCGATGACAACGGCTAAATATAGCCAGCCCTGGCTAGTCCAGATGTAGGGTTGAGTAGACCGGGGGAGTTTCACCCCCAGCCCCTCCGAGAACCGGACGTGAACCTCTCAGCTCATCCGGCTCCTATCACTCGAACCACATGGAAATACTCCCAACCTCCATGGTATAAAAACATGGACATTCGCTCGGGCATATTGGTCTAAATACCTTTTTGCCCTTTGCTTATGATTGGAGAATCGTTTGTACTTCCTCCTTACCCATTGGACAAGATACCTATTTACATTTCGCCAAATCTGGCGTATTGCTGAGGGATAGAACCGCCCATAGTAGTTGAGCCAACCTTGCAGAACTGGATTAATCATTCTAGCAAGATCCTCTAAGGTTTTGTCATTCTTGAGTTGGAGATGCCAACTCCTTATCGTCCGATTGATTTCCTTCTTGGCAGCTTGACTTATTGCAGGTAGAAAGTTGGGATGAATTTTGCCCTCCCGGTCTACACAGCGCCGAGGTCGAAACGTAAAGCCAAGAAAGTCAAAACTGACTACCTCCTGCTCTTCCTTTCGATTCTGGTCTTTGCAATACACTATTCTTGACTTGTCTGGATTGATTTCCAGTCCACATTCTCGAAATCGCGTTATCAATCTTGCCATGACGTATTCGGCTTGACTTTGGCTGCGACAATGCAGTAATCCATCATCCGCGTAACGACAAAATGGAACCCTTGGCATTTCTCTTCTAGCCCACGCATCAAATGTGTAGTGCAGAAATAGATTTGCCAGTATCGGACTCACAACTCCACCTTGAGGTGTTCCTTGACTCCGTTCTGTGAACTTACCATCTGGTTCTTTTCGGGGTGCCTTCAACCAACGCTCTACATACAACAATACCCAACGACTTTGACAATGATGCTTGAGAGCTTTCATCAGCAAGTCATGGTCAATGTTATCGAAGAGTCCTCGGATATCAAACTCGACCACCCAATCGTACTTCCAGCAACGCTTTCGCGTAATAGCTATTGCATCATGGGCTGACTTCCCCGGTCTATAACCATAGGAATTTTCATCAAACACCGGTTCTAGCTTTGGTTCTAGCACTTTCTTGACAACTGTTTGGGCAATTCTATCACCCACAGTCGGTACTCCCAGGATTCTTGTACCTCCATTTTTCTTTGGTATTGGTACTGCTTTTACTGGGGGTGGGAAGTAAGTCCCCGAACTCATTCTGTTCCAGATTCGATAAAGATTCCCTTTTAGGTCTCGCTCGAACTCTTCTAAGGATTGCTCATCTATTCCTCCTGCTCCTCTTTTGGATTTGACTTCTAGATAGGCTTGCCATACCGCTGTTTTCGGTATTTCAAATGGTTTTGTTGCGCTCATTGATTCCTCCTGTTGTTCAGTTGATCTAACAATTGCAACTGAGTGATCAAGCTCCTTCGCTCCACCATCATTACAATGGCTTCATCACTACTACGAGCTTGTCCGCCCCTGGAAGATGCTTCGATACTATTGGCCTCACAGGGTTTCTGCTTGTACCTTTCTCTTATCATCATCTACCCAGGTTCCCGCATTTCGACATGAAAGCCCGGATCAAGCTCACGCCACCTCTATGCCGGGTGCCATTTGGCCAGTAAACAGGTTCCCGCCAAACTTATCCTGAAGCAACATCAACTCCTCAGTTTTGACACCATCTTGAATTTCGACACTTGAACGGTGGTTCACTTGTGTTCGTCTTCTTGATCCACACCTGACACCTTAACGATGCCTTTTCCATAACGCTCACGACCCTGACTCTTTACCAACGCCGCTTATGGTGGTTTGCAATCTGCTCCTGTAAGCCGATTGCGGGAGGTCTACTCCCATCTTTCATGCCGCTGTTACGGCACACTGATGCCGCTAAATCAGCTCCTACAAAGGCTGCTTGATTTCCGCACCCTTTCTATGATGATGTGTACTTAGAGTATATTACGATCGTTGAAGTTGGCTAGCAGTAGGATCAAAGATGGGCTAGGCTGTCTTTGGTTAGGTGTGCTCAGAGGTCTCCATCGACACACCCCCTCTGAACATTGAAAACCGCATAACTTCGTCGAGATGTGTCGATGCCATGCTCCGACTAGCTTTCAGCCCCTAAAATCTTCTGAGTGAGAATAAATTTCATCCAAAGAAAATAGGTGCGTCGATTTGCAGGCTGGAACCCTTGCTGGGCAAGGCTCCCTGAGCGAGCAGTTGACCCAATGTCTTCCCCGAGAGGGGATGGAAACAACATGTGCCGTTCCAAAGAGGCATATTGTCTTCTTGTTGACCCAATGTCTTCCCCGAGAGGGGATGGAAACGGTCACAGTGGTACCTTGCTGAACGGACTGCAGATTGTTCGTTGACCCAATGTCTTCCCCGAGAGGGGATGGAAACGAGCTAAGATGTTTGCCCGTTGCCACATCTTAAGCTGTCTGTTGACCCAATGTCTTCCCCGAGAGGGGATGGAAACATTTCGTAAGGGCGTTTTAGCAGGTAATACTTCTATAGTTGACCCAATGTCTTCCCCGAGAGGGGATGGAAACATTAGATTATAGACTTCTCGTGCTTTTTTTGCCGCTTGTTGACCCAATGTCTTCCCCGAGAGGGGATGGAAACGCTAACTCAGTCTGAAGACGAGCGGTTCCTAAGCTACAGTTGACCCAATGTCTTCCCCGAGAGGGGATGGAAACACTTCCTGCTGTTTGCACACTATGATCAATAACCATGTGGTTGACCCAATGTCTTCCCCGAGAGGGGATGGAAACGTTTTAAACCATCAAACGACCAACACCTATTTGGTGCGGGTTGACCCAATGTCTTCCCCGAGAGGGGATGGAAACATGATTGTTTCCACCGCCGCCAACCACGGTTTGACGTTGACCCAATGTCTTCCCCGAGAGGGGATGGAAACAATCTTAACAAAGCGACCTGCATTAAATGAGGCCTCGTTGACCCAATGTCTTCCCCGAGAGGGGATGGAAACTCCATTTTTCCAAAAGTATCCAAAATGGATACATGAAAAAAGTTGACCCAATGTCTTCCCCGAGAGGGGATGGAAACAGTACTGACGTCAATGCGCTGAATTGTTCCATTCAGAATGTTGACCCAATGTCTTCCCCGAGAGGGGATGGAAACACGATTGGGCGACTTGGTTGAGAAGGATCGCGGAAGATTGTTGACCCAATGTCTTCCCCGAGAGGGGATGGAAACAGCTGGTGCTGCTGCTGATCCAGAGTTTCAATTCTCTGGTTGACCCAATGTCTTCCCCGAGAGGGGATGGAAACTTTACCGAATTAGCAATAATAAACTCGAGGCGAGCTAGTTGACCCAATGTCTTCCCCGAGAGGGGATGGAAACAACGATCCAATTCCAACACCATTGTTATGGAAGAAATGTTGACCCAATGTCTTCCCCGAGAGGGGATGGAAACGCCCAGTTGGGGTTGGGGTATTCTGCTCGTGCAGAACGTTGACCCAATGTCTTCCCCGAGAGGGGATGGAAACGAAGGCTGGGGGGGTGTTGGGGCAACAATCACGGGTTGGTTGACACACCGTCTTCCCCGAGAGGGGATGGAAACTCTTCAAACCACGGCTTTGGATTTTTCTCAAGCTCGTTAACACAATGTCTTCCCCAAGAGGTGATTACAAATTTGTCTTGGTGGGATGATCGGGGCAATTTGCTATTTAGGTATGTTCTGCCAAGATCTCGAATGAAAACTACATGATCTTACAAGAAGACGCTAACAGCCTTGCAAAATATGCCTCCGCAAGAAAGAGTTGAATTACTTTTTCTTTCATTAATCTCGAAAACTGGTACTTGCGAACTATTTTTCGATAGTTCAATATGGCTGAAATGACGTTTTTTCGTCTCAACTTCTCACAGCTAAGTACCTGTGCAAAATTATTTCCATACGGAGGTTCTTTACCTGAGGGCTTTTGAGGCTTGACTCATGTAGAATTAATTTTGCTTACCTACTTATACTGCTTTTTAGTTGATTGATGGTTTCACTCGTAATGTTGGAGCCTGAGCAACACTACTGTTGTCATTTCTTTTGTGTTGAGCTAGGATGAGGACATTAAGTCAAGAAAGTTATATTTTTGGCTAATGACTTTCACTTCACTAACGAGGTTCCATGAAACAGGAAATAAGGCGAGCACGCTAAAAACATTAGTACACAAGTTTTCGGAAGAGTACTCACAAACTTTTCAATAGAACACTTAACTTTACCTAACTTAAACTATGAACTCAGATTACATCCGTGCGCTAGCTGGCTTATTGGTCATTGTCAACCAGCTTCATCTAATTTATCAATGGCTGCATTAGCTTTTTTCATCTTCCTCAAAGATTTTGAGAATGCGAGTTGAGATTTAATCAAGAAACCCTAGACAATTCATTGGACTGGGGTTTCTTGATTAAATTGTATCCCCTTGCGGGGAATATCGAGCGTGCGAACTTCAAACATTTGTACGCTAAGCATTCGATAAGAAACTCAAGTTTCTATCCCTTCACAGGTATGAGATTGATAGTACTCTCTTTTGAGCGTAGAGTCAATTTGTACTTGTCTAAGATGAAAACTAGCCCAGCATTTTAACTTTTTTAGGAAGGCCCAGCTCGCGCAGTTCTGTTACCTCGACCTGAACAACCTTGCCAACCGATAATTCCCCAACTCGTTTTGGCTCCTTCTGCGTGAGCTTAACTTGACCCGGTAACGTATAGGTGACCTTATTACCATCAATATTGGTGACTTCCGCAGCTACTACATCACCCACCGACCAACTCATCGACTGCGCAGCTTCTGCCAACTCCGCTTGCCGCAAAGATACCACCGTTACTTCCAATGGTGCATCAATTAATTCACCGATCGGGCTACCGGCATAGTAGGGCATCAATCTCCCAACCCAGCCCAAAACATCCAACATAATTTGGGGAGTACCTTGGAACGACTGCAAATGTTCAACGCAAACCTCATCTAAACTCCGATAATAGCCTGAGGTTTTCCCACTGTGCCCAATCTTGTTTCCACCGCGCACTAAATTTTGTAGGTACTTAAAAAATCGATCGCCCCCATTCTCCCCATGCACACAAGTCCGCAAATAGGCCATCACCTTCTTCAACTCATTTTTATCCATTTGCTCCTGCACCAATAGCCGTGCCATGATGTGCGCTGTCTGCCATTGACTTTCTGTGAGTTCGCTCATTGATTTTCTCCTAGATCAATACATGCCACTCGGTGGTTCTCGATCGCTCGGATGCCCTAGCACCTTCGCCAATTCTATCAACTGCGGCTGCTCCAATAACGGTGAACCATAGGCCGCTTGAATTTGTTGTTGAACAAAGCTTTCCAATGCATCCCCCGTAATCTTTGTATCCGCATCCAACTCGTACTGCCGATAGCGATCGCCCATATTTGCTGACTGCTCCACTGCTCGAACCTCCACCGTCATTGTCCCCATCCCAATTGGTTTACCGCCGCCGACCTTTAATGCCAGTGGATACTTAGGATCTTGTCCCAAAGCAATGAGCAGAATACCCAATTCTGCCGGAGCTAAATTTTGGTAATGCAACAACGTCTCAAAAGTCAAAAGTCGCCCAGCCTGTTGCATCGGAATCCCTCGATTTTCACCAGGTTCGATCGCCCGATTGGTATTGTAGTAAAACTTCCGCCCTAAAATCTTCCCATTTTTTCCATAGTAGTCGGGGCGCTCTGGTCGTGGGCGATAAAGAGATGGCATAAAACCTATAGTCGGTTTAGCCAATCGACAATTGGCATCCGTAAACTTGACCAACCCTTGCCAGTCCATCGCTCCAAATACTCGACTTGCCGGACACAGCTCTTCTTTTTTCTTGCAAGGCATTCGCTCTGGCGGCATTTTCTCGCGATATCGACCAGAAATCACGGCCAATGTACTATTCGTAATTACCTCATAGATCGATCGCACACAGCCTTTCAAAGAGCTACCCTGAATCACAAGCTGCCGATCAACATTGTGAGTCATAGTCTTAATCAGAGGAATGCGATTGTTGCCAATATCACTACCCATCGCCACCACTCCCGTGGAGACATGAACCCCCGTTTGTACTTCCAGCACTAGATGCAAAGAACCATGTAATTTATTGGGATCATAGCGATCGTGTCCGGCGGGAGAAGCTAAGGTTGGAGCCTTTTTGGGGAAGGAAATCAACTCATAGGGCTTCGGTGCTAGATTTTGGTCAAAAGAGTTAGTCATAAATTATCTCGATGAAACAATTGTCAGCGCCACAAAATGAACGGTAGCTGTCATAGCATCTTGAAAATACCGCTGTCGTAACTTTATCTTTTTAGCCACCTCAAAACCCTGTGGGAAGCGTGTTTCATCGGCATCATAGAAATGGGAAGCCAAGGGTGTTTCTGGCACCTGCCAGCCATTGCCGACAGGAGTGAATTGCCACTCCGTTACCGATTCTTCACAGTGCAACAACAATACTTCATAGCGTTGCTGAGGCATCTTTTTCCAGCGCACCTCGAAATTACTGCCAAACATTTGGCCCTCGGGACTACCATCAGGTTCTGGTAGAACATCATCGATCGCCGTCACCATCCCACTTACTCGATGCGCCCATCTCGCAAAATAGCAGCAATCCCCAGTAGCCAAATTAGCTAAAAGTGATCGCAGGTCTTGGATGGAATCTACTGTTTTGGTGCCTACCAGTGTTTCTCTCATCCGGCTGCTCCTTGCAATAGCGAACTCCAAGATCTCACCGATCGCATAAACAAATCCTTCACATCATCACCCACCCATTGCATTTCAACACCCATGCCATATTCCATTGCTGTTGCGGATACGGGGGTGTTCGATTGGTTATCTCCTGAGATAAAGCCATATTTATTTCGTTCTGCTGCATCCAGGAATTCACCGACACCTAATAAAGTGGTATTGGGCCATTTTTGGTCACTGCCCAATTGTTGAATTTGGTCATCTGTATCCAAAATACAGCCGGGATATTGTACCGTCGCCTTTCTAAGCTTTACTGCCACGGTTCCTAATCCTCGGGACTTAGCGAAGCCAATGCCAAACCAGCCATCGTCTAAATCACGGAGGACTAAGCCCAGCAATCCCAATTGCCCTAGAGTAAAATTCTTGAGATGAATCTTAGTTATAAATTCGCCCGCTGTACAAATTTGGTAATTAAAAGGGCCAACAGCTACAGAGCCGAAAACTCGATCGATTGCCACCCCATTCCGTTCCTCCAATGTGACTGCACCTAATGGATAGGCATCTTCAATTCGCAGACGACTGGCGATCGAGGTGTTGCCAAATAGCCGATCCGTAAAGCTAGACCTTTTATGAATTTCTGGGCTGGACTGTTTCTCTAGATATTTGTAATCATCATGAAGTGGATCGTTGGCCCAGAGCCGCTCAGAATTAGTCTCATCCCGATGATCACTACCCACTGTCCGAACAATCCGTTCGCTGTGTGCTCTGATGGCACCCTTCAACCCACTACCGGGCAAATAAATTGTCTTACTTCCATTATGATAGGTTTCCACGAATTCCATATCGGGCTTTGTGGGATCGGCACCTTCTTTACCAGACTTGATTAAAATCGGGCCATCAGGAACTAGGGAAAGCTCGATTGTACAGTGATTGACAAATCGTTTGTGCATAGGAGTAAATAGAATTAATTGCTAGGTGCTGATGTTGATGTTTGCATTGGGGTAGCCCGCAACTCATTGATCAGCGATAACGACCATTGGCTTTTTAGCTCCCCCATATCTTCTTTGGTTTTCACGTACTTCTGAAGTTCTCCGGCCACTAAACTCTGAAAATATTCCAGAAGCTGCTCCTTATTGCCCTCGGGATTCACCAAAATCATTTCATTGATTTCTAGTTTTACGACTCCCAAGCCACGAGAAGCCCCACCACCAAGAGTGATCATTTCATTTTCAAACTGAGTCAAGCCTAGCATCAACAAGCCCAGTTCTGCATCTTCGGCATTTTCTACAATGGCTCTAAAAGAGAAGCGAGTTCCCGCTGGCACCACCTGAAAATCATACTTTCGCCCATCCGCAGCAGTGTCTGTATCTCGTTCGATCGATACCCCATCTCGTTCCTGATATTGCCCAAACCAGTTGTCTTCCACCACGTAAAGATCTTGGATTTGTAGTTTGCCAGACATCCAAGGGGAGCCAAACAATAGAGAGATGCGATCGGTAATACTGATCAAAGCCTTAGTTAAATTGGCATCAGCATGAGGACTTTTATCCTGACGAGCTATTTTTTTTAGGTCTTTAACTTGGTTCATCCAATATGAACTCACCAATTCGCTAGGATCGTTAGCTAAAGTAGGATCGATGCCTCGCAAAAAGCTTTCGAGGTGTGATCGCATTGCTCCTTTAAAGCTAGAACCAGGAATCAGCGGACGACCCAGAGCATCTTTCATGACTGGCATATCGGAACTAGTGGGATCGACCGATTTCCCTGCTCCGATGCGCAGAGCCGTGATGGTTGAAAGTTCACCAGCGAGTTCTAAGCGGTTCTTGAAAACATCAAACATATGATCATTCCTGGATTATTTAGTCTTGCTTTTGTTCTTGAGTAGATAAACTAAATGTCGTGAGCCGTAACCCAAATAGCGTCGAATCAAATCCATGTGGACTTCATTGATTTTAGCTGTAACATTTTCACTGACTTCAGCATTGGTCACAATTGCTTTTGCTGTGTTAAATAAAAGCTGTTGAATATCATTGATAATCGCTTCCGCGAGTGAGCCTGTTCCCTGCCCCCACTTTTTGTCTCGTCCGCTCTGGTAACGCAAGAAATTCTTGACGACCTCTGAGCTGCTGGTGGATGTTGCGACATTTAATAAATTACGAAACTGAGATTCTTCCAGTCCCCCATAACTTTCCTTTTTGTTTAAAGCTGCCGAGATTGCCTTGACAATATCATCTTCAGCATCTCTAATGCCCTTTTGAATTTTTAGCTCAATTTCCAATTTCATAACAGCATGCTCCCGTAATACACAATGAAATTCGTCACAGATTTTCACTTGGCCAAAACCCTCCATCGTTCGATCGCCAATACCTCGGTTTTCTAGATTTTCCAAAGCTGAAATCCAATCTTTTTGATGGATTGTCTCAATGCTAAACAGATAGACAGAGCCGCGATCGGTGATCAGCTCCGTGTCTTTCATCAAACCCCAAGCACTATTCCAACCGGAACGATAGTCATAGCTGCTGTAGGCTGATTCCAATTTCAGATCGCCGGGGATGTTGCCCACAAATGATTGTAGCATATCAGCAGATATTACTGTCGAGCGCTGCCATTGCTCCCGCAAAATAGCATCGGATTGTAAGCCAACTGTAAAAAAAATTCGATTTGCTGTTGGGTCTGATTGAGATTGGTCGAAGATTCGCCATGACTGCCAGCGCTTCTGAAAAGCTTTGTTGAAAGCAATTAATCGGTTGGAAACCTCTGGTTTAATCTCAGCAGATTCCTGTACCTGAATGGATACTTTTCCTAATCCCCGTGAGGCCGATCCACCTAGCCGAATGTTGTTGGAATTGTGCTGTAAATATCGTGAAAAATCTTTTTCGACCGATTCTTCTGCTTCCACTATGATATCACCACAAAATACCATGGGTACTGGTTCACTATTGCTTTTGGCTTTGACCTCATCCAAAACTTGGATGCTATAGAGAATTTCATCTTCGGCAGTTGCTCGACGACGATTGATGCCTACACGGGTTAGCAACCGAGTACTAGTGGAATGTGGATAGTAATGCTCTCCATGCCGACTATAAAAAGTCTTGTAGGGGTCAACCCTTCCACCATCTTTGTTTGGAAAGCTTGGATCGTAGACTTGTCCGTATTGCTCCGCATAAAAGCGATCGATCAAAGAATCAAAAACTCCGTTGCCCTTAGGCAAGAATCCGGATTTGCCTTTGGCACTCAGGGCAGTAGCCGGTAATACTCGGACTTCGGAATGAGTCTGAAAGCTCTCCCCAGTTTCGGCGAGAGCTGGGTAAGCATTCTGAAAAATGGCACCGCCATCGATAAACAGTTTTTTAAAATCACTGTTGGAATCCTCGGCAAAGTTAGTTGATGCAGATTGATGTTGCCGAATCATTAGTCCGGCGATCGCCCCACGAATAACGGTGCCTGGAATGTAAGTTTCTACTTCGCTAATGGAGCCACCGGGTTTTTGACGACCGATCGCCAAAGGGGACTGCGCCGTGATTTCTAGTTTGATTTTTTTCATATTGAGCTACCTCTACCCAATGCTGCCCAAGCTTCATCAGGAATCTGGATATCTCCCCAGTCCCAAGTAAGCAGCCAACCCAAACCGGCTGATTTACTGCCACCCAATGCATGAATATGCTTCAGGCCAGCACAAATCAAGGCTAGTGCATATTGAGGTGGATTGATCAGGTGAATTTCTCCAGTGAATTTAAGCTGGAGATTAGGCGGCGAAGTTTCCAGCAGATATAATTTTTGGTCTTCTGCTGTGCGGCGACGGCGATTGATAGTTACACCGGGACGGATTACTTCGGTGGGGAGGTCAGCACGGTTTGTTTGACAAATTAAATCATCAATAAGCACACAAGATGCCAGAGAAGCATCTCCAAAGATGGAGCTGATAATGCAATGACGGGACGGCGCAGATTGCTGAGGAATGTTGTAATTGCCAACCATGTTGCGCGGATTGGGCGATCGACTTACTTGCCAGTGCAAACTTCGGGCAATTTTCTCGCACTCATGACGGAGTCGGCCTTTGAGATGGGAACCCGGAATGATCATGTCACCCGAGCCATTCCGGACGATTGGCTTATCGGCTAAAGAACCCGCAGAACCTCCAGCTCCGACGGAAAGTGCCGAAGAGATCGTAGCGGTCAGCGTATAGCTTTGGATGTTGGATTGGTTAATCAGTGTTGATAATTTCATGGGGTTGTCTGAGCTGCAACTGCTGTAGCCTCTGGAATAAAATCGTATAAATCAACTAAATCTCGCCAAATAGTCTCATATCCTGAGGCTGTATCGGCATCCTGAAAAGACATCCAAGGAGCGACACTACCATCATTGGATTTGGCTTTGCACCAACCATCTTCAAAGGCTTCCTGAAGTGGAGCTTGACTTTCTGGTTTTAAGCGCACCCGGAAATAGCGATAGTTTAAGATAGCTGTTCGTTTACCGCGCTCTAGTAACCCTCGAATTTGATAGAGCTGTGACTTGGGGAATTCTGCGTTCTTGAGTATCTTCAATACATTAATCAATCCACCCATCTCATGGAGTGTGTAGGGAGCTGCATAAAACTTGAGTTTCTGATTTCCATTGGACTTGGGTTTCTGATTTTCGATGGACTTTGTCAAGCCTTCTTGCCGAAATTCTTTAATATTTGATGAGATCATGGTTATGGATTTGAGTACCAAAAAGTCTATGGTGCCACCATGATGACCGCTCTTATGAAGAACCTTAGCTTTTTCTTTAGCGGATTTCAGAAGCTGGTTAGTCAGATCTTCAGCGTAGTAGATGGGTGTGGTTTCCGCAGTAATCAATACTCCGGTAGACATGCTGAGACTACTGGCAGAAGGTTTGGCTGATTCAGGAGTATAACGGTGAATACTGGCAGGATCTGATTTATCGGATACTTGGTATTCAGGGATAGCTGCTAAATGTTTCTCAAATTCATCACCTAAGGTTTTGGCAATTGCCAAGGCTTTGTCAGCAGGCACGACGAGCATCACGTCGTCTCCACCGATCGTGATAATTTCAAAGGGGTAAATCCATTTCCCGTTACGGCCTTCGCTTTCGGGATCGGTTAAGCCATGAAGCTGATGGGGATGAAGGTGTGCAGCGAGTGCTTTGTAAACTGATCGTTCGGTAGCAGTGAAAATATCACGACTAAATTTTTGATATTCTTGAGGTGTTTTGATTTTTTGAATAAAACCACCCATGTTATTGCCATCTGCATAGATGTAAGCCACAAATCCTCGACAGGCGTTGCCAATCTCTCTGATTGACTGTGCTTCACTTACTTCTATAGTTAAATCATCATGGTATAGATCGCTTTGATGATGCTGAGTTAGAAAGTTTTTGTATTTTGCGACCCAAGTCTCTACAGCTGAATTAGGCCACCAGTTTAATCCTAATCCCTTATACCAAGCATCACCAATGGTTTCTTTCTTAGCAATTTGACCCACAAACCGCTTTCGAGCAGTGGCTTCGGAGAACCAAGGTTCGTTTGGTAAATACTTGGCTTTGGCGATCGCCAACCGTTTATCTCCATCATCCCGCCGCAAATAAGGATGAGTCTCGAACATTACCGGGAATTGGCGACTGGGGCGACCCTCCGTTGCATTGCCACTGCGTCGTTGATTGAACAAAATAGCTAATTTACTGGCTAGCTCATTGAAGCTTTTTCGTTGACAAAAAGCCTGCCACAATTCTTCATTAGTAGCATTCTCATTGGCAGCAATATAGGAAGCAATAAAATCTTTAGTAATTGGGTTCTGACGAGCTTGCAGAAAACTATCAAACCAAAAAGTTTCTGCGGAAATTTGGTCGGGCAATAACCCTAATTTGATCTCCAAAGGTTTGAAGACTGCTCCGACTGCGCAGGAGTTAGCAGTTAGTGTTTCATAGGTATAGCGTTTTTCGATCGCGTTAGCTAGCTGATTGATCACAGAAGCAGGACAAAACGCCAAGATGTTACCACCCGTGGAGTAAATAACCAGTTCTGGAATTAAGGCATGGGCTAGTCCTGTAAATTGAGGATCCTGCCCGAGCCATTCATGCCGAATTTGCTCACAATATTGTTTCGACTGTTGGCACTCAGGAAAATAATGCGGGTTTTGATCTTCATCTCCATGAAAGAATGCTGGAAGATCGACTAAGTTGATATTGTCGAGCAGTGCCGAGCCACCCCGAATTTCTTGCAGCTTCGCAGCCTCAAAAACATACTGCTTGATTTTCGTAGCACCTCCATAAACCATGCCAATGGGCTGATTCCATAGCAAAGGATGACTCTGAATCAAGGTCTTCAGTTCATCAATGGTTTTAGGATGCTCGTCATGGTCTTCGAGCAGTGTCTTGGCCCCATCCACGATCGACTGTAGCTCGCTAGGGCAAGGGCCATGGTCATAAAAGTGATGCCTCAGCTCCGATAAATGAGCATTTCTATCTATCCCTGAGGAGTAGCTGAGACACCAAGTGATCGCCACTTGGAGCCGAAGTTGAATTTGAGCAGTTGCTAAAACAGGCATGATCTTAATGATTTTAGACTGAGCATTTTTCTGGATGCGGAGTTTTGTGGATATCTCTACCTATATATTAGCTATCTTAGCAAATTTTGATGGTTAAGTTAGATTAACTTTTTTATCCAAAGACAACAATTCAGAGTTTACTATAAACCATAATTGTTTTGCTGGAATTAAAATCCTCTGAGGAAAGGTTTGATTTATGGCTAAAAATCGATCGCTCATCCCCTCCGTCCTCAAAGATCCGGGCAAACACCCATTTGTCTTTATATTCTTCGTCACCATTGTCACAGCAGTGCTAGGCAACGGTGTTTCTGGCCTGATTTTGGATAGCCTGTGTGGCTGGTTAGATCAGTGGACTCCCCTGACGAAATGGGGCTGGCAAATAATCGTAGTAATGGTTTTGGTCTTGGTGCTGACCTTGAGTATTGCCAACTTGTCTGCCATCATTCAACGGCTTTTGGGCAAACGGATTCCCTATGTGAGTAAAGTGCAGCCAATGGGTGTCGAGGTGAGCTGCAGGGGATTGATTGTTTTCATGAGTGTATATAAACCAGGGCAAGCTACTTCTGCCGAATCAGCTATTTTGCATCACTGGCAGAAAAAACCACGCACGATTAGTCACTGCTGGATTATTTGTGGTGGAACAGACATTCAAGCAGGTGCAACCAAAATGCTGACAGAACGCTTGGTAGAACAAGAAAAGGTAATAGAGTTTATTTATGATGTTCGTAAATATCCGAATCCTGAAGATCGAAAACATTCTCTATCTTTGTTGTTGACAGCAAAGAATATTGATGACCCCAACTATATTCGGCAGCTCATAGAGGCTATTTATATAGAGGCTGAAGAGAAGGTTGGTCTGACGGAGAATGAGATATTGCTTGACTATACTGGAGGCAATAAATCCATGACCGCTGGTGCAGTTTTAGCTGGCGCTGACCCCGATCGGCGTTTAGAGTATATGCACACAGATTTCGATGCTCAAGGCAACCCAGATTGGAGTAAAACGGAGATGATGGCGATCGATATTTCTTATCGGGTAAAGCCGTTGCCTTAGCGAATGCCTAAGCAGTCTATTCCCGACGGAAATGGGGGTTGCGGAGGCAATTCATCAACGACGAATCAGCATTCCAACCGATCTCCTCGACTTTTTAGACATCCTCTCCCAGAAACCGACCAACTCATTAATTTTCTTAAAGTTGGCTGGCGTTGCCTTGGGTAATCTGGTCTAATGTAGCCTATGGGAATTCGGTATCAGATGTTGATCCATTCCACGGATCCCCCCCAATACCTTGAAAACCTCATTATTCCGACTACCTCCGTGAATTGCTTGCCCAGCAAGCATTTCAGTATCCACTTTTCAAGGATTTTCGAGGCTTCTCCCCCGATTCCAAGGTCGAAAAATGACCTCCGTGGTTTTGAGGGTTGGAGCAAAGGCTGGCTAAGTCCTCCTAGAAGGAGGGTTGCAAGTACGCTTCCCCGCAAGGGGACTGAAACGTTGTTATTACTGCTGGATTGATTGGTAGTACTCGGTTGGTTGCAAGTATGCTTCCCCGCAAGGGGACTGAAACGTTAGATCTGAATCTGAATCTTCTACTTGTCTTAGCATTGTTGCAAGTACGCTTCCCCGCAAGGGGACTGAAACCCTATATGATTTGTTCTCAGTCCGAGAATGGCTTGAGAGTTGCAAGCACGCTTCCCTGCAAGGGGACTAAAACTTGTGTAGCTCTGAACCATTGAACCAGGGAGATTCCCACCTAATTTAGCTGAAAAACCATGCCCCCCAAGAACACCCCGCAACCTCCCTGGAAAACTAGCCCCGAACTCGTCGGACTCCAGATCGACTTACAACCCACCCAAGACAGCACCTTACCTAGTAACTACACCTACTGGCTCCATGCTTGGTTTCTCGACCAAATCCGCCAAATCGATCCCGATCTTTCCGCCGAACTCCACAACAACCAAACCGACAAAGCCTTCACTCTCTCCGGATTTTTAGGCGATAGCAAATCGATCGATTCTCCAAAGGAGACACTGTGGGAACGCACCATTCAATTCTTCGCTAACAACACCTACCACTGCCAAATCACCGCCCTCAATAAACCCCTCTGCAACGCCCTGAAAAATTGGCGAATCCCCAAAACCATTAAGCTCCGCGACAGCATCTTCCAGATCCGTCACTGGCAAATCAGCCTACCCCCCACCACCTATACCGCCCTCTGGAACAAAGTCAGCACCGACGATGAACTCAGCCTGAACTTCCTGAGCCCCACCGCCTTCCATAAAAACGGCAACCACATGCCCCTGCCAATTCCCGAGAATATACTGCACAGCTATCTCCGTCGTTGGAACAGCTTCGCTCGTCGGCAATTTGACCCCGATGAATTTTCACTTTGGGCAAGAGAAGGCGTGGTATTACTGCGGCACAATATTCGATCAATCAAAGCCCAACCGGGCAAACAAGGCTCCGTCACCGGCTTCACCGGCACCATCCAACTTGGCATCACCAACAAAGCCCTCCGAGATCCACTGCACAGCCAGCTCACCCATGCCCTGATTGCCGCCGCCCCCTACTTCGGCACCGGCCACAAAGTAACCTTTGGTCTCGGCCAAACCCACAAGGGCTGGGTTTCCCCAGAAATCCCCATAGCCAAAAGCAAGCCCTTGCCCAGCCTAGAACCAGCAATTCCACAACGCCCCGCGCCTTCCCCCACTAAGTCCATCCCCCGGAAACTGACGGCGCGCATTAAAGAACTCCAGCCTATTTTCTTGGCCAGTAAAAAACGGCAGGGAGGCGATCGAGCCCTCAAAACTGCCGAACTCTGGGCCACCATTATTGCCCGTCAGGAACAAGGTGATAGTTTGAAGGCGATCGCCGCCGATTTAGGTTTGCCCTATGACAGCGTCAAAAAATATTCCCTGTTAGCTCGTCGTTATCTGGATCAGTTCTAGCTCCGAGCAGGGCAAATTCAACGCCACCGATCGCGCTCCAAGTCATAGAGAACCTTTTCCCAATACCACTGCTCCGACTCCCCTGGATTCTTCCAGCGCGCTTGGTCCACCAGCCGATCGACCGTGGGTTGGTGGTTGCCCAGCAGCAGCCGCAACTTGTGCCGTACTTGGGGCGACACCTGCTTGTTGCCAGCGGTCGCCCACCGACCGCCCAGACTCAATTGATTGTGAGCACCCAGTGCATTGCGTAAACTGCGCTCGATCTTTTTACGCTGCTGCCACTTACTCCCTTGCCACAGAACAACAGCCACAGCTACAACAGCAAAAATCGTCAAGTAAGTCATTGGTGCGGAGAGGTAATGTTTTTTGTCGAAGGCGAACGGCCCAAAAAGAGTGCGATAAGATGGACTTAAGATCCAGAGTCGTTTTACACTCTAACGGCTCTATTTTACCCAGTGTTTATGGTTAACCGAGCAAGTTGCTGAGGTTCGTAAACATTTGCTTTGTCCAAGGCTAATTACTGGCAACAACCGTTCCTTTTATCGTAGGATATTGAGAGTTTGAGGTTTGCTGCGGTGCTAGACATACTTAATCACTCTACCCGCCTGCCGAGACATCGGCCTTGTGATGCAATAATCCCATTTAAAATTTAGGATAAAAACCATGGAAAATGCAGAAGAAGTAAAGGTTGTGGATGCTACGCCCGCCAATCCCTTGGGGATCAATACTAGCGCTCCTCTAGCCAAGATTTCCACTAACGACTTGGGCATTAACGAAATGACCAAGCAAGCTACCGAATTTTTGTCCAGTCTCCCCAAAGAACTGCAACAGTTCTACTCCAATAACAAGAGTGCCGTCACCACTCTCGGTATCATCTTTGGCAGCATCGTCGGCCTGAAGCTAACCCTTGCCGTGTTGTCCGCCATCAACGAAATTCCTTTACTGGCCCCTACCTTTGAAATGGTCGGTATTGGCTACACCACCTGGTTCGTTTGGCGCTACCTGTTCAAAGCTGAAACCCGTGGCGAATTGACCGGTCAGTTTAACGACTTCAAGTCCGGTATTTTTGGTAAGAAAGGCTAGATCTAGCTATTAAAGTCAGAGCCACCCGACCCCCGAAGATCTTCGGGGGTCGGCCTTTTTTTTAGAAAAAATTTAACATTCCTGGAACCTCAGGACTTCAGCCCACGTCTCGGGGGATGAATTGTTTCTCCAGGTATTCATGTCTTCTCGCACCTTCCAAATTCTGACCGTTGCGGCCCTGACGGCAGTGGTTCCAGCCTTAACCTTGAACGCTTCAGCACTCCAAAGCAGCCCTAAGGCAGAGATTCAGAGCAATTACAACAACATTGCGGCTTCTTTTAAGCGCAAAGATCTCAATGGGGCCTCCCGCTACTTCACATCAGACTATGTGAACATCGATGACAAGGGTGAATCCAAAACAGCAGCGCAAATCCGTCAGCAGTACGCGCCCTTGCTAAAAAGAGTGACTGTAACCGGCAGCCGCATTGCCATCCAGCAATTTAACGTCGATGGCAGCCAAGCCACAGCCCTAGTCAAACAGCGCTCCGACCTACGCTTCGGCCAGAGCAAAATTGTGCGGGAAGATACCTACCGGGACAGCTGGATCAGAACCGCCCAAGGCTGGCGGATCCAGAGAAGCCAAACCCTGTCAGTGAATACCACCGTCGATGGCCAGCCCGTTGCTAATAACTAGCGCCAGCAGCTCACCGAAATAGATACATCCAAACCGGGATCATCACCAAGAAGATCCCGGTGCTGATGATAATGCTGCTAGCTACCAGATCTCGATCGAGGTCGTATTCCTCCGAGAGGATCAGACCGGCGAAGGCCGAAGGCACCCCAGCCATAATCACCAGCGCCAAGCGGGCCTGGTGGGGGATCTCGATCGCCAAAGTAGCCAGACCCAAAATCCCCGGCATCACCACAGTTTTTAGGGCCGCCGGAATTGCCGCCATTTTCAAACTCTGCCAGCCATCGATCTGACTGAGGCGGATCCCCATCAAAATAAAAGCCCCCGCAATCACCACCCACACCGAGGCATGTAGGGCATTTTCCACAGGCACCGTAAAGGTCATCTGGCGCGTCGAAAAGCCCAAAATAAATCCCCAGAGCGAAGGCACCGTCACCAAATCTCGGAATAGCTCCCACCACGGTCGATCGCTACCCAACTGGCGGCCATAGTAGCTAGCCACCAGCACCCCCAGACCGTAGGTGCCCACCACATTTTGGGTGACACTATAGAACACCGCCCAAGACAGGCTCTGCTCGTCCACTAAAAAGGGCACCACTGATAGGCCAATGAAGCCCGTATTGCCCAGCATCGAACAGAGCAGCCAACTGCCCTGAAAGCTGGGTGTGCTGAGCTTCGGTAGATCGAACCACTTCCGACAAAAGTACAAACTCACATAGCCGAGAGATAATCCCAGCAAAATAGAGACCACCGTGACCACCGGGGCAATGCGCGTGTCATTCAATTCCCCAGTGCGACGGGCCAGCGCAAAGATCTCGCAGGGCACACCGACCCAGTACAGGCCGCGACCCAACAGATGGGGAAACCCTTGGGGCAGAAACCTGACTATTAAAAAACCGAGACCAGTCCAGCAAATGAGCGGTAGGTAGGCTTGGAGCAGACTCTCTGGCATATTAATTATTGGATCACAGTCATATCTCTAATCAACCAGCGACCGCCCTGGTTGACCACTTCGTATTTAAGACGGAGATTTTTTTCATAGGACAAGCCGTCAACCAGCTTCCCGCGATCGTAATAGAGAGCTGATTCGTTGACCAGGGCCTCTACCCTCTGGATACCTTGCACCGCAGGTGTGACGGACTGCACTTTTACCTGGTGCTTGTACTCTAGATGAGCACCGCTTTCCTTGGTTTCTTGAGAGCGCATTCGTGCTCTGGTCAGCGCTGGCTCCGCCAATATCTCAGCTAAGGGGGCCAGATCGTGGTTCTTGGAGAGAGCGCTGTTTTTGGCGACCAACCATTTTTCTACCAGGGATTGAGCCGTCTCATTGGTCAAGTTATTTGCCGTCGCTGCCACTGGTGAAACAGTAGGCTTAGGAGCAGTAGCTACGGCGGTACCTACCGGAGCGGCGGGCGGCACAACATTCTTGGTGTCCACCTTATTATTGGTGGTAGTAGGAGTGGACTGAGCCACTTGCTTCGCGGTTTTGTTCAACTGCGACATCCAAGTCAAGAGTGCGAGGGCGCTCATTAAACCAGCGAAACCGATCAACAGTTGAAATTGATACTTGTAACGACGGCGGCGAGCCAAGGTCGCATTTTTGCGTGGGACGATCGCCTTACTCTTGACTGCGGCTAATTGTCCGGCAGCAGTTTCATCGAGCTGTCCGAGACTAGGGCCACTGGGATTTTTGACAAAAGCAATCTCTTCCGGGGGCATGCTATCTTTCTTCTTCTTGGGCCGCTCGAAGGGCAACACATTGTCCGGAGAAGTCCCACCGGTCCCAGCTGTCGCGGGGGCAGAGGTGCGCTCGGCCAACGGTAATTCCCCTGGCAACTGAATTGGTGCCCCATCGGAGATGCCAATCGAAGAGATGAGTGGAACGGAACCTCGGTGATTGGGCAATGCCGCACTGCCAGAGGGCCGATTGAAAGCGTCTAGATCTGGCAACACCAAAGGGATTTCGGCACTCAGCCCACCAGTACTGGGCGTCGGCAGGTCGTTTAGATAAGCCTGCACCTGAGGATTGTCGAAGTAGGTATGGAGCGAGACTTTGTGGTGGGCCAGATCGGCAAAGTGCGGGAACACCTGAGTTTGGAACCACAACTCGCTGTAGCGGCAGAGTCCTGGTAACAGATCATTGGAGCTAGAGTTTTTATGAATGTAGGCTAGGGATTCGCGATCGCTGCTGCGACTGAGGGCTTGCTGGGCTTCGGTAGTTTGACCCAAGAGCAAATAACAGAGGGCTTGTTCTACAAACACATCTTGGCGGCGGCTGAGGTGGCGCGTCAGGAGTTGCTGGGCGCGGTGAATCAGCTCGGGCATTTGGTAGTAAAAACCTCTAGCCACCATGGCGTAAACCAATAAGTAGGTGAAAATCGGATTGCCCGACTGGGTGGCTGGTTCCTCGAAAAATCCCTGTTGCTCGTGGGTGGTCAGGTGCCGCCTAATTTGATCTAGGTAGGCAATGAAGCCATCTTGAGTCATGCCATAGACCCCGTAGCCATGGGGATTGGCCGCGGTGGAAATGAGTTCTTGCAGGAGAGCGATCACTTGCTGGCGATCGGCGGCACTTTTGGTGGGGGAAGTTGCTTTATTACTATGGTCTGATAGTACCGATAGGATGTACTGAGGCCGGAATTTATAAAGTTCGCGCTGAATTTCCGCCTGTACGGTGGGGTATAAATCCTGCTGCCGCAGCATCTTGATGCTGGTCTCCAAGTCTTCGCAACCTTCCGCTGGCCGGTTTTGTCGCCATTGCTCCCGCCCTAGCTCCAGCAGGGTCAGGGCCACCGTCAGATATAAAGTCTGCTCAGTTTCTTCGATCTCACCGCTACCCACAACCTGTTTGACCACATTGTCATCGGCCAAAAGCGGCAGGGCGATCGACAGGAGTTTTTCGTACTCCCCAATTTCTAGCATGATTAACAGACCGCCTAACACCCGATCGGGTCCTAAATCCAGATTAGTTAGGGGATTCTCGCCCGCATTGAAGTGCGGATGGGTTTCCATCAGCATGGCATCGTACTGAGAGCGCTCTGCCGGGTGGGCCAGGACTTCGTAGGCATCGCTCAACAGCTTGCGCCGGGACTCGATTGCGGTGGAATTGTATTCGTGGCGGGGTTGCTGGAGATTTCGATCGGCATAGGCCTGCTGAATTTGCCCCATCGTGGCCACGGTGGGAATGCCCAAAATTTGATAGTAGTCGAGCGGAATACGCATGGATCACCGAAGACGGGGAGAATTTGACATCGCACAATCTATCGTCAGCAAGAATTTTGAACGAAGCCAGCTAACTTTATTTCCAACTCTAGATTATTGGAGATGGAGTTCATTTTAGCAATAATCGCAATTTATTCAAAGATAAGATTGGATTCCTAGATAGGCAGAATTGTACATTACCCATCCCCTCCTCCACACAGCCCCCAATCGGCTAAAATAGCTAAGAATTCCTAACAAGCACCCCAAAGAGCACCGAGCAATGGTTCAAGACAGAGTTTTACCCACCTTCCAGCCTCGCCCAGGCGAAATCACCGCTGCAGAAGGTCTGATGCTATATCGAGATATGGTACTGGGCCGCACCTTCGAGGATAAATGTGCGGAAATGTACTACAGGGGTAAAATGTTTGGCTTCGTCCATCTTTACAATGGCCAAGAAGCGATTTCGTCTGGCGTGGTCAAAGCGATGCGACCTGGGCAGGACTATGTTTCCAGCACTTATCGCGACCACGTTCATGCCCTGAGTGCTGGCGTGCCGGCCCGGGAAGTAATGGCCGAGCTGTTTGGCAAGGAAACCGGCTGTAGTAAAGGGCGCGGCGGCTCCATGCACATGTTCTCTGCAGAACATCGGTTTTTGGGTGGCTATGCTTTTATTGGCGAAGGGATTCCGGTGGCCACCGGTGCGGGCTTTGCCAGCAAATACCGGCGCGAAGCTCTCAACGATCCTAACCACGATCTACTGTCGGCCAGCTTTTTTGGTGATGGTACGGCCAACAACGGTCAGTTTTTTGAATGCTTGAACATGGCGGCATTGTGGAAGCTGCCGGTGATTTTTGTAGTGGAAAACAACAAGTGGGCGATCGGCATGGCCCACGAACGGGCCACCTCGGTGCCGGAAATCTATACCAAAGGCGCGGCTTTTGGGATGCCCGGAGTGGAAGTTGATGGTATGGATATCCTGGCCGTTTACCGGGTGGCCAAAGAAGCGGTGGCCAGGGCCAGAGCTGGCGAAGGCCCGACCTTGATCGAAGCGCTCACCTACCGTTTCCGAGGCCACTCCCTGGCCGATCCCGATGAACTGCGCTCTGTGGAAGAAAAAGAATTCTGGTTTGCCAGAGACCCGATCAAGAAATTCGCTGCCTATCTGATCGAACAGGAACTCTTCGCCCAGAGCGATCTGAAAGAAATCGACAAAGAAATCCAGTCGATTGTGGATGACTCCGTAGAATTCGCTGAAAATAGCCCCGAACCGGATCCCAGCGAACTGCGTCGCTATATTTTCGCCGAGGACTAATGTTGGACTGGAGTGCGGCCATTCCTGCCGGAGCGATCGCGCTGCGGGAAGGTACCGAAGCCTCCCTGGTGGTAGGTATCGTCTTGGCCTGTTTGGCCAGGGCCCAACGACTGGCCTTGCGGCCCTGGGTCTATGGTGGCATTGCAGCCGGGTTGGCTATTAGTCTACTGGGCGGCTGGCTAATCCTAGAAATCGGTCAACGAGCCAGCCTGGATCGCCTGGGCCAGGAACTTTGGAAAGGCTCGATCAGCCTGCTAGCGGTGCTGATGCTGAGCTGGATGTTGGTTTGGATGACCAGCCAAGCCAAACAAATGCGATCGACGATCGCCGGTTCCGTCGATCGGGCCTTGACCAAAAGTTCCGGTTGGCCACTCTGTGGACTGGTGGCGATCGCTGTTGGTCGGGAAGGCATTGAAACGGTGGTATTTGTGATGTCCCAGACCGATGGCACCACGGTCGCCTTTTTGGGAGCTGTGGGTGGCTGGCTGGCAGCGGCCCTCTTGGTCGGCCTGCTCCTAGCGGGCACCGTCCGCATCGACCTCGGTCAATTCTTTCGGGTGATGGGTTTGCTGCTGTTGGGGGTAGTCGGCGGACTGGTGATTTCGATGCTCCAACATTTAGATGGAGCGGCAATGTTGTGGTCCCACCCAGAAATTTGTGTCTGGAATAGTCCCGGTGTTTGTAATTTAGGGCCGCTGGTCTGGGATTGGCACGGACTGTTGCCGGAAGATCGACTGCCCGGTCTACTGCTAAAAACCCTACTGGGCTATCGCGATCGGCTCCATGCTCTGCAACTCTTGGCCTATCTGGTTTTCTGGGGGGCGATCGGCGGAGCCTACTGGCAAAGTTTGATTTCACCAGCCCCAACTACCGTAGCGCAAGATACCTGAGCTACAATTCGGGATACATCAAAAAACTTTTTTTAAATAATTTCATTGTCCCATGAACTTAGTAGAGCTACAGAGCTACCTCGATAATTTTTCCTTTGGTCTGCTCCTGCTAACCATGTTGATCTATTGGGTCGGAGCAGCTTTTCCCCAACTGCCCCTGCAAAAATTTGGCACCCTGGGCATGTTGGTCGCCAACCTCTGCATGGCGGCTCTACTGGCAGCTCGCTGGATCGCGGCCGGTTATTTCCCCCTCAGCAACCTCTACGAATCCCTGTTCTTCCTAGCTTGGGGGATTACGGCCATGCACTTGGTAGCCGAGCGGATGACTCGCAGCCCCCTAGTGGGAGCGGCCACCGCCCCCGTAGCCATGGGGATTACGGCCTTCGCCGCCCTGACCTTGCCGGACGAAATGCAGAGTTCCGCACCCCTGGTGCCCGCCCTGAAATCCAACTGGCTGATGATGCATGTGAGCGTGATGATGCTCTCCTACTCCACTTTGATGGTGGGGGCCGTGTTGGCGATCGCCTTCCTGCTAGTCACCGCCGGCCAAAAAGTAGAACTGCAAGGCAGTTCTATGGGCATCGGTGGCTACCGCCTGCAAACCAATGTGGCGGTGGAGACCGAAGTTAGTCAAAGCAGCCTTTCGCCCCAGCGCCTTAGTCTTGCTCAGACCTTAGACAACATCAGCTATCGCATCATCGGTTTGGGCTTTCCATTGCTGACCATTGGGATCATTGCTGGGGGCGTGTGGGCTAACGAAGCTTGGGGATCTTACTGGAGCTGGGATCCCAAGGAAACCTGGGCTTTGATTACTTGGTTGTTTTTCGCTGCCTACCTCCATTCCCGGATTACGAAGGGCTGGCAGGGTCGCCGCCCAGCCATCCTAGCCGCCACGGGCTTTGTGGTGATCTGGATTTGCTACCTCGGGGTGAACATTCTGGGCAAGGGATTGCACAGTTACGGCTGGTTCTTTAATTAATTTAAGATTTTGTGCTATTTTCGCCCGATCGACCTAGCATAATTAGTGAATTTCCAATCCACCCTAGTGATACTGTTAAATCGAGGTCTTCGTATAAATTGTGACCAGTCAGGGTGATGCCTAGCCAACCAACTCATTAGAAACAAGGAAAAATAGCAGTGAGTAATCAATTTCAGCCTCTCGCCGACGGAGAAGTAGTATCAGTCAAGAACACCTACCGGGTCAGCGATCTAGCCGCTGAGATTCGCAGTAAGGTGGCCGCCAGCCTAGCGGAATGGTCCGATGAACACGGTGTAGATGGCGAAGCCCTGCGCTTTGGCTCTAAAGGTTGGGAGAAAGGCAAGGTGCGATTGCATTTGTCGATCGAGTTCTGTCCCAACGATGGCGCAGTCCAAGCCAGCACTGCCCCCGGTGTTGGTAATGCTGTACCCAGCGCTCCGGCGGCCCCCAGTTTTTCTGGCGGTGGTAACCAGATGTCCGCCGTAGCCACTGGGCCCCAGATCGACGTGACGATCGGCTCTGCTGCATTGAAAGAAGTCGAGACTCCCAGCGAAACTGTAGCTGTGCCATTAGTAGCTACCACGATCATGGGGACAGTTGGTGCCGCTACGGCCACTGTCTTGCAAGCTCCGCCCAAAATTGATTCCACGATCGAGACCGCCAGCGAGGCGGAGATCTCCTTGGCAGCTGAGGCCGAAAATTTTGACCTCGGTACCATGTCCGAAGTGACCGGTGAGATCGATATGCATCTCAATGATGGCGATGTTAGTGGCTATGTGGACTTCGATCTGTCCGATTCCTTACCGGAAGTCAGCCTCGATGACCTCGTCTCCCAGGCCGATACGCGCCCTTCGATCATCGATGAAGTTTGGAATGAAATGAGCCAGCCCAACTGGCCCGGAGTTTCCCGCGCCTAAGGTGGATTTTTCTTGGACGATTCTTCATAGCAAACTTCAAGGGATTCTCCAGCGGCAAGCTTTGCTGCCCGTGGGTACCAGCATCCTGGTTGCCGTTTCCGGTGGCCAGGATTCTCTTTGTCTTGGTCAACTCCTGCTGGACCTGCGCAGTCGCTGGCATTGGAATTTGGCGATCGGCCATTGTGATCATGGCTGGCCGGGGGATCGGGGGATTGCCGATCATGTTCGATCGATTGCTGCTGCTTGGCAGCTACCCTTCTATTGTTGGAGCACCCAGGATCTCCCGGAAACCGAAGCCGCCGCTCGGCAATGGCGCTACGGGGCCCTGGCTCAGATGGCCCACACTAAAAACTACACCCACATTGTCACTGGCCACACCCAAAGCGACCTAGCCGAAACCCTCCTCTACAATCTATTGCGGGGCGCGGGCAGCGCTGGTCTGAGTAGTCTGCGGGCCCAGCGACCCCTGGCAGATCGGCTACTGGTGAGACCGCTGCTGCATATTGATCGCCCAGCCACGGGGAAATTCTGTGCCGATCGACAACTCCCGATCTGGCAGGATGCCTACAATGACCAATCTCGCTATGCTCGCAACCGCATCCGGCGGGCGATCGGTGCTTTCCAGCAAGATTTTCATCCCCAAGTGACTGCCCACTTGGCCCAGACAGCGGAGATCCTCGGAGCCGAAGCGGACTACTTAGCAGCAGTGGCCTTCGGTCATTACCAAGCAGCATTAGTGGGTGAGGGCGAGATCGATCGTCGCCGGCTCCAACCACTCCCCCTAGCCATCCAGCGCCGGGTCATCTACCAATTTCTGCAATCCCAAGGGATTACGCCCAGCTTCTTGGCGATCCAAGCCGTCGTGGATTTAATCGATGCTCCCTCCAACAGTCGCAGCAGTTCCCTCGGTGGTGGCCAAGCGGTGACAGTGCGGCATCTTCTGAAAATCCAGTAACCCTGAAAGCGCCCTCATCCCCTAGCCCCAAGCTTGGGGGAAGGGGAACCGGAGCTAAAAGCAAATTCTCCGGCTCCCTCTAGTGCTGCGAGGGTTTCGCCTGAGGCAACCTCAGGCGAAACCCTGCACGCCCAAACTTGGGAGAGGGCTGGGGTGAGGGCGATCCCTTAGACCGACTGAGGCATCGAGAACATGACGATCCGATCCATCAGCCAGGGAGCTAGATTTTGGCAATAGACCGCCAGATGACTCTGCCAGCCCACCAAAATCTCCGTCTTACCATCGCGCAGTCCGCGCAGCAGAGTTTTGGCCACCCGCTGTGGGGTAAGGGGCTTGACCCACCGAAACCTTTGCAAGTCCTTCACCATGTCCGTATCCGTCAGGGTTGGCAAAAAGGTCACCACCTGAACATTGTCCGCAGCCAATTCACTACGCAGAGCTTGACTGAAACCCAGAATTGCAAACTTCGTGGCCGAATAGGTAGCCATCGTCGGCGCGGCTACCTTGCCCATCAGGCTAGAAACATTGACGATCGTCCCCTCCCGCTGGGAGACCATCCGTCGTGCCACACAGCGGGTGACGGCATAGAGTCCCAAGAGATTGAGCGAAATCTCCTGGTAGACATCGGGGAAGCGAGCTTGCAAGAAAGGTTTCTGGCTGGCCACGCCCGCACAGTTCACCAGTAGATGAATTGGTCCGTAGTCTCGCCAGGTGGTAGCGATCGCCGTGTTTACTTCAATGGGCTGGGTCAAATCCAGCGGCAAGACTACCACCTGAATCCGGGGATTGATTCGATGGATTTCCGCCGCCAAATCTTCCAGATGATCGCGATTGCGGGCCACGGCGATCAGCCGTCGGATGCCGCTCTGAGCGAGTTCGATGGCGATCGCGCGACCGATCCCGCGGGAAGCCCCAGTCACCAAAGCGGTCTTATGTTGTAGTTGCATTGTGAGACCTCCTAATTTTTAGGGTTGTCCAGCCATCAATCCTTCAAGCAAAACTAACCCCGTTATGAAAAACAGGGTTGCCGGAATAGGAGCAACTGTTCCAGTTGTTACAGCTGGAAGATGCAGTTTATTCCAATAATGAATCCGGGCCAGGAGCTAAAATCTTGGATGAAGATGGCTGAGTGATTTTCTGAAGCACTGAAATGTCGGGTGTAAATCAGCGACAGCCAAGAGATGGTCGAAGTGAGCGGTGTAGCATTTAATAACGCCTCCTGTAAAAAATCAGCGTGAGGAATTCCTCTCAACACACCCTAACTGAAAAATCCATGATCGACAACAATTCTTTATAATTGATCCTGTATACCTTACTAGGAGCCAAAAAATTCACTAGAGCTGGCCATTTTTGCCGATTAACGAGTCACTAAAAACCGATCCAACCGCTGGGATCACCAACCGCTTACCGTTGGCGCTAGCCTGGGCGAAAGTCCGTATCCCCTGATCGCAGAAAAGGACATAGCTTTCGCTATGTCCCTTGGCAAATAGGTAATTTCCGATTCAATTAGTTAGCGACAGCGTGACTGTGCTCGGGAAAATCCGCGAGCAGAGCTTCCAACCGGGCGATCGGCCCACCGCCACCCACATTAGCCGTCACCCCGCCCAAGCTGTCCTTGAGGCTGTTAATGTGACGTTGCAGGGGTTCGACCATTTCCTGATAGAGAGCCAGCTTAGCTTCAATCTGCGTGGAATTTTGCTGAAGTGCCTGGAGGTTTTGCTCCATTTTTTGCACTTCTTCCGAGCGAGCCAGGTATTCATTGACCTGCTTTTCCACCCGCGCCTTAGCTTGCTCCAAAGTCTCTTGTAACTGCTGAATTTCGGCTTTGGTGCGATCGAGTTCGGCTTGTTGGTGTTGGCGTTGGTCGGCCAAGATCTGCAGAATGGCATCCCATTGCACTTGATCTTCGTTAGCCTGGCCACCTTGCCGATGCTCTAAGAGGCTGGCATGAACATCCAGAATGGCCTTCCGCTCGGCCAAGGTTTCCCGTTGACCTTGGAGAGTTTGCTCCAGCATCTGGTAACCATCTTGCTCATCGGCCAGCTCGTTTTCCAGATTCAGTTTGTCGAAGGCTGAGGCTGCGGCAATGCCCTGCTGCATGGTGGCCATGTCAGTTTGCCGCTCGGCCAACTCTTCCTCTTGCATTTGGATCATGTTGGTCGCTTGATCTACTTCTTTGCGCAGAGCCGCAACCATCGATTCTAGTTCTGCCACCGGCATGTTCTCGATTTGCTCGATGTCTACCTTATCGCTTACGGATAGATCGAGGCTCCCCCTCGACATCATCAAGATCTTTTGATAGTTCTCCTCCTCTGTTTGGACTTGGGTGGTGAACTGTTGGGCGTATTCCTGGCGAATGGTCAGAGCGCTTTGCTGAACTTCCCACTCCGTCTGGGCCTGTTCTAAGGAAGTCTGTAACTGTTGTAGTTCCTGTTTGCGATCGGCAATTTGTTGTTGTTGCTTTTCAATTTCCGCTGCCTCTGCGCCAGCGTGCTGTTGTTGCTGGTGGAGCTTATCCCAGTGCTGTTGCAGCAGATCTTGCTGAAATTCTACGGCGTGCAGAGTTTCTTGTACATTGCCAGGAGTTCCTTGGTGCAACTGCGAGAGCAGAGCCCGGAGTTCTTCGATCTGGTGGACAGACATGCCACCTTCGCCCCGAAACTGTTCCAGTGCTTGCTGCTCTTCGCGCAGCTTTTCCCAAGCTGCCGCCAGTTCCTGACGCTGCTTTTCGCTGGATTTTAGAGTCTCTTCTAGGTGTTGAGATTCCTGAGTCATGCGCTCTAGATCTTCTCGGACGGATTCCAGCTCTTCTTCACGGCTATAGATTTCCTCTTGGCGCATTTGCAGCTGCTGACTTTGGAGGCCCAGGGATTGCCGCCAGCTCTCAATTTCATCTGCCTCTTTCTTGTACTTTTCTATTTGACGAGAGAGATTTTGCAAAATTCCCACCAGGTGGCGAGCAGCTTCCCGGAGAGGAGCCTGAATCTGGCGATTGGCATTCATATCCACCAAAACCAGCACCGCAGCTCCATAATTGGATGCTTCTTCGGGAGCCGGGATTAATTCTTCACCCTGAATGGCACTCCAATTTTGCTCCGTACGCTGGCAAGCCAGCAGCTTCAATTCGGCTTTGCCAGAGCCAATAAATCCACCTTTTTGTTTTTGAATTTCTGCTAGGTACAGCATTTTCACTTAACCTTATTGAGTTGAGATTACCTAAATTTGCCTCTAGCCGCTGGTGGTTCGAGCCAAGGTTGGCCGACCGTTTGTGTACCAGCGTTATTGATTCACTAGAGTTGAGAAGCCACAGTCACTGAGTTAGACCTGTCCAGCATGGGCACCCACTTTTTGATAGTTAGAAGTATTGAACTTCAAAACCAGTGAGCAGAGCCAATCATGCTGATTAATGTAACACAACTATATCTACGGCGCTCAACGTTAGGCATCCGCACAAAATCGCAAGAAATTTGTCTGTCTGTGATGAATTGGGGTGACAGGATGGGCAAAATGAATTTACGGGATAAATCTTCTTACGCCGGATTCTTGCGGATCCTCAGCAGGAGTGAAGTCTAAAGATGGCCCTTGCCACTTTGGAAAACACGCTGGTTGGTGTGGTGTTTATCGTTCAAAGATTGTCTCTATAATTACTACCTATAACAGATGCCAGATTAGTAGACATTCATTCACTTTTCACCATCTCTAAATTCCACCCAGCGTTCATCTACCATCAAAGTCAGGGATACCTATGAGAACAGTACTAATTGCCGAAGACAGCTCTACCCAGCGGGAGATGATGAAAGATCTCCTGCAATCGAGCGGCATGACGGTGAACATTGCCACTGACGGAGAGCAGGCCGTGGACATGGCGCTGCTCATAGTTCCAGACATTGTGGTTTTGGATGTGGTCATGCCCAAGATGAACGGCTATGAAGTTTGTCGCAAGCTGAAATCCGATCCCAAAACTCAGAATGTGCCGGTAATTTTGTGCAGTTCTAAAAGTGAAGATTTCGATCGACACTGGGGTATGAAGCAGGGCGCAGATGCCTATGTCTGTAAACCCTTCGATCCCTACGAACTGATTGCCACAATTCAGCAACTCCTCAACATCTCTTAAACATCTAGGATTAAAAATTATGGTTGTAAATCTAGATTTTTTGAGCGCTGATCCACAGGCTACCGAGACCATTGCCCCCAGCCTAGAACAGCGCGAAGGTGAACTTTCTTTAACCTTTTTTGTTCCTTCGGGGAAAAAGTTCGCTCTGCCGGCCTTTGGCGTGCGCGAAGTCATTTCCACCCTGGCCGATCGGATCACGCCGATTCCCAATGCTTCCCCTTACTTGCTAGGTACCTTTAACTGGCGCGGTCAGGTGATTTGGATTGCAGATATCGGTCAGTTCCTCGGCGATACCACTCTGGTGAATATCGATCGAGGTGAAGTCTCGCTGCTGGTGGTTGAAGAACAAGAAACGGTGATGGGCTTCGCCATTCGGAGCGTCGCCAATACGGAATGGCTAAATGCCGATCGGATGAATCCAGCTCCGAATATTCCGGACGCAATGTTGTCTTTCGTTAAGGGCGAATACAGCATCGAAGGTGACGAGTTTCTATATTTATTGGATCAAATAGCGATCCTCTCGTCCGCAAGATGGGCAAGCTAAATGTAAGAATCTTTTTCTCTTGTCTGGCAGGGATCGCTCTTTCTTGAGCGCGACTCAGCAAGTATATCTCTTTGTAAATTTGCACTCTAGGTACAGTTAATCAGGTTAGATCATGGTCTCTACTCCCAATTCCGATCGCGAACATCTCCAGGACTATCAGCAAGCCGAGGCTGCCTATTCTCAAGGCGATTACAAAAAAGCTGCGGTGCTAATCGACAAGCTTTTGCCAACTTGCGCTAATGATTCCAACACTCGGCTGTTGCGCGGACACATTTATTGCTACGGACTCAATCAGTACGAGATCGGTAAGCAGGAGTATGAGCAAGTCCTGAAAATTGCTACCGATGCCCAATCTTTGCAATATGCTCGGGATGGCATTACCTATGCTCAGAGCAACTTGGGGGGAGATTCTGGGGGACACCAGCCCGCCAAACTACCCCAGGACCAGGGCGAACTAGAAATTTTGACTTGGCAACAGCCCGAGCTGCTCACCATTGATGATGAATTCGATGTGGCAGCAATGCAAATGGGCATTGGCAAAGAGGATGTTTTCCAGCAGGAATCCACAGATTTTAATACTGCCAAAGAACCCAAGGCCCAATTCGCCGCTCCGGCCAGTAGCAATTTCCACGCTAATGAGCAAGATACTCTCACCGATGCTTTTGCCTTTAATTATCCCAGCGGCGAGCCAGTCACCGAAGCCTTTGTCAGCAACCCGTTCGACAACGTAACTCCCCTGGATTTGTCCGGCCCGCAGCAGCCTTCTTTAGATGATGCGGTCAATCTTGCTCACGAAGCAGATGGGTTGTTCGCTTCCCCGTCTCCCCGTTCCGGCGACCTTTCTGATGTGTGGCAGGCAGCAGTAGAAGCAGAAGATCTAGATCAGGGTGATAACACCTCCGACTTTATCTCGGGCTTTCTAGAAAATGAAGTGGCTAAGGGCAAGGTCAATCTCTCGGAATCTTCCTTCCTGCAATCTTTCCAGCAGGCTAATAAACCCGAAGATTCCAAGGATCTGTTTATCGATCGCAGCAAATCCAGCATGCAACTGCCGGAGCCTTCCGGCACTCTGACCCCGATCGATTTCCAACGAGGTCAGCAGCTCTCCGGTGGTATCTCCGCGAAGTCCGATGTTACCTCCACCTTTATTAATACTTCTCCCGGTGCTGCCACCAGAGGTGCCGAAAGCTCCTCGATTGGCCTCCAGCGCGAAACTACTCCCAGTGACTCTGGTCCTTTGAGCGAAATCAAAAATCCACCTTTGGCCAAAAAGCCTTGGGTGCTGGGTGGCCTAGCCGCTGCTTCCGCTGCCGCCGCCGTAGTCATCTTGGCCACTGGCACCATGCTGACTGCTCCTGAGAAGAATCGCAAAGAGGTTCAAGACTTCTTGCCGATGGCCGGTCTGATCATGGCTTTAGGAGCAGGTGCTGCTAGCTTTGGTACCACTGCCTTGCTCAGCCGTCGTTACAATCGGGCGATCGAGGATACGATTGCTAACTTGCAATCTACCTTCGAGCAAGTTGCCGACAATAACCTCAAGGCGCGGGCCACGGTTTCCGCCAGCGGAGAATTAGGTAAGCTATCGGCTACCTTCAACCACATGATCCAAGGCGTAGTGGCTAGCAACAGCGAAGCCCAGCGCAAAGCTAAGGAAATGGAACAGGCCAAGGATGAACTCCAACGCCAAGTAATCCGGCTACTGGATGACGTGGAAGGCGCAGCCCGTGGTGACCTAACCGTGAAGGCCGAAGTAACCGCCGACGTACTGGGAGCCGTAGCCGACTCTTTTAACTTGACGATCGATAGCTTGCGCCAGATCGTACAACAGGTACAGACCGCTGCAGTCCAAGTAAACAACAGCTCCACCGAAAGTGAGGCATTTGCCCGTCGCCTATCTTCGGATGCCCTGCGCCAAGCGGAAGAGCTGGCGGTAACCGTGAACTCCGTGCAAATGATGACTGCTTCCATTAAACGGGTAGCCGAAAGCGCTCGGGAATCGGAAGAAGTAGCTCGCACTGCATCGGCTAGCGCCCTGAAGGGCGGAGAAGCCGTAGAACGCACGGTGGCTGGTATTTTGGAAATCCGCGAAACGGTAGCCGAAAGTACCCGCAAGGTGAAACGCTTGGCCGAGTCTTCCCAACAGATCTCCCAGATTGTGTCGGTAATTTCGCAGATTGCTTCTCGTACCAACTTGCTGGCACTGAACGCCAGTATTGAAGCGGCTAGAGCCGGTGAAGCGGGCAAGGGCTTCGCGATTGTTGCGGATGAAGTCCGGCAACTGGCCGACAGAAGCGCTAAAGCCTTGAAAGAAATCGAGCACATCGTACTGCAAATTCAGAGCGAAACCGGCTCCGTAATGGCAGCGATGGAGCAAGGTACCCAGCAGGTAATTCAAGGTACGAAGTTGGCGGAACAGGCCAAGAGTTCTTTGGACGATATCATTCAGGTATCTAACCGCATTGATTCTCTAGTCCGTTCCATTACTACCGATACCGTCGAACAGCGGGAGACCTCTAAGGCGGTCACTGAGGTTATGCAATCGGTGGAAATTCAAGCCCAGTCTACTTCCCAGGAAGCCCAGAAAGTTTCTTCCTCCCTAGAAAATCTGGTAATCGTAGCTCGCAACCTGCTGACTTACGTCGAACGGTTCAAGGTGGAATAGGCCAAGCATTTTTAGCAAAATTTCTGAGTTGGTCTACGCACTATGGCAGAACAAGATAAAATCCTCGGCTACTTTTTAGATGAGGCCCAAGAGCATCTTAAGACAATCGATACGGGGTTAACCAATCCCATAACTCTGGCTCAACCAGCCCAACTGAAAGAGGTCTTTCGGGCAGCTCACTCCATCAAAGGTGGAGCCGCCATGCTTGACCTACCGGTTGTCCAGCAAATTGGCCATCATTTAGAACAAGCTTTTAAACAAATTAAGGATAATTCTCTAGTGGTGGATAGCGGTTTGCAAACCTCTCTCCAGGAGGGGCTAGCTCTCCTTCGTACCAGTCTTCAGGATCTCCAGCAACAACAGCCCGATAATCCCCAACTAGCTCGGAATCCGGTATTTGAAAAAATCCGGCGGCGGTTGCAGGCAATCGAACAAGCCAGTGGCCCAGATGATTCGGATAATCTCTATGCGGATCCGGCGATCGAGCAAGTCTTTGGCACCTATGTTAACCAAAAGCTTCAGCAGTTTGCCACCGCTTGTCGCAAGCCCCAAGCCGATGTGGCTACCAAGCAAGAGCTACAGCAAATCTGCCAAAAGGTGGGTAGCCTGGGCGAAAGCTTTGAGTTTTTGGCTTGGACGAACTTACTGATCAGCTGTCGGCTAGCGATCAACAACCCCCTCAATAGTATCGACCAGCTGCAAGCGGTGATTCCCCCAGCCATTCAGCAAGCTCAGATGCTGGTGATTGCGGGCAAACATCATGCTATTACCTCAACACCGGAGTTAGAAATTTTGCTCACCCCTAATGCTCTGAATGTTACCCGCACCCCCACAGCTTTGGAGAAAAATAGTACGTCCAATTCCTTTGCAGTAGAAGATAGTCTTTGGGACGAGGCCGATCCTTCCGAAAGTCATAACTTTAGCAGTTCCCAGTCTACGGATTCGGATTTTCTATTCGAGCCCCAGATGGTTGGCACCGAGGAACCCATGGATGACTTGGCCGAATTCATGGAACTATTTGACGAAGATCTACCTGCGGATGGCACTTGGGTGCAAGAAGAAAATGTGCTTGCGGAGGAACTGGCGGCCCCGGTGGCGGCCCTAGATCCCTTCTGGGAAGAGGATATTTTCGCTCGTCCGATGACTCCTTCTGATGTCCTGACTCCTCCTGCTAGCAATGCTGCGGTGGTCAACCCACCCCAATTTGATTTCGAGCAACCCAACGATTCGGATTTGTTCGTAGAAGATCTGCCGATTACGGCGGTGGATCCGGCTGCTAAACCGAAAGCCGCAGCCATTGTGCCGCCCGTTTCCCTAACTCCAGCCGCTGCCACGATCGATTGGAGCGGTTTACTGGCCGATATCCCAGATGAAGTGGTAATGGAATACGATCGAGATAACCAGAATTCCAACTCCTCTCGGGAAATGGAGTTGTGGTCCTTGGATGAGCAACCAGATAGCACACCTCTGGCTCCTATTCCGGCCCCTCTGGATATTAATCCTACTCCGCCAACAGAACTGGAGCTGTGGTCTCTCGAAGAACCCCCAATTGCTGCTAGTACTGAACCTAGTGCGATCGAAACACCCGGCACTAATTCCACCTCTGTATCCCCTTCAGATTTAGAGCTAGAACCTTGGGACTTAGATGAATTCTTGGGTATGTCGGATTTGGTAGCTCCCCTGCCACCGATGCCGGATTTGGTAGAGATGGCAACTGCTGCATCAGTCGCTGCATCTCCAGCAGATCCCTTTGCTCCGTTGGATTTCTCTAGCGGCTCGGGTCCTTTTGATACAGTTGCTCCGATTATTACTGATTTTGCGGTGAATGAGTTACCCGAAAGTCCCTTTGATCACCCTTTCCAGCCGTTGCATCCGGAGCCAACTGGCTCGGATCTATTGAGTCCTGCTCCCAGTGACCATTGGAATTTTTCTGACGATCTATCGTTCATTGAAAATTCAGCGGATCTGGCTATCGATCTGGATCTGGATGCCATCTTCCAGACCCCGCTGCCAGCAGAGCCCCTGTCACCATTCAGCGGTACGGCAAGCCCAGTGGATGTGGTTGCCGTCAGCCAACTACCAGACTCCGTTGCTAGTCCGCCCACACCCGCCCCCAGTCCACCGCCACCGGAGCCGGAGCCACCCCAGCCCCAAATTGTGCTGGATTCGGACTATCTCAAGGAGTTGGCAATTTTCGATGATTTGCTGGCTGACACCAAAATCACAGATGTGGACTTGGCAGACCTCGATCGAATTGTCCTGAATGGCAACCTGGAAGAAGAGCTGGAATTGGAGAATATCGAGGATTTTTCGCCAGCCTCAGTCAGTCCTAATCCCCTTGTCGCTCTCGACAACCTGACTGAGGCTACCCCTCACCAAGACTCCCCTCCAAACCCCCTCCAACAAACTGTTAGAGAATTAGAAAATATCGATCGCCCAGTAGGCGGTTCACCGGAATTAGCCATGAACTTAGACGAATTAGATTTACTCGACCTATCGCCCCTCGGCGAACTCCCGGCCTTAGATGGGGAGCTGAATGCGATGGAGCTAGATGCCATGATTGAGGGTATCGAGGGCCTAGATCTGATGGATCTCTCGGATCTAGACCCCATCCCTGCCAGCCAACCAGCCGAAGACAGCGCAGTGGGAGAGAATTGGGCGATCGATCTAGACCAACTCTCGGCCTTTTCCGACCAACTTGGTTCTATGGATATGGACAGCTTGGGAGATCTGGATTTCGCGATTTTGCAAAGTGCCGATGCTCCTGTTCTGCCCGATACCAATGCCACCGATTCATCCCTGGATCTGGATGCTTTGGCAATGGCCGAACTGGATCACCTCATGGTTGGTGGCTCCGATTTGGATGATTTCTTGGCCGACCATCATACCAACATTCCAGATTTGGCAGCACCCGCTGAAACCATGAATGATTTGGATAGCTTGTTCGCTGCTAGCGACAACTTTGCGGATCTAGATTCGATGCTGGCAGCCCCGACGATGGCTGTTGTTCCCGCTACCCAGAACAGCGCGATCGCATCACCAACTACTGCGGCTGATGACGATGAATTTAATCAGTTGGAGAAGATGCTCCAACGAAATGATTCGAGTAAGGCTCCTACAGCTGCTAAAAAGCCTAAGCGCCAGCGCACCTTCGAGCAGACCATGAAGGTGTCTGTTAAGAACCTGAACAACTTGAATAACCTGACTGGGGAACTGGTTGTCAACCGTAATACTCTAGAGCAAGACCAGAACCGGATGCGGCAGTTTTTGGACAAGCTGCTCCAAGAAGTCCAGAAAATGACCGAAGTCGGTCGTGGGATGCAGGATCTCTACGAAAAATCCTTGCTAGAAAGCTCTCTATTGGCCAACCGTCAGCAGCATCAGCAACCCAAGCTGGCTCCAGTACAGCAGGCGGAAGAATTCGAGGCCGAAGGCACCATGGACATGGAGTACGATCCCTTGGAAATGGATCGCTTTACGCCGGTTCACTTGCTTGCTCAGCAGCTGATCGAGCTGACCGTGCGGATCCGGGAATCCACTTCAGATATTGAGTTTGTGGTAGATAGCAGCGGTGAAGTCACCCGCAGTTTGCGCCAAATCACCAGCCAGCTCCAGGAAGATCTGAATAAGAGCCGGATGTTGCCCTTTACCCAGACTACCGATCGACTGCAACGAGGCGTGCGGGACAACGGTCTGAAGTACGGTAAGGAGGTGGAACTCTATGTGGAAGGTGGCGATACACCGATCGACAAGGTGATTCTAGAAAGCTTGAGCGATCCCTTGGTGCATATGGTGAATAATGCCATTGCTCACGGCATTGAGTCTCCAGAACAGCGGGTAGCTGCTGGCAAGCCGGCTGAGGGTTCGATTAAAATTCGGGCCTTCCACCAAGGTACCCAAACCATTATTTCCGTTGAGGATGATGGGGGCGGAATCGATACGGAAGTTGTGAAAAACAAGGCGATCTCCAAGGGCATCATCACGCCGGAAAAGGCTGTGACCATGACCAAGCAGGAAGTTTACGAACTGTTGTTCCTACCCAGTTTTTCCACTCGCGATCAAGCGGACGAATTAGCTGGTCGGGGCATTGGGATGGATGTGGTAATGAGCAGTCTGCAAGAAATTCGCGGTACCGTCACTACCGAATCCAAGGTAGGCAAAGGTACTACCTTTACCATTCGCCTGCCTTTGGCTCTGAGTATTACCAAGGCCTTGATGGCCATGAATAATGAGGCGAGCATTGCTTTTCCGATGGATGGCATCGAAGATAGCCAAGACATCGCTCCAGAAGAAGTTGTAGAGAATGAAGCCGGTCAGAAGTGTTTCTACTGGCGGGGCAATCTGATGCCTTTCCGCCCTCTCTCCGATTTGCTTTGCTATAACCGCCCGCTGAAACGGGTGAACTATTATGGCAATCTGCATCAAGAAGAAGAAGAGCGGGTGTCGATCGTGGTCCTACGTAGTGCCACCGAACTAGTGGCGATCGAAGTAGACCGGGTGATTGGCGAGCAAGAAATTGTGATCAAGCCTTTGCAAGGGCCTGCGCCTAAGCCCGTGGGTATCGCTGGAGCCACGGTACTGGGGGATGGCCGGATTATTCCGATTACGGATGTGCTGGAGCTAATCGATCTAGCCAATGGCACGATCGGTCGTCAAAATACTAGCCTCTGGTCGATCGATCAGCCGACGGAGGAGCAGCCCGCCCAGCGCGAACCGATGGTATTGGTGGTGGATGACTCGATTACCGTCCGTCAGCTGTTATCCCTGACCTTTACGAAGGCGGGCTACCGGGTGGAGCAGGCCAGAGATGGCCAGGAAGCTTGGGACAAGCTGCGGGCCGGTCTCCCCTGCGATATTATCTTCTGCGACATTGAAATGCCGCGCATGGATGGTTTGGAACTGCTGTCCAAGGTACAGCAAGACGAAACCATTAAGAAGATTCCGATGGCCATGCTCACCTCCCGTGGTTCCGATCGCCATCGCCAAATTGCTTCCCAACTGGGAGCCAGTGGCTACTTCATTAAGCCATACCTAGAGGATGCGCTGTTGGAAGCGGTGAAGCGGATGATCAAGGGCGAAGTACTGGCGATCGTCTAGAGAATAATGAGATAATACTTGTACAACTGCGATGGTCTGAGGACGATCGCAGTTTTTTCCAGGATTTGATTGAATACAGAGGAATGCCCCCCATCCTAGTGCAAGAAGCCACCGCCAACCACAATAAAATAGCTGGAAATCTATATGCGAGGCTCAATCTGGCTCTCCAGCAAGCCCCCTATGAAGCCTATATTATCGATCGACCTCTGACTATCCCAGCCAAGAACTTTTCGACTTACCCGGATGTGCTGGTGCTGGCCCAGCCGATTTCTTGTTTGCTGGAAAAGGAGCCAATCCTCATTGCTGAGGTGTTGTCCCACGATTCGGCGGGCTACGATCGGAGTAGCAAATTCACAGCCTATCGCAGCTTACCAAGCTTTCAGGAATATCTGATTATCGATCAATATGCGATGAATGTGGAGCATTATCTCAAGAATGATAGCCGCTCTTGGATTTTCACAGCCTACGAGCATCCCTCGGAAACCATTGTCCTCTCTTCGATCGGCTGTCGGGTGACCCTGGCCGAAATCTATTCCAAAATCGACCTGGCTGCTGATAAATTGGCCTCCGTAATTGCCGCGATCGAAGAACTTTGAAAATATTGGCTATAAATACTATATTAACGCTGGAAGATATTAGCCACCAGTGGCGCGCTGCAGAAACCAATAGAGACCGATCGCCACCAGCATTCCAGACATTAATGGCCGCGACCACTTCAGTTTTCGGAGGAGTTGCCATAGGCCAAAAAAGCAGACTACCGCTACCACTTGGCCGATCTCTACCCCCAGATTAAAACTGACCAACGATACTGCCAATGTTTCCTGAGGTAAATTGAATTCCTGCAAAATGCTCGAAAAACCTACCCCATGGATCAGGCCAAAGATAAAGGTCATGGCCCAGCGTTGGGGAATTTCCCCTTTGCGCCAGAGATTTTCGGCGGCCACATAGACGATCGAGAGGGCGATCGCGCATTCCACTACTACCGGCGGTAACTGAATGAAGCCTAAGACGGCTAGGGTGAGGGTGACCGAATGGGCCACCGTGAAGGCCGTGACTATTTTGAGGAGCGACCGGATACCGCTGCTCCCAATCAATAAGCTGAGTAAAAACAAGAGATGATCATAGCCCGTCAGGATATGCTCGATGCCCAAGGGCACGAATCTAGAGATCTGGCTCCATAAATAATTATCGCTGAGGTTTAGAGTTGGCTGACTGGGGGAGAACACGTAGTCTCGGACTGTATCGTCTTTGGTTACCGTTGCCAGACTCTGGGCCGTGGCAACATTTGGCTCGAACAGCGTATAGCGAATATTCAGACCCTGCCGTTTCTCTGGCCAATGATAAGTGAGTTGCAAGGTGGTATGAGCTGCTGGACTGTTCACATTGGGCAGCGTCGCAACTTGAGCGGTTTTGGCGAGTTTCGGTACACCCCGTTGGCCGCGATCGTCAGTTAAAATCACTCGATCAGCTAAGAATCCCTGCAATTTTTCATAGTTATCCTGCACTTCCGCACTGGAGATCCGACCATCTTGATTACGATCGACCAAAGCAGCTAACAAAGGAGTTGGCACCGTTAAGTTCACTTGCACATCCGCTGGTTTGACAATAAATTCAGCGGCAGATAAATCAGCCCAATGAGCGTAGATGGGTCTGGCTCCCCACCACAATACCATCAACAAAGAAAGCAAAGCCATTCCATACCAACGCCATTTTTTCATGCTCCCAATCCTCTTATTTCTGAACGCTTCTTAGTACTCTCATCTAATTCCCCTCCTCCGGAGGGGTGCCCCGTAGGGGCGGGGTGGTCATCTATTGGGCTAAATTTAATCCCCAAACCATTAAATATCCAGGACTTAGGGTATTATCAATCCGTTGAGCCTGCTGGCGATATCGATCGGCTGCGCTCTTTTGACCCAATGCTTGGGCGACCACCCCGGCTCGATAATAGAGTTTGGCATCGCGGAGTCCGGTGCCGATCGCCTCTTGGAGCAGGGCTTGGGCCTCCTGATATCGCTGGGATTTCCCTAAGGCCCAAGCCAGGGTATCAAGGGTTTTGGGATCTCGGCGAATCTTGGCTTCTGCTTCCATCAGTGCCAAGGCCTCTGGTAAATCCGTCGCTCGACCACGCATCAACAAAATCTGGGCTAGCTCCCGCCGATGACCGAAGGTTTGGAGTTCGGGATGTTGGCGCAGGAGCTGCTCGGCTCTTTGCCAAGCTTCGGTGGCTTTTGTTCGATCGCCTTTAATCGTATACAGCTCTGCCACACCAGCGATCGCTAAATGATCGTAGATATTGGCTAAGGTTTTATCTTTGTAGATTTCGGCATAGTGTTCTTGTGCTTCGTCGTATTTCCCCCAGCGGGTGGCTAATTGGGCCATGCCCAAGAGGGCTGGTGGATATTGGGGCAAGATATGTAGGGCTTCTTGATAGAGCTGGTTGGCTCGATCGAGCTGGCCGCGCTCTAGGTAAAACTGACCGAAGAGGGTTCTGGCCCTGGCTGAGCTGCCTGCTTCGCCGGGTTCTTCGGCTTTGATGGCTTTTTGAAATTGTGCGATGGCGATCGCTTCTTTTCCTTGGGCCGCACTCACTAAGGCTTGCTGTAAATAGGTACCTAAGGTGGGGATCTTGGTTGCTAAGGCTTTAATGGATTGCTCTGCTGCTGCTACTCGGCCTTGGGCGAGATTGGCACTCACCAGAATGGTGGCTGCTTCTTCGTTGCCTGGAGCCTGCTGTAGAACTGCTTGGGCAATCTGGGTGGCCGTGGCAAAATCATGTTTGGCTTCGGCTACTCGGGCTAAAATCAGCTTGGCCCCATCGTTATGGATAGATAAGGCATTCAAGGAAGACTGGGCGGTTTGTTGGGCTAGTAGGTACCAGCGAGTATCGCCGGTGGCTTTGGCTAATTTTAGGTAGCTACTGGCTAGGGCGGCTTGGTTGAGGCCGTCGTCTGGACTGATTTGTAGGCGTTGTTGATAGAAGGCTATTTCGCGGCGAATTGTATTGTTTACTGCGCTTTGACGTTGGGTTTGAAAGGGATAGCGATAGGTGTTGGTGGTGAGCCAGGTCGTTGGCGGTAGCCTAAGCGATAGCTTGTATCGGGTGTAGAGGACTAGGGTGAGGGCGATCGCTGCTGTTCCTAAGATTAACTTTGGTTTTGCTAATAGTTTGAGGCGTGATAATAAGGGGGATTTGGTTGAAGATAATAGTTGCATAATCTGCCTGAGGTGGGTGGCGAGGATGGTTGAGGGTTGGTGGTTTGGTCTAGTGACGTTTCGATCGGGCAGCCCCAACTCTCTCCACATTTGGCTGGGACAGGAGGAATGAGAATTAGACAAAACTGAGCACTCCTGCTCCCTCTAGTGCTGCGAGGGTTTCGCCTGAGGCAACCTCAGGCGCTCGCCCTGCACGCCCAAACTTGGGAGAGGGCTGGGGTGAGGGCAATCCACGCTCCTTAGTTGGCCGGTGCTAAATAGGGGAATTGACCAATTAGGGGTTGGTGGCCTTGGGCTGGGTTGCCGGGGGTGCCTGTGTAGGAAACGTTATCGGTAGTAATCGCTCCATTGCTGAGCACGCTGAGGGTCGTATCAATTACGTCATCCTCTAACAGCCGGCCTCGGATCGGACTGCCTTTGGCATTCAGGGCATTGCCGTAGCCGCTTTTAGCGGTGGTGTCGATCCGCATGACATCGGGCAAGAAGGCTCCCAGCAAAGCCCGAATGCGGGTCTCGTCGTTACCCAAGGCTTTGAGCGTTCGACTGGCTTCGGCAATTACTGGCGCGGCGGCGTTGGCTGCTGGTTGTTGGCCGGCGAGGGCTGCTGCTTCAAAGTCTGGGCCTACGGCGTTCAGTGTATTGAGTAAATTGTTAGTCAGAATCAATCCTTCGTTGATACCAGGACGTGCTAAGCGTTCTACCTGTTGGTTGCCATCGGTGGTGGTAATGGTTTCCCATACATCAAAGGTCGTAGCAGTGGTTTTGCCTTGTAGGAACTTGATTGGTATGCGCACGGCGATCGCATTGACGTTATAGCCTTTGGCAAAGTCGATCGCTTTGCTCGGATCGCGGAAGCCAACGGCTGGCCCTAGACCTGCTGCACCAGCTCGCACGCGGAAAAACTGTTCCACATCAAAGAAGAAAGGATCTTCCCGCAAGCCCGCGAAAACGCTCAAAGCGGAGCCACCCAAAGTAGCCTGATGCACACCGGGTTGTTGCCCTAAAGGTGTGGTTCTGGCTGTGGTTGTTTCGATGCGACCATCGCGAATTGCTGTGATTTTGATGGGTTGGGATTGGTCTTGGCCCGGCGCGCCAAATTCAAAGGAGATCAGCACATCGGGTTTGCCGGTGACGGCTCCATCTTTATCGGCAACGCGGCTGACTTTGAATTCGTAGCGGGCGCGATTGCTGAAGAAGTATTGTTGGCGAGCTACGGAACGGGGATTGGTATTCATTACAAATACCAGGTCTTCTTTGGAGGCACTGGGGTTTTGGTCACCTTCCCGGAACACGTATAAATCCGTGAGGCTGAGGTTGCGGCCTTTGGTATCAACTTCTCCATCATCATGGTCGGAAGCATGGAGCGATCGACCACCCACAAACACTGTTGTGGCTAATAACAAGAGACCACCAGTGGCAAACAGCGTGGTTTTGGCGTTGGCTCTAGCCTGGGCGACAGCCCGTATCGAATGAGATAAAAATTTGGCTTTGAATATAGCAATCTTCATGAGATTTTTCCTGGAAATTAAGTAATTGGCGACAATGTTATGGAAGTGGCAGCACCTGGGTGCCAATGAGCACTGGCAATCGGAGATAACACCAAGGATTCCGCAAGACTATACGCCGTGAAAATTAGCTTGGATCTGTGGCGCTCTAAAATCGGTAGGCGGCCCCAATGCTCACTCCCACCGTTTTCCGAAAATCGGCGCTGTTGCTCGTCCCTAACACACTGGTGCTGCCGCTGGAGCTGAGGGGCACTGTCAGCTTGCCTGTCAAATCGAAGGATTCGGTGACTGGGTAGTTGACTCCAGCAATCCCACTGATGATCGTGCTATTGGCGGTCACTTCTTGGCCGACCACGGTGGTACTACCATTCCAAAAGGAGATCTCTGGCCCCACATAAACTGTTGGCCCTTTGCGGCCGCTAGGACTCAGGGGGATATCGTAGGTAGCGGCGACTCCGTACTCGGTGCCAGGTAAGTTCAAATCGATGCCGATGTTGGTGCTTTTATCAATGCCAAACACTACCTTGGGCCGAATCGAAATATTTTCGGAGACGCCTAGCTTGGCGCTAATGCCAAACCCCGTTGAATCCTGAAAAGTGGCGTTGAATTCCAAGTTGTCGTTGCCCGGTGGAAAGGCATGAGCTGACTCTGGTTGAATGGCGATCGCCCCGATCGCTGCCAAGGTAAGGATAAAGATGAAAAGCTTGTTCATTGGATGACTGCCGAAATAGTTGAATTGTGGTGGGATCGGCGGAATTCACCGTTCCTATTCAGCTATACGTCAGTAAAATCAGCTTGGATCTGTGGCGATCGCCGCAATCGAAGGGTAGGAAATTAATGGGGGACAAAAAACAACGAAAACCATTGAAATCCCTCATCCCCCGGCCCCTGCTCCCAAATTTGGGAGCAGGGGAGCCGGAGCCAAAAGCGGAGTCTCTTATCTTGAAAAAGTCCTCCACTTGCGGAGTTGATGCGGTCGGGTTTCCCGACCATGCAATCAACCCAAGCAGGGGAGACCCCAAGACCGGATTTTCCGCTGCTCCCTCTAGTGCTGCGAGGGCGAGCGCCCAAGCTTGGGAGAGGGCTGGGCGTTGTCCTGAGCATGTCGAAGGGGTGAGGGCTTTCAATGTGTCCCGGCTTAAAATGGTGCCCTCCCCTGGAGTTAGCGGCTGGAGAAACTCCCGACTGGAACTTTCTCCGTAACGGGGTAGTGGGTTTGACGATGCTGAAGTGCTACTAGGGAGGCATTCTGCTTGATTTCGTCGGAGAAGGATGCTACGGACATATTGCGAATGACTTTGCCACAATTAGAACAACTTACCTGTGCATCATTCACAAAAAGCTTGCAGCAAGAACAGCGGGTGAACTCGATAGTTCCCCTGGCTTTACGCACTTTTTCCACATAGTTACCTTGGTTATCGTAAAAATTGAAGAAGCGACCTAGCCTGATTTCTGCGATTTCAGGACGAGCGCATAATGCGGAAATGTATGGTGTAATCAGGGCATTTACTTCTTTGGAGATTGCGGCCGGGGATTTACCGGCGCGCTCTCCATCCCGAAAGATAGCTTTGAGATCTTTCGACCGCTGCCTATTTTCAGGACTCAGAAACTCCCAAACGTAGGGGTCGGTCTCAGTATATTCATCGCGATCGTAGATATCGGGAACTGCGGAGAAGAATCGATCGGCAATGACCCGCTCGTAGCTGTCCACATGTTCAAAGGATCGGTAGAGCGTGTCCGTATCATCTAACAACGCATCGATCAGCTTGCGGGCATAGTCTTCGTAAGTGGCAAAGCTAGCCCGATGGAGATCCCCACTATTTAGGGCCGCAGCAGAATCGCAGGCTGCCATGTAGGCTGTACCCGTGCCAAAGGTCATACCGGGCGAGAAGATCGGGTTGGAGAAGAGCGCAGCATCACCGATCGCGCACCAACCGTCCCCAGCTGCCTGGGTCACGTCATGGGCCATGTTAGCCACCGTGAACCAAGGCGACTTATGCTCTTGATAGGGATCTTCGACTAATTCATAATGTTCCATCACCCAGGCAATCGCTGGATGTTGCTTTACGTAGTGGGCAAAGCGCTCGCCAATACTACCCTCAGCGATGTCTCGATCAGCTCGAATGGCAAAGCCCACGCTGATGGTTTGCTCGCTTTCGGCACCATATTGGGCCTCTAGCTGATTACGGGTGGGATAGCTCTCTTCTGGATCGCCATTATCTGCTCGATCTAATAAGGATTTGACCATCGCTGACAGGTTTTCATCGGCCATTTTATCCCAGGAAGTCAAGGTAATAAACCATAGCCAGCCGCCGGGGAAAGTGATATGGCGAGTAGCCGGATACTCCCAAAATCTGAGGGGCACATCTTTTTTTAACTTAAAGTATGCATAGTAGGCATTGCAATTGAAGGTATCGTATAGTTCCATATCCTTCCGATAGACGCCAAAATGCTTGGGCAGTACGCTGGCTGGGCCACTGGCATCGGCCACCAACTGGCAGTTTAAAATCAGCTCCTCGCCCGTGGCAGTCTTGCAGAGTAACCGATTGCCATTGGCACTAAAGGTACTGGCTTTGGGTAGCAAGGTGGTCTCTTTTAATACGTCGATGCCGCGCCGGCTGGCTGTTTCGTGCAGAGCAATTTCTAATACCCGCCGTTCCACTTGAAAGGTTTCTTCAATATCTGTGATATCAATTTCTCTTTCTAGTTGATCGGTGCCAGGGTGGGTATTAAAGAAGCGCAAACCTGCTTTAGTCCCAAACAACCGCTGCATCATGGGGAACGATAAACCCATTGCTCGGAAGGCCCGGACAGTACTGCTCAAGGTACTTTCCCCCACTTTGTGTCCGGGTTGGCCCTTGCGTTCTAAGACTGCAATGGTGGTTTGGGGGCGCAGTTTTTTGAGGGTGGCGGCGTAGAAAATACCGATCGGCCCGGAACCAATCACAACTACGTCATAGTGTCTCTCCGTATCGTTATGGAGTGATACGGAGTTGCTGGTCAGTGTTTCTGTGTTAATCATTGTTGTTGTAGGTAGATGTGTTGATTCTGCTCCGATCGAGAAGGGAGGGGAAGCCTATAAAACGCTGGCAAGGCGGACAGTTCAACAGGATCTATGCACCCGCTATCGTCAGGTAAGTACATCCCGGAAGTGCCCTTCTCTCAGAGCACTTCATTAAGTTAACATAAGTTGATAAATGATTTTGTATCCTGTGTTTCAAATGTTTTATTTCGGGTGATTGAATTGTCACCGAAGCCTTGCTGGGCAAAAATAAACGTCTGCAACATGATCCGAGTATTTTAAATATGGACTGATTACTGAACAAATTCTCCCATATAGTTTATTTACGAAAAAAAAGCAAGTAAGAAAAAGTTAGTAGTTTTTTCAGCAGTTGTGATGATACAGTTTCTCGGATGGGGTGCGGGAATGCCCGAAAGTCTCTGTGCCGTCTTTTTCTAGGGTCTGTTCGGGTCTGCGGAAGTGGGTCTCCATGTCGAGCATGGAGACTTTTGATGGTGGACTCTTTGTAGTTTCGTAGTGTTTTTGTAAAAATCCTCGGTAAAAATACTTATGAGTATGAATAGATATTTAGTGTGTTCCGATCAAAAATCTATCGAGATCTTTTTCCATAGAACTTTTTAATCCTTTGCACCTGTAGTAATAAATGCTCACCTTTCGCTGGATTCACCATTGCTACATAGTTAGCAAATCCCTCGATCGCCAACAACACATCTGAACCTTGTCCCCAAGATTTCCCGGCTAATCCATCCTTCTCAATTTGATGCAGAGTAGCTCGGAATTTATGGAGGGTAGATCGATCGACGTTCAGCTTTTCATTTACGACAATGCCCGTGACCTCTTGATGCTGGGAGGGCCGCAGTACTCTGGTTTTGTCTGGGTGAATTTGTAAACCTTCATGGGCCACGATCGAACTTGCACCCTTCAAAATATTGCCAATATCCGGTAGGCGATTTTTGTCCGTAGTAGAAAAAGTTAGATCGTCCGCATAGCGGGTATAGATAAAACCCCTGCTCTTGGCTAGACCATCCAACCGCCGATCGAGGCGGCGACAAAGAATATTAGTCAAGGCCGGACTGCTGGGAGCACCCTGGGGCAAGTGGCGGGCACCTTGCGCGATGTAATAGTTACGGCTGTCTAGCTCCACTTTGGTAATATCTGGTTCCGTACAGATCAGGCCCAGAATGGTCGCTACTGCCTCCGAATAGCCGAGAGAGGCAAATACACCTTTGACTCGCCGGTAGGAAATGGTCGGAAAGAAATCCTGCAAATCCAAATTAATCACCACCTCTGGATGCAGATGGGGCTGGGCATTGGTAACTATCGATCGACCCCGCCGAAAGCCGTGGGCACTGGGATGCAATGCTACCTGCTCCAAGATCCGATCAAGGATCCATTGCTGGGCTTGCTTGAGGCGGGGCAAGGGAGCCGAGATCGCCCGCATTCCCCCAGTTTTCTTAGGAATCTGGAACCGCACGTAATGGGAGACCGTGGATACCCGGCGGGAGAAAGCCAGAAAGCGCAGTTGACTTAAGGAAATCCCCATAGCCGCCGCCAGATCCGGCCCAGCGTGAAAAATTGGCAATCGATGGGCTTGGAGGCGCTCTAAATTTGACTCCGTATTATTTAGCCCTTGGGAAACCTCTGTCCCTAAATAGACAATACTTTGGCTTTGTCGATCGGCCCAAGCCGCAGCCCTTTCCTGGCGGGCCTGTGCTCGGCGTTCCTTAGTTTCCTGGCGTTTTTGGCGAGCTGCGGCCATCCGCTGCTGTACTGCTGCGCGCTTCAGGGCTTCTTCATCGTTGAGTCGCCGGTTCTCCTGGCGCAGGGTCTGGAGTTCGCGCTGAATTTCCCCCCGGCGACGAATTTCCTCTGCTGGATCTTCCGGCATATTTTGGTCGTTCGCCCAGAACCCCAGCCGGATCATTTCTTCCAGAATATATTCATCCTTGGAACTAGAACGGATTCGATCGTATATTTCCTGACGAGTACGGGGCTGGTCTGTCATGGGAAAAAACTGGAAGGTGCAAAAGATGCCCAATAGGGCTGCGCGGCTCCTCTTCGTAAACCTCTGAGGACTGGGTCGCTCAACGCCAGCGGATTCGGGTACTAGTCGTTAGTTAGATGCAAGGCATCCACACCGTAACAACGACTAGTACCCGATATCCGCACAGTTAAGAGTGAGCCAGTGATGTGTGGCTAGACTAAGTGCAAGAATGACGATCCATCATTCGGGTTGCAAGTGGTAAACGCCGCGCAGATATTGGGTAAGTACTGGAGTACTTGAAGCATTTTAGCACTAGGTTGATCGATTGCCAAGGGGTTGCCCAACAAAAACTTTATTTGATCGATAAAACTCTTCAGGATAAAATGCTAGAGTATCAAGCCAATGGGGTGCGGTTGGGGTGGCTGATTAATCCTCAACAACAACAAGTCGAAATTTACAGGCTTGGCCAACCCATAGAAGTTCTGCAATCTCCCCGTACTCTCGATGGAGAAGATGTGTTAGTGGAATGCTCGATCGATTTAAGTGCGATTTTTGAATAAAATAACAATTCAACATCAACATTTGAGGCTCAAATGATTGCAATAAAAGATAATTTCCCGAGATTCACACCGGAAGAATACTTTGCCTGGGAAGAACAACAACGAGACCGCTACGAATATGTTAATGGTGAAGTATATGCAATGACCGGTGGCACCGTCAACCACAGCGAAGTTGCAATGAACTTTGGTGTTTTGCTGAAAACTCACCTCCAAGGACGTGGCTGCAAAACACTTAACTCTGACTGTAGAGTGAATATTGTCAGATCAGATGACTACGTACACCCCGATGTGAGCGTTACCTGTGATGATAGGGATAAAACCACCCCTCAATATATTACTTACCCATGCCTAATTATTGAGGTGCTATCTCCTAGTACCGCCGCTTACGACCGAGGGGACAAATTTACCATGTATCGACGTAACCCTATTTTACAAGACTATGTCTTAGCCAGTGCCGATAAAATGTCGATCGACCTTTTTCACAAAGACCAGCAAGGCAAGTGGGATATTATCAACTATCAAGCTGGAGATTTAGTGGAATTGGCCTCTGTCGACCTGATATTCCCGATCGAAGATGTTTATCAAGAAATTATTTTTGAGCGTAACTAACCATGATGAAATCTCTAGCCACCAAGCCACTATTTGTCGATATTAGCAACATCACTTTGCATCTCACCCCTCCAGAGTTTGAGCAACTGTGCCAAGATAACCCCCAAGCAAGACTTGAATTAACAGCCGCCGGAGAATTAATTGTCATGGTACCAGCAGGCTGGGAAAGTTCTAAGCGAAATCTGAATTTGGCAGCTCAAATATTCAATTGGAATGAGTGTGCCAAATTAGGTGAAGCCTTCGATTCTTCTGGTGGCTTCACCCTACCCTCTGGAGCCGTTTTGTCGCCGGATGTAACTTGGATCGAAAAATCTAAATTTGCCAATGTCTCAGCTCAAGTAGCTTTCCCCTCGATCGTCCCCGATTTTGTGATCGAGCTAAGGTCAATGACCGATAGCCTCAAAACTCTTCAGGATAAAATGCTAGAGTATCAAACCAATGGGGTGCGCCTAGGCTGGCTGATTAATCCTCAACAACAACAAGTCGAAATTTACAGGCTTGGCCAACCCATGGAAATTCTGCAATCTCCCCGCACGCTCAATGGAGAAGATGTATTAGTGGGATGCTCGATCGATTTAAGTGCGATTTTCGAATGAAATAACAGTTCAGTATCAACATTCAAGGCTCAAATGATTGCAGGAAAAGATAATTCCTCGAGATTTATACTGGAAGAATACTGTTTTCATGATGGGCTTTGTGCGCTTTCGGGGTCAATTAAGATGATACTGCATCCTCAGCGCTAAAATATGCTCGCAGGGGCCCTGAAACAGCTTGTTCTGGCGATACCAATTGCAAGTGCACTGGGCGGTGGTCAGGCGTTCGTCAGAGTCGATCGAGGCCGTTGGTTCATAGGTTTGGTCCCGTTCCTCGACCTGACCCGCCAACTGCAACGTCCCGCCAGCATCGAGTACTGCTTTGGTAATCGTCACTGCCCGTTGCTCAATGAACCGCTGGGCTGCTGCTTCCCGATCATTGGCAAAGCGCAATTTATCGATCGGCAATGGTTCGCGAGATAATTCGCGGACACGATAGACCTGTTTATTCAGATCATAAATAGCTCGACCTGCTTGGGTATAGGCACTCAAGGCTCCTAACACCACCGAGCGATCGAGCTGCAATCTTTTAGCTAGGGCATCCGGGGCTTCGACCCAGTTTTCTTGGAGCGCCCCAAAGACCCGCTGCTGAGTCCAGGCATCCACTTTGGCCCGCGGAGCCATCAAGTCGAAATTCCCAGCCTTGGCCCAATCATTGGCCGTCCAGCCAGACAGACCGAGGGTGAAGGAAAGGTCGTGTAAATCGGCCACATAAAAGGAGGGTAAGCCCGTGCCCAATAAATGCACCGTAAACTTGCGAGCCACCGGAATCAAGCGCTCTAGGATCAGCAACCGGCGGCGGCCCCATACCCGAATTTCCGTCGGCTTGTCGCCCAGATAGATCGATCGATCACAAACAATTTCCTGATTCCAAGGCTCGAACACCACCCGCACCGGCTCCCCCGGTTGCAGAATATAACGCATACTGCGCGGCCCGTGCTTTTCCTTGCGGCGACGCAATATAAAGCAGATATTGTAGATATCTATGGGATGCAGATCGAACTGCACGGCGGGCAAAGACATGGCCGAATTTACCTGCAAAAATCCCCGCACCCAACTGTCGGGCAAGTCAATTTTCACTTCTTTATAATCTGCGGCCCCAGCAGTTTCCACCGTGAACCCGCTGGGATCGACTTCCAGCACGGTGGATTTGTAGGTGCGGATCTTTTGAAACTCATCGTAGAGAGCCGCCGAATAATCCACATTGGTAGTGCCACAGGCCAGATCACCAACTTTTTCAAAGACCTCGTAGCTAGCTCCCAGTCTGCCATAGCTGGATTCATCTTGACTGAAGCATTCAAAAAATACTTCGTCGGGATGCACCGTGATCACCGGATCCAACACATACCAAGCATCTAAGTCTTTTTGATAGAGATAATCGAAATAACGGCGCACCGATTGGTAATACTCATGGAACCGTACCGATCGCTGCCGACCCAACTGGGTCAATTCTTGATCCAGTTCTCGCAATCGATCGGTCACGGCCTGCTTTTGGCCAGCAATTAGTTGCCAATCAATTTCATTGCGTTGGGCCGCCCATTCTTTGTAGGCCGTTTTATCTTTGGGTTTAAAGCGCAGATCGGAGACCACCACATCATGGAGGGCACTAATGGCTTCCCGGAAAGCGATGTTTTGCCGCAGTTCGCCCCGAAAGAAGGTGGGGGCTCGGCTGAGATCCGGCGCAAAGGAGAGTTGGGTGCCGCCGCCACTGCTGCCCACATGGCTACTGCCTGGATAACGATAGTTGAATTCCATGATTATAAGTGGAGTGAATGGGATTTAGGATTTGACGGGGACGGTTGCTACGACGATCGGTACTTGCAGCTCCGGATATTGCCGATGGATTTGCAGAAGTGTTTCGAGGGAACGAGCCTTTTCGCCAATGGCGATCGAAGCCGATTGGCGGGTCAGAACCGTAGTGACGATGCGGGCCGCCGCTTCGCTCTTACTCGCCTCCATCTTTAGGAAATTAAAGATGCGGTCTTTGACCACTCTGGCCCGATTTACCTGGCCCAGAACGCGACCAAAATAGGGCATTAATTCCGCCAATCGATCGGGATGCCCGGCTCCATAGTCCTCTAAATATTGACTGGCAAAGAGCTGCATATCGGTGGTGGGATGTTCGCTGAACTTGAGCAAATATTCTAGGCCATCCCGCGCTTGGAAGCAGCGTCCCACCAGATCTCGCCCAAATCTGCGGACATCAGGGCGATTGCTATCACAGATGCTAATTACCACCCCCGGTGTGAGTTCCGGCGGCTGCAATTTTTCACCAAACAGCAAAAATCCATATTGCCGAGTATCTTCCCAGGCACTATCCATTACCAGGGTAGCGGCCAATAGTTCCTCAGAGCTTTGGCGCAAGCGGGGCAGAATGGCATCGAGCATCTGCCAACCGGCTGCTCGGACAGATCTGATTTCATGATGAGTCAATTCCACGATCCTTTCGGTAGAAAGGTTTGGCACCCAGCGATCCGCATTGATCTGCAATAATGTCCCTGCTAAATCTTGGGCAGTGGAGAACTCCGCACTCAGCAGCATCCAAGCGTTGGCGGGGCTAGCCACGGTCATCCACTGGGGCATCTCTTGGGCCAAGAGTTGATTGATAAAACTGTGTAGACCCTCGCTGGATTCTGGGGCCAACAAGATTGGTAATAGTCGATCGACCAACTGGGCCAAAAAGCCCGAATCATTAGCCAGCCGCCGTATACAAGGGATGATCGCCTGGCGCATTTCGGGCAAGGGGTGGGTGGTAAAGCTCAGAATCAAATCCAACTGGGTGACCAATCGATCATCGGGCAGTTGGCCGAAGAGCTGTACCCCAATGGCGCGCACGGCGGCAACTGGTGATTCGATCAGGGCTTCGATTAAACCTGCTGGTAGTGCGCTGGCTGGCGTTTGGCTATCCAGCAAGATCCTGGCTCCAGTAGTTTGCAGGCTTTCCAGGGGATGGTGGAGTAAATCCACGACTATCTCTAGACCGATCGAGCGCAGTTGCAGCGGGAAGCAGGTCAACAAGGTTTCAGTGGCCGCTGTGGCCAAGGTTTCCTGTTCGATCGAGAGCGCCAATAATCCGGCGATGATCCGACCAATTAATGTTTGCCCAAGTCGATCAGCAATCATATTGGTGCTGAGGGTCTGGCGAATAAAGCGCTGGGTATCCGGTTGCGGACTGAGGACTAGACCAGCAATCAGTACTTCATCGCCCAAAAATCGCTCCAATTGGTCATTCAGCCAACCATAGGCCGTCTGGCGGGCCGGGGCATAGGCACAGTTGGCGATCGCTAACAGCAAATCAGTTTGGGGATTGGCAGGCTGATAGCGGGCCCGTGCTAGCTCGAAGCCAAATTGAGCGGTGACCACATAGGGTTTAGCCAAAAGCTGCTGGAGCAGATCGAGAGACAGTGCTTGACAAAATTCCGGGCAACTGGCGATCGCTTTAATCGCAAATTCATGGACGGCCTGACAGTCACTGGCACAGAGGAGTCGAATGAGTTGGTGGGGCTGCTGCTGCCAGAGATCGGGAAAGGCTTCTTCCCGCCCTGGGGGCAGGGCATCGCCCGGCCGAAAGCCGGTCTGGCATCGCCAATTGGTCGTACCGGGCTGTTGTTCGTAACGGGGACTATTGCCATACAGGATGTGGTTGAATGTCCAATAGTTAGCATAGGCATCCCAAACCGTGCGCCGATGCTCATGGCGCTGCCAAGTCCGGCGATCGTATTTATAACTAACGGATTCACGGATGTCGCGGGCATCTTGATCGCTATATTGCAACAGGATTTCTGTGGCTAGCTCCACATACTCCGATCTCGATAATTCGCCCAGGGTTTGCAAGGATCTCCAGACTCGTCGCCGAAAATAGTCTCTAGTTGTATTCCCATAGGCAATGCGGGCATCGATGCTTTCGACCTCCTGCTGGAATTCTGGCGTGGGCAAAGATTCATACTTGTTAGTTTGGGTATTGTAGCGCCAGCGTTTGTCGCGCAAACCTTGCCCGCGGCCAACCCGAGTTCCCTGGAGATGAGTATAGGAACTACTCCGATAAAAAGGTTGGGATCGATCGAATCGATAGGTCAGTAGCCCTAGAACTTCCCTATCTTGTCGATATTCGGCAATTTTAGCGATCTGCCGAATTTGTTTGAAATAATTGGGAGCCAAGGGCATCTCGGTCAATAGCTCTAAAATGGCTTGCCGAGGGGCTGGCCGATCGATCTGATAGCATTGACCGATCGCGGCGAATTGCTCGGGTATAGCGGTCTCTAGATACTTATGCAGGCATTGGCCGAGCGTCTCCGCCTGATTGATGGTCGCCCGCAGCTCCGTTGGGAGTCGATCGATTAATTCTGTCGTGAACTGAGTTTTTTGGGCTGAACTCAGTTTAAAAATAGCTTCTAAAGCGATCCGCCGCACATGGTCTGGATTGTGGCTGTCTCGATATGCCTGAATCAGCAAAGGAACTGCTCGGTCATCTCCACAATGACCCAAGGCCCAAGCAATACTGTAGTTACGGAGAGGGCTATGACCCCATAGTTGCATCAAAAGAGGGGCGGCCGCAGCAAGTTGCAACTCGCCAGCTCGCCAAATTACTCGATCCAAGGGCCATTGGCGGGGAGCCTCTGGGGCTGCGGGGTTCTGAATGGCGGCGGTCAATCTTTCTAGAATAATTCGATCTCGTCCTGCCCCATCCGCCACAAATTGGGGGCTGGGCACTGCCACCGGCAGTTCCACCGAGGCCATGGCACTACCATCAGGTCTATAACCCTTGGTGATCTTCGAGTCTACCAACTTATCGAAGGCCGCCTGGGCCCCAGCTAAAGGCAGTGCCAGTGGAGTTTGGGAGCCTTCCTTCAACACACCGCCCCGCTTGCCATAGCGGAAATTCACCACGTAGCGCTCCGGTGCCACTTGGCAGAGGTCTACTTCATAGACTTTAGCGGAGCTACCAGCTTGGTAGACCAAGGTACGGCGCTGAATGAGTTGCATGGCAAAGTCGCAGCTGAGAATTTGTGGGTACCATTGTACCATAAAGTATTGAAAACGATCATCAATGCTGTAAAATTGCATTTGGAAAGTTTTTTGTGTAGCATGCTATACCTAGCTCTTGTGGATTGCTTGCCATTTCCGGCTAGACTGCATATAGGGGTTCAGCCAGACCATGCTCGATCCTCAGAATTGTTGGATGAAACTTACTTTTGACAGGGGCCGAATATGTCTGAAACCAAAACCTATCTAGAACTTTCCGAAGAAGCTGGGGTAGCCCATAAGTTTTATGAAGTTGTGGTGAATAATACAGATGTCACCATTCGCTTTGGCCGGATTGGCGACCAAGGGCAGAGTAAAACAACGACCTATCCCACCACCGAAAAAGCGATCGCCGAAGCAGAGAAAAAGCTGAAGGAAAAGCGGAAGAAAGGCTATGAAGAGGCGGTGATTGGGGCTAGACAAAAACGGACCGTGACCCGCCGGGCGATCGAGAGCACCCAGTCCACCGCTAAGAAATCGCCGGTGCTGTGGCAATTTGCCTCCGGTGGCTCGGCCTTCGGCATTTTTATTGATGAACAGCGCTGTTTGGTCGGCAACCAAAACGGTCAGGTGTTCAGTCTCACCCCCACGGGCACCGTTAACCAGCAATTCAAGCTCCCCGATGGGGTGAAGTGTATTGTGGCCGATGATGACTGGCTATATGCGGGCTGCGACAATGGCAAGGTCTACGATCTGAATGGCAAAGTGCCACGGGTTGCTTACGAAATTGCCGAAGATGTGGATATTTTTTGGATCGATATTGCCGATGGCATTCTGGGCGTATCCGATGCGGTGGGAAATATTACCACCATCAACCATGAAGAAGAATCCCAATGGCACCGCAAGAGTCGCGGTAGTTCTGGCTGGATGGTGCGCTGCGACGAAATTGGGGTCTATCACGGTCACAGCGCCGGGGTCACCATGTATGACTGGGAAGATGGCCGCGTGATCTGGGAACAGCCGACTGGCGGCTCGGTGCTCTTTGGCTGGCAAGAAGAATCGATGGTCTATGCGGGCACCAGTAACAATCGGGTGTATAGTTTCACGAAGGCGGGCCAAGCCGGCCATATTTACAAATGTGATAGTACCGTATATTCTTGTGCGACGGCTAACGAAGGTAAATACGTCTTTGCGGGAGATTGTGCTTCTTCGATATATTGCTTCGATGAAAAAGGCGATCGGCTATGGAAACTAGCTACGGGCTGTGGTTCGGCGCTTTCTATGCAATTCCATAGCGATCGGTTATATATTGTCACGACCAATGGTACTTTGGCTTGTATCGATGTGAGTGGAGCTGCGATCGCTGCGGCTCAAGCGGGAACGGTGCCAGAAGTGGTCAATATCAAAGATCCCAAGCTCCAGGCCGTCATGCCTTCTACTGTTTTGGAACGGGCCACGGATACCACTGGCGGTGTGCTGCTGCACTGTGTCAAGGAAGGCAGCCATTTACGGGTGCGGATTCTATCGGAGGGTTACGAACCCAGTTGGAATGTGCAGTTTCCCAATGAGCTGCGCCAAGAGGGTGCTAAATATTGGGTCGCTGAGATCCGAGAATCGGCCAGAGGTGGATTCTATCGAGCCTATGGAGATATTAAATCTGTCTAGGCAATTTTGGGTTGGCTCTGCGTTCAATGACTAGGGAACTTTGAGAGGTACCGCTGAGAACCAGAGCAAAATTTCCAAAAACCCAGTGAAGTTTCACCCTACCAAAATAAATAAGATATTCCACGACTTGGGATAAAATCGGTAGACATTGCATTAACCTCCTCACATGCCAGTCCCCAGCCTAGAAATCGGCCAGATCGTTAACGTCCGCGCTCGTCAGTACTTGGTCGAATCAGTCACCTCGCCGGTTTACCCCGAGGGGGATACTTTGGTATCGTTGGCTTGTTTGAACGACGATGCCCAAGGCCAAGTACTTGAAGTTTTCTGGGAACGTGAGATTGATGCCCAGATTTTAGGGAACTCCACTTGGGAGCAGGTTGTCCAGAGAGGATTCGATCGACCCCAATACTTCTCAGCATACCTTCACACCCTACGCTGGAACTGCGTCAGTGGCAGGAAGAAATGGAGAGCCGGTTTGGATTATTGTTTCAGGTGATCGATCGAGAGTTCTTTGCGACCAAAAGACGAGAGCGAGGTTATGGGATTAATCCTTGGACTACTCACAACCGCTTTATTATTTCTCAATCCTTGGTGCGCGATGAAACCTATGCTGCTCCTTTGCGAGACTGGTTGGGAGAATTTGCCCCTAGCTCCATGCTGATTTTGGATGAGGCACACAATGTGGCTCCGGCTAGTGGGTCACGGTATGCGATCGATTCTCAGCTCACTAAGACCATGCGGGAATTAGCGCCCCGTTTTGAACACAAGCTGTTTTTGTAGGCTACACCCCACAATGGTCACTCCAATAGCTTTACGGCTTTGTTAGAAATCCTTGATCCCCAGCGGTTTTGTCGGGGAGTCTTTGACCCAGAGAAGAACAAGAAGGCACTGGAAACGGTGATGGTGCGGCGGTTGAAACAAGATTTGCGGGCTACGGGTGATACAGATTTTCCTCAACGCCTGGTGATTCCAATTGTTATCAAAGACCTGCCAGTGGATGCGCCGGAGTTGGTGTTGTCCGAACTGCTGCACAAATATCGCACCTGTCGAGAGCAGAGATTGCGAGATGCACCAAAATCTACTCAGAACACTGCCAAGCTGGTGATTACCTCTTTGCAAAAGCGGTTGCTTTCTTCGATCGAAGCCTTTGCCCGGACGTTGAAAGTTCATCGGGCTTCGATCGACAAACAGGCCGAGAAGCAGCGGCGTTTGATCGGAAGGATCTTGCCTTGTTGGTGCAGTCGATCGGAGCTGATGACGATCGGGCTGATTTAAGTGAGGAAGAAATTGCCACTGAAGAAGATGCCCAGATGACCAAGGCCAGTCAGCAAGTTGGTCAGGATATTAGTGGGGAGGAGTTGGCGCTGTTGGCAGAGATGGCTAGTATTTCTCAAAATGCCCGACACCAAACTGATGCCAGAGTGGAGAAGTTGGTGAATTGGATACGGGAAAACATGTGTGCGGATTTGGGTCAGCCTCAAGCGGCTTGGAATGGTCGGCGGCTGTTGATCTTCACGGAATATTTGGATACCAAGCGGTATTTGGAGCAGCGGCTGACGGAGGTGATGGGTGATGCTAATCAACGGCTGGGGTTCTTTCATGGCGGCATGGGGGAAGATCGGCGAGAGCTAATTAAGGCAGCTTTTAATTCTGACCCCCAGGCACATCCCTTGCGGATTTTGATAGCTACAGATGCGGCACGGGAAGGAATAAATTTGCAAAATTATTGTGCTGACCTATTTCACTTCGATATTCCTTGGAATCCGAGTCGGATGGAGCAGCGGAATGGATGAGCGTTATGGGGCTTGGGTGGGTTTGCTGAGTTTGTTTCGGTTGATTTATGAGGGGGATAGCCCCCTAAATCCCCCAAGTCTGGGGGACTTACATCCGGCTCCCCCAAACTTGGGGGCTGGGGGGCAGATTAACTCTGCACTACCCCAAATCCCGGATGGGGTAATTTATCGGGTGTTGGATAAGCTGCTGATGTTGGATGGGGAGCGGCTTTCTTATCGATCGCTGGATGTGGAGCAAATTGGCTCGGTTTATGAAGGGATTATGGGCTATGCGGTGAATCGCGCTAAGTTGTTGAAGGATTGGGCTAATTGTGAGTTGACGGCGACTACGACTAAGGCGGTGAAAGAGGCGCAGACGGCAGAGGGTTTGGTGGCGGCGATCGGGTTGCGGGTTTCTAAGCGGACGCGGGATTTGTTGCCGGTGGGTTCGTTGTTTTTGCAGCCGACTGAGGAGCGGCGCAGGTCGGGTTCGCACTATACGCCTCGGAAGTTGACCCAGCCGATTGTGGAGAATACGTTGCGTCCGGTGTTGGCAAATTTGGGGGTGGCTCCGACGGCGGCGCAGATTTTGGATTTGAAGGTTTGTGATTTGGCGATGGGTTCGGGGGCTTTTTTGGTGGAGGTTTGTCGGCAGTTGGCTGAGCAGGTGCTGGCGGCGTGGAATCGGGAATCTAGCCCCCTAAATCCCCCAAGTTTGGGGGACTTATATCCGGCTCCCCCAAACTTGGGGGCTGGGGGGCTAACAGCGGAGGAAGAACCACTATTAATGGCAAGAAGGTTGGTGGCGCAGCAGTGTTTGTATGGGGTGGATAAGAATCCGTTTGCGGTGAATTTGGCGAAGTTGTCGTTATGGTTGGTGACGCTTTCGCGGGATTTGCCGTTTACGTTTTTGGATCATGCTTTGAAGTGTGGTGATTCTTTGGTGGGCAGGTCGCGGCAAGAGATTAATGCTTTTGGCCGGATTGAGTCGCCGTTGGAGGGTTCACCGTTGGGTGAGAAGTTGGATGAGCAGGTGTTGGCGGCGAAGTTGTGGCGATCGGCGGAGGCGGCTTTGGCGGGGGTGCGGTTACGGGGGGATGTGTCGATCGCGGCTTTTTTTGATGGGGTGGGGATGAAGGCGCAGGAGAAGAAGGATTTGTTACGGGAGTATGGGGGTATGGTGCATTTGCAGCCGGAGCGGATGGTGGAGGTTGCGGTGAGGTTGCGCGAGCGGGTGGTGCCGTTTAATTGGGAGATTGAGTTTCCAGAGGTGTTCGACAGGGAGAATCCGGGGTTTGATGCGATCGTAGGGAATCCGCCGTTTGCTGGGAAAAATACGACGATTAGTGGCAACGCAGAGGGCTATGGGGACTGGCTGAAGGAGTCTTATGCGGAATCTCACGGGAATTCTGACTTGGTGGCTTTTTTCTTCCGGCGGGCATTTGAGCTACTACGGGAATATGGCACAATGGGCTTGATTGCTACAAACACGATCGCTCAGGGGGATACACGCTCTACTGGGCTGAGGTTTATCTGTAATAATGGAGGTGTCATTTACAATGCAACACGGCGCTATAAGTGGCCGGGGCTAGCTGCTGTAGTTGTGAGCTTAGTACATATTATGAGGGTCGAGTAATGGAGAGAAAAGGTGGTCGTTGTCGCCGACACTACAGGCAAAAATAGAACTACAGTTTAATGCTTAAACCTACGAGGTAATTCAACCATGAATAATTCACAGCTTTTGTCACGAATCTCGATCGATCCCAATATCTGTTTTGGGAAGCCCTGCATTAAGGGTCATCGAATTTGGGTGTCGTTGATGCTAGATTTTTTGGCTAATGGGATGACTATTCCAGAAATTTTAACAGACTATCCACAGCTTCAAGCCGAAGATATTTTGGCTTGCATTGCTTATGGTGCTGAGATGTCGCGGGAACGCTTTGTAGATATTGCGATTGAGTCAGTTGCATGAAGATGAAGCTGGATGAGAATATTGGGCAGCGGGGAAAGGCGCTGCTGATTGAGGCCGGACATGAGGTTTGCACTGTTTTGGAACAAAATCTGCAATCGGCTCCCGATCCGGTGGTGATTGAGGTCTGTCGATCGGAAGGGAGATGTTTAGTGACTTTGGATTTAGATTTTAGTAATCCGATTCGGTTTAATCCGGCTGAACATGCTGGGATTGCGGTACTTCGTTTACCCAAGCGACCTATAGATCAAGATTTAATTGATGCGATCGTTACTCTGATCAATGCTTTGAAGGTGGAAGTAATTGTCGGCAAGCTCTGGATTATCCAGCGCGGACAAATTCGGATTTATCAACAGGAATCATCGGATTCACTATGAAATATCTACCTCCGATTATTCTGGATGGCAAGCCTGTTGAGAAGATTACAGCTTTTTTGTTTCATGCTGGAGGTAACAACGATCCACAGAAGCTGATCGCCAATGAGGGCAAGAGTTTTGTTGGTAGCTATGTTCTGGGCATGGGGTTCACATTTGATGATAGCAATGCTGATGCCACAACTATTGCTGAAATGCAGCAGATGATCGAAAAAGACCCTCGTAATCAAGAACGGATTTTTCCTTACATTGGCGGCGAGGAAGTGAATTCTAGCCCGAACCATACTCATCATCGGTATGTGATTAATTTTGGGGAGATGAGTGAGGAGGAAGCTAGGGAGTGGCCGGATTTGATGTCGATCGTGGAGGAGAATGTTAAACTTGGGCGGTTAAAGCAGAATCGAGAAATCAGAGCACGTCACTGGTGGCGGTTTGGAGAAACTACTCCTGCTTTGTTTAGGGCGATCGAAGGACTCGATCGGGTTTTAGTTACTTCACTACACTCTCCATACTTGATGTTCGCTTTTCTACCAGCAGGGAGTGTTTTCTCACATGCGTTAGCCGTATTTACCTTGAATAACTATTCGGCTGTCTGCGTTCTCCAATGCAGCATCCATGAAATCTGGGCAAGATTCTTCGGCTCATCGTTGGAAGATCGACTTCGATACACTCCCTCAGATTGCTTTGAGACTTTCCCCTTCCCCGAAAACTGGGAAACCAACCCCGAACTAGAATCAATCGGCCAAGAATACTACGAATTCTGCGCTGCCCTGATGATTCGCAACAATCAAGGACTCACCGACACCTACAACCACTTCCACGACCCCGAAGAAACCGACCCAGATATCCTCAAACTCCGCGCACTCCACACCCAAATGGATACCGCCGTCCTCACCGCCTACGGCTGGACAGACATCCCCACCACTTGCGAATTCCGCCTCGACTACGAAGACGAAGAACCCTCCGACACCGAGCAAGTCGAGGGCAAACGCCAACGCAAAAAGCCCTGGCGCTACCGCTGGCCAGCCGAAGTTCACGATGAAGTCCTCGCCCGTCTCCTCGATCTCAACCAGCAACGTTATGAGATGGAGGCGATCGAGGGTAAAAAAGCTCAGAAGAAAGCCACGCCCAAAAAGCCCAAAGCTAAATCCCCCGCCACCAAAAAGCTCAAAGGGATCAAGGCAGAAAAGCAGCTTGATCTGATTCCGTTAGAGGTGGAGCAGTTGGCCATGTTTTAGCCCCCAATTCTGGGGGAACCGGAGCGAAAGTTCTCCAAACTTGGGGAATTTTGAGGGCAACCTCGATCGAGACGGGAATCCTAAGATCGAGACAGATATAAAATGTAAAGAATGGACACTCATAACAGCCAAAATCGGCGCATTAGAGGAACCAATGCCCAAGTCGAGCAAGCGGCGCGCGATTTACGAGAAAAGCTTACTCCAGCCGAAGAATTTCTTTGGCAATCTCTCAGAAACAAACAATTGAATGGCCTGCGGTTCCGCTCTCAACACCCAGTCGGGAATTTCATCCTAGATTTTTACTGTGCGAGTTGTAAGCTAGTCATCGAAGTAGATGGTAGTATTCATGACGATCAACAGGATTACGATCTAGCAAGAACGCAAGCCCTAGAAACCTACGGATATTTTGTCATAAGATTTACTAACGATGAGGTATTAGAAGATCTAGCTCTGGTCTTACAGAAAATAGCTAAAGTAGCACAAGCGAGAATCGCCCCCTAAATTCTCCAAGCTTGCAAGACTTTCCGATCCGGTCCCCCCAAACTTGGGGGCTAGGGGGCGCATTCCCATCAACAAAGACCCCAACCATATGACGGATGAATTTCCAGTTATTCAAGTACCAGATGACGCAGCAAAAGCGACTGAAGCAATGGGAACTAAGAAAAAATTCTGGTTTGACCATCCCGAACTTGGTAAATGTCTTTTTAAGCTCTCACGAGACAATACTGGAGAAGATTGGGCTGAAAAAATTGGTGCCGAATTATGTGAGGCACTGGGTTTACCCCATGCAAAACAAGAATTAGGGATCTGGCAGAGACAACGAGGAACAGTCTCCCCAGCAATGATTACACCAAACGAAGAGCTGATTCATGGCAACGATGTTTTGGCTGGACTGGTCTCTAGCTATCCGCGTCAGGAAGTCTACAACGTCTCTCAACATACTTTAGGTATTGTGTTGCAGGCGATCGGCCGCCGCGATACCCAGATCCCCTTAAACTGGACACCACCTCCATCAATCAACAGCGCTGTCGATACTTTTATTGGATACCTGCTACTCGATGTGTGGATTGGCAACGGAGACAGGCATCATGAGAATTGGGGCTTGGTTAGCACAGGCGATCGAACTATTCATCTTTCACCAACCTACGACCATGCTTCTAGTTTAGGCCGGGAACTAACAGATGAAAAACGGCTAAGACGGCTCCAAGATGGAAGCATTGGGGAATACTTGAAGAAAAACTATTCATCTTTTTACTTACAAGTAGGAGATCGCAAGTCATTAACCACTCTAGAAGCATTTCAATCTGTGGCTATGCTTCACCCTCTAGCAGCCAAAACTTGGCTAATGCAACTCTCTGCCATATCATCAGAGTGGATCGAACAGCTTTTGTGTAGAGTGCCAGAAGACCGAATGTCTTTGCCAGCTAGAGAGTTTGCAGCTCAACTGTTGGCGTTCAATAAAGACAGACTACTCGCCCCTCTCAAGGAATCCCCATGAAAACTCTATTTCTCGCTTGGCAGGATAATGTTTCCCGTGCCTGGTTCCCGATCGGCAAACTAACCTATGATGGCCAAGGATACTGCTTTGGCTACATTCAAGGCGCACTTCAAGCACAAGAGAAAGCGAACTTCAAGCCCCTAATGGCATTTCCAGATCTTCACGAGACTTACACCTCGATCGAACTCTTTTGGCCATTTGCCAACCGTCTTCTTAACAAATCTCGCCCAGAATACCCAGAATTTATTGAGTGGCTCAACCTAGACCCTAACGGCAACCCTGACTCGATCGATCCGATTACCCTCCTCGGTCGCAGCGGTGGCAAACGAGTCACAGACAGCCTCGAAGTTTTCCCCATGCCAGAGCGCAACGCCGCTGGAGAATACCAAATTCACTTCTTTGCCCACGGACTTAGACATTATCCTGCCTCCGCCCAGCAGAGAGCAGCAGAATGTAAGATTGGCGAAGAATTGATGCTGATGCACGATCTGCAAAATGAGTATGATGCTCATGCCTTAATGCTGCGGACGATCGATCGGCACAACATTGGTTTCTGTCCACGCTATCTAGTCAAAGACTTTTTTCAATTAGTTGGCAAACATCCACAAGTAGTGAAAGTAGTCGTCGAAAAAGTCAATCTCGCCCCAACACCACTACAACTTAGATTACTCTGCAAACTAATAGCCCCATGGAAACAAGAACTTCAGCCTTTTTCCGGTGAAGAATATCAATTACTAGCACCAGCAGCATCTATTTTGGCTGAAGCCTGCTAGAGAAAACATAGCTAGAAACTGGAAATATGTTTATGAACCACAAAGACCAAGCCTTCAATCCAGACTGGAGTTCAGCACCCGGCGAGACGATCGCAGACTTGATAGAAGAACAGCAATGGACTGAAATAGACCTATTAGAGCGATTGGGCTACAGCAGCGAACAACTCACTCAATTGCTCAGAGGCCAAATGCCGATCACCCAAGAAACAGCACTCAGATTAGAAAACACTCTGGGCGGTAGCTCCAGCTTCTGGCTCAACAGAGAAGCACAATATCGCACCAAACTTGCTCAACAGAGTACAGAAATAAATCATCAGCCTGAAGAAGATTTTGAGCAAACCATAAACTACATTCTCGATAAGAATCAACAGCTATACAAACGCCTATCATAGATCAGCGAATGAATCCAATAGTTTTATCAAAGTCAAAACCCATCCTAAAATGAACATAAAATTAGTAGAATCGTTAATTCAAGTAATTGAGTCACTTCCCTCAGAAGACTACCTTCTTCTGCAAGGACAACTAACTGCCAGAAACATCCAAAAAACAGCAGGAGTGTGTGGAGGATATGCCCGTATCCGTAACACCCGCATTCCAGTCTGGACAATCATTTCCCTCCAGCATCAAGGCGCAGACGACACAGAAATACTCAGGAACTTCCCCAGCCTCACCCTATTCGACCTAGCAGCTACCAAAGCTTATTATGCCAGCCATACTGAAGAAATTGATCAAACGATCGCTTCTCACAATGAGGATGACATTCCCAATGGCTAGCCTCTACTCCAACGAAAACCTTTCCATCGATCTAGTCGAAATACTGCGAGAATTTAACCATGATGTGCTTACCTCCTATCAAGCAGGTCAGGCCAATCAGGGCATCCCAGACGACGAAGTACTAGCCTATGCAACCATAAATCATCGCTGTGTAATTACCTTCAACCGTGACGACTTTGTGGCCTTGCATCGCAGCGGCATAAATCATGCCGGAATCATTGTCTGTAAAGATGATCGAGATTATCTCGGTCAAGCACAGGTACTTCATGCCTACCTAGAAACTCAAACAAGCCCACTTCAAAACCGCTTGATTAGAGTTCAACGACAAAACCAACGTGGATCGAGCCAAAAAATCTTCACGGTTCGAGAGTACCTAAAATGACCAAACCAATCCCCAACGAACAACCAGCTTGTGACAACGAAATTGATAGTGGAGGAGCATTGGCGGCTCCCGCATGGTGGCAGCGGGAATATGGATGCATCAATGAAGAAACTTACCAAATTTTCGATAAGATGCATCAGACAGTTAGGTCGATTGGTTAGGCGTATCTCCAAACATCGATCGACCTGCCGCATCATCAGCATCAATTCTCGGTTTTATGATACTCCCAGACGCTCTAGCATCGTTGCCCTGGCTCGATCGGCCAAGGAATCATCCAAAGGAGCCAGCTGCACATCCTCCTGATACTTATTTTTCAACGCCGTCTTAATCATCCAATCCGCAATAAAAGGATTCTTCGGAATCAGCGGCCCGTGGGAGTAGGTAGCGATCGCATTGCGATAAAAGGCCCCCTCGGTCTTATCCTCGGCGTTATTGCCGTTACCCTTAATCACAGTGCCCAACGCCTCGGCCTGCGCCCCCAAGAACGTGCGGCCCCCATGATTCTCAAAGCCCACAATAATCGGTTTCTGGCCACCCAGCAGCTCAGTCAGCTCCGCTGCCAACCGTTTGGCCGTTATTTCAAAAACCACATTGCCAATACACCGGGGGGCATCGATACCAGGATGCTTGCTGACCAGATCGATAATCCCCATCCCATCGATCCGTTCCCCTTGGCCCGGTTCGTAATATTTTCCTAATAGCTGCGGCGAACCGCAGGTGAACACCCCTGGCGCACCGGCATCCAGCTTCGCCCGAATCGCCTCGGTCTTGGCCCCAGCCAAATCTCGCATCACAATTTCCTGCTGCCGGTCCTGGGCACCGCCACCGGCAATGATATCCACCTGCTCCAAGACATCCGCCGCCGTGAATTGATCGTAGGGTACCACTTCCACCTCAATGCCCCGCCAGCGGGCCCGTTGCTGGATGGCAATCACATTCCCCCGATCGCCATAGGTACTCATTAACTGGGGATATAGCCAACCGATTTTGAGAGAATATTGCATAGTAGTTATTGTTATAAAATCTTGCGACCGGTCAGAATTTCTCGGACTTCTAGCATCGCCGAATAGGTCGGTACAATATGCAGAGTTTCGGTAGCTGGCGACAGTTCCACGGCCTTGGCCACGGCCTTGGCCGTATCTGGCTCCACGATTAGCTGACAGCCGCTGCCCACCTGCTCCTTGCTATATTCCAAGCGCAGGGCCATATCAAATACCCGATCGCCACTGACCACGATCGTGCCGCCCTGATTCACGAATTTTTCCGTGTCCACATCCCAAATCCAAGACACATCCGTACCATCGGGAGTCCGATCGTTCAGAATCATCAGGGTCACGGAACCGCCACCGGCCTTTTTGACCTGATTTACGGCTCGGATCGTCTCGTTCATCCCCACCGGATTCTTGGTCAACAAAATCCGAATCTTCTTGCCCTGATATACCAACTCCTCTGCCCGCCCAAAGGCTGCTTGGAAGTTATTGATGGTATCCAGCATCTTCTCCGTGCCTACCCCGATCGACTGGGCCGTGGTGATCGCCGCCAGCGTGTTGTATTTGTTATAAACACCGATCAGCACCTGGGGCCACTGGGCGCTGGCGATCGACAAAGGTTGCTTTCGGAAACCGCACTGGGGACAATTGAAATCGCCCTGGTGAGATAGATAAACGCCTTGGTAATCCAAAGAAGTTCCACAGCTTGGGCAATAGATCGAATCCACCGCATGGGGAATCTCATCCAAATATAGATCCGGCTCACTCAGACCGAAATACTTAATCTGTTTCGGCGGGTTGGCCTGGGCCATTTCTAGGCCAAAGTGGGTAAGGGCTGGGTCATCGCCATTGACTACCAACGTCGTACCCGCTGGCAGGTTAGCCACGGCCTTACTCCACTTGTAGATGATCGTATCCACTTCCCCATAGCGATCGAGCTGGTCGCGGAACAGATTCAAGGCCATGATGTACTTGGGTTGCAACTGGGGCAGCACCAAGGGAATGACGTTTTCATCCACTTCCAGAATGCCAAAGTCTGCCTTTAGATTCCCGAGCAAACTGGTGTGCTCCAGCAAGGTGGTGATTAAGCCATTCACCAAGTTGGCTCCGGCTTCGTTGTGTACGACCTTCCAACCATCTTTCTCCAGCATGGCCCGCAACAGCAAAGAAGTGGTGGTTTTGCCATTAGTCCCGGCCACCACAATCACCCCATGCTTGATCTGCTGGGAGAGGAGGGCCAAAATGCGCGGATGTAGGGTCTTGCTAATGGTTCCCGGCAAGACACTGGCTGCGCCTAGTTTCAAGACCCGAATGGCCATAGTCACTGTTTTGGCTATAAAAACCGCAGCACCCAGTCTAATGCGATCGATCGGACTAATATTGCCCATGCACCCTCAAAAAATTGCCCAGTTCTGGCTCAAGATTATAGCCTAGTTGCAGCCCCGCTCAAAAAATACCGGGCAGACTGTAGGTGATTGCTACCACCGTACTGAGCAGAAACAGGATGGAATTGTCCAAGGATAATAGATGCATGATAGAAAAGTTAGAAGCACTTTTTTATGATTCCCGCCTAGGCACGACCATTTCCGAGGGCGACCCTAGGTGTTCATGTCGTCCAGGCGCGGATTGAAAGTCTCGATCGCCCGAATTTTTTCGTACAGCTCCCGCTCCGCTGCGGACAGCTCCTTGGGCAAGGCCAACTGGATTTCTAGCAGTTGATCGCCGCGGTCGCCATCCTCATTGGGGAAACCCTTGCCCGCTAAGCGCAGCTTCTGGCCGCTGACCACCCCTTGGGGCAAGGAAATCTTCACCAGACCATCGAGCGTCGGGACTTCCACAAAGCCGCCCAGTACCGCCTCCGCTGGAGTGAGGGGCAGCACACAGTGAATATCGATGCCCTGGAGGCGAAACCGCTGATGGGGCAGCACATCGATCTTGAGGAATAGGTCGCCATTGGCGATGCCTTGGCCGCGCAGCCGAATCTTATGGCCGGGCATCATCCCCGCCGGCATTTCCACTTCTAGGGATCGACCATCTTCCAGTTTGATCCGTTCGCGACCGCCTTGGTAGGCTTTTTCCAAGGGCAGCTTCAGCTCGGCCTCTACGTTCTTGGGGCGGGGTGGCGTTTGATAAGGTTCCTTTTCTGCCGTGGCCGTGCGCGGGCTGCGCCGATCGTCCTCCCCAGCTTCGCGACTGCCATTGCGGGGGCGACGGCCTAGGAGCTGGTCGATGAAGCTATTGAAATCGCCAAATTGGCTAAAATCCTCATCTCCCTTGGCCCGACTTTCGCTGGGCCGGGCATTGCTCTGAAAATCCTTATTACTGCGGCCCTTGCGGCTCCGCCAAAAGCGGGTGAACTGGTCGTATTGGCTGCGGGTAGCTGGATCCGAGAGCACTCGATAGGCTTCGTTGAACTCCTTGAATTTTTCTTCCGCCCCCTTGTCGCCGGGGTTCAGATCCGGATGGTACTGCCTAGCCAAGCGCCGGAAAGCTTTTTTGATGTCTTCGGGAGCGGAGCCACGCTCCACACCCAGCAGTTCATAGTAGTTGCGAAAGTTTTCCATAGATTTTAGTACCATTCATCCTCATCATCCCAGCCATCCCCTGGTGGTTTAGTTTGCCGAGGCGGTGGTGGATTGTCTGCCGGACGCTCCCGACGACGGGGCGGTTCCTCGGAGCTGCGCGGCTGGCGGTCTGGGTTCGGACGGCGGGAACTATCATCGTAGTCGTTGCCGGGGCGACGGCTGTCTCTGGGCCGCTCCGGATCCTGGTAGTTGGGAGGCGATCGACGAGCATCGCTGTCGCGGGGTCGATCCAACGGCCGGTCGCTGGGCTGATCGCTCGGTCTCCGATCGTCCCAGTTATCCCGAGGATTGTCTTGGGGACGACGGTAGTCATCGGGAGGCTGCTGATCGTAGCGATCGTTTGGCCCGCCGGAATCATTCCGATCGTAGCCCCGTGAAGCGAAGCTATCCCGTAGGGAATCGCCATCGTAACCACGACCCGTGGGATATCTGGGTGGTGGGTAATCGTTGGGTCGATAGGGATCATAATTATTGGGCGCTGGCGGCAACATCCTGCCGCCACTGTAGTCCCGATAATCCCGATTGTCATAGAACTCGTCATCGTCGCCCAGTAAGGTCTTTTTCAGGGTGGTGAAGAAGCCTTCATCTTCGCTGGCCGTCAGTTGGCGCACCTGCCGGTTGATCTCGTAGATCAGGTCTTCCAGCTCGCTCTTAATGGTATCCACTTCCCGCTCGTTGTTAGCCTGCAAGGCCGCGCGCAGTTCGCGGACTAGGCTTTCCACCTGGCGGCGTTGGCCGCTGGCAAACTGCATCCCAAACTCGATCGCAATCTCCCGCATCCGCCGCTCTGCTTGGGAGGTCAGCGCCTCGGCCTTGTTCCGCCGCTCCACCTTGTCTTTCTTTTGTCGATCGATCGCCGCATATTGCTCGGATTCCGTAATCATCCGCTGTACCTCCGCTTCGCTCAGGGTCGAGCTACCCTGGACGGTGATGGTCTGCTCCCGGCCCGTGGTGCGATCCATGGCTGTCACCTGCAAAATACCGTTGGCATCGATATCTAAGGAAACCTGCACCTGGGGCAAGCCCTTGGGCGCGGGCGGAATGCCGGTCAGCTTAAAGCGGCCGAGGGATTTATTATCCCCAGCCATCTCCCGCTCGCCCTGCACCACATGGATTTCCACCATGGTCTGGTTATTTTCGGAAGTGGAGAAGGTGTCCGATCGGCGCACCGGAATCGTCGTGTTCCGAGGAATCAGCTTCTTCATCAGACCGCCAATGGTCTCTAGCCCCAAGGTTAAGGGGGTCACATCCAACAACAGTAGCTCCTTGACTTCACCGGAGAGCACCCCGGCTTGGATGGCTGCGCCGATCGCCACCACTTCATCGGGATTGACGTTTTGGTTGGGCCGCAAGTCGAGCATCTGGCGCACCACTTCCTGCACCGCCGGAATCCGGGTGGAGCCGCCCACCAAAACCACTTCATCGATATCTCGATTGCTCATCCCCGCATCGGCCAACACTCGCTTGACGGGCTTCTGGAGGCGGCTGAGTAGCTCCCCACACATTTCCTCGAACTGGGCACGAGTCAGGCGGGTATCGATGTGCTTGGGCCCTTCGGTGGTGGCCGTAATGAAGGGTAGATTAATTTCGGTGCTGGCTAGGCCAGACAGCTCGATCTTGGCCTTTTCTGCTGCATCGGCGAGACGCTGAAGCGATTGACGTTCCTTGCGCAGGTCGATGCCTTCGGTCTTCAGAAATTCTTCTGCCAACCAGTTGACAATCAATCGATCGAAGTCGTTGCCGCCCAACTGGGTATCGCCGCTGGTCGCCTTTACTTCAAACACTCCATCGCCCACTTCTAGGATGGAAACATCGAAGGTGCCGCCGCCCAAATCGAAGACCAGAATGGTTTGCAGCTCCCGTTTATCCAGTCCATAGGCCAGGGAAGCGGCGGTCGGCTCGTTCAGGATGCGCATCACCTCCAGACCAGCAATCCGGCCAGCGTCTCTGGTGGCTTGCCGTTGGGAGTCATTAAAATAGGCCGGGACCGTAATCACCGCACCCGTAACTTCTTCGCCTAGGTAGCGACTGGCTTCGTCGGCCAGCTTGCGCAGAATCATCGCCGAAATTTCTTCGGCCGTGTACTCTCGGTTCTGGCGAGGACAACGGATTTTGATGTTGCCGTTTTCGTCTTTGCGGATGGTGTAGGGTACTTGCTTGGCCTGTGGACTCAGCTCGGCGTACCGACAGCCCAAAAGTCTTTTTACCCCGTAGAAGGTGTTCTGGGGATTCATTTCTGCCTGGCGGCGGGCCATCTGACCCACTAGTCGATCGCCGTCTTTGCTGAAACCCACGACGGAGGGTGTGGTGCGGGTGCCTTCGGCATTGGCAATCACCACCGGCTTGCCACCTTCCATTACGGCTACTACCGAGTAGGTTGTGCCTAAATCAATGCCGACTACTTTACCCATCCCTGCTTGTTCCGTTCGAGAGCGCTAATCAACCATATTAAAACTTTGCCGACCGCTTTTCCACGCTGCCTAGCTAAAAACTAGGTTGGCGGCAGAGAATGGGCCAGACAGCAGAATATGCTCTGTGCGTTTCACCCATTTTGCGTGCTTTGGTCGATCGAGAGCAGTCCGGTTTTCCACACCTAGGCAATAAAAAATCATTTTTGCTGGGCGGGGCAGCATTGGGGGCATCTTTTCATTAGGTGAAAATCGCTGCATCCCGTAAGATTCTAGAAAGAAAAACACTCTAGGAGCGCGAGCCATGAGCAAAGGAAGGTTAGAAGCATTCAGCGATGCCGTGATCGCCATTATTCTTACCATCATGGTACTGGAGCTGAAGGTACCCCATGGCGAAACTTGGCTTACTTTGCGTCCGCTGCTGCCGATATTTTTGAGTTATGTAATGAGCTTTGTTTTTTTGGCGATCTACTGGAATAATCACCACCACCTATTGCAAGCTGCGGGGAAAGTGAATGGTCGCATTCTCTGGGCTAATCTCCATTTGCTGTTCTGGTTATCGCTGATTCCTTTTGTGACGGCATGGATGGGCGAAAACTATTTTTCGACGGTGCCCGTAGCCCTCTATGGGGTGGTGATGTTGGCCTCGGCGATCGCCTACACCATGCTCGCGAACAGCCTCATTTCTCACCATGGCAAAGACTCGGCCCTGGCGATCGCACTTGGGCGAGATTTCAAAGGCAAGCTATCGCTCCTCCTCTATGCCTTGGCGATTCCGATCGCTTTTGTCAATTCCTGGCTGTCCTGTGCCATGTATATGACTGTTTCCGGGATTTGGTTGCTGCCCGATCGGCGCATCGAAAAAACTTTGGCATCGCGGGAACCATAGAGCTGTGGAGCATCTGGTGATGTAGGGCAGCTTTTGTGACCATCTGTTAAATAGCAGTTCTAGGTTTCTTGGGATATTTGTATCGATCGATGATGCCCACTACTAGAAAATAGCCCTAGGCACAAAGCAAGCGATCGGGAACAATAGATACTCCAGAAAGAACAGCTTCCAAATAAACTGATAGAAATCTGTAATGCCAGTGATTTCGTCCAGATTCACATGCTGGCTGCGGAACCAGAGCAATCCGATCAAAACGCCATGGTAGCCAACGAAAAACCAATGATTGATGGTGGGTAAAAACAGGAGACTGGCTCCGATCGCCCCCACATAGGCCAAGGTAATCGCCCAACGGGTAATATCAAAAATCGCCTGCTTGCCAATCAGTAGAGTAAAAGTCTGAATCTGGTACTGTCGATCGCCCTCCAGATCGGGCACATCCTTGAAAATCGCGATCGCTACCGTAAACACCAATACAAACAGCGTTAGCACCCAAGCGATCGGCGGCAGCAATTCCCGCCGCCCCAACAGCTGACTAAAGTAGGCAAAGAGTCCGAGGTTCACCACTAAGCCCCGGACTACCAAAATGCAGAAAGCCGCCAACAGCGGAAACCGCTTCAGGCGAATCGGTGGCAAGGAATAGGTGGTACCAATCACTAGACTAACTACCACCGTTAACAGCAGCCATTGGCCACCGAGGGCAGCGAGCCCGATCGACAACAGTCCAGCAATGCCTACAATCCAGCGACCGGTGGCGATCGAAAACTTGCCGCTGGCCAAGGGTAAATCGGGTTTGTTGACTCGATCGATCTCCACATCATAAAGCTGATTCAGCCCCACAATGTACAGATTGCCACCAATGCAGGCCAACCAAGCCACCAACAACTTACCCAGCTGCCATGGTGACCAATCTAGCCCGCTATTCCCATCACCTAAGGCAACTAGGTAGATGGCCAGCACACTTAGACTGGTACCAATAATGGTATGGGGCCGCGAAAACTTCCAGAGACTGAGTAAATAAGATTTCATGGTTTGTAAAGCTGTCGGGCTGCTGTCCAGGATATTTGTTGGATCATAAGACCACTAGTTCCAGGTCAATTGCCTAGGTGGTTTTGGCTAGATTTGAGATCGCTGCCTCATAGACCGCATCGGTCTGATCTTCGGTATTTTCCTGCACCACCACCTGGGGCGTAATCCCCTTCTTGTGGATGTCCTGATGATTGGGAGTCTCATACTTGGCCACGGTTACCGCCATCCCACTGCCATCGGGCAACTCGAACAGCGACTGGATGAGACCCTTGCCGAAAGACTGGCTCCCGACGATTTTGGCTCGGTGGTTATCCTGCAAAGCCCCCGCTAAGATCTCACTGGCACTGGCCGTTCCGGAGTTGACCAGGACTGCGAGGGGTCGATCGGTCAATGCTTCATGGCCCGCCGAGAAATCTTCCAGAATGCCTTGACGATTCACCGTGTAGACGATCGGCACATCATTCAGCCACATCTTGGCAATTTCTACCCCCGCTGTCACCAATCCACCGGGATTGTTACGCAGATCCAGCACATAGGCTTTAGCACCGCGCTGCTCTAGATTCTTAATGGCCATGGCCATTTCTTGGGGAGCCTTGGCGCTGAACTGGATCAGCTGAATGTAGCCAATGTTGCGGCGCAGCTCGAAGCTGACTGCTCGCAGATCGATCTTTTGGCGCTCCAAGATGACTTCCCTGGCTGCTTTACCCGGCGACTGGATCGTGATACTAATATTCGTGCCGGCGGGGCCGCGCATCTTAGCTGCCGCCGTATCCAGATCCAGCTCGCTGGCAGGCGTGGCATCCACCTTGACGATCGCATCATGGGCCTTAATGCCCGCCTTGTCCGCAGGCGAATTGGCGATCGGGGCAATCACTTCGATCTGTTTGGTATCCTCCCGAATGCCGATGCGCAAGCCCACCCCAAATAGCTCTCCTGCCGTGTTCACTTGTAGGCTGCGGTACTGTTCCGGTCGCAGCAACCTAGTGAAAGGTTCATCCAAGCTGGCCAGCATTTTCTCGATTGCTTGGTAAGCCGCTGCTTGGTCTGGAATGCTTTTCTTAATGGCCTGATCCCTGACTAGCCACCAGTTTTGATGGTTGAAGCTCTCATCGTAGTAGGCTTGGTTCACCGTGCGCCAAGCTTGCAACACTAACTGCTGTTCGGAACTCAGTGCCTCGGCTGGCATAGAACCAACAGCCCAAAATACTAAGATCTGCACTAGTAACAATGCGCTACCCCAAAAGCTCCGTCTACCCATGTACCTACCCGTGAAAATCGATCGCTGTCCTTAACATTAATAACACTGAATCTCCTGCTGCCAAATCGCCAAACCTCCAAAAACCGCATTGGATTAGAAAAAATTCACAGAATGGCTGGGCTGGTGGCTAAAAATTTCTGCTCAATTTGCTCTCAGATCCTTGCTCTCACGGTTTCCTCTCATTGATAAAAAGTGTTACATTTTCTATGGGTAAGCTTAAAATAACCCTACATTAGGCCCTCGATGCCGGGCACCTGTCTGCGGATCAGGAACACTCTCGGAAAGCACTGCGGGCCAGTGAGTGGCCTCACCCGCCGCATCCCGCCATCATCTCAGCTAGCAGCGAATTTCGCTGTTGGCTCTATAATCGATCTACTCATAAAAAAAACATCACTTCATGTTCACCAAGCAGGTTACTAACAGTAAGACCTATCAATGGTTTAACGAACGTTTAGAAGTGCAAGCCATCTCTGATGACATTGCTAGTAAATACGTTCCACCCCACGTAAATATATTCTACTGCTTAGGCGGTATCACGCTGGTATGCTTCGTCATCCAGTTTGCGACTGGCTTTGCCATGACTTTTTACTACAGCCCTACGGTAGCTGAAGCCTTCAGCTCCGTAGAATACATCATGACCAGCGTTAACTTCGGTTGGTTGCTGCGCTCGATCCATCGTTGGAGCGCGAGCATGATGGTGCTGATGATGATCCTGCACACATTCCGGGTGTACTTAACTGGCGGCTTTAAAAAGCCCCGTGAATTGACTTGGATTACCGGCGTAATTTTGGCCGTCATCACTGTTAGCTTTGGTGTTACTGGTTACTCGCTACCTTGGGACCAAATTGGTTACTGGGCCGTGAAAATTGTATCTGGTGTGCCAGAAGCTATTCCGGTAGTGGGCGTGGCCATGGCCGATCTACTGCGCGGCGGTTCCAGCGTTGGCCAAGCCACACTGACTCGCTACTACAGTCTGCACACTTTCGTACTGCCTTGGTTCATTGTGGTATTCATGCTGGCTCACTTCCTCATGATCCGCAAGCAGGGCATCAGTGGCCCTCTGTAAGTTGCCATCCTTTCTAAAAACATTAAGAGAGAACATTCATGTCACAACTCAAGAAACCGGATCTTTCCGATCCTAAGCTGCGGGAAAAGTTAGCCCAAGGCATGGGTCACAACTACTATGGCGAATTGGCTTGGCCCAATGACTTGCTGTACGTCTTCCCGATCGTGATCTTTGGGACGATCGGCTGCTGTGTCGCCCTAGCCGTTCTAGATCCCGCTGTCCAAGGCGAGGCGGCTAATCCCTTCGCAACGCCTCTGGAAATTCTGCCTGAGTGGTATCTCTGGCCTGCGTTCCAAATGCTGCGGGTGCTGCCCAACAAGCTGCTAGGAATCGCAGCGATGGCTAGTATTCCTTTGGGTCTGTTGATTGTTCCTTTCGTAGAGAACGTCAACAAGTTCCAAAATCCTTTCCGTCGCCCCTTGGCAATGGCTGTATTCTTGTTTGGTACTGTTTTCACCATCTACCTCGGTATTGGTGCAGCGTTGCCGATCGATAAGTCCCTAACTCTCGGTCTGTTCTAGAGTTTGGAAATATCTACAAGCAGGGTCGAGCGGCGGATTGCCGGTCGGCCCTTTTTGGATCTGTTGCGTTAAGCTAAAATTAAGTTAGAGATCGTTCAAGGAAAGCTTTGTGACCTATAACAGCCCTAGTACCTGGCAAGCAAATTTGGCTGGTCTGCGCCCCTGGCTCACCTTCATCCTATTGGTTGGTCTGGCCAGTAGCTTGGGGCTAGGCTGGTTGCTGAAGTCGGCTTTGCTCCTAATTGGCTTCGTGATCCTGTTGCCGATCGTGGGCATCCTAGGATTGTTTTGGTGGTCTAGCCGCAATGTGGTGCGTGCTGCCTGTCCGGTCTGTGAGGCCGAATTAACGGGACTCAATGGCACCGATCTGGATTGTCCTAGCTGTGGCGAAGCCCTGCGGGTCGATCGAGGCCAAATTCTCCGACTCGCTCCGCCCAACACGATCGATATCGCCGCCGTGGAAATCGAAAATTCTTAACTTCTACCCATCATCTATTCCTATGAGTTCTTCTAATCAGCAAGAGTGGCAGCGCAAAATCAAAGACCTCAAGATCGAGATTGATCAGCAGCGGTCTGCCGATGAGCCAATCATCCCAGAAATTCTGTCATCGATCGATGCGGAGTTGCTCGATGGAGATAGCTGGAAAGAAAAGGTCAGCACCACCCAGAACTGGTTCGAGCAAATCCCTGCTACCGGTAAGCTCGCCGTGGGGGTGGGGGTGGCCATTATTAGCTTGATGCTTCTTAAGACTGTCTTTCAGCTTGTTACTTCCCTCATTACTTTGGCGGTGGTCGCCGTCGCCCTGTGGATCGCCTACCGCTTTGTGATCGCCCCGAAGCAAGCCAACGACGATCGATGAACGTTAGGAATGAGAATTTAATAAGAGCTATTATTTGACTGAAATTCAATGCATCCACTGGAAGCCCTCACCCCCAACCCCTCTCCCAAGTGGGGCGTGCAGGGCGAGCGCCTGAGGTTGCCTCAGGCGAAACCCTCGCAGCACTAGAGGGGAGCCGGAGCACAAGCGAAGTCTCTTACTCCCTCTCCCTACTTGGGAGAGGGCTGGGGTGAGGGCTTCCAATGGTGTCCCGTGTTAAATTCTTGTTTCTTAGCTCCTGACGGATCATCAACCAGCCAGGATTTTTTGGATGATGCCGCTGGTGGAGGTGGGGATTTCTACTTGGATCAGTTCGATCGACCCGCCATAGGACTGTACCGTGGGTGCTTCTGGTAGGGATGCAATCGAGTAGTCGCCGCCTTTGACATAGATGTCTGGACGGAGGGCCATGATGGTGGCGATCGCGGTGGTCTCGGAGAAAAGGACTACCGCATCTACGGATGTGAGGGCGGCGAGCACTTCGGCTCTGTGGTGCTCTGGGATGATCGGGCGCGCTGGCTGGCCGGAAGTTGGTGGTTTGATCTGGGCGACGGAGCGATCGTCGTTGAGACCGACTACTAGTTTGTGACCGCAGGCCTTAGCCGCCGCTAGGTAGCGCACATGACCGCAGTGCAGTAGGTCGAAGCAGCCATTGGTAAAAACGAGGGGTCTCCATCGATCGGGCTGTTGCTGAATGGCTTGCTGAAGTTCGGCGAGGGTGTAGATGGCGGTCATAAATATTGCTGAAAATTACCGAATCCTCGTAATATATATTCCTGCTGTGCTCTTCCGAAAATCGATCGACCATTTTGGCTAAAATCAAAGTCCGTCAACATGTCAATCCCTTGGGGATTCAATATCAGCAGCCCGTGAATTGGCCCGATTGGACGCAGATCTATCGGCAACCAGCGCAGCCTCTCCATATCGATATTGGCTGTGCTTGGGGTAACTTTGCGCTGGCCATGGCCGCACGGCATCCTGATTGGAACTTCCTCGGCATCGAAATTCGGCTACCGCTGGTCACCAAGGCCAATAGCACCAGAGATCAGCTGGGTCTGACTAATCTGCACTATGCCTTTGCTAACATTAATGTATCCCTGCCCGGATTGATTGCTTCTCTGCCTGCTGGGGTGTGCCAGCGGGTCAGTATCCAGTATCCCGATCCTTGCTTCAAGCTGCGTCATGCCAAGCGGCGGGTGGTGCAACCGCAGTTGGTGCAGTCCTTGGCGGAATTCTTACCGAGGGGGGCGGAGATCTTTCTCCAATCCGATTTGGAATGGGTGGCCCAGGAAATGGTCGATCGATTCCAGGTCAGTCCGTTGTTAGCAATGAAGACCACCGACTGGTTGGCGGAAAATCCTTTGGGATTGCCAACGGAGCGGGAGGTGGCGACCCTGAAAAAGGGCTTGTCGGTTTATCGTAGAATGTTCACTAAGCTTTAGGGGGAGTAGCGGATGTCTTGGCTCGATCGAACTAAAAAATGGCTTCTACTACTGCTGGTGTCTGTGGGGATGGGGGCGGTGGCCGTTGTTACGGCGCAGAATCCCACCCTAGTCTCCTTTCAGTTTGTAATCTGGAAATCTTTGCCGATCTCCTTGGGGCTAATTCTCGCGATGATTCTGGCGATCGGAGTGCTGATCGGCGGCATAATTCCCTTGGGTAAGCATCGATGACCGTTGATCCTGGGCCAGTATTGCCTAAATTCCCTTAAACCCAGTTTCACTGGCGTCGATCGAATGGATCGGCGTTCTTTGGGCATCACGGCGATTGCCAACTTGGCTGATAATAATACTCAGCAACAAAATGGCACCGCCCACATAATGAGCCTGGGTGGGAGCTTCCCCCAAAATCCAGTAAGCCGCCATCACCCCCGCGATGGGCGTAAAAGAACCCACAAAAGTAGAAACCGCGATTGGGGTATGGCGCAGACCATGAAACCAGAGCGTCTGACCCAACACCACCACGATCGTTCCATAGATCAGCATCCATTGCCAGAGGAACGGTGAGAACGCATCTATGAAATGATTGCTGTCATATAAAACCATCACCGCCCCGAAATAAACGATCGTCCCGATTGCCGTGCGGACAATGCTAAAGAGTCCCATGGGAATATTTTGCAAGCGCTGTTTGGTCACCAGCGTGGCGATCGACAGCGCAATAGCAGCCAAGGCAGCTAGTCCTTCTCCCTTGCCCAGTTGCGCCTGACCGATGGACATCATCATATTGCTGCTCTGGGGTGAGGATAAAGCGATGGTCAGGCCAATACCCAGCAAACTGCCAATCGTGCCAATGACTCCCCAGCGATTTACCCTTTCCTGAAATAGCCAGACCGATAGTACAAGCGTCAGTGGTAACTCTAGCCTGCCGACTAGAATAACGTTGTTCACATTGGTGGCAGCCAATGCCTGAAAAATCAAAGCCGGGGCAACGCCTCCAGCTAAAATCCCCACCAGGAGCAAACCAAACCATTCCCGGCGCGATACTCGCCGCAACATGGCTGGCTGTAACTGCTGGTAATGCAGCGCCGTCAAGACCAGCAGGGCGCAAAGGTTACCCACAAACAGCACATTGCAGAACGAGATCGGATTGCGACCATCGACTAAATGTTGGGAACCAATGTCTATGAGTTTACGGGCGATCGCGCTGGATGTCCCGAAAATAGCTACAGCCAGCCATAGATAAACTTGTCCTGGCGTTTTCCGATCCAGTTTGTTGATATAGTTGGCTCCGATCAAAATTCCACCCAATGTTTGCTAAGGGTGATCCAAGTAAAGCAATGGAGTCTGAGAAGAAGATGAGAGCAAGTTTAATTCTAAAAAGGGCCGCAATCGGAATTTATAATGGAGTTATCATTGGAGCCATTATCGCAGCAAAATGCACCAGCCCTGAAAAATACGTCCGGCTATCCCGTGAAAAATCCCAATCCATTCCAGAATTTATTGTCGAAACTGCAAAAAAGCTGCGATCTGCGGTCTCTGCACGGTCGCTTGACCCTAGAAGTGGCGATCGCCCTGATTTTGGCCTTGGGCGTGGTGACCCTATGGAATAGTTGGCAAATGCAGCGAATTTTAATTGCCACCCATACGCAGAACATTGCTCAGATTGCTAATCGTTTTCCGTTGGATGTGGCAATATATCGAGAGATGCTGCCGCTCGATACCAGCCTCCAAAAAACTATTAAGAGCGTAACGAATCCACAGCTGCTGATTTGGGTAAGAGATCTCGGTGGTAACTTGCTAGCCCATTCCAATAACTTTCAGCCAGATTTGCCTGTCAATAAAGAGCTAATTGCCTTTGCTTCGATGCCCCACCAACCGGAAATATATCGATTGGGTAGTGCTGATGGTAAATCCGAGCGTTTTGTGGTGCTTTTGGAAGGCACGATCTCGATCAAAGGGGATAAAATTGGCAATGTGTATCTAGCTCAGGATGTGACTGCCGATCGAAAACGGCTGATCGATACCACCTTCTACTCGATCGGGGTCTGCCTATTGGTATTGTTTTTAGTGTTGCTAGGGATCGGCTGGCGGGTACGGCGTTCATTGGTTTCGCTCGATCAAATGAATAAAACGATCGGAGCCTTAGATCTGACCCAGATTCCGGGGATGCAATTGCAGCTGAAAAATCTCCCCAGTGAGGTTGAGTCTTTGGCCCAAACCTTTAATATGCTCATGGCCGAATTATCGGAATCTTGGGAGCACCAGCGGCAGTTAGTGAGTAACGTTTCCCACGAACTACGTACACCCCTAACGATCGTTTTGGGCTACCTCCAGAGCCTGCTGCGGCGTAGTACTAACCTTACGGAATACCAGCAAGAAGCGCTGACTACTGCTGCCTCCGAGACGGAGCGAACTGTCCGGCTCCTGCAAGACCTTTTGGATTTGGCCCGGGCCGATAGTGGCTATTTGCATTTTTATTTGGAGCCGTTGGTTTTAGATGACTTGATGGTGGAAGTCGCGGCGATTGGCCGCCAAGTGAACAATCGCACCATTGTAGTCAATGCCAACGAAAGAGTCAGAGCCATTGGCGATCGGGATCGGATTAAGCAGGTGCTGATCAACCTGGTGAATAATGCGGTGAAATATTCAGCAGCAGATCAACCCATTGTGCTGAATGTTACCTACCGTGATCGGCTGCCGACGATGGAAGTGTGCGATCGGGGCATCGGGATTCCGCTGCAAGACCAGTATCGGGTGTTTGAAAGGTTTTACCGGGTGGACGAAGCTCGCTCTCGCTCTACTGGCGGTCACGGCCTGGGCTTGGCGATCTCCAAGGCTTTGGTGGAAGGAATGGGTGGCAAACTGACGCTCCAATCTCAGCCCCAAGTGGGCAGTACCTTCAGCATTACCTTGCCCGCAGCTCCGCCAAAATGAGCATAGGCTGAATGGCTACTGAGAGATATTGCCGAGAAATCTTAGGAAATTGCCAATTTTGGTTCAGGTCTATTTCAAGCTAGCCTGGGATTCTAGGTGGATGTTGGCTCAATCAGACTTTTGTAGACTGTCATGGATGGAACCGCCTGGAGATCCATCCTTGATTTATTTTTCGATCCCGTAGGACGGGTACTCCCGTATCGGCTCCTATCCCAACCATCCAATTCAGATTTTCCAGATGAGGAAAGCCCTATGAATCCTAGTGACCTATTTCTGCTATTGCATCCGATTCTAGCCGTGGCCGTGGTGTTTCCCCTGATTGGGATCGTGGTGAGAATGGCTTGGCAAAGTGCCCAGCGTCGCCGCCAAGCTGCCTCTGGAGACAAAAGTTCAATTCCGGCCACAGTGGGTAAAGAGCATGTGGAAATGGGCCGGTGGCTGAGTGGCTCCGTAGTGACCCTGTGTTTAGTTGGTCTGGCCCAGCCGATCGCCTCCAAGATGTTCGAAAGCCATAGCTGGAGCAAAGAACCTGCTAGGGTGATGTTTGTCTTGGCGATGTTTGTGGCCACGGTTTTTTCGCTGTTTTTCTTGTATCGGGCTCAGGCCAAGCTCTGGCGGGGAGTCTTTGCTACATTGACTGGCATGGGTCTATTAGTGCTGGGCTCCCAGCCAGAGATCTTTAAGCGGGAATATGAATGGTATGCCTCCCATTACTACTTTGGAATGATGGCGGCGATGCTGATGATTTTCTCCTTGGCCATTATTCAAGATATCTACCAAGATCGGCGTAATCGCTGGCGCAAGGCCCATATTATTCTCAATTGTTTTGCGCTGCTGTTGTTCTTAGGTCAGAGCTTTACGGGAACTCGCGATCTGTTGGAGGTGCCCCTCGGTTGGCAAAAGCCCTATGTGGAATCTTTGTATAAGTATGAGTGCGATCGCCAACCATGTGCTGTCCAACCTGCGTCTGTCCGTTGATCTCTCAGGAATTTCTTAGAAATGTTTCAGGTGGGATTTAGACAGAGGCTTTAGGATGATAAATGTCCGCACCAACCACCAACAAATGCGATGAAAAGACGCACTCTATTATCCACCGTACCCTTGGCGATCGGTACTGCTGCGGGGATCTATTTTTGGCCTAGACAATCGACGCAGCCGGTGGCCAAGGCGATCGGCAAATTTGAAGTCGAGAAAACCGCAGCTGAGTGGCGCAAGATACTGACACCGGAGCAATTCGATGTGTTGCGCCAGCACGGTACCGAACGCCCTGGTACCAGCACCCTGAATCAAGAGCACCGTCAAGGTACTTTTGTTTGTGCTGGTTGTCAGCTACCGCTCTTTACCTCTGGAACTAAGTTTGATAGTGGCACGGGCTGGCCGAGCTTCTATGGGCCTATTCCCCAGGCGATCGGGACTTCCGTCGATAGGAAATTTGCCGAGACCCGGACGGAAGTTCATTGTCGTCGTTGTGGTGGACATTTGGGCCATGTCTTTGATGATGGGCCTCAGCCCACGGGGTTACGATATTGTATGAATGGGGTTGCTCTGAAGTTTGTCCCCGCCTAACGAAGTGCTCTCCAGTGGGCTACGCACCCGTGCGGCTAGCCACAACGCCTAGATTTCTTTTATGCTCAACACTTTTATGCTATCCCATCGTCTTTTCATTGGTCTATCGATCGCTTTGTTGATTGGCACTTTGTCTGCTTGCAGCAGTTCTCTCTCGCAGCAAAGCTCGCCCACTGTAGCTGCTAAGTTAACTAGCAAACAGTTAGATCCCATTCTCAATATTCCTGCCCCTAAAACCCCTGGTTTACAAACCGCCGTATTTGCCGGGGGCTGTTTCTGGGGCGTGGAAGGAGTCTTCGAGCATCTGAAAGGCGTATCAAAGGTGGTCTCGGGCTATGCCGGGGGCAGCAACAATACGGCTAACTATGAAGCGGTCAGTGCTGGCCGCAGTGGACATGCGGAATCCGTCCAAATCACCTATGATCCCCAACAGACCTCCTACGGTCAGCTCCTGAAAGTTTTTTTCGCTGTCGCCCATGATCCGACTGAATTAAACCGCCAAGGGCCTGATACGGGTACTCAGTATCGATCGGCCATATTTTTCACTGATAATGACCAGGAAAAGGTGGCTGAAGCCTATATCAAGCAGCTTGATCGTGCCCATGTTTTCCCGAAACCGATCGTCACCCAGATTGTTGCTTTACAACAGTTCTATCCAGCCGAAGAACATCATCAGGATTTCATTGCCCGCAACCCCAAATATCCCTATGTAGTGGTCAACGACTTACCAAAGCTGGAGCGGCTCCGCCAAGAGTTTCCGGAAATGACTAAAGGGTTTTAATGCGGGGATAGATCCTCAATATTATCTGTCAGCCCCCATCTACTCAGTTAAATGGGGGCTGTGCTTCTTTGTTAACGAGTTTTCTGAGAGCCAGATAAGTTCGGCCTGAATATTGCAGCGCTATAAATTAAGACAACTTTTGGTTTGGTTTCAGATGAGCCTCAGCACCATGAGCGATTCTATTACTTGTCGATACTTTTACCGAATATTCAAAATGAAATTCACTACTTTACTGACCACTGTTGCCTTACTGAGTTCGCTAACTGTTTGGAATGCACCGAGCCAAGCGATTGCTCCTAAAATAGTTCAGCCAACGGCGAGCGTGACAAGGATTGCTGCCGGTGAAACGGCCCAAGAAAAAATCAATAAACTGACCGCAGTGAAAGGAAAAGAAGGCAGTGCTGAGCTGATGCGGATGCTGTATCCCAAAGACCTCAATCCCATTGGCATCCAGCGGGGCGGGGCCGGTACGGTGGTCAACTTGTATAGCAAAGCTGACAATACCACTATCTCTCTTTGTACTACTTACGATGTAATCGTCGCAGTCCGGAGAGGCCGAATCGTCAGATTTCCTGCTGCCGAAGTCAAGTAATCCCATTCCACTTAACAGATCTGTTGGCCCGCATTCGCTCTCATCTAGATTTTCAAGCATCTTCAGCTCCATCTCATAATCAACCAACATAATGAAAGCAAGAAATGAATTTTATCTAATCACACCAAAGGTTGACATCATGAAAAAACTAATCCTTCTCACTCTCTCTGTTCTTACTCTGTCTCTGGCCGCAACTACTAACGTCAAGGCCGAAACCCGTCTAGAGCATCTCGATCGTGTGATGATGGACAATACTGTCAGCAACGATCTCAGCCCCTTTGAATTGGTATCCCGCGCTTATCAAGGAGCATACAGTATGCAAGGAATTTCTGGTTTTGGTGCATTTAGCTCGGGCATAGCCACCGGCAGAATCACTGCTCGAGATCTGGTCCGGGCCGCAATTGACGCTAAACAGCTATCTGCGTCACTAGCCACCGATCTTAATTACCAGAATGCCGTTGCTACGCTGTTGATCGGCAGACAACATTGATTCGATCGGTCACTCTCGTAAAGAATAACCAACACCTCGCACCGTGTGGATTAAGCGTTTTTCGCCGTGCTCCTCTAACTTGAGGCGCAGGTAGCGCACATAGACCTCGATGATGTTGGAGTCGCCCATAAAGTCGTAGCCCCAAACCTTCTCCAAGATTTGGTCACGAGTGAAGACTTGGCGGGGATGGGTGAACAGATAGTCCAGGAGGTCGAATTCCTTAGCCGTCAGCTCGATCGATCTCTCCCCTCGGAAGACTTCGCGAGTGCGGCGGTTCAGGGTCAGCTCTAGGAATACCAAAATATCCTCATCCACTTCGTTCGTCCGGCGTAAGTGGGCGCGCACCCTGGCCAGGAGTTCTTCGATGCTAAAGGGCTTGACCACGTAGTCGTCGGCCCCCGCATCCAGCCCCGCTACCCGATCGCGCACATCGTCTCGGGCAGTCAGGATAATGACCGGCACTTTGTTCCCCGTGACCCGCAGTCGCCGACAGATTTCCGGTCCCGATAAGCCCGGTAGCATCCAATCTAAGATCAGTAGATCGGGATTGGTGGCGCGGGCGATCGTCAGCCCCTCCATCCCATCGTGGGTCACGGTAATTTGGTAGCCTTCGCTGGTTAGCTCCAGTTCCACGAACCGGGCTAGTTTTTCCTCGTCTTCGACGATCAGGATGTGGAATGGTTTGGTCACGATCGAACGATCCTTTGCTCGGCTAAGGGAATGCGCAGACCCACATAGATTAACAGAAAAAAGAGTGGCAGGATTAGATACGGAGTTGGGTCCAGTAGGGAGATCGGTAATTATCGGTTTGCTAAGGCAAATTTTGCTGGATCCAGAGGGCTGCTTGGGTACGATCGCGCAGTTGGAGCTTGCTCAGGACTTGGGTAACGTGGTTTTTAACGGTGCCTTCAGTGAGGTATAAGCGATCGGCAATTTCCCGGTTATTGTAGCCACTGCCAATCAACCGTAAAACCTCTTGCTCTCGTTGGCTGAGCTTCTCCACCAAGGAATCGCTCAAACTATCTGAGCCTTCTGGCGTTGGGGGGGCATTCATTTGGGCAAAAACCTTGGGGGCGATGGTTGGGCCGAGTTGGCTATAGCCCTGTTGTAGGGAGCGAATTGCCGTAGCCAACCGATCCGAAGGCGTACTTTTCAATAAATACCCGAGGGCTCCAGCTCGCAAAGATTTCCAAATCAATTCATCTTCATCAAAAGTAGTTAAAACTAAGATGCGCATCCAAGGATATTGTTGATGAATCTGCGCCGTCGCCGCCACTCCATTGCAGATTGGCATCCGCATATCCATCAGAATCACATCCGGTTGCAATTGCGCGGCCAAGGCGATCGCCTCTTGCCCGTTGCTGGCCTGGCCTACCACCTGTAAATCTGCTTCTAGATTCAGCAAAGTCGCCAAGCCCTGTCGAAATAAATCTTGATCGTCGGCAATGAGGATATTAATCATTGGTCATGCAGAGGAATGGATATCAGGATATTAGTGCCCCTAGGCGAACTTTCTACCTGCAGTTGACCACCGAGTAATTGGGCCCGCTCGCTCATACTGCGTAAACCAAAGCCTCCACCAGTCCTGGCCTGCTCAAAGCCTCGACCATCATCCTGTAGCTGAATCCAGAGCTGTCGATCGTCGTAGTTGCCCTTGAGCAAGACTGCCTGGGGCGCAGCATGTTTTTGGATATTGGTGAAGCCTTCTTGCAAAATACAGTATAGTTGATGGCTGGATTGGAAAGGTAGACTGGGCAGCTCTAGTTGAATATGAACCTTGAAGGAAGGCCGAAACCGATCGACTAAAACCCCTAGGGACTCCTGCAGATCGAATGGCTCGCTGCGAATGCTGCCGACTGCGGAACGGACATCCTGAAGGCATTGACTGGTGAGGCTCTTGGCTCGATTGATCGCCTCGGCTGTCTGAGATAAATCGATTTTTTGCAACTTCTGCGCAATTTCCAATTGAATATCCAAAGCTGTGAGGCTATGGCCCAAAGAATCGTGAATTTCGCGGGCAATGCGCTGCCGCTCTAGATCCGCTGCCAAATTCTTCACCTCATCGGTCAAGATGGCATTCTTAATGCGACTGCGGCGCTCGGCCAAGATCAAGGTGCTGATCAGCAGACATAAAATGCTGGCGCCAATATAGGAGACGATTTGTGCTGCAATTATGATCTGAGGATTGCTGGGCATAATCACCCCGTGCTTAGCTGCCATGGCGGCAATATTACTGTAATTGACGACTAGGCCGGTGATATGGGTGACACCAGCGATCAATACAGCAATGATCGCCTCCCACACATCCAACAAACAAGAAATTTTGATAATATTCCAATAGAACAATAGATCGGTGCTATAGCCTGTTACTAAAGCCAAGATGACGATGGCCATGCTCGCGGCAGCATGAATTCGTCTTTGCCAGAGTGGTTTTTCTAGAGGAATTCGCAGACCTAAGAGAATGACGAAAACACAGAAAATAAAGAACCAGATATTGCTGGCACTAAGTTCTAGCTTTTCTTCGACGGTGAAGCGGGCGATGATCGTCATGCCCAGCATAATTAGTTCCATCCGCTGGAGCACTTTGCTCATGGGGTGAATTGTGGGATCGAAAAAGCGCATCAGCAACAACCTCACCTGTGAACAAGACAACCATCTTCCATCTGGATAATCCGATCGGCCACATCCAAAATCCGATTATCGTGGGTAACCATCAGAATTGTACAACTTTGCTCCTTCGCCAGACCTTGCATCAGATTGACCACCTCCCGACCAGATTTACTATCCAAGGCCGCAGTGGGTTCATCGGCCAGGATCAATTGGGGCTTGCTGACTAAAGCTCTGGCGATCGCCACCCGCTGTTTTTGACCGCCAGAGAGGTTCTCGGGGTAATAGTGAGTCCGATCGCCCAGACCTAAGGTAGTCAAAATCTCTACGGCTAACTGCTGGCGATTTTGGATCTTGGGTTGCAACCGTAGGGGCATGGTGACATTCTCCCAAGCCGTCAAACTTTTTAGTAGATTATGGGCCTGAAAGATAAAACCAATGCGATTGCGGGTGGCTACCAATTCCTTTTGGCTAGCGCCCTTGAGTTCTCGATCGAGGATCTTCAAGCTGCCATCTTGCATGGAACGCAAGGCTCCAATCAAAGTCAACAAAGTAGTCTTACCACTGCCCGAAGGCCCGGTGAGAATGATGATTTCGCCAGGATAGATCTCCAGATTGATATCGATCAATACGGGCTTCTGGAGATTTCCCTCCCCAAAGCTATGGTTGAGGTTCTCGATTTGAATGGTAGGTAACATAGATATCCTAAACCTCAGAAAACATCTGCCGGATCGGCGGAATGGAGTTTGCGGGAGGCGATCGCTGCGGAAAATATACACATGATCAAAGTCAAGCCAAAGACCGTCAATGCCAAATCCAGTTGCATGACTAGTTCGAGGCGGGTCAACACCGTCAATAGTTGGTACATGCCCAAGGAAGCAATGAAGCCCGGGCAATAGCCCAGTACGGCTAGCAAGGCGGCTTCTTGGAAAATCACTAACAACAGCGATCGGCCAGAATAACCAATGGCTTTCAGGGTGGCATATTCGGCCAAGTGGTCGCTCACATCGCTATAGAGTACCTGATAGACAATTGCTACCCCCACTACAAAACCCATCGCCGCCCCAAAGCCAAAGATCACGCTGGTGGGATTTTCGTCTTGAAACTTGAGTTCTTTGGCCTTCAGTTCTTGAACGGTCAAGGCTTCCAGTCCCGGTACATATTTTTCGATGCCTTTCTTTAAAGCTACCAGATCGGTACCAGGCCGCACGCGCAGGACGCCTAAGGCCACATTGTCGAGGGAAGATGAGCCAAAAATTTCTGCATAGGTCAGTTCGCTGGTCACCACATTACCCTCACCTAGGAAAAATGAGGATCCCAGGCTAAAGAGACCGGTGACTGATATTTGCTGATTATTGAGAATGGCAGTAGCCTTGGCCTTGGTTTTGAAATCCTCGGGAATTGGGCCTAACTCCGGTCGGGATTGCCGATCGAATAAAAAGCTGAAGGGTTCCGATAGTTTAGCTTGCTGCTGCTGGATTTCTGGTAGATCGAAGATCTGCTCCTTGGTGTTATAGGCAAAAACACGGGTAGCTGGGGAAAACTTATCTTTATCGTAGGCCCAGGTACCAATATTCAAATATACTGGCGTAGCTGATGCCACTCCGGCAAAAGCAGCTGCCTGGTAGAGGCGCGTTCGATCGAAGGTATTGCTACCAATGAATTTGGATTTGGGATCCATGACAAATAAGTCACCCTGGAGATGACTAGGGAGAATTGTGGCCCCGCCGGCAAAGAGATTGACGAACCCCAACTGCATAAAAATCAATACATTAGCAAAGGCAATACCGCCCATGGCTACGGCCATCCGTGTTTTCTGGTGAGTGAGCTGCGCCCAAGCTAGAGGTCTTTCCCGTTGGGCCCAAAATTTCTTCATGATTTTTTTGTGGTTAGGGGAATACGGACTTTAACCTGAATATTGGTCAGTTTAGATACCTTGCTACTATCAGCCTCGGCAATGCGAACTTTTACGGAGATAACTCGGGCTTCTTTATCTAAAGCCGGATTGTTGCCCGCTGCTTCTTGGGATTGTTTGCGACCCACTTGGAGTCCGATATTTTCCACGACCCCTTGGAGTTCGCCGCTAAAGCTACTGTATTCGCTGGTGATGATCGCGGGTTGACCGCTGCTGATTTTGCTAATATCGATTTCGGGGATTTCCACTACCGCATACATTTTATCGGTTTGAGCTAGCTCCACAATGCCTTGGCTGGTATTCACCTGCTCGCCGATGCGGGTATTGATTTTGAGAATCTGTCCGGCTACCGGTACTCGTACTTCCGAGTCTCGCAAAGCTGCCTTTCTTTGTTCGATCGCTATTTTGGCTTTCTCTAGCTGGGCTTTGGCGATCGCTACATCCGAAGGTCGCACTTCCCGCAGCTCCGCCAACTTGGCTTGCTCTTGTTTGATTTCGGCGGTTAGCGTGCGGGTGGTTTGGGCCAGTTCCGCTTGCCGCTCTTGGAGGGTGGTGCGGGCCGTGAGTAGTTCTGCTTGGGTTTTATCTAGCTGTACTTTACTGTCTGCGGCTTTTTCGCGCAGATTAGCTTGGGCCGAGGCTAATTCTTCGCTGGCTTTGTCCAATTGGGTGCGGTTATCTATTTGTTTCTCCTGGGCAGCCGCCTGGGCCGAAGTCAATGTTTCCTGGGCCTTATCTAACTGAGATCTGCTGATTGCTCCGGATTGATAGAGTACTTGATTGCGTTGGTATTCAGCTTGAGCATTGGTCAGCCTGGACTTAACGCCCAGCAATGCACCACCGCTTTGTTGAAATTTCAGACGGCGCTGATATTCGGATTGGGCATTGGCCAGCTTGGCTCGGGCACTGAGCAAACCCACATCATTCTTGAATAGCCGATCGCGCTGTTGATACTCGCTGTCGGCATTGCGTAGCCGTGCTTCGGCTCCGGTGACCGCTGCCCTTCTTTGTTGTTGACTGCTATCTAGTTGAGCTTGGAGTTTGGTGATTGCGGCGGTTTGGGAATCAATCTGTGATGTTTTAACATCGATCCGGGAAATCCGCGCTAGTTCTATTTCCTTGAGCTTGGCATCGGTCAGGGCATCTTGCAGATCTGCTTGCTTCCGATCGATCCCTTGCAAGACGGCAATTACCTGATTGCTCTGGACTAAATCACCTTCTTTGACCAGCATCCGATCGACCCGACTATCTTGGGCGTTTGCTACGGATAGTTTAATTACTTCCCCATAGGGCTGAATGCGACCTAAGGCCACCACGGAATTGGGCTGAGCTGGTACGATGCCCACGTCTTTTTGAGCCGCCGATGGCGAACTGCAACTATGCAGGAATAAAGAGACTAGAAAATAGGGGGCAATTCTCCAAGGGAGGGGCTGCGCTGACATCGCGATTTGCTTCATGATTGGGATAGGCTTTCCATGTTGCTAGCTTAGCTGCTAACTTGTGGAGTCTACCAATCCCCAAGGTCATGATCGCCTCATGACTTTGGTCATGAAAAAGGCTCAGGTGATTGGCACCGTAGGAAAGAATGGAGCTAGTAATAACTGAATTTGGGCATCCCAACCCAGGAGGATGGCGATCGCCGTCAAGCCTAAGGCCATGCCTCCCAATCGTTGCAAGAGAGTGCTATGAGTCCTTAGCGCCAGCAATCTTCGACCTAAAGCTTTCCCGCCATAGGCAAAGAGCAGTAGGGGAATCCCCGCACCCACCCCGTAGACTAGCAGCATCCCAAAAGCAGCTCCCGGTTGGTTTTCTGCGGAGGCCAAGGTGAGGATGCCGCCGAGAATCGGCCCCGCGCAAGGTGTCCAGAAAAGTCCTAGCTGGGTACCCAACCAAAATTCTCCCCAGAGACCAATGCGAGTTATGGGGAGCTGCCACTTACCGATCGGTAAAGAGCTAAAGAGCCGGTAGCTCCAGTCCGGAAAAAGCATCAGCAGGCTTAAAAATAACAAGATGAAAGGTGTGATCGATCGCAGACCGCTGATCAAACTACTCAGCCAGCCGGTGGTGACACTTAGGAAACTACCTAGTAATGCGAAGCTGGCGACGATTCCGGCTACTAGGGCGATCGGGCCATAGCGATGAGATTTGAGGGAACGCCCAATGACGATCGGCAAAATGGGCAGAATACAGGGTGAAATAACCGTGAGCAGGCCAGCCACAAAAGCTAAGCCGACCGAGCCTAGGGCGCTGCCAAAGGTCGAAATGTTACAGAAGAGCATTGGGTCTAGCCGATCGCTGGTGGTGCTGTCTGTCCGTAATGATTCGGTACTACGAATCGACTACTATTTTCCATGTTAGCTTAAACCTTGAAAAGCTTGAGGTTGTTGTCTTCGAAGAGGGCAACCCCCTCTATCGGTGCCAGTGGAATTGTGGGTAGTTCACAACGCTAGAAGTGAATCCTTTTCCGCTAAACTCAGAGGGCCGCGATTCTGCTCGGCAGACACTGTGTGAACGGAGATTAGTTTTTGTTAACAGAACTGTGGATGCCCTTGCTGCTCCTCACTGGCTGGAGCAGCAGTATCTGGCTAGCCAGCGCGATCGACCTGGCCGTTTGTCCCCCCAGCACTCTCCTGATCCTGCTGGCCGTTCGTACCTTTTTGCAGACAGGTCTTTTTATTACTGCCCATGATGCTATGCATGGCACGATCGCACCGGGGCGGCCAGTGGTGAATCGAGCGATCGGCCAACTATGTGTCACCCTGTACGCCTTGCTGCCTTACGACTTGCTGTATGTGAACCATCAGCTCCACCATCGTTATCCAGCTACAGACAGGGATCCGGATTTTTGTAGCAGTGCTAATTGCAGTGGCTGGCGCTGGTACCTGAGATTCATTGGCTCTTACCTACACCAAGTCTGGCCTACTTGGCTGCTGGGCATCGTGACCCTCGTGACTGGTTTGGCCTGGAGCGGCTGGTCGATTCCTAAGATTCTGCTGCTGTGGCTGTTGCCCCTGTGGCTCAGCTCCCTCCAACTCTTCTACTTTGGCACATTCCAACCCCATCGTTGGCGTGAGCCGGCATCCGAGCGCCTCTTGCTGAGCCTTGCGACAGACCACTCCGGCTCATCTGCCCCAGTCCGGAGTAGTTCTCTGCCACTATTTTGGTCATTGCTGACTTGTTACCACTTTGGCTATCACCAGGAACACCACGAATACCCCTATTTACCCTGGTACAAACTACCGACTATGAATAAAATGTAAACAAGTATTTACTTTTGTAAAGTTTTTGTAATAAGCTGTCCCTAGAGACTTGTAATAGACTGTCTTTAGAGACAAGAAACGCCGCTTTTGGCAGACCGAACTTCGGTTTACCTTTACACATAGAGAGAACCAACCATGTCATTCACTATTGACTCCGCACGCGGTATCTTCCCCGGCACACTGGCTGCTGATGCCGTTCCGGCGACGATCGCCCGCTTTAACCAGCTCAATGCTGAAGACCAGCTCGCCTTGATTTGGTTTGCCTACGAAGAAATGGGCACAACCATTACTGTTGCTGCCCCCGGTGCCGCCAGTATGATCTTGGCCCAAGGCCTACTGAACAAGATTAAGGCCATGTCTTTTATCGAACAGTCTCAAGCGATGTGCGATCTCGCCAACCGCGTGGATACTGAAGTTTGCCGTGCTTACGGTGTATTTACTCCCAATATCAAGCTGGGCTTCTGGTATCAGTTGGGTGAATGGATGGCTGCTGGTACCGTTGCGCCAATTCCCGCCGGCTACAAGCTCTCTGCTAATGCATCTGCGGTCTTGCAAGCAATCCGCGACCTAGACCAGGGCCAACAGATCACCGTACTACGGAACACCGTAGTAGACATGGGTTACACCGGTTCCAGCTCGGTCAAGATTGCCGAGCCAGTGGTAATACCCCAAGAGGCATCGGCCCGGACTAAGGTAGCGATCGAAGGTATCGACAACCCTACAGTCCTGAGCTACATCAACAATATGAATGCCAATGACTTTGGCGCAGTAATTGAGTTGTTTGCTAACGACGGTGCCCTACAACCTCCTTTCCAGCGTCCGATCGTCGGTCGCGATGCAGTCTTCCGTTACCTGCAAGAAGAATGCCAAAACCTGAAGCTGATCCCCGAACGCGGCACGATCGAGCCAGCCGAAGGCAGCTTCAACCAAATCAAAGTCACTGGTAAAGTCCAGACTCCTTGGTTCGGTGCCAATGTAGGTATGAATATGGCTTGGCGTTTCCTCCTGGATCCCCAAGGCAAGATCTTCTTTGTGGCGATCGACCTCCTCGCTTCTCCTAAGGAACTTCTAAACCTGATGCGCTAAGCATCACAGATTCAAATCAAAGCAAAGACCTCCAATGGAGGTCTTTGCTTTTGTTAGAGCTACAATCCAGAAAGTTCTTACTCTTAGCACCATGGAATTTGTCGTAGAAGTAGACTGGCTAGCACAACACTTAGCAGATCCCCACGTGGTCATTGTCGACTGCCGCTTTGCCCTCTCCGACTCATCCCAAGGCGAGCGGCAATATCAAGCCGCTCACATCCCCGGAGCCTACTACCTAAGCCTCGATCGCCACCTCTCTGCCCCAGTCCAAACCCACGGCGGTCGCCATCCCCTCCCAGATCCCCAAATACTAGGCCCAACCCTGGCTAACATGGGCATCAAACACAACCAAACCTTAGTAGTAGCCTACGATGACTCCAAGTTTGCCTTCGCCGCCCGCCTCTGGTGGTTGCTCCGTTACTATGGTCACGATCGAGTCGTTGTCCTCAACGGGGGCTATGGTGCTTGGCGATCCGCTGGATATCCAGTAAGTGCAGAACTTCCTGCGAGCAACCCTGGCTCCTTTGAACCACAGCTGCGGGCACAAGGTGTCAGCTCTGCCGCCTCGGACTGGACGGTGGACATCGCGCAACTGCGCCAACCCGATGACCAACGGATTTTAATCGATGCCCGCGAAGCTGAACGCTACCGGGGAGAAAGGGAGCCGATCGATCCCGTAGCTGGCCACATTCCCGGTGCCGTCAACTACCCTTGGCTGGAAGTTGTGGATGATCGAGGATACCTCTGGCCCACCGAGCAGCACCAACGGCGCTGGGCCGACCTAGATCCGGCCCTCACCAAAGTCTCCTACTGCGGCTCCGGGGTAACTGCTTGTGTCAACTTGCTTTCCATGGCGATCGCTGGTGTAGCCCCTGCCCGGCTGTATCCCGGCAGCTGGAGTGATTGGTGTTCTTACTTGCCCGCCCCCACGCCTTAGGCGATTCTTCTTCCGTTGGCGCAGCGTCTGCCTGCGCAGAGAGGCTTCGCCAACGAAGAATCGTAGGCAAAATTACCTAAGTTTGCTAGAATTAATATTCTATTCATACTTCTTAAATCTTACCTATGGAAAATCTCTATGGTTTCTCTCTCTCCATAGAAACCTGAATTTTGTCACCCTTCTCTAATTAAGAGAATGGGTGGTACCATGGTTTCTCTAATAGATGCTATCTCTTAATTTTTATTTATATTTCCTATTAGGAAAACCTATTTAGTTTTCCTGAATCTGCATCTGGCAGACTTCTCTTTCCTAAATTCTAACTATCTATACTAAATTCACAGAATCCCCCCGCCAGTCTTGGACAGGGCTGTTGCTATTTTCTTTCTGAACTATTGTCTTAAATTAGTATCCAAATATACTGGAAACTTTTTGTCAATGATGTTTGGATGGCTAGCAGCGACCCGAGCGAACTAAGGATTTTTATACTTGCTGTGAGTTGGCCGTTATTCAACAACCAAACTCCGATCGATATGCTAACTCTAACTAAACATCTATCCATTTTTGTCGATGGAAACAATATGTTTTATGCCCAGCAAAAAAACGGTTGGTTTTTTGACCCCAAACGGGTGCTGGAACATTTTACTAACGATCCCCATGTCAGCTTAGTCAATGCCTTTTGGTACACGGGCCTGAAAGATCCTCAAGACCAGCGCGGTTTTCGGGATGCTCTGATCGGTCTGGGCTACACGGTGCGGACAAAAATTCTCAAGGAATACTATGATGACTCCTCGGGCCGCTACTCTCAGAAGGCCAATCTGGATATCGAAATAGTAGTAGATATGTTCAATACGGTTGACCAATACAACCGAGTTGTGCTATTTAGTGGAGATGGGGATTTTGAGCGCGCGATCGAACTATTGCGTTCTAAAAATACTCACATTACGGTGGTCTCCACTGATGGAATGATTGCCCGCGAACTACGTAACGTTACTGATCGGTATATAGACCTCAATGACATTCGCGCCCAGATTGAAAAAATTGATGCCGTCACGCCTTGAGGCTGGACTGCTCCTTAGGTAGGTGATAGAAGATTCCTTCGATCGCTAACTTTCTATCACCCTAAAATTTATGTCCGAGCTTCCAAAGCATTGGCGATCCTTTTTCTAGGGTCGCTTCTTTGTTTTTACCGCGATCCGCAACTTCTCAAGCGATTAGTCTCAAGCCATTAGTTTTTTTCTATCTTTACCCTGGAGCAATCCCCCTACCATGACTCAAGTAACCCCAGTCAATAACGACCGCATCCTGATCTTTGATACTACTTTGCGCGATGGTGAGCAGTCGCCCGGTGCCACGCTGAACGTAGAGGAGAAATTGGCGATCGCTAAGCAGCTAGCTCGTCTGAAGGTGGATATCATTGAAGCGGGCTTCCCTTTCTCTAGCCGGGGTGACTTTGAGGCAGTCCAGCAAATCGCTGCCCAGGTGGGAATTCCTGGTGGCCCGACGATCTGCGGTCTGGCCAGGGCCAGCGAGAAGGACATTCAGGCGGCGGCGGAGGCTTTAGCTCCAGCGGCCAATAAGCGGATCCATACTTTCATTGCTACTTCGGATATTCATTTGGAATACAAGCTGAAGAAGTCGCGGGCCGAGGTGCTGTCGATCGCTGGGGAGATGGTGGCCTACGCTAAGTCCCTGGTGAATGATGTGGAGTTTTCGCCGGAGGATGCCTGTCGATCGGAGCCGGAGTTTCTGTATGAGGTGCTGGAAAGGGCGATTGCCGCTGGGGCCACTACGGTGAATATTCCAGATACGGTGGGCTACACGACTCCCGGTGAGTATGGGGCTTTGATTAAGGGCATTAAGGACAATGTGCCGAACATTGATCGGGCGATTATTTCGGTGCATGGTCACAACGATCTGGGGCTGGCGGTGGCCAATTTCCTAGAGGCTGTGAAGAATGGTGCTCGCCAGTTGGAATGTACGATCAATGGGATTGGCGAACGGGCTGGGAATGCTGCACTGGAGGAACTGGTGATGGCTTTGAATGTCCGCCGCCAATATTTCAATTTATTCCTAGGTCGTCCGGCAGATTCGGAGGTGCCACTGACTAATATAGATACGAAACAGATCTATAAGACCTCTCGGATGGTTTCGAGTATGACCGGGATGCTGGTGCAACCCAATAAGGCGATCGTGGGGGCCAATGCTTTTGCTCACGAGTCGGGGATCCACCAGGATGGGGTGCTGAAGAATAAGCTGACCTACGAGATTATGGATGCTCGGTCGATCGGGCTAACGGATAATTCGATCGTGCTGGGTAAGCTTTCCGGGCGCAATGCTTTCCGTACTCATCTGGAGTCCATGGGCATTGAGCTGTCGGAGAACGATTTGAATAAGGCGTTTCTGCGTTTTAAGGATGTGGCTGATAAAAAGAAGGACATCACCGATCGGGATTTGGAGGCGATCGTCAATGACGAGATTCAGCAAACATCGATTAGCTTTGTGCTGGAGCATGTGCAGGTTTCCTGTGGCGATCGAGCACAGCCCACGGCGACCGTAGCGATCCGGTTGCCCAATGGAGAGGAGGTGATGGATGCGGCGATCGGGACTGGCCCGGTGGATGCGATCTACAAGGCGATTAACCGAGTGGTGAATGTGCCCAACGAATTGATCGAGTTCTCGGTGCAGTCGGTCACGGCGGGCATCGATGCTCTGGGTGAGGTCACTATCCGCCTGAAGTACCAAGACCGCACCTACTCTGGCTACTCGGCAAACACGGATATCATCGTGGCTTCGGCCCAAGCCTATATCAATGCGTTGAATCGGTTGTATGCTGCTAGTCAGAAGCAGGCGGAGGCAGCGGAAACTGCTCGGGCTTAGAAGCAGCTATAGGTTTCGATAGTACCCAAGATGGGAACCTCGATCGATGTGATTCAAGAAATTCTTGGAGTCGTCGATCGAGTGGGGGTTCTGCTAGCTAAATAGAGTTAATGCCCGAACGTAGTCGATCAACCGCCGCCAAAACAGAGGACTCTCCGAGTAAAATGCACTCCGTCAGCAGCCCCAGATCCAGCCCGGACAGCTCTGGAATTTGGCTGTGGGTCACTTTTTCGTAGCCATTAGGTCCCAGGTGGTAAACGTCCAAGCTCCCATCTTCCCAGAACCAAACCTCATGGACTCCGAGAGCCTGATATTTCTCAAGTTTAGCCACATCGCCACTGGTGAAGTTCACCTCTACAGATAGTCGGTACTCATCGATCTCATAGGACTCGTCGGCTTCTACCGCAGCACTGCCTGCTAGCTCTTGGGTCATGGAGCCGGTGGGTGTGAATTGCACCCGGCGATCAAGCAAGAAGGTCTCGATGAGCATCCCAATAATGCGCTTGAACAGTTCGTGTACTCTACCGGGCATCAGAATCTCGATCGTTCCATGATAAAAAGACAGCCTAATCCCCCGGATATTTTCAAAGCCCCGTTGCAAGTGCTGAAACTGTTCCCAGGTTCGATCGCGGTAAATGGTGAGAATATCTCCTCGATCGCCCTCCAGATGATGAGCGGCAGATCTAGTGGCGACGATCATAGAACTTGCTCCTGAGAGAAAAATCTAGCCAGGGACTGTGGCTGCTTGCTAACGTCAACTCTAGCAACAATAAAGCGATCCAGCAAACACTGACCTTGATCTAAAAGAGTCTCAATGCGTTGAATCGGTTGTATGCGTCTAGCCAAAAGCAGGCGGAGACTGCTCGGGCTGTGTAGTGCGGAAGTAATTGATCGATTTACCATATTCCTCTCTGAGCAGTTTGAGAATTCTGATCAGCTGGGGTGCGGGAAGTTGTTTCAATTTTCCACCATCCACTTAAGGATTCCTAAGATTCGTTCTACGGGACTAACAAAATATTCATTAATATCAATGGTTACATCCTTACCTTCTAGCTTAAGAAATTGCCACAACTTACCGCTAGTAACAGAGCCGTAGAGCACCGGAGTTGATTTATCGGCATTTGCATTGAACAATTGCGCTGCAAACATTTCTGCGACGCACTGACCCAGTCCCACATCTAATTCTCCCTTTTTAGCTTCCACCAACATCACAACAGGAGCTTCAATAACATAAGGAGCTGTAGACCTGCTCAGGAGAAAGTCACAGAAACCATTTAAGCCCCGCTCGCGGTCAACATTAAACTCTTCACCAGAGAATAACTGCACTTGGTCAGCAGTCAATCTTCTAACTTCTGTCAGGATGGGACTGACCAGGAGTTCGGATTTTGCTTTCTCAGATTTAGCTCTCTGAGCCAAAGGCAACCACTGACGAAAAATAGTCAGGAATTCAGGTTGAGGATCGGCATGGGGCAGAGACTCACAGAAAGGAGCGTCAATAAGATTTAACCCAAATTGGTGCTTGGCTGTTTCTAAAGTGAAGTTGTTGTAAGCCATAGAACTAAATGAGGAAGTATCAGTTCAATTATACCATAAGAGTTTGGCTCCAACTGGTTTGTTAGACTGGGATCAACCAGAATTATCATAGAATTTGCTCCTGAGCGAAAAATCCAGTAAGGGACTGTGGCTGCTTTCTACCATCAATTTTAGCAACATTGGCATGCTCCTCGGTGTGTTGGCGAAGCCTTCGCTTTGCGATTACGCAAGAGTTATGTACATTCCCTTTTCATGGGTAATTGGGAGGTCAAGAAGCCAGCCACCATTAGAGCTCGATATCGATGACTTGCGCTAAACATTCAGAGCCAGCCTGGGCATTTTTGATTAGGCTATCCCAATCATCTGGAGGATATCCATCCTCCAACATTTTTCTAAAAACCAAATAGGCCCGCTTGGAATTATCATCGTTAACCCAGACAAATACAATGATTTTCTTTGCTTGATGGTATCTGAAAAATAATCGATACTGCTGAAAAAACTTCGCTCTGAACCAGTGCTTATAATCATCACCCAAGGTAGAACCTTGGCGATATTCATGGCGCGTCGGATCTTGAGGGATCACATCAAAGGCTAACCTCGCGATGGCAGCTAGACGTTTTGTAGCTTTTTTACTTCGATATTCTTCAGGGAATTTTTGCCGTAATTCTGCGACCCGCACTAGAAGTTCTTCGAGCTGTTCCAGGAAAAGAGCATGGGCAAATATACTCCATCCGTTGATTACGATCGCCAAGGGCGCAAGCGGAGCTATCGGCTGATCATTTTCTTTGGACAAACCTATTCATCCTCATCAGCGAGTGGCTCATTAATATCAAAATTAACTTCGGATACCAATGATTGAACTTTGTTGACTAAATCGGAGTTAATAGGCCGTAAGTTTTTGGGATTTTTTTGCATATCCTGTGCCAGGAGGTCTAAAAAATTCTCCAGTATAGGGTCGTTTGCGGCTGGTTCGCCTCGCGAAATTAGTACAGCTCCATCAGGGTGGAGAGTATAGCAAATTTTATCATTTTTGTTCAGACCTAAATATTTACGCACGGGCGCGGGCACTGTGGTCTGGTAGCGATCGGTCAAGGTAGATTCTGAGCAGGGGACTTGTGATGTGACCATAACAATCTTCGGAAGGCCTAACTTCAATGGTAATGCAAATGCATTGTCTTGTCAATGATCAACTTGACGGGAGTAGTATGGGTTCCTGCTGTTTAATCTGAAAAACATGCCTCGATGTTTAGCTGTAAAAATCGATCGAGCGGCAAATACATCCATTGCAGCGCAAGCTGTCGATCGCGACTCATGGTCTGGAAGCCCAAAGCTGTCGCCTGCTGCTCATAGCTGGGATGGATCACCATCGTATACAGATCGCATAGATTTGGGAAGTCCTGCTGCATCTTCACTAGCACCTCTTGGACATCTAGCAAAAAAGGTACCCGATAGCGATCGATATATTCCCGATCAATCGCCCAACTGCGCACAAAGATCGAGACACAATCCAAATCTCCAACCTCCGCCACCACAAAGGGATCCACCTCACCCAATCCACTTAAATGCAGACTCTTGCTGGGAGCCGTAAAAAAATTCGGTACCGATACCGCCGCTGTTGGATACAAAATATAAAAACCCACCGGATGTAGATTATCCTGGCGCCGTAGCACCCGCATTCCCCGATCGTACCGACTAGCCCATCGGCGTAGCAGCACCGCGATGCGGTGGGGCATCACCTCCGTATTGCGATTCATCCAGTTGTAGTTAGTGGCCAACAAATTAGCCACCGGAATCGCATCGCAGCGCGGATCGAACGCCGATATTATCAAATCCACCGTTGCGGTTGCTGGTGGCTCGGCTATTTCCGCCAAGGCCAAGATTTCAATCCGGGTAATATTGCCATCAAATTCTTTGCGAATCAACCCCAGCGCCGCTAGTTTGTCCAGCATCATCCCCGCCGATCGATCGCTGCCCCGTTCCTTGTCGTGATAGAACAACTCCGCTGCTTCTCGCTGACTGCAAACCACCGGCTCTGTGAGCAACTTTAAAGCTGTTAGCGGTGGTCGGAGCTGGGGTTCCCGTTCACTCTGCTGCTTGACCGCCAGATAGATCCACAGCCGTAGAAAACAGTCCGCACGAGCGCGGGTTAGCCCCAACCGATCGACTAATTTATTGATCATCTGCTGCTGCCGTTCTTGATCGAACCACTGATCGATTTCTTCAAACTCCATCCACCCCATGCCCCAATGCAACTACTTCATCTTACTTCACCCCCATTCACCTTGGCTCCAGTTGCTCATTGCGACCTCACCGGCAAGGCTATGACAATGAAAACATCAACCAATCGAACCCAATGTAAATCACATGATCGCACTAAGCACCAAGTTCCACCCCATCGACCTAGCTGGCCCTTGTCCCCCTAACCCCAACTATCTCCAGATCCGCGCCCGCATGAATCGATTAGTCGATCGCTACCTGTCGATCGAGATTCTGAGCCAGCGCCTCACGGATTTACCCACGCAGTTTACCCAGCCTCACGTTAGAAACTGGGAACCGATCGAATGGAAAGGTATCTCTTCTAACCAAATTGTGGGTGTGGATCCGGAGCTATTCATTATGTTGATTGCTGGGGCCACCGAAATCGAAGCACCGATTCGGGAATATTCCCAAGAAAGCTCTGCCTATATGCATTCTCTTCATCCCCAGATGGCCGCTTACATTGGTGGCGAATATCAGCCCGATGGCTCGATTGCTAGCTTGGGTGCCTGGGAAAAGGAAGAGCGCCAGCATGCTCCAGCCTTTAGCAAAATCTATCAACAGCTCACGGGCGAGAAAATCAAGCCGAAACCCAATAGTGTCGGGGGCTACCAAGCCAGTGATTCTGAATGGCAAGCGATCTACGACCATTTGCTCAGCAGAATTTCTACGGAATGGGGAGCGGCCTCAGTCTACCTATGGCTGATGGCTCATTCTACCGGTGCATTGCAGCAGGCGATCGCCCAACCCCTTCAAGACGAAGTCAATCACCTCGCCAAGTTCTGGGGTTTTAGTCGTTGGGCCTTCGATGGTTCTTATTTCGCTCAGCTGAAAGGTTCTACTAAAAATTTGCTGAATTTATCGACTCATCACCGGGGCGAACGGACTCATGGTGACAACATGCTCGGTAAGGCCACTACGGTGGATGCGATCGAGCTAGCCTTCATGTTCTCGCGGGTGATGGTGCGACTGCGCCAATGGAATAAGGAATTAAGCGATAGCTTTCTAATTCATCTATTTGGAGCCAATCCAATTTTAGCTTAGCTATCGACTGAAGGGGTTGAGGCTACCGCTCATCTTTTTGATCGCCTTGCCAGCCACATCCGAATAGCGGATTTCACCAGCCAAAATCTTCGCCATGATCACCGTAGCTGCTGGCTTTTTGACTCCCACTTTATAACCTACTTTGGGAAACTGATAGAAAGCAGTGGCAATTCTTTGGGCCCATTTCATATCCGAACCCCATTCCTCGGCAATAACTTCAGAATATTTTGCGATCGCCTCGCTCTGCCCGGCCAAAGCCCCATCGATCGCCTCCGCTGCCTTAATGCCCGAGAAAATTGAGGGACGGATCCCTTCGGCGGTCATTGGATCCACCACATAGGCGGCTTCACCAGCTAGTAATGCTCGATCGGTGTGTAACTTCTGGTCGCCATCCCACAGACAGAGTGGGTGACTGAATTGCTTGGCCGTATTGATGTTGATTTCAAAGCGGTCTTGCGCATAGGCATCCAGAATCTTTTTGAAATCCTGGCTTTCGCCGCCCCGGAAAGTACTAATGCAGATCGAATAGCCATCGGCCTTGGGGAAATTCCAAATATAGCCGTTCTTGACCATGCCGAATTCAAAATGTACCATTGGTGGCACATCAGCAGCGGTGGTTTCTACTTCCAATGCTTCCGCTAGGCGACGCTTGCGATCCTTAAAGCCCAGCATTTTGGCCATTGGGCCTTTGGCTCCATCTGCCGCAATCAAATATTTGCCACTGAAAGTGCCATTACTAGTACTGACGTTCCAAGTGTCTCCGACTAGCTCGATGCCAGTCACCTCAGTCCCATCTCGTAGTTCCGCGCCCTTGCTCTGGGCCTGTTGCACCAAGTAGTGATCGAAGACATCCCGCCGCACCATCCAAATGGGTTCTACCGCATCATCTAGGTGAGCCGATACTTCATCCTGCAGTTCCCAGGTGTATTGCAATACATTTATCTTGGTGGAAATGGCTGGCGTAAAGTCGAAGTCGAACCATTTACCAACGATCGGAGAGACTCCACCACCACAGGGTTTGTAGCGGGGCAATGTTTCTTTTTCCAGCAGAACTACCTTGTGTCCCTGCTTTGCCAAGTGGTAAGCGGCAGCGCCGCCAGCGGGCCCTGCGCCCACAATGATGCAATCGAACATGGTAAGTCTCGCACTTCGGAAATTTTTAATATTCTACAGTGCTGAGCGCTGGATGTTGTTTAGGTTGGGAGCAGCTCGCCGGGACGGAGGCGTGCCCAGCGGCCCTGGTCTGCCGTAAAACTTTGGCAACCCACCACGTCCCATTCCATTTCTACGTAGTCGGCCTGGGGCCGGATGTTGACATTGATGCTGGGTTCGATCGCCTCGAAATCTGGCTCATCGGTCAAATGAGCTTGCTCGTGCTGAGTTTCTACGGCATGGTAGGTGGAACAGCGATCGACATACTGACAGTTAATGCAAATGCACATGGTCAGACTCCTATTGAGCTACAGTAGAGCGTTGTACCTCATTGTAACCGCAAATTTTTCGTGAAGAAGCAACGCCTCGATCGACTACTGGTGGAAAGGGAACTATGCAGCTCTCGGCAATTGGCCCAGCGGTTGATCCAGGCTGGCAAGGTGCGGGTCGCTGGCGCGGTGGTGGATAAAGTGGGGACGGAGATTGCTGTGGATGCAACCATCGAAGTGACTCAGCCACCGCGTTTTGTGTCGCGGGGCGGTGAAAAGCTCAGTAAGGCTTTGGCCGACTTTGGGATTGATGTGACCGATCGGGTGTGTCTGGATGGCGGAATTTCTACTGGGGGTTTTACGGATTGTCTGTTGCAGGCCGGAGCCCAGCGGGTCTATGGGATCGATGTGGGCTATGGGCAGGTAGATTGGAAGATTCGCACGGACGAGCGGCTGGTACTGCGGGAGCGGGTGAATTTGCGGCACTTGACTGCGCCGGAACTCTATGGGCCTGAGGATCCTTGGCCGGACTTAGGAGTGGTGGATGTGTCGTTTATTTCTTTGACCAAGGTGTTGGGGGCGATCGCTGGATTGCTCTGTGGCTCTAAGGAGCTAGTGCTGTTGGTGAAGCCGCAGTTCGAGGTGGGTCGAGAATTGATCGGTAAGAAAGGGGTGGTGTGGGATGTGCCGGCTCAGGTGGGGGCGATCGATGGGGTCTGGCAGGCGGCCCAAGAGCTGGGCTGGCAGGCCAGGGGATTAACTTTTTCACCGATTACGGGGCCTGCCGGTAACATTGAGTATTTGTTGTGGTTGGGGCTGTCTGAGGAATTGGGGAGTTTGGATATTCAATTGATCGTCACTCAGGCCCAGCAATTAAGAACCTAGGAACGAGAATTAAATAACTTGGCACTCCTGCTCCCTCTAGTGCTGCGAGGGTTTCGCCTGAGGCAACCTCAGGCGCTCGCCCTGCACGCCCAAGTTTTGGAGAGGGCTGGGGTGAGGGCAAACTTGGATCTTATTTAATCTATGATCCCTAGAACCCGACTTCATGTGGATCTTTGCCGACTTTTCCCCCTCGCCGTTCTGGATCGGGATTATTTATGGTGGTGATACCTGAATTAGACTTACCGCCATGAAATATCTTCCTCTGTTACTGTTAGCTGCTTTGCCGATCGGTGGCATGGCGATTTTTGGGACTGCGATTCTGAACCCGATGGGATTCTCCCGGCTATCCACAACAGCTAGCGCTAAAGCCAGTGCATCCCCATCTGCTAGTAATAGTAAAGCTCCCAAGGGTTTTGAGGTGATCAGTGATTCGGTGGGCGTACAGGTCTATCGGCGGGATAATGGTTTGCAGAGCTACATGACGGTGCTCGATTTCCAGAAGGGGGCGATGATGCGCAACCTGACTGGTGAGGTGGTTGGTGACCGGCAAGTGGGTCATCGATCGCTGATGGAATATTGGAATATGGCCAAGCCAGATAAAACCATGAAACCGGCCAAGGTGGTGATCAATGGAACTTTCTTTGCTCGCTACAATCAACCAACTGATCTAGCCTTTGGCTTGAAAAGTGATGGCCAGGTAATCAGTTATGGTTATGGATTGAAAGAGTTTCCAGGTTTTAATAAAACTGTTGCTTGGGATTTCCAACGAATTCAGATTGCGCCCTATGCCAAGGCGACTTTTGATGGCCCAATGCCGAATGTGGTGGGGGCTTTGGATGTGAATGCTGGCAAACGAAAAGATAAATATTTACCTCGGACTTTTATTGGCAGCAAAGGAAAACAGGTATTTATTTTTTCCAGCAACTACGCCAGACAGATTGATGCGGTGCGGGCTTTGCAGGAATTTGGCGCGGAGTCTATGGCCATGCTCGATGGGGGTGGTAGTACTGGTTTGATTGTGGATGGCAAAGAGCTGTTGCAAGCCAATACTAAGGTGCCCCATGGAATTGCAATTTTTAGCTTTTGATCGATGTCTAATCCTGGTCAGTAATGACCGCATTGCAGAAAAAAAAGGGCAATCCTTAGCTGCGCCTAGGCCAGAAATTTAACTAGGCTTTCTAGCTTTTGCCAAGCGGCACCGCTGGCCAGGACTTGCCGAGCTATTTCTAGGCCCGATCGATGATCTCCTAATTCCACTAAACCGCCCACCTGGAGCGCCAAGCTAGTATTCAAAGCCACCGCATCTTTCTGGGCCATAGACCCACCGCCCCGTAAGAGATTGCGCAGAATTTCGCCATTTTCAGTCAGGTTGCCACCAGCCAAGGCACTTAGGGGTGCTGGCTGAATCCCCAGTTCCAAGGGATTGAGGGTCGCAATTTGCACCCGATCGTGCTGCAAGATCGCTAGATCGGTGATGTCTCCCAATCCTGCTTCGTCTAATTTTTCGCGACCGTGGAGGACGATCGCCAACTTAGTTCCTAGCAACCCTAAGGCCTCGGCCATCACCTCAATCAAGGCTGGATCGAAGACTCCCACGATCTGGCCCGTGGGTCGCAGGGGATTGACCAAAGGGCCAATCAGATTAAAGACCGTGCGGACTTTCAGTTCTTGACGGAGCGGGGCGACCGCCTTCATGGCTGGATGCCAGCCGGGCGCAAACAAGAAAGTGACCCCCACTTCGGCTAAGGCGGCTTCTACTCTACTGCGCTCCGCTGACAGATTGACCCCGAAGGATTCTAGGACATCCGCCGAGCCCACCCGACTGGAAACCGATCGGCTACCATGCTTGGCCACCTTCAGCCCGGCTGCTGCCGCAACTAAAGCCACCGCCGTCGAAATATTAAAGGTGGCAGCGCCATCACCACCAGTCCCACATGTGTCGATCGTGGGCTGTAAATGCTCCTGGGGCGGAGCCTGCAACACCTGGGCCATCCCAGCTAGCTCCGGGGCAGAAAGACCCTTAGCTTGCAGTGCCATCAGAATGGCCCCAGAGAGAGCCGGCGGAATCTGTTCGGCCAGCCAGCCCTCCATTAGTTCAGTGGCTTGAGATTGACTCAGAGATTGGCGATCGAGCAGTTGCTGGAGGAGTTGGGACCAGGACATGGTTTTTGCTGAAGACGATGATAATTAGGATTTTCCCACTTTAGTGGCATTCGGCTATCTTTAAGGAGACCTACTGTTTTTTCGATCGACCATGTGGCGCATCCTCAAGACTATGCTGGTGACCCAGTATGCTTTCATGCTGGAGTATAGGGCGGAGCTATGGTTGTGGACGCTCTCGGGCTCCCTGCCAATTATTTTGATGGGGGTTTGGAACCAGGCTGCTGCTGGTGGTCAATTCAGTCTGAGTTCGATTGAGCTAGTTCGTTACTTTTTGGCGGTGTTCATCGTTCGGCAGTTTACGGTGGTTTGGGTGATCTATGAGTTCGAGAAAGAAATTGTAGAAGGTACCCTGTCCAATCGGCTGCTCCAACCGGTGGATCCGGTCTGGATGCATCTCACTGCCCATCTGAGTGAAAGACTGGCCAGACTGCCTTTTACTTTGGCACTTATTTTGTTGGGACTGTTGCTGTATCCCCAGGCAATGTGGCAACCTAGTCTCGATCGAGTTGCTTTATTTATATTGATAGCGATATTAGCCTTTGCCTTGCGCTTCTTAATTCAGTATACTTTTGCCCTCTGTGCCTTCTGGACCGAGCGGGCGATGGCGATCGAGCAGTTTTGGTTTCTGTTATATCTATTTCTCTCGGGAATGATTGCCCCGATCGAACTTTTCCCACCACAGGTGCAGGCCGTGCTGCAATGGACGCCATTTCCCTATATGATCGATTTCCCCGCCGCGATTTTGATTGGTCGGCAGGTCGATGTGGTGCGGGGTCTTTTGATGATGTTTGGCTGGGCCACCATCTTCTGGGTGGCCAATCGTTGGTTATGGAAACGAGGACTGAGACGTTACTCTGGCATGGGTGCCTAGGATATTTTCAGTTTGCTCAATGGTTCGGACATTTTGCGATGGCTTGCCCTCATCCCCCAACCCCTTCTCCCAAGGAGGAAGAAGGGGAGCCGGTTTGAAGTCCCTCTCCCTCCTTGGGAGAGGGATTTAGGGTGAGGGCCAATGTCGCGATAGAATCATGGTTTCAGCCATGTCCAAAAAAAACTGTCCGAACCATTGTTTGCTGTGATTTTTTAATATGTGCTTGTGGTGTTCCAGGAGGTTGCTAGAATGACAAGAGAGCCTCGCTTTGCAGTGCAGCTCTTTGGTAATCCACAAATTTGTACAACTACAACAGAGATGACGATTCCACTGCCATCTGTCAAAGCTAAGGCCCCTATTAAATGGCCCATAGTGTTCTCTAGCTTGAGAACCAAGATCTTGGTGGGCTATGTCTTGCTAATGCTTTTTTCTACGGTCTCATCCATCATCGCTATCCGCGAATTGCTCCATGTGTATCTGGAAGGACGGGTGGGAAAGGAGTTGGAGAGATCGGTCGGCGAATTTCAAAAGCATGTTCAGGATGTTAGTGTTAGCAACGATCGATCTTTACCCAATAATGGGGTGATGCTCTTTGAGTCTTTTGTCTCACGGGAGGTCATTAAGGATAGATACTATGTTTTTCTGGCTGATGGGCAGTTTTACCAAACCAGCGAACGAAAATTACAAAAAGCTGTCAATCTGAACCCCGCTAACTTCGATAGCTGGAGTAGAATATCCCAACCCAAAAAAGGAGAGATCGCCCAGAGAGCAGACAGTGTCATCTATTATTCGGCCATTCCCATTGCCTTTGCTAATGGTCAGCAGGGGGTCTTTGTCGCCCTCATCGATACCACCGGAGAGTGCCAAAAAATCACTGCTGTTACTTTTATTATTGTAGTGGTGACTCTTGGGACCTTGGTGATCGCCTTGGTCATTGCCTGGATTTTCACCAAAAGAATGCTCGGGCCATTGCAACTACTGACTCAGATCTCTCGCTCGATCGGTGAAACTGATTTGACACAGCGGATTCCGGTGCGTGGGCATGATGAGATCGCTCAGTTAACGCGCACTTTTAATGAAATGTTGCAACGGCTGCAAGGGTCTTTTGATACTCAGAAAGACTTCTTCAATCATGCTAGCCATGAATTGAAAACGCCTCTAACAATTATTCGGGTCAATTTAGAACTGTTGAGTGCCGATCCGATCGAGCAGTCTAAAACAATTGAGCTAGTTACGGACGAACTCGACCGGATGAATCGCTATGTCAACGATATGATTTTGTTGGCAAAGTCAGATCGGCCAGACTTTCTGATGCTAGGTGCTGTCAATCTGACAGATTTCACCCAAGAAGTTTTTGCCAAAATCACTGCCTTGGGTGAACGAAATTGGCAACTGGAAAAAGTGGGGAAGGGCACTGTTGTTTGCGATCGGCATCGCCTCACCCAGGTATTCATGAACTTGGCCCAAAATGCCGCTCAACAGACGGAGCGAGGTGCTGAGATTTTGATCGGCTCCATGATGAAAGATGGCATGGCTCATTTTTGGGTACGGGATCGAGGACCTGGCATCGATCCGCGAGTTCACCAGATGATTTTCGATCGGTTTATTCGGTGCCCTGATGCCCGCAGACGTTTCGATGGCATGGGCTTGGGGCTAGCCATTGTCAAAGGGATTATCGAAGCCCATGGAGGGCAGATCGAGCTGGTGAGTAAAATGAACATTGGTTCGACTTTTACGGCAATTATCCCGATCGATCCGCCCATACCGGTTCTTGAAGTGCGCCCATGAACCACATTTTAATTGTTGAAGACGAACTTCAGATTGCCACCCCATTGGCCAAAGGATTGGTTGCCAATGGATTTATGGCCACTGTTGCCGGAGATGGCCGGACGGCGATTGAAGCCGTGCGCAATGCTAATTTCGAGCTGATTGTTTTGGATCTTGGCTTGCCAGATATTGATGGATGGGTGGTGCTGAAGGAGCTACGGGCCAGCGGCTTACAGATACCAATCGTGATTTTGACGGCTCGGGATGAGGTGAGAGACAAGGTGGCGGGGTTAGAAGGCGGAGCGAATGACTACGTGACGAAGCCATTTAGTTTCCAAGAATTATTGGCCCGTATTCGGCTCCGCCTGAAGGAAAGCTTGCCAAGCCAATCACAAGAAGAGCGAATCTTGACGGTTGGGAACATCAGCCTCAATCTCCATAGCCATCAAGTTTTGGTGGGCGATCGGGTCGTGGAGCTAGCCACGCGCGAATTTTCGCTGCTAGAGACTTTAATGCAGCATCCAGGGCAGCCGGTGCGGCGGGAGCAGTTGCTTAAGGAAGTATGGGGTTACGACCACGATCCAGGCACCAATGTTGTGGATGTTTATATCGGCTATTTACGGAAGAAGCTTGGTACGAAGGCGATTGAGACAGTGCGAGGAATTGGCTATCGGCTGCTTAAAATATAAAGAGAAGTTATGTGCGATACAGAAATATAAACGCTCATGAGAATGAGAACCTTCTCATGAAGCTTGCCTTTGCCGATCGAGGAGCGTAGTGTTGGATGCATGGACGGAAAAAGAAATTATTGAGGATCGAATCATGCTTAAGAAAACAATTGCAGCTAGCCTACTCCTATCAATGATTGCCGTTACAGCTTTTGCCAGCCAAGTAGATGCCAAACGGCGTTGTCCCCGTGGATATGAAGATATCAACAATGTTTGTGTTTTCACCGGCCACACCTAAGCTTTAGATATTTATTCCAAAGCTAAATTAGCTGGGCAAAGAAATAGACCTCTTTGCCCAGCTTTGGTATGCTATAAAAAACTTCATCGAAATCTTTAATTAAAAAATCCCTAAAGAAAAAGTCCTCTGATATTTAGAGGACTTTTTCTTTCTTACTTCAGAAAGCTTTATACTTTCTTCAGCCAGCTAAACATTGCCCGCAGATCTTTGCCTACCACTTCGATCGGATGTTCGGCTTCTTGACGACGCATCGCGGTGAAGCCAGCATTACCAGAAATTTTTTCTAGCACAAACTCCCTGGCAAACTGGCCGGACTGGATTTCAGCCAGTACCTTCTTCATCTCCGCCTTAGTTTCGGCAGTGATAATCCGGGGGCCTCGGGTGTAATCGCCATATTCAGCAGTATTAGAAATACTGTCCCGCATGGTGGCCAAGCCACCTTCCACCACGAGGTCTACAATCAACTTCACTTCATGCATACATTCAAAGTAGGCCAGCTCCGGCTGATAGCCAGCTTCCACCAGGGTCTCGAAGCCCGCCTTGATCAAAGCACTTAGCCCTCCACAAAGCACGGCTTGTTCACCGAACAGATCGGTTTCTGTTTCTTCTCGGAAAGTTGTCTCCAAGATACCGGCGCGGGTACCGCCCACCCCTTTGGCATAGGCCATGGCTCGATCGCGAGCCTGACCCGTAGCATCTTGATAAACCGCAAATAGGGCCGGTACACCTTGGCCTTGCTGGTAAGTCCGGCGCACCAAATGACCGGGGCCCTTGGGAGCCACCATCACCACATCCACATCTGCCGGGGGAACGATTTGGCCGAAGTGAATATTGAAGCCGTGGGCGAAGGCCAAAACTTTACCCGCTTTCAGGTGGGGCTTGATTTCTGCTTCATAAATAGTTTTTTGCACTTCATCGGGCAATAGAATCATGATGAAGTCTGCCGCTGCGGCTGCATCGGCCACGGTCTTCACGGTCAGACCTTCCGACTCGGCCTTGACTGCCGATTTACTGCCCTTATACAAACCAATTACCACATTGACACCGCTGTCCTTCAGGTTCAGGGCATGGGCATGTCCTTGGGAACCATAGCCGATAATCGCTACGGTCTTACCTTTCAAAAGGTCTAAATTGGCATCCGCATCATAGTACATCCGTGCCACGATTGTTTCTCCTAGCTTCACTTTTAACAGGCTGTCTATCTTAACATTGGGCGGGTCGCCCAAACGCAGCCCAGCTTAAACTGAATGCTTCGCTAACAACTCGAATTGTTGCCAACAGAGCAGCAGAGCGCGGGGTACATGGAAACAGCCCTTCCACTTGCCACCCTTTAGATCTAGTAATATTTCCCCGCGGCGGTTTAGGTAGCCGAACCATTCCCCAGCATCTGGGTCAGTAAAGTGCTGCCAAGTGTAGTCATGAACTTTCTGGTACCATTCCCAGCAGCGCTCATCGCCGGTCAGCCGATAACCCATCACTAGGGCTACCAAGGTTTCCACATGGACCCACCAGAGCTTTTGATCCCATTCCAACTGCTGGGGTGGATGGCCTTGGGCATCCAGAAAATAATAGATGCCGCCATATTCTTTGTCCCAAGCCTTTTCCAAGATATTCAGGGCGATCTGGATGGCCTTGTCGATGAGTGCTTTGTCACCAAGTCGTTCGCCAATATCCATCATGAACCACATGGCTTCGATGCCATGGCCGGGATTCAGCAGTCGCCCATCGAAGCAATCCACATGGCTACCATCGGGGGCCACGGCTTCATAAATGAGTCCGCTTTGTGGATCGTAGAAGTCCCCCATTACCTCTTTGATAGTGGCTTGTAGGACTCGATCGAGTTCCGCCGGGGGCAGCAGCCAATCCATCTCTAAGGTGAGGTTCGCGAGGATCATCGGAACGGCCAAGGACTTCAGGTTGCGGGTGCCGGGATAGGCTTTGGTGTATTTGCCCTTGGGGTTGTCTTGGCGACGCAGGACGTTGCCGTAAGCCCCTAAGGCGATCTCTTGGGCCCAGTCTTGCTGAGAGATGGCGGCGTATTGACTGAAAGCCATGGCGGCGAAGCAGTCGGAGAAGATATTGTAGGGCTGGATCAGGGGGTGGCCGGAGCGATCGAGCGCAAAGTACCAGTCTCCATGCTCATCCCGACCATGTTGGGCCAAAAATTTAGCGCCATGCTCGGCGATCTCTAGCCACTCGTGACGAGATGCAATCTGCCGATGGAACTTGGAGAACATCCAAACTTGCCGGTTTTGCAGCCAAACGAATTTGTCGGTGTCGTAGACTTGGCCTTGCCGATCGAGGCAGGTGAAGTAGCCGCCATGTTCGTGATCGAGGGAGTGCTGTGCCCAGAACGGAATGACATTCAGCAGCAAGGTGTCGCGGTATCGGTTAGCTAGTTGCTGAAAGTCTTTTTTCATTTCAGGGACTTTACTCTAGTAGCGCGGTTGACGATCTTCTCACCTTCGCGCTGTTTCTTGCCCCGCCAGAGAAATTTCACTGGCGTGCCCTGGAAGCCGAGCTGTTGGCGGAACTGCTTTTCTAGATAGCGGCGGTAGTTGTCATTAAAGCGCGCCGGATCGTTCACAAACAGCGCAAAAGTTGGTGGCTGTGTACTAACTTGCGTGCCATAGTAAACTTTGCCTTGCTTGCCACCATTCATCATTGTCGGATTGTGCCAGGTGGTGGCTTCTTCTAGGACCTCATTGATCGTTGCTGTACTTACCCGGCGGCGATGTTGTTCTACGGCCCGATCGACCACTGGCAAAATTTCCCGCACGCGCTGACCACTCATGGCACTGACAAAAATGTTTTCTGCCCAATCCGTGAAGTTCAATCTTGCCGCTAATTCCTTCTGATAGTCGTAGATGGTGTAGGAATCCTTTTCTACAGCATCCCATTTATTGACGACTACCACACAGGCCCGGCCTTCTTCCACGATCCGACCCGCCAACTTCTGATCCTGCTCTGTCACCCCATCTACAGCATCTAGCACCATCAGCACCACATCGGCTCTCCGGATGGCCTTAAAAGCCCGGTTGATCCCAAAGAACTCTGGCCCATACTCCACATTCTTCTTCTTGCGGATGCCAGCAGTGTCCACAATCCGGTACTTCTTACCATCCACTTCTAGTAAGGTGTCGATTGCATCCCTAGTCGTGCCAGAAATCGGACTGACGATCGAGCGATTTTCGCCAAGGAAAGCATTGAGCAAGCTGGATTTGCCCACATTGGGGCGACCGATGATCGCAATCCGAATTTCCTCTTCCTCTGGCTCGTCGCTAACCTCCGGCAGATATTGCATCATCTCATCCAGCAATTCGCCAGTTCCATTCCCATGGATGCTAGAGAGGGCAAAGGGTTCGCCCAGTCCCAAATGCCAGAAATCGGCGCTCTGTAAGAGTCCGGTAGTTTGGGACTCACATTTGTTTACGGCTAGTACCACCGGCAGGGGCTGTTGGCGCAACCAAGTGGCAATTTCCTCATCGCCTGCCGTAGCTCCCATCTGGCCATCCACGACCAGAATAGCTACGCTGGCTTCTTTCAGAGCCATCATCGCTTGTTCGCGGATCAGGGGTAGGAATTCAGTGTCGTCCGCAAAGACCAGACCACCGGTGTCTACCACCGTAAACTCCCGGTTCTGCCAAAAAGCCCGTCGATAGGTGCGATCGCGGGTGACTCCCGGCGCATCGTGGACAATGGCATCGGGCACTCCGGCCAGACGATTAACAAGAGCAGATTTGCCCACATTCGGGCGACCGATGACGGCAACAATTGGTAATGGCATAGTGATGTCTCAGGGGGATAGGGAAGATTGCGGCGCAATGTCCGGAAGATTAACTGCTGCAGCAACCAATTACCCAAAGCCGTGCAGACCTTAATATGGTAGCGAAGTTTGATGAAGAAAGTTTTGGCAATTCCAGTGAATTGCTCCAGCGGCTGCAACGCCTCGGGGGATCGACTATAACACAAAAAAATCGCCTTACTTCCACCTTCTGTGTTAGAGTCATAGTTTGTGAACTTTAGCAGGTGGGATTCCTTGGCTAACGTTGTTGTAATTGGTGCCCAATGGGGCGATGAAGGTAAAGGCAAAATCACCGACTTGTTAAGCAAGTCGGCGGATGTGGTGGTACGCTACCAAGGCGGCGTTAATGCTGGTCACACGGTAGTTGTAAAGGGGCAGACTTTTAAGCTGCACCTGATTCCTTCGGGAATTCTCTATCCAGATACGGACTGCATCATTGGTTGCGGTACGGTTATCGATCCAGAAATTTTGCTGGGTGAATTGGATCAGTTAGCGCAGTTAAATGTGCCAACGGATCGACTGTTGATTTCTCAGACTGCTCACGTGACCATGCCGTACCACCGCCTGATCGATCGGGCATCGGAAGAGCGGCGGGGCGACCATAAAATTGGTACCACCGGTCGTGGTATTGGCCCGACCTATGCAGACAAGTCCGATCGCACCGGCATTCGGGTGCAGGACATCATGGATGAAGCGGTGCTCATCAAGAAGCTGACCTGGGCGATCGCTGAGAAGAATGTGTTGCTAGAGAAACTCTATGGCTACCAGCCCGACCAGCTTTTGGATGCGGCGACGGTGATTGCTCAGTATCAGGGCTACGCCGATCGGCTACGTCCCTATGTGATCAACACCTCTCTGAAAATTTACGATGCCATCAAGCGGCGGCGGAATATTTTATTTGAAGGTGCCCAGGGGACTTTGTTGGACTTAGACCACGGCACCTATCCCTATGTCACTTCCTCCAACCCGATCGCCGGTGGAGCTTGTGTGGGGGCTGGGGTTGGCCCTACGATGATCGATCGAGTGATCGGCGTGGCCAAAGCCTACACCACCAGGGTCGGTGAAGGCCCATTCCCAACGGAACTGGAAGACAAGATCGGCGCTCACATCGGCGATCGGGGTGCTGAATTCGGTACTACTACCGGTCGGAAGCGTCGCTGTGGCTGGTTCGATGGCGTGATCGGTCGCTATGCGGTGCGGATCAATGGCATGGACTGCATGGCAATCACCAAGCTGGATGTGCTGGATGAACTGGAGGAAATACAGGTATGTGTGGCCTACGAAATTAACGGTGTCCACACCGAAGATTTCCCTAGCTCCACCAGCGAATTCAAAGCTTGCAAGCCCATCTTTAAGACTATGCCCGGTTGGAAGCAGTCCACTGCTGACTGTCGCACCCTGCGGGATCTGCCCAAGCAGGCTAGAGACTATCTGGCTTTCTTGGCAGAGCTAATGGAAGTACCGATCGCCATTGTGTCGATCGGAGCTAGCCGTGACCAAACAATTATCGTGGAAGATCCCATTCATGGGCCGAAGCGAGCGTTGCTCTACGCCGAAGGTCAACCGGATATCTCTGCCGGCTTTCCCAACGCATCCTAAAAAAAACACCTCAACTCAGAAAATTACTCTAATATTATGGAACTGACGATCGAATGTAAGAAGCGGGTAGAGGGCAGCAAGCCCAGAACCATGCGCCGCGAAGGTGTGATCCCGGCGAATCTCTACGGCCACAAGGGTGGCGAATCGGAATTGCTCACAGTGAATGCCAAGGATCTGGAGATTTTGATGAAAAGAGCTCGCCCTGGAGTAACGGCTGTAGAAGTCAATATCCCCGAGCTGTCCTGGAAGGGCAAAGCTGTACTCAAGGAAATTCAAAAGCATCCTTGGAAAGGCTTTGTCTACCATGTGAGCTTCTTTGCCGGAAGCTAAAAAGTCTTCTGTCATCAAAAAAAGCGGAGAGATTGACTTCACTCCGCTTTTTTTGTGCTATTCAAAACAATTACAGTTCATGTTGAAGTTAATTCCATAAGATATGTTTCAGGATATACAGATGACAGAATTATTCTATGGGACTCTTGAGCTATTAGAGCGATGAACTTCCCTTATGAGAATTTTAGTGACTGGTGGAGCGGGTTTTCTTGGGTCTCATTTAGTAGACCGTTTGATGAAAAGTGGGCAAGAGGTGATTTGCCTAGATAATTTTTACACCGGTAACAAAAATAACATTTCTCAATGGCTCGGTCACCCTAATTTTGAACTAGTTCGTCATGATGTCACCGAACCGATTAGGCTGGAAGTAGACCAAATATATCATTTGGCTTGCCCTGCATCCCCCGTTCACTATCAGTTTGTTCCCATTGGAACTATTAAGACTTGCGTTTTGGGAACGATGAACATGCTGGGCTTGGCTAAGCGAGTCAAGGCCAGGTTTTTCCTTGCTTCCACGAGCGAAGTGTATGGCGATCCTGATATTCATCCGCAGCGAGAGGATTATTGGGGAAATGTAAATCCAAATGGAATTAGATCTTGCTATGACGAGGGAAAGCGTATTGCCGAAACTCTCACCTGTGAATATCATCGGCAGCATGCTGTCGATGTAAGGATCGTCAGAATATTTAATACCTATGGCCCTCGGATGTTAGAGAATGACGGCAGGGTGGTCAGCAACTTTATTACTCAATCCCTCCGTGGGAAGCCATTGACTGTGTACGGAGATGGTTCTCAAACCAGAAGTTTTTGCTACGTATCAGATTTAATAGAGGGCTTTATTCGCCTCATGGCCAATGAATCTTGTGCCTATCCAGTCAACCTCGGAAATCCTTCGGAGTATACTATTTTACAGTTGGCTTCAGAAATAAGAGATATGATCAATCCAAGTTTGGAAATAGACTTTAAGCCATTGCCTTCCGATGATCCCCGGCGTCGCTGTCCGGACATTAGTAAGGCATTGAACTTATTGAAGTGGGTACCATCTATTGAGTTGAACTTTGGCTTAGCTTCAACTATCGATCACTTCCGCTCAACGCTATCTTAGCGGTCTCTGAATTATTCATGAAAAAAGTCTTTTCCGATGCTTCTGAACGTGGGTTGACTCAGCCTCAGGGTTCCTCCGAGCTATCTTTTTCTGGTGGAGACTTTCCTGAAATAAAGGGAAATGAAGAGTTGAGCCTGGGTATTCTTTTTGTTAGCTTACGTAAGTATTGGTATGTGAGTGCCCTGCTCAGTTCCTTGGTAATGGCTGGTATTGTTTACAAAACTTTCAAAGAACCTCGAGTTTATAAATCTAGTGTCCAAATAGCGATCGAGCTGAAAAACTCCTCTACTTTGGCAGAAAAAATCACTAGTGGGAACAGTGTCTCGAATGATGATCGAATTACCAATATTGAGACCATCACCCAAATACTAAAGAGCAAGACGGTGGTGCAAAAAGCTATCGATACCATTCCCGATAAGAATTTGCGACCACCAGTCGGCAAGGTTTTGGCGGATTTGAATATTGCATCGGGGCAAAACACAAATATTTTAACCATCACCTATACTGATACAGTCCCCGAGAGAATCATAAGTGTTCTTAATGCCTTAAGCAGAGTTTATATTGATGATAATGTTGAGAGCCGAAAAGCAAGGACTAATAGCTCACTTGCCTTTATCGAGTCGCAGTTGCCGAAGGCTCGGAAGAGGCTAGAAGATTCATCTAGGGGCTTGGAGGAATTCCGGCAAAAACATCGGTTTGTCGATCCAGAGAGTTCTGCTCAGAAATCTACAGCTTATCGGCAGGAGCTAGTTAGTAAACTAAATGCAATTAAAGTGCAGTCTGATCAAACTCAAAAACAGTCTGAGGAGCTACAGAAACAGCTAACTTCGGTTGGATTGAAATCCAACAATATTTTGAGCACTACCATGCTAACGCAAGATAGTGCCTATCAAGAACTATTTAAAAAATTGAACGAGCTAGACCTAATCTATAGTCAGGAAAGGGTAAGGTTTAGTGATGACAATAGCCTTGTGATCAGTGCTAAAGAAAAGCGTGATGCAGTACTAGTTTTACTCAAAAGAAGAGCGCAGCAAGTTCTCAACCGGGTCGTACCAGATGATGAGCTGACTAACGGTGGAATTGCTAATTTTAGTAATAATCTAGCACAGAATTTAGCAAACAAGCAGGCGGAAATCGAGACAACTACTGCTTCTCTAGCAGCTGAGTACAAAAGCTTATATGAAGTTTATCAGAAGTTGGAGTCGGAGATAGCCCAGTTGCCAACCTTGCAAAAACAATATACGGAGTTGCAGCGACAGTACAATATTTACTCGCAAGAGGTAACATCATTTCTCCAGAAATCACAAGAGTTAAAGATTTCCAATGCGGAGCAAATCGTCCCATGGAAATTACTGGATCCACCAGAGCCACCAGGCGACCCAATTTCACCGAATGTTCCCAGGCAGCTGGGGCTGGGAGCCATTGGTAGTTTGTTTATTGGACTGTTGGCGGCAATCGGTTTAAATAGACTGGATAATCGTATTGAGAACCCAGACGTTATTAAATCCATGATCGGGCTACCTGTTTTGACCTTACTACCTGATGTCAGGTATTTAGACCGAGTTGTGACTCAGGGTAAAACTGCGATTGGGAGTGCTAAAAACAACAAGAAAAATAATAACTACTCTTATTGGAGTTTTGTCGAGTCAGTGAGAAATCTTGCTATGGCGATTGGCTTAAAAACTCATGCAGGAGAAGCGGGTGGCAGAGTTATTGCTATGACTTCGGCTGTCCCAAAAGAAGGTAAATCAACTGTTACTTTTTATACCAGTATTGCCTTGGCTGAACTGGGCTATCGCGTTTTGTTGGTGGACGTGGATCTGCATAAATCTAGTATTATTCAGCTATGTAAGAATTCGGTCTTGTTTCCAGCCACAGACTGTTCCGATGGAGCTGGTCTGACTGATGTTTTATTAGGACGATCTACTTGGGAACATCTAGTCAAAAAAAGCCCTCGCTTGGGGTTGGAGATTTTGTTTTCAGGTCAGAAGCCAATTCACTCGATTTCACTGCTCAATTCTTCTCTATTTAAAGGTCTGATTGATGAATGGAGGCAGCAGTATGACTATGTGATTTTTGATACTCCACCTGTTATGGGTGTCAGTGATACCCGTCTAATTGGAACTTTGGTGGATGGATTGGTGTACATTGTGAGTGCACAAGCAGCCCAGCGACAAACGATCAACCGCGCTCTTGAGACCATCGCACTGATGAGTACCCCAGTATTAGGAGTAGCTATTAACAGAGTGGAAAACCGCTACTCTGACTATGGTAAAAACTATCAGCCCGAACAAAGTCCCAACGAATTAATGCAAGCTATGGATAGATAAAATAATAGGACAGGGATTTCCTCTGCCCTTTGCTTTGGGGGATTTTGGATCAGATTGAAGATTCCAGTAAGTTAAAATACTGCTGAGTGATTTTTCTTCTGGAGTAGTTTTCTACACAGAATTTGCGTCCGGATTGCCCCATTTGACTTACTAGATCGGGATTATTACCTAACATATTAATATATGTTGCCAATCCCTTACTATCCCCATTGCGGAAGGTGGAGCCACATCCCGCTTGATCGAGCACCTCACCAAGATAGGAATTATCTGGACAAATAGCTGCAACAGGAGTACCTGCTGCAAGGGCAGAATAGAGTTTACTGGGAGCAACTAGCCCTTCCATCTGCTCATCAATACTGACAATCGATAGATCGCAGGCCGTTAAGGAGAAAGGCAGATTTTCTTTGGGTTGGTAAGGAAGAAATAGGCAGTTTTTCAGTTCCATTTCTTTTGCACAATTTTCCACATACTGCCTCTTCTCCCCACTGCCAATAAAAACGAACTGAATAGAGGTTGCTCTCAATAGATCCATTGCGTTAACTAAAGTCACCATGTCATGGCAACGTCCCATATTTCCAGAATAAAGAACCGTGAATCGATCGACCAAGTTGTATTCTTGGGCAAACCAATTCTCTGCTTTGGATAGAGGCTGAATTTGCTGCGAATCGCACCAACTAGGGATCACAAATACCTTGTGTGCAACCTTGGGACACTTTTTAACGATTCGGCTTTTCATGCTACTGCTCAAGACAATAATAGCAGAAGCTTTTTTCCAAGCTAAACAGTTGAAAAAATCCCATAGTTTAACAATCCAACTATGCCTTTTAACCACCTTTAACTCGACGGCAATATCTGGATACAAGTCATACAATAGGCAGACGTAAGATATCCTTCGAAAAATATTGACAAAATAGCCCAGCAGCGGTAAAAAAGGTGGAGCTGTAGTCAACAGCACTAACTGATGAGGAGAAGCATGACGGATCAAATGAAGTGCTGTTCTCACAAAAAAAATAGCTCCGGAAACGGCTTTTCCTCGAATCCTTCCATCGCCGACTGAAGATGCCTGAGAACGTCGAATACCAAGATGTTGATGGTGTTCCCATCGAGGTAGATCGTTACGCCTAAAGGCATAAGACGGTTGGCTACTAAATACTTCTACTTGATTGAACTTTCCTTTTAGTTCGTGTGCAAGTTCTTCAATAAGTTGCCCAGTAGCTGCATAATCCGGAGGGAAAAACTGATTTGCAATTGTCAAACGAGTAGCTGTTCTCTCTACTAATACAACGTCTGCGGCCTCAGCCATAACTGGGACAATAGAGTGAGACGCAACTTTTTCATCTAGAACGAACGAGTTTTCTGACACATTCATATATCCACCGCATAAGTTTTGATTAGGTGTTTATTAGCACAACCGAAATCTTATAGCCTGTGGCCTCATTTTTTCAGTGCCCTGTTATACTATAGTTGCTATATCTTATTTTGGTGCTTTTCTATACCTTGAATGGTGTGTTTATTTTGTCCATTTGTATGGATCTATACATCATGTCATTCTTCTGATGAGTATAGTAGACCTATGTCAAAGTTGAGAGGGTCTACTCCCAGCAACAAGGGGTGACTTGACTTACTTGATACTCATTTCCCTAGTAGAGCTATGAAGGATATGCAGCTAAATCAATATACCTTAGGAACATACTCGACTGGTGCTAACTTTTGGGCGCAAGTGCTTTGGTACTACGGAGGAGCACCACTGGTGCGCAGCTATTTGTTGACAAATTCTGGCTTCAAATGCTGGATATTACGCTGTTTTGGAGCACGCGTAGGTGAGGGTGTTCGAGTGAAACCAGGCGTGAGGGTGAAGTTTCCTTGGCGGTTGGTCGTAGGCGATTTCGTTTGGTTAGGGGAGAACTGTTGGATCGATAACTTGGCAATGGTGACCATCGGTAGCCACTCATGTATATCTCAAGATGTCTACATTTGCACGGGCAATCATGACTGGAGCGACCCGGCCTTTGGGTTGAAGGATGCACCAGTTCATGTAGGTCAAGGGTGTTGGCTGGCTGCAAGAGCTACTATTGGGCCAGGTGTGACGGTCGGAGAAGGAGCCGTGTTGGGCCTCGGTAGTGTGGCATCACGATCTCTGGCTGCAATGACAATCTATGCGGGAAACCCTGCGGAACCAGTGAGAGCCAGGAAAGTTTTGTAGTTCAGGTGAAATGCCTGATTGGATTTTGGTCTTCGGTAGCAATGATGTTGGTGTAAATTTCCACAAACTGCTTGGCAATAGATGGCCAAGAGTATCTTTCTAAAGCTAGGAGCCTGCCATTTGCTCCCATCCGACTTCTGAGTTGAGGTGATTGAAGTAACTGCGCAATTGCCATCTGTAAATGGGTATCATTATCTACAATAATTCCAGCTTTTGCTTTGGCGATTTCTGGAGATATGTTGACACCAGGGGTAGTAATAATTGGTAGACCCACTACCATGGCTTCGGCTAAGGCAATACCAAAATTTTCAGAGTGAGTGGGTAGGACAAAAAGATCTGAACCTTGGAGGATTAAATTCTTATCTTCCCCAGTCACGAATCCGGCAAAAGTTGTTTGATTTTCAATTTGGCATTCATTGATCAACTGATGTAAGGACTCAACGTATTCCTCTGCTCCCGATCCGGCTATGATCAGGTGGAAGTTTTGCTGCAGACGCAATTTGCTTAGGACTTTGATGAGTAAGTCTAGTCGCTTTTTGGGGTGGATCCGAGACATGAACAGAACGATCGGCACGTCTTCGGGAATGGAGAACCGACTACGCAACTGTTGTTTTGCATTTGTCAAAGGCAGCGGAGGTTTCACTCCCAGCGGAATGACAGCTTTAGGGGCCGCAATACCAAAATTGAGAACATCTTGAGCCTCTGTGTCAGCAGTGCAGTGAACAAACTTCGCAGCATTGAGATTAGGCTTTTCGATCAACATCGAGTATATGGACTTTTTTAGGCTCCCTTGAGATAAAGACCAAGGGGTAAGCTGTCCCATGGTGCGAGTAGCATAGGGCTTGCCTTGCAACCTAGCCATGATGGCTAGGCAATCAGGGCCGTAACTCCAAAGGCCATGTGCGATCAGGAAATCATAGTTTTTGATGTTTTTCCATAGCCACCAAGTTAGATCGGCAGAAAAAAGGAACTCTTTAATCCGAATAGAACTGCGAGAGAAAAAGTAGGTGGGAATGCCTTGATGATTGACTTCCTGATTGAGTGGAACATCCATTTTCCCCGGCATATTATCATTGGTAGTAGCGATTTTAGCATCCACCCCCAATGCTCGCAACTCTCTCGATAGGTGGAGCACCACCTCCACCGGCCCACCAAAAGTCGGACTGAGAGAAGGGATGACTTCTAATGTTTTAATCTGTGATGGGTCTGCCATATTACCTCTAGAGTCTTCTGAAATTGTTGAAAGCCATAAGTATCGATGACGCCTTGACGCAAGGCTGTTGGGTGATAAATTAAGGGGTGAGAGTAGGTTCTGGTGAGAGTTTGAATCAGTGCCATGGCGATCTCCTTAACATTATCTGGATCTACCAGGATACCTAACTTTCCTCCGCATAATGCATCGATCGCTCCGTCTTGGTTGCCCCCTACGGTCGGTTTACCGCAGGCTAAAGCTTCTAAATAGACGATCCCAAATCCCTCCCCCTTACTGGGCATGGCGAAGACATCGCAAAGGTTGTAGTGATTTGCTAGTTCCTCGTCGGCCACGAATCCAGCCAGTGTAACACAGTCTTCAATATCCAGGGTTTGAATAAGTTGTTCTATCCGATACCGATCGCTACCTTTGCCCACAATTAAGTAATGAACGTCTGGAATATGCTGACGAATTTTAGGCATTGCTTGTAAGATTCGGTCATATCCTTTGTATTGTTCGCTACCATCTAGACGGGCAACGGTCAAAATTATGGGCTGGTCGGGCTTTAGTTGATATCGTTGGAGTAAATGATCAGATTTTGTGGCGATTTGAAATCGATCGACATCAAAGGTGTTGGGAAGAACTACGACTTTCTCGGGGTTCAAGTTTTGCTCTTGCAACAGTCGATTGCGGGTGTAGCTGCTGACAGCTAGGATCAGATCGGCATGGGATAAAGACTTTTGCAAATTTGGGTCTTCGATGCTCCAGGCATCTACCCCATGGGCGATTGCCCAGTAAGGAATACCAGCTATTTGCTTGAGCCAGTAGGCTACTTTGGTAAAGTTGATGTGGGTAGAGAGAATTAAGTTCGGTCTTTGGATGAGTCCGGCAGCGGCAATGGCCGTGGCGAAGGCTGGTGTACGAAGGGCAGGATTCCATTGTCCCGAAAAATGGAAGCTGGTATGGGGATGGGCTGCCATCGTGGCATGGGCAGTGCGTTTGGCGATACCATCTCCTAGAGAATCATGCTTCAGAAATACATCATGTTGGCAATGGGGCAACATTGCCTGCATGGCTTCTAGCAGAAAAGCTGAGTAAACCTGAATACCTCCCTTAAACTCGAAGATATCAGGCATCCATAGATGAACAGCAGAAGTGTTACGCATTGTTTCACAGTATTAATTATGAGATGCATTCTTTTGACGGTCGTCAAGTGGATTTCACGTTGGCTGAATCCACTGACGGAGAGGATTCACTTGGCTGGTATAAATAAGTGCGTATTACTCCTGATTCGTTAGCACTAATTGGTTCGGATCCTGGCACTTCCAACACCTGTCGGAGTAACTGACTGGGTATTTGAAAAGGTGTTTTTGTGAGATAGACCCCGGAATTGCAGTACACTCGGATGTCACAGCCTTGAACTTTGTCGATATTTGGTTGAATATAATCATTGTCGGTAGGGTAATGCTCCGTAATAAAAACCCACTTGTACTGTTTAAGCTTTTGCAGAACTGTAGAGATTTGTTGGTTAGAAAGGTGCTGCAAGACCTGGCGAATAAAGCAAACATCACCTGCGGGCAAATCATCTTGGATGATATCCAAGTGCAAGAATTTTGTTGCTTCATCGCCATATTCTGCTTGATTCCTAACAATCAAAGGCTGTACTATATCAATGCCAATGTAGCTAGAACACAAGGGTAGCAGCTGTTTTCCTACTCGGAAATCTCCACAGCCCAGATCGACAAAGGCTAGTCCTCTGAAATTCTCTTGATCGGCCTGAGCCGACACCATGGAGGTGTAGGCGGAAACAGCCTGTTGATCAGTGGTGCCAGTGCCCGAATAAAAATCTCCACTGACACCTCCCCATTTATTTTTCTTGTAAATCTCAGTAAAGACATCTTCTGTAGTTCGGCGCAGGTTTTTCTGTTGTTCTCGATATCGATTAAACCGTCTATAGTAGTCGATCGCAAAATCAGGAGTGAGCTTGTGCAGTAACGATCTTGTCATATCTTAAATCTCCTATGGTTCCGAAATAGAGATAGTAAAGAAGAATTCCGGGAGCTAAATCATCTGGAGCGCCGAGCTACGCACAGAAGCACCATGGCAGCTTCCGATGAATTCGTATTAATACCAGATAGTTTCTGGGCCATATAACATTTCCATGAAGGCTTACCATATTCGCCACTCAAAACTGCCGCCCCAACATCACAGTTGTGTGGGTAGATATTAACATTGAAGCCTAGGGACTCAAGGACTGAATAGTACATATTCGCTGATACGCCCCCGCCTGGTTTATGATGAACTTCTGTACCTTGGGCCCAATACTGTTCCTCGGGGGTGGCGTGTCCGCCTCTACCTAGAGCAAGATACAAAGGTAATCTAGCATTCCAAAGTAGCCTCCCCAACCAGTTGTAATTCAATGAGGTGAATTGCGGATCTTGATCAGCGATCAGAAGTCCCCCAGGCCGAACAATGCGGCCTGCTTCCCTCAGCATCTGAGCCATATCATCACAGTGATGCAATGAAGCATTGATCATCACAATATCGGCAAACCCATCTACAAAAGGGAGTTTTTGGGCATCAGCTAACACTGTACTGTAGCCAATTTCTTGAGCCATCTCTAATGCTCCAACGGACACATCCACCCCGAGCAATAGTTTCGGCTGGCCACATTGATCGCCCAATGCTGCAAACAAGTTACCTGGGCCACAGCCAATATCAACAACAACTTTGTCCTGCCAACTGCCAATGACTGTCTGCCAACGCTCGATGAAGGTATTATCTCTATGACAGGCTTTTAAATAGTTCCGGCCCCAAACAGGATGCCCAAAATAAACACTGTTGGCTTTGATTCCTGGCGTGATGTCTTCAATAGGATAGACGAGAACGTTGTTTTGCCATATAGCCAAAAGGTTATTTTCAAGATAGTCGAGCCACTGTGCAGAAGGGGACGAAGCATTCATTATTTTTGGTGCTCTATTGTGGTAAATTTATAGCGTAGGTTGACGACGTAAGGTGCTAAAAAAAATGCGTACTAGGGTTGCTTGGGCAACTTGGCTTCAGTCCAAAGTTCAACGAGAAGAAACAATCGGAGCAACTCAACCAACTGTGCTTAAGCATCATCCAGATCTTGGTTGCGAAAAGCATGAGTGGATTATTACACAAGCCTCAATTAATTGCTGTTTTTGGCAATTTGCCAAGGAAATAACACTGTAATTAGCAAAGGTAGAACTGCGTAAAACTCCAGTAGAATAATAGTGGTAGAACTAAAAAACAAATAGACAGCTAGACCTACTTGATCCCGCTCGATTTTTTCCCAATTCGGTCTAAATCTGTGAGTGAGAAACACGATGCGCTTAAGTGTAGGTGCTCTGAAGAGACAATAAGCAACATAAAGTACGCCAAAAGCTCCAACCAAACCAAATTGACCGATGAGCCAAGCTGGTGTTGAATCAGCAATTAGATAAGTGCTTTTACCATCCTCACCTATGCCGCTCAATGTATTGATAAGGTTGGAACCATAGCTGAGATATTTACCGAAAATCAAAGAACTCACATCGAGCTGTTCTGTAATACTGAAAATGATATCGAGTCTGCCACCAGTGGCAGAGGATCCATCGGCTCTACCACTATAAACATTTACTTGCCCATAGAACCATGAGCCAGCAAAAAGTGCCAAGGGGATGGAAACAACTTTTTTGAAAAAGTCTTCTACACTCGATTCCTTTGGAATCCAGAATTTGCGATAAAAAGTTGCAGCTAAAACAATGAGGATGATCATTTGTGAAGCCCTCGATCCCGTGAAAAATATGCTGATCGCCATCATCACCAACAACACTGGCCGAAACTTGTTGGGAGGTAAAATAGAGGTGTTTGCATAAAACATGAAGGCTAGAAATAAACCCATTGAATTAGGCTCGGTGAAGGTACCCACCGCTCGGGCACTACCAGAGTCTAGCCAGCTAACTCCATTGTAAAAGATCGCAGCATTCCTTTGTTTTACGGAATAGTACACTTGCACGATTGTCAGCAAGTTGGCTGCTTCCAATACCCATCGTAAATAATACGGGTGAAGATGACGATGACAAAACACAAAAATTGCGATTATGAATATTGCCGGTCGCAGCGAAGCAACCAGTATGAAGTCTGGTAAATTCGTATACAAACTTCTGACAAAAGCAATACCTACGGCAGCAGCACATATCAAATAGCTGATCGACAAGTCACGATCATATTGGAGTGCTGCATTTGAATTAGTCGGCCTGAAGTAAAGACTGCCAGTTAACAGTAAGAGTGCCATCATGTCCTTGGCAGCTTTCTGAACTGCTGGGACTTGGTCTATATAAAGTTGCCGATGATAGTAATCAATCAGCCAATTGCCATTCAAAGCATATTCTGCCGACTGCCAGTAGGTGAGTGATGACGAAGCAACGATCGCAAACAATAGGCCATGGAGCAAGATAGGAATTTGCTCTAGCCTGGGCCTTGGTTGAGTTAAGATTCGCATAGAAAGGTCGCTAAGGTTTTGGCAACAACGGCCCAGCTCAGATGTTTTGCATAGTAGTCCTGACCGCTCATCACCAGATCTGACAATGATGAGGGCCGATCGAGAAAATTCAAGACCTCGACTTCAAAAGCCGGATAGTCTCGATCGGAAACCAGACTGACAGATGCTATCTCATGAAAAAAACTATCGGTCAACTGTCCTTTAGTGCCAATCACAGGTATACCGTGCTCCAATCCTGCCATCAAGGAAGTGCGCTTTGCACTAATCCCAAACTCATGGGGCAACAGCATCAGGTCGGAGAGTTGGAGATGATAGGATAAATTAACCGCATCTAAAAATCCAGGGCGAATTATGGGGTTGTGCAATGGTAAGTCGATCCTTTTAGCATCCCCTAATAGTAACCAAACAACGGGTTTGCCTAATTCCTGGAGGCGTCGATCTAACTGTGCCACCCAACTTTGCTGGATGGAAGCGTGACAACCAAAAAGAGTAAGCACTTGGTGTTGCGCGGATATGATGCCTAGAGACTTGCGCAACTCCATCCGCTCTGGTGTGGACAAGGGCTTGAGAGGAACGTTACTAGGGATCGGGAGGTGATGAATCTTGTTATTCTTTTGAGCATACCTATGTAGTTGGTGGATGTATGGTTCGGAACTACAGCAAATTCGATCGCTGTGGCGGACAAGCTGTTGCAGAACGTATTGCTGAATAATACCTTTAAGCCAAGTGCCAGGATACTTGAGAGACCAATAGTAAGTTTCGTGGGCCACCAGAATTGTTTGAAAATGCTGGGAACACTGCTGCCAAAAGGGAATAAGAGCTAAGCTAAATCCTTTAGGTGAGTAAAGCCAACAGGTATACTGTAAAATAACGGTTTTAACTCTGGCTTGCTTCAGTTGGGTAAAAAGAGTTTGGAAAGATTTCGGAGTCCAGTCTTCAATGGTTGGAAGTACTATGATCGGCATAGTACTAGGTAAGCAGCCTTTCTCGACGATCAGGTCTAATCCCAAGTCGTAATGAGCTTTTAGGTGTGTGGCAAGATTTACGGTATAGTCACCAACACCACAAACATGAGGAGATGTCTTGGCCGTGATTGTAACTGTGTCAGAGAATGAAGGCATTAGTATAGATACTCAGTGTTGTTCAACCTGCTTTGGCATTGTGAATCATTCGGTAAAGATTGATTCCCATGTCACCAGGAAGAATGATACAAAGTTTTTGCACCATCCATTTAATGAGGGAAGAAATATTTGATGGATAGTATTTACTGCGCAATAGTTCCCCTGCTCTTGTTTTTTCATGGTCGAGTAAAAAGTTGCTGACAGCATTTACCATGAGTTTCGACAATAGAGAGCGCTTGTAGGGTTCCACATCAGGGTTAACACCCAATGGCAATAAGTAAGACACTAATCGATGGGATCTCAGCCCTCTTCCGGATGAAGTTGCCGACTGCTCATGTAATCTGTACTCGGTTAGGCGATCGGGAGCGAACAGAAAATTCTTACCGGCTTGAGCCAGCCGAATAAAAAATTCAATTTCCGGGTTGTTCAAATCCTCCTTGAAACGAAATTCTCGAACTTCGGAAGTTCTAATGAGCGAGGTGGACATGGGAATGGCATTTTGCCAAGCACAAATTTCCGGGGTAGTTAATCCGCCCGGTGGTAGATCACTGCGATGATAGGTTTTAGTCCATTGTTCGGTGGTGGATTGCAGCCGTTCTCCTTGGCTATCAATGACGTAGTGATCGGAGAAAAATACATCGATATCGGGCTGTGCCGACTTCATGAACGTCTCAATGAAAGTCGGGAGTAGAATATCATCATCACCGATAATGACAATGTAGTCCCCACTGGCAGCATCGGCAAGGGCATTCCAATTACCAGCTAAGCCTAGGTTGCAATGGTTGCTTTGGTACTTGACTTTGGGGTAGTCCTGGGCGAGGAGTTGGCACCAGTCCAGAATCTCTGGGTCTAGGCCAAGTGGAGTGGGGTCTTGGCCGATCAAAATCTCAATATTTTCGTAGGTTTGCAGCATGGCAGACGCAACTGCTGCCTTTAAATAGTTCAGGCGCTGGTAAGTGGGAATAGCAACTGTAATGAGAGAATTCACGGCACCACTCTGCATTCAAGTAGGATTAGTTAGTTGTTTGAGATAAGACCTGGCACTTAAAGTTGATCGATAAAAACTATCCAGCACCCTCATGCCAAGTAGCACTGCTTTCGGTGGCGGCTGGATGGAAGATTCTGGAATGTTTTTGACATCCTTGGATTGAGCATACAGCCGAAAACCTTCCCAGTCAAAGTCCCAAATATCGTCCAGCCAAAATTTAGAAGTGCCATACTGTTTAAAGTACTTGAGAACTTCGAAGTCCTGCCAATAATATTTATAGTGGGGGATAGAAAACATATCAATACCTAAGGTTTCCCATTTTTCGAACCATTCCTTTGGGCATTTTTCTAGATTTCCTCTCGATCGGTAGTCTACATGTGAGGAGTACATAAACCGTCGCGAAAAGGCCCGGTTAGTCTTCAGGGTGTTCTCCACCATAGAGTAGAATCTCACCTTGGATCTCTGTCCGTCTAGTCTGGTTAATCCGTAATGGAGTATTTTTATATCATGAATGTACATCCTTGGGGCATAATCTGGCTGAGGAACTTTCATTCCGTGTATTTTTTTTGTTTTGTGTTCTGCCCCGTCATCTACATACCCGAGTGGCCATGGTACATCATAGCGAACACAATGCTCGGGACTAGCGAATAAATCGGGTTTTTCAAAGCATAATACCGTGCCGGGCTTAGCTTTAAGCATCATTTGCCAGCCAATCGATTCCGTGGCATTGGCTGCCAAAATCTCATCGGCATCCAAGGCTAAGATGATTTTGGAATCCGGTACTAGGTTGCGGGCAGTCTCAATCAAAAGAATTTGTCGATTTGCTTCAATCCACTGATCCGACTCGGAGCTAATCAAAATAACCTTGGGGTATTTTTTGCAGATTTCAACACTATTGTCTGTGGAATTTTGATCGGCAATGATAATGTGATCGGCAAAATAGCTGGTGGTGGACAGAAAACGATCTAAAATCCAAGCCTCGTTTCTAATTGGGGTTATGACAACAATTTTGGGAATTTGTTCGCTCATTTTTTTAACTTATCATAATCAACGCTGTTGCCACTGCACTTATGCTCTGGAGTGCAGCCTCTTGACTTGAATTCTCTAAACTGCTCGATCGCGGAGTCTGCCATAAACTGTTTTCAGAGCCATGCCAGTTCCAGTCCAACGCATGAGGTTCTTTGCCACCGTATCAGGCGTAAAAGATTGCCCTAGGGCAGTGGGTTGGACTGCTTTACCAGCTAAAAGGTCCAGCCAATCTTGGAAGATTTTGCTGAAGCTGAATTGGTCACGCACAAAAGCCCCTGCTAGTTGGCCATTCTTCTTAACCGCCTCCGGATTTTGTAAGCCTTGCAAAATAAGGTCGCAGAGATCCCTAGGTGATCGACCACGCGTCAGGGAGGGTAAGTCACCTTGATAAACCGTCTCCCCAAGGCCACCAGCCATCACACTAAAAACCATGCGATCACAAGCCTGGGCCTCAATAGAAGCAACGGAACAATTCTCTGGAGAATGCCAGCAAGGATTGACAATCACCGCCCAAGATTGGTTAATCTCTCGGTGCAAATCGAATGGGCACAACGCACCCAAAAACTGGGGTTGATATCTTTCTGGGAGTGATTGGTGCCAAGGTTGAATATGGGCGCGTTCATAATCATCATCGGTAGCCCCTAAAGGGCCAAGCTTAGAACCTTCATGGTGAAGGCTAATGCCTCCAGCAATGGCGAGCTTTAGCTCTACTTTCTGTCTAACTAGGCAAGACCACACCTGCATCAGCTCATTGAATCCTTTGTTGGGGGTCACAGCTCCCACAAATAAGATCCGCGGCTGCGACAAATCCAAACTAGGCGCAAACACCGGACAGTAAGAGTTCCCGATGATGGCGATTTTCTCTTTCCACTGTGGAATTGCACGGTAGAGATTAGCTAAATACAGCGATGGGCAAACTAGTCTATGTCCACCGCTTTGAAAGAAGGATGCAATAAATGTCCATGGTGTCTGATTATGTAAGTATAAAATAGTTTTTGGAAGCTGAGAGTTTCCAAAGGTAAAAATTGCACCATTCCAATGAGTTTGATGAATAATCAACCTATCAAATTTCGTAGCATCGACGTTGCTATGTAACAGATAGACAAACTCACCAGCTTCGCAGTTGCTTGCACCACTGATGGTAACATCGATCCCAGCTATTTGCAGCATTTCTGCCAAACGAACGATCGCCCCAATAGTCCCCGAACAAGCAACCTTACCCGCCAGCACATCTGCTAGGCTGGGTAGCGAGGGATGTTCCGTAGGTAGTGTAACAAGAATCTTCATGAACTGAATAAGCTAGTTAATTTTTGACGGCTGAACGCAGAAGCTGAAAGCTTAGTTTCTGAGGGCATGTTCGAGCTGGGCTGACCGACTAGGTAGGAGGGGCAACGAGAACGCATGTCCAGAAAGCATCCAATTGAGGGTTTTTCTCATGCCTTCCTTGATATCCGTTCTACTGCTCCAGCCCAGGACACTGCTGGCCCGGTCTGTGGCCAGCTTGATGCTAGGAATATCAACTTTGCGGCCTCCCTCATAGATTACTTCAACTGGCATATTTATCTCCTGAGAAATCAAGTGAATCAAGTCCGAAAGCCGATATAGGCGATCGCCAGCAATATTGAAAACTGCGTTGGTATCCGATGGCACAGTCAGACAGGTCACCAAGGCATCGATTAGGTCAGAAATGTAAAAGAAGTCTCTTTCAGCCGAACCGTCCCCCCAAATAGTGATGGGCTGTTTGTTGATCGCCTTATACAAAAAAGTGGAAACGGCTCCTTGTCCCTTCAAGGGATTCTGCCTGGGGCCATAGGGAACCGAGGGCCTGACCACAATACTTTCGATTCCATAAAACATGGAGTACATGCGCAAATAATTCTCTACCGTTAACTTACTAACGCCATAGGCACTGAGGGGCATTTTGGGATGCTCTTCGGTTACCAGCTCTGCCTGAGGTGCTCCATAGACTGTCCCACCGGAGGATAGATAGATAAATCTCCTCACCCTAGCCTTGACGCAAACATCCAGCAACTTGACGCTGGAAATAACATTCAAGTTTATGTCCTCGACGGCGTCTTTCTGGGCACTCGCATTCAAGTTTCCCCAAGCAGCATGGTAGACAATTTCTATGTCATGTTTTTTAACAATGTCAGCGACTATGGCGTCATCGGCCGTATCTATTTGGTAGTAGTTAAATAGGCTCCGATCGACAAAAGAACCCCTGGCTAGCTCAGATCTACCTACTACCACAACGTGGTTCTTGCCACTCATTGAAAGATTATCAACCAAGTGAGAGCCAATAAATCCTTGTCCACCCGTGATCATTATATTAGTCAAGTGAAACCTCTCATGTGCATTAGAGATGTGTTCGGTCTTATGGGCTGCTCATGGTGGGACGTAAACACAAAAAGGCTAGGTGTACTTGAGAATAGCCCGGGAAATTTTTGCAAATTGGAAATTCCAAAACCAATCGGGCTTGACACACAATGGATGTCTTTGGTAGTTCCAACACATTCATATTCAAACACTTCCTATGGATAGATGGTGTCCTTGTTGATACAAAAACGGATTAAAGTCGCATGGGCTGTTTCTGCACATAACTGAGGTAGACATCGCTTGTTTCTCTTGCTACCTGCTGCCAACAAAAGTCTTTCGATCTCTGCCTTGCCCAATGGCGGGAACTAGCTAGCTGGTGGCTATCTTGCAACAAATCAATGATTTTCTCTGCCATCGCCGCAGTATCTCCCTGCGGTACTAAATAGCGAGCATCCAACATCATTGGGGGACCCGGTGAATTGTATGCAATGACTGGAATAGAGGCTGCCAACATCTCCAGAACGGCCAATCCAAAACCCTCGATGTAGGAAGGAAACATACCAACAGAGCAGGCTTGCAGCAAATCGGGTAAATCATCAGGTTCAAAATCGGGGTAAACTTCGATCCGATTTCTGAGGTACCTAGGAAAGCAGGATAAGACTTTTTCACGAGCAAAGGTAGTGCCAAGCAATCGGAAACTCACCTCGGGAACCTGGTGAGAAATTTCCTGGATAATTGCAGCAAAGTCCGTGGAGCCTTTGCGCGGACAGAAAGTTCCAATAAAAACTACTTTTGGGTCTGATGGCAAAGCTGAAGAAACTTGATCGAATTGCTGCATCTGCAAAGAGGATAATCCATTGGGTATGACATGGATTTTTTCTGGATTGATACCATATTTTGTTAGAACATCTTGATCGTCATAGTTGAGCACCACGGCAACATCTGATTCTAGAATAGTGGTGTGTGCCCGATCAAAGTTTTGCTTTTTCCCTTTCCGTTCGGTACGTTTTTCTAAAAACGCGCGAACTCTGGATTGCCACCGCCGTTCAGCAGGAATTGCAATTGTGGCAAAATGGTGTCCTAACAACTGGGATCTTGCTACAAATAGTGTGTCATTTGCAAACTCTGTTCTTGGAAATGGCAGGTATGAATGGTCATACTCCACAACATCATACTCAGCTGCATGTTTAAGCAAATATTTTCTCAGCCCTCCAGCAAAATCGTCACCAAGTTGGTAGTTGTCAACAGTATCTGCTGGGGAAATTATTTTAACTTCCCATCCCAAATTTTGGAATTCTGTGCTGAGGGCTAGTAAGGTTCTTGCTGTCCCAAGTGTTTCTTGAAGGGGGACTGGACTACAAAAAAGAATCTTCATGTCGTGAATATCTATGAAGCTGTTAATTCGATTTATTGCCTTGCTTCTCACCTGGAAGTAATGGCAATAAATTTCCCGCAGTTTAAAATGATACTTTTCGAGAGAAGTACTTGATGGTTTGCTCGCAAATGAAATCCACTTCAGCGTTGGTGAGTTCGTAGTAAAGCGGAAGCCTAACTAAACAATCAGCGAAACGATCGCTGTTGGGTAATTGGCGTCCATCATGGTTCTTCCAAAAATAAGGACTATTATGAAGTGAGAGGTAGTGAAATGCTGCCTGGATTCCGAGTTTGCTCAATGCTTGGATAAAAGCAGCTCTTTGCGATGCAGTACGGCAAATCAAGTAGAATGCATGAGCATTGTTGGTGGCCCAATCCGGTATGATTGGTAGACGAACACCCATCAATGGAAGAATATCGGAAAGATTTCGTGAGTAACGATCCCATATTTCTTTACGTCTAAACTGGATCTTCTCTAGATTCTCAAGCTGAGCATATAAGTAGGCTGCAACAATGTCAGAAGGCAGGAACGACGATCCTATATCCACCCAAGAATATTTATTTATTTCTCCACGAAGAAATGAAGATACATTAGTACCTTTCTCTCTGATTATTTCTGCCCTGACAGCGTACGATAGGTCATTGATTGCCAGCAGTCCACCTTCCCCACAAACAATGTTTTTTGTTTCATGAAACGAAAAAGTTCCTAACTGACCTATTGTTCCCAGTGGACGCTCCTTATAGAAGGAATCGACAGCTTGCGCGGCATCTTCTACTACTGGTATGCCATGTTCACTTGCTATCTCAAGAATTCGATCCATATCACAAGCGATGCCAGCATAATGGACAACAACAATGGCTTTGGTTCTTGGCGTTATTAGTGATTCGATTAGCTCGGCATCAATGTTTGGCCTGTCTGTTTCGCTGTCTGCAAAGACTAGCTTTGCCCCGCGAAGTGCGAAGGCATTGGCCGTGGAAACAAAAGTGTATGAGGGACATATAACCTCATCCCCATGCTTTACTTCAAGTAGCAATGCACACATTTCAAGCGCATCGGTACAAGATGTTGTTAGCAGTGCTCTGCCAATGTTGTACCTCTCCTCAAAAAAATGATGGCATTTTTTTGTGAACATTCCATTGCCTGCTATCCTTCCTTGCGCGATTGACTCTGTTATGTAATCTACCTCTTTCCCCCCACAAAAAACCTTGTTAAGGGGAATTGTCTTGGTTGCTGGTGGCTCACTAAAACTCAGTAATTCTGAACTTGCTGGTAGTGTGTAAGAGACGGATTGCGAACCTACTCTTCTCTTCTTTTCCCCTTGAGATGTAGGGTGTGTTGTTTGTGCTTTTTTATTCATTATGTTATTCAAGGATTCTTGAGTACTCCGAAATTCGATAGCCAAAACTTATGTCGAACCGTATTCACGTAATGCCTGATGGCGATTTGGTCGCTCGCGAACAAATCACTGTACATAAATAGATCGCTGGTATCCATAATGAATTTATTGGTAGCAAGGGGGGATGCTTTGTTCTGATGTAAGGCCAGGTGAACTAAGGTTTGTTCGAGGTAATAGGTGATTCCTCCCTCGAGCTCGGATAGACGATGGAGGGCTATTGACCAGTCAATTTGCTGTTTGAAAATAATGAACCCGGCGTTGATCGGTTGCTCGCCCTCGTCTGCGGTGAATAGCAATCGACTGTCTAGGGACTTTTCACAATCTGGTAAATAGTAGGAACGGTGCTCCTCCGATAGGGCAATCTCTGCTAGCTCTGTCGCAGCTGGGAAAAATAATATATCACAATCCGTATAAATAGCTGTTTCATTGGTAGCTTCATCTACGGTAATGCTCAGGAGTACCGAGAGCTTTATACCCATCGGATGCAGTGCTGAAAAGCTTTTTACATATTCAGGTAAGTCGCTGCGTACAAAGTCAAACCAATCGCATACGGAAATGCAAGGATGAATTGCCCGGATTAGTTGTTTGCTACGTTCCGAATAGCTGCCATCAGAAACTATAACAAACTTGTTGGGAATGCCTACATTTTTGATGAAGGAACGAATGCTAGCAATCTGCTCGGGCAAACATTTTTCGTAAGATAATGAGTAAACTGTCACAGGTACTATGGTTTCTCGATTGATTTTTCGTTTAACTATCCATGGCAGCGAGGCATTGTAAATGAAACGATAAAATCTCGATTGATGCAGAGCTATATGAGAACCGATCTTAACCACTGGATTGTACCTTGATGCCTTTGGGATAATGGGTCATGCTGAACTATGATTGACTTGATGGTTAGGCTGATTTTCTGATATGCAAGGGCATAGTTTTCTTGTTGTGGTGGAGATGGAGATTGAGTTATCAATTTTAGTTGACTCTTGCACTCTTCAACTCTTTCAAGAAAGAATAAAAACTTGACCCAAGAAGACTTTTTGCAAAAACTTTCCAAAAAAGTAACAGCTTTAACACAGATGGAGAATTTCTCATTAAATTAACAAGATCGATTAATTTTGGCTCCGGTTCCAACTCCAAGAAAGAATGAATGGTGATGAAGTTGTTTAAGTCGAATTTGAACAGTGTTCTTGAGAGGAATGGTAGCTTTATCGACTCAGCTAGACTTATTTGACATAGCTCATCGAAGCCGGAGTAGCTCCCGCCGGTTTTGTTTTCACCATGAAGCTTAAACTCCGACCAAACCTCTTTGACTATGGTTGTTTTTGGTGATTGACTTAATGCTCGCAAAAAGTACTGATGGTCCATTGCACAATGCAGTTTTGGATCCAATGGAAAACATTGATCGGATATTTGTTTGGCTAAAAACACCGAAGGCTGAGGCAAGAAAAACTCTGAGAATGGATAGGCCCAAAATCTTAGATACTGAGCAAAACTGTAGGGCCGGGATTCCGTAATCGACTCAACTCCTTGGTTGAGAAACAAATTCCGGCAGCTACCAGCAATCATTTCACAACCCGCTTGTCGGAACTTAGCAACCTGCCATAAAGTAGAGGGCATATAGGTGTCATCAGAATTTAGCCAGCTATAAACATCTCCTGTGCATTTCTGATATCCCTTATTTAGAGCCTCTGTCTGTCCTCCATCGGGTTCACTCACCCAGTAGGTGATATACTTTTCGTATTTTCTAATGATGTCTAGGCTGTTATCCGTTGAGCCACCATCGATGAGAATATACTCTAAGTTTGGATAACCTTGTAAAAGTACGGAACGGATTGTTTCCTCCAGGAAGCGACCATAATTGTAGTTGACGGTCACGATGCTGATTTTCGGCCAGTAACCTTCGGTTAGCTCTGGCTCCACCGGTCTCCATTCACTCTCTGGAGTCCAAGGCCACCCTTGTAGATGAGCAGGAGATTCTGGCAGATCCGCAAATTTGAGAGAAGCATTCATCATTTTTAACTCTACTTGAATTCAGTGCTTTTGAGGCTTTAAAGCTGCACTGTATAAATTGATATAGCGCTGGGCTTGAAGCTCTAGGGTGTACTCATTTAAGGTAATTTCACGACAGTTTTTGGCCATCTGTTGCCGGAGTGTTTCATCTGCCAACAATTCCATGATGCCCTTGCGAAAGTCTTCGGCATTCTCTGGCTCTGCTAAGTAGCCAGTTTCACCAGGTCTCACGAAATCTGGAACACCACCAACCTTGAAGGAAACCATCGGTGTTCCACAAGACATGCTTTCTTGTAAAATCAGCGGCAAGTTGTCGGCTCGTGTAGGACAAAGGAGTAAATCAGCAGCCGAGTAGGCAATACACCTGAGCCGATCGCTAGTAACAAACCCCAAGCTGATCGTCTGAATCCCGATCATTTCGTCGATCGGCTCACGATGGTTGCCAATGGTTAGCAGCACCAGATCCTGTTTCAGAGCCAAGGGTAAACCGGCTAATACCCGACAAAGAATATCTCCTCCCTTACGAGAATCAAAAAAGCTATCAGCTCCAAACATTAGCACCTTTTTCCCAGAGGAAATACCGAGCAAAACCCGACATTGTTCGGGATCCAAGGGCTGAAAGGCATCGGTGTCGATACCCGATGGGATATGATGGATCGGAAAGTGACTGAGCATACTCTGCTGCACTTGTTCGGTCAGCCAGCGACTTGGAACAACAATCATCAAGTTAGAGTGATTATAGACCCATTGCTTTAGCTTCCATTCCACCGCTGTATTGTCGTAAAAAATTGCTGGATATACCTCTGGATAAGGACATTGACCACAACCAGTCTGCCAGCGATCGCAACCGTAGCTATATGCACAATGTCCGGTGAAACTCCACATATCGTGCAGCGTAAATATTGCAGGTTTGTCTTTCGTTAATTTGGGAATGGCTAGGTAGTTGAAATATCCTTGGTGAATGTTGTGGAAGTTGAGAACATCAGATTCTTGGTAAAGAGCATCGGCGGTGAGACCAAAAGTACTGAGAATGTGCAGATAGTGCAACCCAAAGCGAGAACCAATTCGATAGCGAATCTTTTCCGGTAGCTGCGGTGCGGGCAACTCAGTAACCAGATTGCTCCCGGTTTTTTTGCTGCCAGGAGCTACTAGTATATGAGATTCTATGCCTCGATCTACTAAAGCATTATGGAGACGGTAGCCAGCAATACCAGCACCTCCACCGATATCAGACTGGTTGAAGTGCAGAACTTTCATGTTGATGGTTTGATGGCTTCGAAGTATATAGAATCTGGCTTGTAAATTGTTCCATCCGGTTCGGTGTCGAGATCAAAACTTGTCCAGTCGTCAATGGAACTTTCATGAGCAGTACGCTGCATGGCTCCCTCAAAGCCACACTGTTGTAGTAAATGTGTGAGAGAAAATCGATCATACATCCATTGATGTACTTCACCACCCTGGCGAAAGCGACCAATTTGCAGCGATCGATAGTCGGACGAGCTAAGCAATAGTTGCAAAATAGCATCCTGTCGATAGCTGGAATCCATGACCAATCTGCGTGTAGATCTTAATATATCCTTGAGCCAATGTGGCGAAGCTGGTTTCTGCTGGCTGCGTCCAGCCTCAATGAGCTTTTTCGCCTCCGTACCGCTACGCTTGAGGATGAAAGATTCGTTAGGAATATGTTCCTGAAAAAGATATGCAGCCATATTGCCACCAGGCTGCTCTCTGACTACTTGATCGAACAATTCCAACATCAGCCAATCGTAGTTTGTAGCCGCTTCCAGAGACCCTGAAGCAGCCTGTTCTAGAGCAAAGATGTAGCTGCGGACAATTTGCTCCAAGTCTGGCACAGCAATCCGAATCACTCCTTGAGGCCGTAACACTCTGAAGCATTCTTGCAGAAATGCTGGAGCTTGTTTTTTGGAAAAGTGCTCTAGAACATGGGAATGATAGACAGCATCGAAAGATCCATCGGCAAAGGGAACACCCTCGGTCAGGTTGGCAGCAACCACATCGGGGGGGGTGGCCACAAAATCCACATTAGTCCAATCACGGTGAGTGCGTTTCCCACAACCAAGATTTAGGTATTTTTTCATACTCTCCTCCAGATCTTTCAGACCCGAACCTATGATAATACAGCAGATTCCTTCAGGATTTGCCGCTTCAAGATTCCAGCTTGCTGCCGTAACCGGTTGTGCCAAAGCTTTGATTCTTGCTCTCTCAACTGGATTTCTAGCCCACCATAGACATGGTCGAAAGTATACATATCCGCGGCTCGATCGCGAGCCATAACAGTCGGGTGCTTAACCTCACCAATTTCCCCCATTGCCATATTGGCATACTGAGAATCTCCCATAGTATGAGTTGCATCACTCCGATGACCAATGTTAGATACCAAGTTGATATTTGGTAACACAGACAGCCCCCTGCTCAACCACAAAGAGAACATGACAGCATAGTCCCAAGTATTAGGTTCGCCGGATGTGTACATCCGATCGAAGATTTCTTGCCAATACTTCACTTCTAATACACTATCTAAAATCCCCGTTAGATAGTGACCATCGCGAAATTCGGGCCATTTGGAGAAATGATAGTCATACTGTTGCCAAGAGCGTCGCCAGCCAGCCCAGCCCCAAACATGATAGTAGTTTGAAAAATAGTAGCTACCATCCCCTCGGTGTTGACCATTTTGGAAATTGTTACCACTAATAGACCAAATTCGCCGGTCTTCGCGGTAGTAATCTAGCAACTGATGGCAATAGTTAAAAAAGCTGGGATGAGGTAAACAATCGTCTTCTAGGATAATCGCTTCCTCCACTTGATCGAAAGCCCAATCTAAACCGGTGGCTACCCTGTTACGACAACCAAGGTTGACCTCGGAATAGTTCCGCAGTACTTCACAATCCCAATCTACTTGCTCAACAACCGCCCTGGTTTCGGCACAGAGCAGGTCCTCTGCTTTATCGCGCGGGCCATCCGCAACAATTAGCAGCTTAGTTGGCTGGGCTTGTCGAATTGCCTCAAACACCTGTGCCGTAAGATCGGCACGACGAAAAATCAAAAATACAACAGGGGTCAGGCAGGACATCTTTAAATTATGGAATAATCTGGGTGGTAAAATGCTGGAATTAGACTAGCTGAAGCCGTTTGGCCAAGGACAAAATTCGCTCGGTATTTGGTGACTCGGTAGCAATGGAGTAACCATAGTGCCCACCCATGAGGCCAGCAAACCGAATCTGGGTTTCGTAGCGTTGCTGGGGAAGCAGGGCCATTTTAATCCAGAACTTAGCTAGTTGCTGATAAATTGTGTTCATAGAGGGGGGGCCATCCAGCTGTTTGGCTCGATCGGGAAAAGATTCAATCAAAGCAGGGATATAACTGGATGCCGTTCCGAACTCCAACCTTTTTAGGTAGCTAAGGTTAGCCTTATCTCCCGTGATAAGATGATTGCAACACAGCTCAGGGATCATTCCTCCGGCATAGCCCAGCTTGTTACCTTCCCAGACCATTTGGATATCTCCAGCACTGGCCAGACTCTTACCTTTGCGATCAGTTGTTTTCATCACACCTTCTTCGATGGCCAAAACATATTGCTCCAAAATCTCCCTTCTGACAGCAAATCCAGTGCCATTGGGAAAATAGGAACTCCAGGATGCTGGAATACAACTATAGCCAAAATCACTCTGGCGTTGCTGAAAACTGACTCGGTAATTCTCGATCCATGGCTCCACGGGGTCTACATATTCGACTTGGATCTGACCGGGCCCCCAAACACCTACATTAGGGTAATCAGAAAAATACCTATCTAGAATTTCCAGATAGTCTGCACTAGGTTCATTGTCATCATCAAAAAATACTACAATTGGTGCGGATATCTCTTTGATGGCCCGGCAGCGACCGGCGGTCAGACCTTGCTTAGACTCTATGACACAACGAATTGTGGGATTATGGGCTAAGAATTGCTGGACTGCGGGAAGGTCGGAAATAGGTGGGGAGGAATTATTATCTACTAAGACAGTCTCAGCTACTCCACCTTTGTCTAAAAGTTTCTGCATTGCGTTGAGTAATCGATCAATCAGCAAGGGATTTGGGTTGTAGGTGCAGACGGCGATCGCAAATGGTGAATCCATAAATATTGAATTTTTCAGGGTGTACTTGATTTTGGCCAACAAAGTATATTATCGCCCAGCTAACTAGGACGAGCCTTGAAGACAGTTAATTCCCCAGAACTGGAGACGTCGAAGGATTGGCAGGCAGACACTGCGCTCATGACAATATCTGATGCCTTGCCGAAACTGGAGTCATCATGTAGTTCGATTACGATGTTTTTAACTTGTGGCAACCAAGAATTATGGTTTTTTGAAAAGATAACTGCTTCAGCACCTTCTATATCCATTTTTAAAATTGAAACCTCATGGGAGCCTGATTCATTCAACAAGGTTTTAATGTCTATCCCCTGCATTTCAAAATGCTCTTCTGGTAAACACTCTCTCACCTGAACTGCCCACTCACGGCCATCTCTATAAGGCGTTTCTAGAATTTTCAATCCGGTTGTATGAGACCAGATACCGGCATTCAAAAGCTTGGCGCGTTCTCCGTATGGGGCGAGATTTCTCTCAAGTACTAGGAAGTTTAGAGGATCTGGCTCAACACAGATGACTTTGCACTGAGGGAAACTAGTTAAAAAATATGCAGATGAATAACCAACATTAGCTCCACAGTCGATCACTAAATCCACATTGGATATGCCATCCAAACATGAGTATTCTCGCTCGATGAAGATTTGCCTGAAAACATCACGATCGCTCGTCTCTGGACGGCAAACTAGCGGAAACTGAGCATATTTAGACAGCAGTGTATGATACCCAGTCTCATTGAAGAGGAATTGGCGCAGTCCCTGCAGTGAATATATTATTGCTTGCATCCAGCCAAGACTTGAGGTGAGAAGATCAACTTCTTGGACAATTTCAGATATCCTGCTGGAGTAAAGCGAGTACCTGTTGGATATTTTTTGTGCATAGTCAGTCATTTAAAATCTCCCTGTCTTTTAGGACAAAACATCATTAATGTACTTTGAGTGCTGCCTGCTTGACCGAAGAATGGGGAACAACGAATCCATGATCGATGGTATGAGGAAAGCTTCTTCCCACAGTCGGAGATTCGAGAACCTCAAATCTAACGACTTCTCTAACCTCATCCAACGTTTCAGTGTTATGGCTCCCAATCCAGACAGTTGCAAGATAATATCCTGGTATTAGTGGTGGCAGTTCAATTGACAAACCCAAAAGATGCTTTGATTCGTGATCTGTAATGAATCCTTCTATGGCGGGGAGAGCTTGCATCAGGGGAGTGCCATCAGCACTCAGTATATCCACAGCTAAATATGCAGACTTGTGAGGAAGCCTACTTTCCAATCTAATATCCATCTCTAAACTCAAATTTGGCTGCTTACCTTTTAGGGTAGAGCAGATCTCGGTTATGACCAAAGCCCCATTCTTCATGCTGGATGGGCGTACCCATGAGTCACCTTGGCCGATCAAAGTTCGATTCCCGTAATTTGCAATGCATTTTGCGATCGTATCATTGCAAGTCATTTCCCCTTTGTCTAGAGCAATGCCGGTGGAGCACAAGGCATTGATCGCAGCCATGTTATGACTGACAAACAGCACAGTACGTCCTTCCCCTGATACATCCTTCATTTTCCCCAAGCACTTCTTCTGGAACTGGGCATCCCCAACGGCTAGGACTTCATCTACAATCAATATTTCCGGTTCTAGATGTGCAGCTACGGCGAAAGCTAGCCGTACATACATCCCAGACGAATACTGCTTAACGGGCGTATCTAAAAATTGCTCCACCTCCGCAAAGGCCACTATCTCATCGAATTTGCGGGTAATTTCGGTCTTCTCCATACCTAAAATGGCACCATTGAGAAAAATATTCTCCCTACCGGTTAGCTCCGGATGGAAACCGGTTCCCACCTCCAGTAAACTTGCTACTCGACCTTTGATCCGAATTCGACCACTGGTCGGCTCTGTAATCCTGCTCAGGATTTTGAGTAAAGTTGATTTCCCGGCTCCATTGCGACCGATAATGCCCACTCGATCACCTTGCTTGACCTCGAAGGACATATCCTTAATTGCCCAGAATTCCTCTTTGGACGGCGGTAAAGAGTGATTTTTTAGTGAACTTAAACGTCGTCCCAGAGATTTCGCTCCATTAGAAAGCATGTCTCTCAAGGTCTCATACTGTTCTTGGCTTTGGTGACTGAGGATATACTTTTTGCTGAGATTTTCGACTTGGATGGCAATTTCAGACATGGGTATTAAGTAGATGAAATAAGGTAAGCCGGATCGCGAATTTTCTGGTCAGGTCAAGAAATTATCAGTTGCAAGCGACTCCTAAATTACATCAGCAAAAGTCCGTTCCATGCGCCGAAAGTAACTAATTCCGCCAACCAGCAAGAGTAGAACTAGAGCTAAGGACAACAAAAAGCCAGGCCAATACAGCTTGGATTCTCCTCCTAAAATCGACCATCTGAATCCATCAATTACCCCTACCATCGGGTTCAAGGAATATAAAAATCGCCATTTCTCCGGGACGACACTACTGCTAAACCCTACTGGGGAAACGTACAAACCAAATTGAACGATGAAGGGTACAATGAACCGGAAATCTCTATACTTGACATTGAGAGAAGCCAGCCACAAGCCCGCTCCCATGGAAGCCAGAAAAGCAATAGCTATGAATACAGGCAAGAGAAGGATGCGCCAAGTTGGCACATAGTTGTACCAAGCCATCAGTCCCAACAAAATTATCCCAGAGATCATGAAATCCACGAAGCTAACTACCACGGCACTAATGGGCACGATTAACCGAGGGAAGTAAACCTTGGAAATCAGGTTGGCATTACTTATCAAACTATTACTGCATTCCGAAAGAGAGTTGGAGAAAAACTGCCAAGGCAACATGGCAGAAAATACCAAAATGGGGTAGGGAACGCCTTCGGAGGGGAGCTTCGCCAATGAGCCAAAAATTACCGAAAATACAACCATGGTTAAAAACGGTCGAATCAGTGCCCAAGCAATGCCGATCGCAGTTTGCTTGTAACGTACTAAGATGTCTCGCCAAGCCAAAAAATAGAATAGTTCTCGATATCGCCAAATATCTCCCCAGTACTGTTTTTTGGCTCGACCGGCCTCAATTAATAATTCAGGATGCAAGCTGGTATTTTGTACGTTCATGTGAAACTAGTTTTTCGCTGAAGGGGTGGGCATCTTGGGCTGTTGAAAATGTCGGCGCTGGTGCCATTTCCAAGCATGTTTTAGAATACTGGCTAGAGCGGGGTACTGAGGTTTCCAACCTAATATTTGCTGGGCTTTTGCACTACTACCAACCAGAGCAGGAGGGTCGCCTGGGCGCTTTGGAGCATAGGTGACTGGAATGTCTGTGCCAGTGATAGCACTAGCCGTATCGATAACTTCCCTGACTGAAAACCCGGTGCCATTACCAAGATTGAAAACTTGGCTAGTTTGATGCTCCAGCAGGTACTGGAGACCGAGAACGTGTGCTTGAGCCAGATCTGTTACATGGATATAGTCGCGGATACAAGTGCCATCAGGAGTATCATAGTCCGAACCGAAAATATCAATGTTAGAGCGCTTCCCTGCGGCAGCTTGTAAGACCAGAGGAATCAAATGAGTCTCTGGGTGATGATCTTCGCCCAATTCCCCGTCGGGGTCGGCACCAGCCGCATTAAAGTAACGAAAGATGATTGTGTTCAATCCATAAGCGTTACTGTAATCCTGTAATATCCGCTCGACCATCAACTTACTTGCCCCATAGGGATTGATTGGGGTTTGCTGATGATCTTCGCTAATGGGAATACTATGAGGTACACCGTAGGTAGCACAGGTAGAAGAAAACACAAAGTTCGGGATTCCATGGGCGCGCATGGCTTCCAATAAGGTAATGGTGCCAACCACATTGTTTCCATAGTATTTAGCCGGATCGGTCACTGACTCTCCAACATAGGCGTAGGCAGCAAAGTGCATCACCGCACTAAACTTGGTATCGGAGAAGATGCTATCCAACAATTGGCGATCGCCCACATCCCCAACAATCAACTTAGTCTTTAAACAATTTTCCACCAAGTCTCGATGTCCGTAAACTAGATTGTCTAGAACGAGCACCTGAAATCCATTGAGCTGAAGAGCCTTGACGGCATGAGACCCAACATAACCGGCTCCGCCGGTCACCAAGATGACACCATCTAATGAATCCATGACTATAATCCCAATGTATTTTCCATGGTAGTTAAACGGCAGCTAGTCCTAGATAGGCTGTATGTGTATGCTTGGCCATCATCTTGACTACATCGGGCATTCGATACTTGGCTTTCCATCCCATTTGAGTATAGGCTTTGGCCGGGTTACCCAACCCCACTGCCAAGTCTGTTGGTCGGAACAAACTCTTTTCGATGACCACATGCGATCGCCAGTCCAAACCCACTGCTGTAAACGCAGCCTCCACAAACGCCTCCAAGGTATAACTTTCCCCAGTAGCAATCACATAATCCTCTGGCTGCTCTTGCTGTAGCATCAGATACATCGCCTCCACATACTCCGGTGCCCACCCCCAATCTCTCCGGACAGCCAAGTTTCCTAAACACAGTTTGCCAGAGCCATGTTCGGCAATTCGTTTAGCTGCCGCCACAATTTTTTGGGTCACAAATCGCTCCGGGCGAAAAGGCGACTCATGATTAAACAAAATTCCTGAACAGGCAAACAAACCGTAGGCTTCTCGATAATTGGCCACTTCCCAAAAAGCCGTTGCCTTAGCTACAGCATAGGGGCTACGCGGCCTAAATGGGGTATCCTCAGTTGCCGCTTGTCCGCCCAGATCTCCAAAGCATTCGCTGGAGCCAGCATTATATAGCTTCATGGGAAGCTCGATAAAACGCATTGCTTCTAGTAAGTTGAGGGTGCCTGTGGCAATACTCTCCAAGGTCTCAACCGGTTGTTCGAAAGACAAACCCACCGAACTTTGTCCGGCTAGGTTGTAGACCTCACTAGGCTGAACCTTGCGTAAGACCTGGAGTACACTGCGGAAATCCGTCAAAGACATAGACTCCAGCTTGACCCGCTCCCGAATACCCAAGGCTGCCAAGTTTTTAAAGGATGACATTTGAGCATCACGAGATGTACCCCAAACCTCATAGCCTTGACTCAAAAGAAATTGAGATAAGTAGGCACCATCTTGCCCTGATACTCCACAAATCAACGCTCGTTTCATGGGTTGACAATCCTTATTTTTCTGGACACACCTAACCTGTACTCCGGCCTCCTCTGCTGAAATTGTTTACAGCGTTATAGGAGGTTGCGAGGGAGAGGCTGAGATCTGAATGAGATCATCAAAGCCCACTCCTGTGGAAAATCGGCTAATGCTTAGGGGATTTTGTGGCCTAACGGAATAGCAACAGACCTGACCTAATACAAACGAGGTAGATGAGTCTTTGGCACTATTGCATTTACATTGGCATACTACCTTCCTATTCTTTAGCTATCTGTATAATCAGGCACAAACGAATGCATTCGTCAGGCTTGGTATCACAGACTTGTATGGATCTTACTGTCCTGTATAGCCTGCTACGAATAGAGCTTGTTGATGACCTTTTGATGACCTCGCTGTGCTTCTGCTAGCAGGATTGATGTCCGATAGTTGCAAGCACTTGCTGTGATTTGGTGATTGAAGATACAATGTGATTCTGTCTTGTATAAATTGGGGGAAATGTTCGTTTTGCAACCGACTGCACGGATATTGTTGTGTTTAGATGGTCTGGTTATCAGTGGTCATGGGCTAATGTAAGAAATTCTTCTTGGAGTCTCAAATCTATGCGCGTTTGTGTGATTGGCACTGGATATGTTGGCTTGGTGACGGGGGCTTGTCTAGCTCATGTTGGGCACGAGGTGATCTGTGTAGATAATGATTTAGCAAAGGTCGAGCTGATGAGTTCCGGACAATCACCGATTTATGAACCGGGGTTGGGGGAAGTCATGAAGTCTGCTATGGCCGCAGGACTGCTTGGCTTCACTACGGATCTGTGCAAAGGTGTGCAGCATGGAGAAGTGCTATTTATTGCTGTAGGTACACCACCATTACCCGATGGCTCTAGTAATACCCGTTATGTGGAGGCGGTGGCCAAGGGGATCGGTGAGAATTTGGGTGATGGTTATAAAGTAATTGTCAACAAATCCACCGTGCCGATCGGCTCCGGTGATTGGGTGAAGCGGCTGGTACTAGACGGAGTAGCGATGCGCAATAAAGCTCCTGTTTTGGCTGGTGGCCAGAGGTCGGGCTCAGCCAAGGTCGAGGTGAAATTTGATGTGGTGAGCAACCCCGAGTTTCTCCGGGAGGGTTCGGCAGTTTATGATACATTTAACCCCGATCGGATCGTGTTGGGTAGCGATAGCGAATATGCGATCACTTTGATGCAGGAACTGTACTCACCGATTGTCGATCGATCCTATGCTCGGGAGAAAGATCTGCCACCAGTACCCGTACTAACGACGGATCTGGGTTCTGCGGAAATGATCAAGTACGCGGCAAATGCTTTTTTGGCTACTAAAATCAGCTTTATCAATGAAATTGCGAACATTTGCGATCGGGTAGGTGCGGACGTTACCCAAGTTTCTCAAGGCATTGGTCTAGATTCACGGATTGGTAGCAAGTTTCTCAATGCAGGCATTGGTTGGGGTGGTTCTTGTTTTCCGAAAGATATTTGGGCCTTGGTGCATACCGCAGAAGACTATGGTTACGAATCCCAGTTATTGAATGCCACCATCGCTGTTAATCATCGCCAACAGTTGATGGTGGTGGATAAACTCCAGCAGGTATTGAAAATTCTTAATGGTAAGACGATCGGCTTACTCGGGCTAACTTTCAAACCCCTAACTGATGACATGCGTGATGCCACATCGCTAAAAATCATCAGCCAACTCCAGAGGCTAGGAGCTAAAGTCAAAGCCTATGACCCGATTATTACTAATGATGCGGATGATGAATGGGCTTTGGCGATGGGGCTAGAAGGAGTTGTTTTTGCTAAAAGCGCCGAAGAAATGGCTACTGACTGCGATGCGATCGTTCTGGTAACGGAGTGGCCAGAATTTCTGGACTTGGACTATGAAAAAATAGGTTCTTTGATGTATAGCCTTGCCATCGTTGATGGTCGGAACTTCTTGAGCAGAAAAGGGCTAGAAGCAATAGGCTTCCATTATCAGGGGATCGGAGTTTAGCATTTTCCAGCAATGCCTCATTGCTATCTTGATCTTTGTCGGGGCTAGTTGGGGTGAAAAAAATCACTGGAAACTATTAAGGATCGCTGGCGGTCGATTAATGTTGTCCTGTCCAGCAATTCTCGCGAATATGACTATCACCCATTCTTTTCTGCGCCTCGCCCTGCCTCTAGCACTAACCATCGGGTGCAGTGGGCCGGGTTGGGCGGCGGAGCGCAATAGAACTTTGTCAGTCACCGGTAAAGGCACCACCATGGTAGTTACCACCCTGACCCAAGTACGCTTGGCGATCGAGGTTTCCGGCAAGAACTCTAATAGCGTTCAGCAAAATGCAGCTAACCGATCGGCCAAGGTCCTTAGCCTCCTCAAGTCTCGGCGGGTAGATAAGCTCCAGACTACCAACATTAGTTTGTCGCCACTATACAGCTACGAAAACAATCGTCAAACCCTCACCGGCTATACGGCCAATAACAGCCTGAGTTTCCGGTTGCCCACTGCTCAAGCAGGCCCAATTATTGACGAAGCGATCGCCGCCGGGGCTACACGTGTGGATGGAATTAGTTCGATCGCCGATGATAATGCGATCGAACAGGCCCAGTCTCAAGCGATCCAAAAAGCAGCCAAAGATGCCCAGCGTCAAGCCCAAGCAATCCTGAGCAGCCTCGGTCTACAGCAAAAGGAAATTATTGGCATTCAGGTGAATGATACGGCTCGGCCCGTCCCAATCTACACTGCAACAGATGTTTCACCCCGGCAAGCCCTAGCTAAACCTGCTTCTACGGAAGTTGTTGGTGGCGAACAAGAGGTTCAGGCGACAGTGACTTTGCAGATCAGTTATTGAGGCCTCAGCCCCTCATCCTATTCTGGGAGCAGGGGGGTCGGAAAGAATGAAGGCACTTAACGTGAGTATCTCCTTGCGGAGAGGCTATGGAGCTGTAACGTGCTTGGGGCTTCTTATCCGGTCAACTTCGCCCCCCTAACCCCCCAATTCTGGGGGGAACTGGAGAAGAATAAGAATTAATGGTTTGGTGGTAGTCGATCGGGGCTGTCCTTAGAGCTGGCGGCATCCAATTGATCTAGCTGATCTATTTCTTGGTCTAGCAAGTCTGTTTCGGTGCCATAAACAATGTCGTCTTCAGCAATCACCAGCTCCGATCGAAATTCATCGGCAAACAGCAGCTTTCGGGCCACATCTTCGCTATTTAACAACCCCAACCATTGACGGCGCTGTTGATTCCGTTGGGCAATGCGTTGGTTGGCCCACTGGAGCCAGAGCCAGCGGCAGAGCGGAATTACCGCAAAGCCCGTAGCATAGAGCAGCATCGGCCAATAGAGATAGGTCACCAGGGCCAAGAGTCCAACGGCCTTGCCCTTCAGCAACAGACCGATCGCCAAGGTACCGGCAATGTTAAAGGCTGCTAAGGCCGTGATCCAGCCCTTCTGTCCGGGACTTGCCAAACTGAATTTCCCAGGCTTTTCTTCTAAAAACTGAGGAACTCGCTTAAATTGGCGGGTCTGGGAAACCGTTTGCAGATCTGGAAAGCGATAGACAATATCCCCGATCGGGCTGACTTCTGGCAGACCATTAAAGCGCAATAACACTGGCATAATATGGTCTTCGCTGTGGGCCTTGGCATCCTCCAAATAAGGGGCCACCTGCTCCGCTGTAATCACCCCTTGTTGCTTGCGAATAGCTTGGCCGATGATTTTCCAGCGGCGTTCTTCTAGGTTGGCATTGGGGTTGCCATCGCCAAACAAAAAGGAGAACACCGCACCCAAAAAGGAAAGTTTTCTTTTTTTGCCAGTTTTAGCATCGCGGAGCGGCTCGCTGGTGGTATTCCAATTAAAGATCCAGAAAGACTCACCACAACCGGCATTACTACCGCCGCCAACGAAAATATCACCAATTCCATCACCACTGTCACTAGAAGAAAGTCCCATGGCAATCAGGAACAAGGCTAGGGTAATGAGGACGGCGATGCCTACCAGACAGATCCCAAAAGAGAGCCGAATCAGGTAAAATATCACCCGCCAGATTCCTGCCAGGACATTCTTGACCTGGAGCCACAGAAATTTTTGGCGAAGAATCCCTTCTAAGTCGCTGGGGTATTTGTAGACAATCTCGCCGGTGGTGCTGACCTGGAGATGGCCTCCGACAGCGATCGCCAACTGCTGCAAGTCTCGCTCTACTTCCAGTAGCGGTAACCCCGATTGAGCAGCTAGCTCGCCAGGAGTAGCTTGGTATTGCAGATGTTCGATCGATTTGAGTAGAGGCTTGGAAAATTCCATGGGTGGCGGAGCAGTGGAATACTTTTAATGCTAGCTAATTTTTGGGTCTGAGGTCGGAGTTGTTACAAGCCGTTGAGATCCGCAGTGCGGACAGTCCAATCGCTCCATGACCACTGGTAAACCACAGTCATAACAGTTGCGATAGCTACCTGGTTGCAGATCGTGGGTAACGGCAACTCGTTCGTCGAATACATAACAGTCACCTTGCCACTTGCTGTCAGTCTCGGGCACGGATTTCAGATAGTTCAAAATGCCGCCTTGGAGATGATAGACCTCCGCAAAGCCCTCCGCCAACATCCAGGCGCTGGCTTTTTCGCAGCGGATGCCGCCAGTGCAGAACATGGCTACTTTGCGGTGCTGCTCGGGATCGAGGTGCTGGCGCACGTAGCTGGAAAATTCCGTAAAAGCAGCGGTTTGGGGATCGATCGCCCCCGCAAAAGTGCCAATTTCCACCTCGTACTTGTTCCGAGTATCGAGGACTAGAACTTCTGGGTCGGCAATCAGTTCGTTCCAATCCTGGGGCTCTACGTAGGTGCCGACTTGCTGGCTGGGCTGCACTCCTGGCTGCCGAAAAGTGACAATCTCGGCTTTGATCTTGATTTTGAGTTTGGAGAAGGGCGGCTTGCCAGTGCTGGTCGCAGTTTGGTAGGAGAGATCGGCTAGCCGGGGGTCTTGGCGGAAATACTCGATCGCGGCGGCAATGGTGTTGGTAGAAGCGGCGATCGATCCATTGATCCCTTCGGTGGCCAGCAAAATAGTGCCCTGGATCTGCTGGGCTGCACAATAATTCTGGAGCCAAGCTTGTAGTTCCGGGCAGTTGTCCAGATGGGTGAATTTATAGAATGTGGCGATGGTGAGCATGGCCCGATTGGCGATGGATCCAGCAACATCCTACCAAACAAACTTGCCTGACTGGTAAGATCTAGTGGTCGAAGACTCTCATGGAAATTTAATGACAAAGATCGTTAAGCGCAGCATCAAACTCGATAATGGAAAAACTTTGACTGCTAGCTGTGCCGCCGAATTTGGCCAACAGGCTATCTCCGTACTAAAGACCTTTAAGCAACTCCAAGTGCAGGAAGGCCAAAAAGTAGAATTCGGCTCCACGTTTCTGTCGATCGTCAAGGAAGAGCAGGAACTGGCGATCGGGGAACCAGACCTCTTTATCGACGATCCTTTGAGCCACTGGATCGATGACATCACCATTACGCTGCGGCTGATGCTCGACCAAATTGCCTTTCTATCGATGCTCAAATTGGAGCCTTGTAGCTGTAGTCTGTTTCAAAAAATGGTGGTGGGCAAAAATGCTCTTGGCCATCCCAATATTTACATGCACAGACAAAAACCTAGTGATGCCGATGATTCTGGCTGGTTTATTGGCTACTCGGATAATTCCCATGATGTCATCGATGTGGACGACTCTGAAAACTATGATTCCATGTATATCTTTGAGCTATTCCCGATCCGACCTGGATTGTTAGAGATGATTTGCTTGCCGGTGGGATATGTGGTGGTGATCAAAGACAATTTGTTGCAGGCTGTTTTAGATGAGAGCGATACGGGAGTACCCGTCCTACGGGATCGAGTGATCTTTGAAGCTGCGCCAGAAAAATCATAAAATGATCTATGTCGATCATTGGGCTGTTGCCGCACGCAGCTGACGAGACCAGGTTTGCTAGGATTGGAACAGTTCATTCTGCATTGCTATGATTTCTCTGTTTTTTGGTCGGCGGCGTTGGTTCCTAGCTTTGATCGCTGGCATCTTTGCCCTGTTGCTAGCTCTCCCGGTTTTTTCTGCCTCCCCGAACATCCGAGAAATTCGTGGCGTTTGGATTACCAATATCGACAGTGACGTATTGTTCGATCGCACTCGCCTCCAGAACAGCATTAGTAAACTCCAGCAACTGAACTTCAACACCTTCTACCCCGTGGTCTGGAACTGGGGCTACAGCCTCTATCCCAGCAAAGTAGCCGCCGCCGAAGTCGGTGCGGCAGTGATGCCCAAGAAATCGATCGAGCTGCTCCTCAACCGCAAACTCCCAGCTAACGAAGGCTTAGCCGGACGCGATATGCTCAAAGAAATAGTCGAGCGGGGCCACCAAGCCAAGATGGCCGTTATCCCGTGGTTTGAATTCGGTTTTATGACCACCGCCCCCAGCGACCCTGCCGGTTCCCAACTGGCCCAACGCCATCCCCAATGGCTCACCCAAAAGCGCGACGGCAGCCAAATCAAAAAAGAAGGCCAGCATGAACGAGTCTGGCTGAACCCCCTACATCCAGAAGTCCAGACCTTCATCAAAAATCTCTTGGTCGAGGTAGTCCGCAACTACGATGTGGATGGCATCCAACTGGACGATCACTTTGGCTATCCCTACGAATATGGCTACGACCCTTTGACAGTCAAAATGTACAAAGCTGAGCATCAGGGCGCAGCACCACCCCAAGATCCCAAAAATGTGGAATGGACTAACTGGCGGGCCGGCAAAGTTACGGCCTTCATGAAAGATCTCTTCAAAGCAGTTAAAGCCGCCAATCCCAAAGCCATTATCTCCGTTTCTCCCAATCCCCAAGAATTCTCTAAGGAGTTCTTTTTAGCCGACTGGGCGGCTTGGGAGCGCGCTGGCTTAGTGGAAGAACTAGTGATTCAGCTCTATCGCAACGACCTCTCGCGGTTTGTCTGGGAAATGGAGAAGCCAGAAGTAAAGCTGGCCAAGTCCCATATTCCAGTGGCGATCGGTGTGCTGGCAGGTCTCAAGCCCCGCCCGATTAAAATGTCCCAAATCTCAGAACAGGTAGCCGCGATCCGCAAACAAAAGCTAGCAGGGGTTTCGTTCTTTTTCTATGAAACTCTGTGGAATATGAAGCCCGATGGGGAGAAGGTGGTCGATCGACAGCGCAGCTTCCAGCAACTTTTTCCCCAGACGGCTAGCCGCCCAAATGTTCGGAGTTAGTTGGTGGATTCAATAGGGTCTAGTGAACGGGGGATCTCAATACGGTTCGTTTAAGGGTCGATCTAGCCCTCACCCTAGCCCTCTCCCAAGTTTGGGAGAGGGAGCTGGAGACTTCGCTTTTGGCTCCAGTCACCCTTTCAAAAAGGGGGGGCTTTTTTAGATCACGGATTCTCTGGCTTGTTGGTTTTGCCAGAAGTTGTCCGCAAAAGCCACGGCCGGATGCATGGGAGCCTTGGGCTTCGTGCGGAGGGTTAGGTTGGTTTCGTAGAGGTACTTATCGCCCTTCTTGCCGTTGCACTTGTCGCAGGCAATGACTACGTTGTCCCAGGTGTGACCGCCACCGCGCGATCGGGGAATCACGTGGTCGATCGTCAAACCCTTGCCGGTACCGCAGTACTGGCACTTATGGTTATCCCGGCGCAGCAGTTCCCGCCGACTGACCGGCGGCACCTTCCACAGCCGTTCTGCCGTGGAAACCCGCAGCCGGATGTGGTGGGGCACATCGATGACCACCGAGGGCGATCGCAGCTGCCAAAAGTTAGTGGTTTCCAGTTCCAGCGGTTCCGCACGACCGCTAACGAGCAGCGTGACAGCGCGGCGAATGTTCACCCGCGCCATGGGTAGGTAGTTGTTTGAAAAAACAACTACGGAGTGTTGCAAAACGTCTGGTATTTGGTCGATCGTGGCAGGCTTCATCGGTTTGTTATCCCCATATATACAAGCACCCCCGCTAAACAACATGGTTAGCGGGGGGGAAGTAGACGAGCCAAGAGTTAATTCTTAGCCAGTAGCTTATTTAGCCGATAGGCATGGTTGCCTATCTTTCCCGCTGGATATTCTCCAATCTCGTCCGGCACATAGCGCCGAAATTTGATGCTCGCTGGCTATGGCCATCCCCGCCCAACTAGAAAGCTGGCGCAAAGCTGGCGCTGTCGAGGCAAAAATCGAATTTATGGTTTTGGAATAACCCATAAGGTCGGACAAGAAGTGGAGAAAAATAGATATAGATAGCATACTAACACAGGCAAAACGGGAAGGTCATCGATCGAGCGAGCCTCCCTTTATATTTCTTCATGAAAAAAGCGGCGGGAGCTAAACTCCCGCCGCGCTAAATTGTTGCCAATATTACTGCCAGCCCTCTTAAGCTAACAGACTTGCTTTTAGCTCAATAGGGCTTTGGCCTTGGCTAATACATTGTCTACGGTGAAGCCAAACTTCTCTAGACAAACACCACCGGGAGCGGAAGCCCCGAAAGTATCGATCGAAATAGTGTCGCCGGCGCTGCCCACAAAACGGTGCCAACCCATGCTCGTACCAGCTTCCACCGAGAGACGCTTAGTGACAGCCTTGGGCAGCACGGATTCTTTGTAAGCTGCATCTTGCTCGTCGAATAGTTCCCAGCAGGGCATGGAAACTACCCGGACTTTCTTGCCAGCGCTCCGTAGTTGCTCCGCAGCCTTGATGCACAGGTCTACTTCGGAACCAGTGCCGATCAAAATCAGCTCCGGCGTACCTTCGCTATCGGAGGCCACATAGGCACCCTTCGCGACGATATCCACGGAAGATTTTTCTAGGTTAACTAGGGCTTGGCGAGAGAGGGCCATCAGCGTCGGCCGCTTGCGGTTCTGAATGGCTACCTTGTACGCTCCTGAGGTCTCGTTGCCATCCGCAGGCCGGATCACCAAGAGGTTGGGAATTGCCCGGAGGGAAGCAATGGTTTCCACCGGTTGGTGAGTGGGCCCGTCTTCGCCCAGGCCGATCGAGTCGTGGGTCATCACATAGATCACGCCGGATTCTGAGAGGGCCGAGAGGCGCACTGCCGCCCGCATATAGTCCACAAACACCAAGAAGGTGGCGCAATAGGGAATCAGACCGGAGTTGTGCAGCAGGATGCCATTACAGATGGCTCCCATGGCGTGCTCCCGCACCCCGAAGTGAATATTGCGGTTCTCGTAAGCTCCCTTCTGGAATTCGCCGCTAATCTTCAGTTCCGTGAGGTTGGAGTGGGTCAAGTCGGCTGAACCACCGAGTAACTGTGGAATCACTGGGGCGAGGGCATTCAGGCATTTCTCCGAATGTTGGCGGCTAGCCAGACCTTTGTCTGCGGCCGTATAGGTCGGCAGGGCAGCGACCCAGTCTCCGGCCAGTGTACCGCTCAGGTACTGCTCGAATTCTTTCGCTTCGGCAGCGTACTTGGTGCGGTAGGTGGCCAACAGTGCGTTCCAATCAGCCTCAGCTTTCGCTCCTCTTTCTACGGCGCTCATGTGCTTGTAGGCAGCTTCAGGAATTACAAAAGGCTCATGTTCCCAACCTAAGTTAGCGCGGGTCAGCTTGATTTCGTCGGGGCCGAGGGCAGCACCGTGGATGCCAGCGGTATTGGATTTATTGGGGGAACCATAGCCGATGATCGTGGTGACTTTGATCATGGTGGGCTTATCGGTGACCTTTTTGGCTTCGGCGATCGCCTTGCCGATCGCCGCCAGATCTTCATTCCCATTTTCCACATGGAGCACATGCCAGCCATAGGCTTCGTAGCGCTTGCTCACATCTTCCGTAAAGGCCACATCGGTGCTGCCATCGATCGAAATGTGGTTGTCGTCATACAGAACAATCAGCTTACCCAAACCTAGGTGACCGGCCAGAGAACAAGCTTCGCCAGAAATCCCTTCCATGTTGCAGCCATCGCCCATGACCACATAGGTGTAATGATCTACAATTTTGCAATCTGGCTTGTTGTACTTGGCTGCCAAGTGGGCCTCGGCGATCGCTAAGCCCACACCGTTACAAATGCCTTGGCCTAGGGGCCCGGTGGTGACTTCCACCCCTGCTGTCACAAAGTTTTCTGGGTGACCGGGCGTTTGGGATTCCCACTGGCGGAAATTCTTGATGTCATCGATGGTGACGCTATCGAAGCCAGTCAGGTGCAGCAGGGCGTAGTGCAGCATACAGCCGTGACCGGCGGAGAGTACGAATCGATCGCGGTTGAACCACTGGGGGTTCTTGGGATTGAAGTGCATTTGCTGCCAAGTGACGTAGGCCATGGGCGCAGCACCCATTGGCAGGCCGGGGTGGCCGGACTTGGCTTTCTCGACCGCATCGATCGCCAGAAAACGGATGGAGTTAATTGAAAGTTGCTCTAGGGATTGGGCAGTAACAGGCATGACGACTTTATTAGTAATATTTTCGGTAATGCGCTCAGAGGTTAGCTAGCTAACTGGGGCAACTATCAATGGGCGCGGTTTCTCGATCGAAGCTGTGCAGGAGTTTTCCGCAGCGGGAGAGCTAGGTAATTCCTAAATTAGGCTGACGCCAACAGCTGGGGGCGATCGTGACAATTGTTGATCATCATCCCACTAGGTGGAAGCATGGGCAAGATTTTAGAATACTGGAAATCGGCGAAGATTGCCGAAAGTGCGCCGGTACGGCACGATAGGATAGTTGGCAATCGGGCTAGAAAAATGCAAGGAAATAGATCGGGCTGGACGATCGAGCGGGGTATCTTGGTGTTGCTTTCGCTACTGGTGGGGCTAGTGGTTTTTTCGTCCCTGATTTCTAGCTGGAGCGAACCGCAGGTACAAGGCCGTTTGGGCCGCGCCCAATCCGACCTACTGCTGCAAGCCTCTAGCCTGAAAGGTCGGAGCGACCTGCCCGCCAACCTCTACAATTCCTTAGTCGGCCCAGAGCCATTGTCACTGGCCACCATCCAATACGAAGAATCTCGCAAGACTGCCAGGGACACGGTAGATCATATTCGTCGCCAAATAGAAGAATCCCGCCCTACGGATCAGATTCAGGGGGTAAAGAGCAAACTTAAAGAAGCCCAAATCGATCTGCAAAAAATCAATATCGAGCTGGGCCTCCTCCAAGCCGTTCAAAAACAGGATAATGCGGCCCAGCAGCGCTGGCGGCAGATTAGCCGCGACCTGCCAGAATCGGCGATCGCGACTACCGCGGATACGCTCGATCGGCTCTGGAGCGGCGAAACCGTGTTGCCAGCAACCGCTAAAAAAATCTTGAACAGCAATCTCCAAGGCTGGTTTCGCTATCAAGGATTGCATAAGCTCTATGCTAACAATCTCGAACAGCTCCAAGGTCTCGATCAAGAAGAGACGGCTACAGCTTGGACGGCTTTCTACCACTTGGCTAGCATCACTCTTTTGCGGGGGGGAGCGGTGCTTTTTGGTCTGCTCCTAGGTTTGGGGCTGCTGATCCGCAAGGTCTGGCAACTGGGTCGCCCCGCACCGATGCCTAACTCTGCTGGAGCCCTGGTCAGAATCGAACAGCATCATTCGGCCCTCAGCCAGATCCTGGAGATCCCCCGGTCCGATCTGGTGGTTCCCTGGGATTATCGGGTGATTTGGAAGGTGATGTTGGGTTTTTTCCTAATCGGTCAGTTGATTTTGCCGGTGGTTTTGAAAATTCTGATTTCCGTATCTGGTCTCCAGTTGGCAACGGCTTCCCTGTGGCTGAAGGCTTGCTCCGTGTTGGTGAGCTATGGCCTAATGGCGATCGGGGTAATCATCGTCCTCCGGTTCTTCGTGGCCCCCTACCAGCCACTAGCGGCTAACTGGTTTAACTGGCAAGGCAAGAAATCTTGGCTGCGCTGGGGTCTGGGTGGATTTCTGATTGCCAATCTAGTGGTGCTGCCGGTGTTGGCTCTGAATGACAAGCTTTGGCAGGGACAGGGGGGCAGCAATCCGATTCTCTCGGTGGTGCTAGAAAGCAAGGATAGTCTATCGTTCCTACTGCTATCGTTGACTGCTGCGGTGGCTGCGCCGTTATTTGAGGAGTATTTATTTCGGGGCTTTTTGCTGACTTCTTTGACTCGCTATTTGACCGGCTGGCAATCGATCGCCCTCAGTGCGCTAATTTTTGCGATCGCCCATCTCAGCGTGTCGGAAATATTGCCCCTAGCTACTTTGGGTATGGTGCTGGGCTATGTCTATCAACGCACCGGCAGTCTCTTGGCTTCGATGTTTCTCCATGGTCTCTGGAACGGCAGCTCGATGCTGACTCTATATTTGTTAGCCAGTTAAAAAAATATCAACAGGAAACTCCTGATCGGATTTTGCACCGGAGGCGATGAGAGCGACACCGTCCTCTAAGTTTCTGGTGTCCGGGAAACTTTACGCCAAATGTGGGTAGATCGTTCAGCCAAAATCCGGATAATGTAACGTAGGTCACCAATGCAACCAATATCCCATGAGCGATTCTACCGACAAACTCCTTTGGCATAATGGCCTGCAACTAGCCCTGGCTCAACTAGAAAACTTTGCCAGCTCCCCAGACCTTGCGGCCCAGCTCGCCCTGGTTTTTGGAGCCACCGATCCCGAAGCCGCCCAGCAGCTGATTACGGATCTAGGCTTGGGATTAGCTCTACCAGAGATTCTGGTGGCTGATAGGGATTTGCTCCACGGCGCGATCGGAGCCTTTGCCGATCACCAAATTTATCTCTCACGGAACTTCCTCCAAGCCAATCAGCAGAACCCCCAAGTAGTAGCGGGGGTCATCCTAGAAGAAATCGGTCACTACCTAGATTCTCTGCTGCAAAGCACCGATAGTCCGGGGGACGAAGGAGCGATTTTTGCCGCAACTGTCATGGGTAGAACGCTGACCGATCGCGAGCTAGCTGGGCTGCGTCAAGAAAACGATCGGGGCATTATTATGATCAATGGCCGATCGATCGCCGCTGAATTCGCCACCTACGGCAGCATCAATGTGGATGGCAGCCTGGGCGACTGGCAGGTTTTCGAACGATTAGACAACACACCGGCCCTGACCCAGTCGGGCTACGAAATCTATGGCAAGTATGCCGATAACGCCTATCTCTTCGGCATTTCCTCGGCCCAATCGATCGACAACAACAGCACTATTTGGCTGAATACTGATCGAAATATCATTACTGGCTACCAAGTATTCGGCTTTGCCGGTGGCAATGAATTCAATATCCAAGTGGGAGCCGACGGCACAACAGCTCTCTATAGCGGCGCCGAAGGGCAAACCTTTGTCAGCAACCTAGACTATGCGTTGAGCGGCGATCGTCAGCAACTGGAAGTCGCCGTGCCCACCAGCCTCTTGGGAGCCGTGGCCCCTATCGCGATCGACGTGCAAGCCGATGTGAACAATGGGGTCTTCTTACCCGGTGACTACAACCTCAATCGCTACACCGTGGCCCAAAACCCCTCAGTCAACAAAACCACCTATGGCGATATCAGTCTCGATGGCAGTCTCTCAGACTGGAAAAAAAGTGACAGATTAGATCTGCTCCCTGGCTCCGGCCAAGCTGGCTACCAAGTATTCGGCAAAGCCACCAGCGAAGGCTATGCCTTTGGGATCTCCTCCCCAGTGGCGATCGGTCCCAACAGCACCATCTGGTTGAATACCGATCGCAATGTCAGCACTGGCTTCCAAATCTTTGGTGTTACCGGCGGAGCCGAACTATCCATCAATATCGATGCCAATGGCCAAGCCAATCTCTACGGTGGCGCGCCGGGGACTAATCCCCTCGGTCGGGTAGATTACAGCTTCAATGCCGATCGCACTGTCTTGGAAGTGGCGATCGACCAACAGCGCCTCCCAGTCACTAGCAATGGCATCAACGTGCTAGCTGATGTCAATGACCAAGTATTCTTGCCCGGTAACTACAACGGCCCTCAATACACTGTCAACAACAGCATCCTGCCCGCCCGCACCAATCCCAACAGCCGCAAAATTGGCATTATCTATTCCGATACCTCTGCCGATCGCTTCTTCGATAAAAAATCTTACCAACAGCTCTATGCCAGCGCTCAAAATCAGGCCATGCAAGCCGGGGTGACCTTCGATTTGTTGACCGAAGACGACCTCAAAGATCTGACCAAAGTAGTCCAATACGATTCCCTGCTCTTCCCTTCCTTCAACAACGTGAAGCAGGCTAATGTGGAGGCGATCGAAAATAACCTGATCACGGCTTCCTCCAAATACGGCGTGGGCCTAATTGCCGCTGGCGACTTTATGAGTGCCGATGAAAACGGCGTAGCTCTGGCTGGAGACCCATCCCGTCGTCTGAAGGAACTCTTCGATGTGAGCCGCACCGCTGGCGGTGGCGTGGCGGCTAGCACCATCAACATCAAGGATACCAGCCTGCTCGGCTCCACCTATAGCCCTGGCGAAGAGCTGGCTAGCTACAATAATCTCTCCTTTGCGGTTTATGGTGGGCTGAACCAAGGTGGCACAGTTCTGGCCGATCAAACCGTCAACGGTCAGAAATACAACGCCGTAGTTGCCACCCAAACCGGCGGTCGCAACGTGCATTTTGCCAACGAAACCATCATGACCGATAGCAATTTGCTGTGGCAGAGCTTGGATTGGTCGGTGTATGACAAACAGCCCCATTTGCAGCTAGATATCACCCGTAACAATGGCGTCTTTATTTCGCGGGATGATGTGGACCGATCGAAATCTCTGAATGAAGCGGTTCTCGTCGAAACCAAGCTGGGCAATATTTTGACCGAATGGAAGCAGAAATATAATTTCGTAGGTTCCCACTATATCAATATCGGCATCGATGCCAACGATCCTAGGCTCCCTCCCTATTCCACCCCGAGTACCGTCGATCCAGAAGGTCCAAACTGGGATATATTGCGTTCGGTCTATCAAAAATGGCTGGATCTTGGTAACGAAATTGGGACTCATTCCAATACCCATCCTTTCAGTACTTCTCTGCTGACTCCTGCTCAACTGGAATTTGAATTCAACCAGTCTCGTCAGGAAATTTCTCGTCAGTTGGGCATTAACGTCACGGGAGCCAGCATTCCTGGCAACCCGGAAAATCTCGCCGTAGACCAAGAACTGAGCAAATATTTTTCCTATATTACGGGCGTTGGCTCCACTTACAAGAACGCTATGGGCTTCCTGACTCCCGATAGTTCTGCTGTGTACTTTGCCCCCAATATTTCCTTCGATTTCAACCTAATTGAATTCAACAAGCTCACAGCAGCTCAGACCAGCGCTCAATGGGCTAAAGAATATGCCGACTTAACAAAACATGGCAACCATCCACTCATCGAGTTTTCTTGGCACGACTATGGTGTCACCGAAACTCCTTCGGCAGTGTTGGCTGGTTATCAGCGATCTATCTATGACCCATTCATTGCCAAAGCCGCCGCCGATGGCAACGAATTCATCACCTTGGCGGATGCCCAGCAGCGCCTGCGCGCCTTTGAAAAAGCGGATCTAACCTTCAGTCAGCAGGGCAACCAGATCGTTGCCCAAGTTCTAGCTCAAGATGTGGGCAAATTTGCCTTGGATGTGGTGGCTGCCGGTAGCGGTCAGCAAATCCAGAACGTCACTAACTACTACGCCTATGATAATAACTCGATCTTTTTAACCAAGGGCGGCGGTGAATTTCAGATTAATCTTGGCTCTGCTGCCGATCGGGTGACTCATCTCAGTACTCTAGCCGCCCGTGCCGAACTCCTGGCGGTGGATGGCGATGGTCGCAACCTAGACTTCTCTTTCAACGGGGAAGGCAAAGTAATAGTCACCCTGGGCGATCTGCCCGCCGGTCAAAACTGGCAGGTAGCTGGAGCTGATCGTTTCGTGATCGATGGCGATCGACTGGAGCTAACCTTCGATCGCAATGGGCTCCATCAAGTAGCAGTGACCTTTGGCAATACGGTTCAACCTCCCACCCCGGAAGTATTGAATATCACTGAAGCTGTTGGTGAAATTGGCGATCGCCCCACCAATCGCTCGATCGACCTGCAGGCCGTGGTGGGTGGTAACCAGCCGATCCCGCAGGACGGGTACTCCCGTATCGTGGTTCAGCAACTACGAAGCACCAATCCAGACCTAGTTAAACCGGTGGTTGTTGGCGATCGGCTAGCTCTGGAATATCAGTTCTATCAATTCGGTGGTGCAGCCGTATTCCTAGAGTTCACCGCAGGCAATCAAGCAGTCCAAGCCACCTTTAATGTGCAGGTGCAAGCGGATAGCGCCGTCATCGAAGGCACCGCTGGTGATGATCTGTTGACTGCTACGGACAACAACACCATTCTGAAGGGCAGCACTGGTAGCGATACTTTGGTGGGTGGTGCGGGCGACGATCGATTGGTTGGCGTAGCCGTTGGGAGGGCGATCGCCGGCACCAACGAAATCGATCAACTGACCGGTGGTGCTGGCGCAGATCTTTTCGTCCTCGGCGATGGTCAACAAACCTACTACAGCACGGGTAATGGCTACGCTCTGATTCAAGATTTTAATGGAGACGATGGCGACATCATCCAGCTCACCGGTAAGGCCAGCGATTATATTCTCACTGCGGCAACATCCCCTGCTGGCCAGTCGGCATTGGCGATCCAAAAGGTTGTGGCCAGCGGCAACCAGACTATTGGCCTGGTGGTAGGAGCTAGCGTTCTAGATCTGAACGGTGTGACCTTTGGCTACCTGAGCTAGAAACGGCGGGGATCGCCGAGGGGAACCGCGGGATCGTTGGCCGATTTGGAATATTATCAGCAAATGTGGACACAAACATTAAAATAGTATAAAGCCAAGTTTCACCTCGCAAATCCTCCCCGCAGAGGATATATCGCCATGTCGATCGGTTATGTCGCTCTAGTCCTCCACGCCCACTTACCCTTTGTCCGTCACCCAGAAAGCGACTTCGTCCTAGAAGAAGAGTGGCTGTACGAAGCTATTACAGAAACCTACATCCCCCTGTTGCGGATGTTTCAGGGTCTGCGGCGGGATGGAGTGAACTTTAAGCTAACCATGAGCATGACCCCGCCACTGGTTTCTATGCTGCGGGATCCTTTGCTCCAAGAGCGCTACGACGAGCACTTGGGCAAGCTAGAGGAATTGTTGGTCAAGGAAATCGCCAACAATGAACATAATGGCCATATTAAATATCTAGCTGAATACTATGCGAACGACTTCGCCGATATTCGGCGGGTGTGGGAATCTTACAAAGGCGATTTGGTACTGGGCTTTAAGGAATTTCAGGACAGCGGCAACCTGGAAATTATTACTTGCGGGGCGACTCATGGCTATTTGCCATTGATGAAAATGTATCCCCAGGCAGTGTGGAGCCAACTGAAAGTAGCCTACGACCACTACGGCGAAAACTTTGGCCGGGATCCCAAGGGCATCTGGCTGCCAGAATGCGCCTACTATGAGGGGCTGGACAGAATGCTGGCCGATGTGGGCCTCCGTTACTTCCTGACCGATGGCCACGGTCTTTTATACGCTCGTCCGCGCCCCCGCTATGGCACCTATGCACCAATCTTTACGGAAAGTGGCGTAGCCGTCTTCGGTCGTGATCACGAATCTTCCCAACAAGTTTGGTCTTCTAAGGTGGGCTATCCCGGCGCGCCGGAATACCGAGAATTTTACAAAGACCTGGGCTGGGAGGCTGATTATGACTACATCAAACCTTATATCATGCCCAACGGCCAGCGCAAAAATATTGGTATCAAATATCACAAAATAACTTCCAAAACTGGCCACGAAAAAGCTCTCTACGATCCCTACTGGGCCAAACAGAAAGCCGCTGACCATGCTGGCGACTTCATGTTCAACCGCCAAACCCAAGTTGCTAACCTTGCCAACATGATGCACCGCCCGCCCTTGGTGGTTTCGCCCTACGATGCGGAGCTATTCGGTCACTGGTGGTACGAAGGTCCTTGGTTCATCGATTACCTGTTCCGCAAGTCCTGGTTCGACCAAGACACCTTCGAGATGACCCACCTGGCCGAATATTTACAAGCTCAACCCACCCAACAGGTGGCTAAGCCTTCTCAATCTAGTTGGGGTTACAAGGGCTTCCATGAGTATTGGTTGAATGATACCAATCAATGGGTCTACCCTCACTTGCACAAGGCTGCGGAACGGATGATCGAGCTAGCCGATCGGGAACCGGCGGACGAACTGGAATGGCGAGCTTTGAATCAGGCCGCACGGGAAGTGCTGCTCTTGCAATCTTCCGACTGGGCCTTCATCATGCGCACCGGCACGATGGTGCCCTATGCGGTGAGACGCACTAAGTCTCACCTGCTGCGCTTCCTGAAGCTCTACGAAGACATCAAAGCCGAGAAAATCGATAGTGGCTGGCTCTCCAAGATCGAGGAAATGGATAACATCTTCCCGAACATTAACTACCGCACCTATCGATCGATGTAAACACTAGGCCCTTGATTCTGGCGGCAGTTCGATCGATAATCTTAAGCTTGCTACTAAATAGAGGGTTTTATGCTCAGAGCTGGGATTGTCGGTCTCCCGAATGTGGGGAAGTCCACGCTGTTCAATGCGGTGGTGGCCAATGCTAAGGCCCAGGCAGCCAACTTTCCCTTCTGCACGATCGAACCCAATGTGGGCGTGGTAGCAGTCCCGGACGATCGGCTGCAGGTGCTCTCCAAGATTGGCAATTCCCGCGAAATTGTGCCCACGCGCTTTGAGTTTGTAGATATTGCGGGTTTGGTGAAAGGGGCCAGCCAAGGTGAGGGCTTGGGTAACAAGTTTCTGTCGCACATTCGGGAAGTGGATGCGGTGATCCAGGTGGTGCGATGTTTTGAGGATGACGACATTATCCATGTGGCCGGGAGCATTGATCCTTGCCGGGATATCGAAATCATTAATCTAGAGCTGGCCTTGGCCGATCTGGATCAGGTGAGTAAAAGGCTCGATCGGGCCAAGAAAAGTCTGAAGCTCAACAAGGATGCCCAAACTGAAATTGATGCCCTAGAAAAGGTCGCAAAATTATTAGACCAAGGTAAACCAGCCAGACAGGCCGATCTCACTACGGAAGAAGCGGCTAGCATCACCCATCTGTCGCTCTTGACAGCTAAGCCGGTGATCTATGCGGCCAATGTGTCCGATGAAGACTTGGCTACTGGAAATGAATTTGTAGAAAAAGTCCGCCAGTACGTAGCCGCCGAAAATGCTCAGGTGGTGATCGTTTCTGCCCAGGTGGAAGCGGAGCTGGTGGAACTAGCTCCCGAGGATAAGGCGGATTTCTTAGAATCTTTGGGTGTTACAGAGGGTGGCTTGGCTCCCCTGATTCGCGCCACCTATAAACTTCTTGGTCTTCGTACCTACTTTACGGTGGGTGAAAAAGAAACGCGAGCTTGGACGATCGACGCGGGCATGATTGCGCCCCAGGCGGCAGGGGTAATTCATAGCGACTTCGAACGCTGCTTTATCCGGGCCGAGACGATCGCCTACCAAGACCTGATCGACCACGGCTCTCTCAAAGCCGCCAAAGAAAAGGGCTTGCTCCGCAGTGAGGGCAAGGAATACGTTGTTCAGGAAGGAGATGTAATGGAATTCTTGACCAGCGCCTAGAACAGGCATCCCGGCTCTATGATTTGGCTCCCCTCTCCCAAGCTTGGGAGAGGGGTTGGGGGTGAGGGCCATATGCATCCTAGGTCATCGTGACCACAATCTTGTCCCCGGCGATCTTGGCCGTACCAGTAGCGAGCGGTTGCTTCGCTGGTCCTTCGCCTTTGACCTTGCCATCGGCAGCGAATTTAGAGCCATGCAGTGGGCAAACATAGCATTTCTCGCTGACATTCCAGGCTACTGCTGCCCCTTGGTGGGTACAAGCTGGATAAACTGCTAGCAGCTTATTTTTGTCCTTAGGGTCGCGAGTGACGCTGACCTTTTCGTTAGCCACAAAACCATTCTTATCCAGGTCGGCTACCATCAATTCCTTGGCTGCTACCGGAGCCATGCTGGCTTCCGCTCCACTAGCGGCAGGAGAACTGGTAGTTTTTTTATCGGTGTTGCTGTCGCAAGCCGATAGCACCAGAGGAAAGCAGGCCGCAGCCCAGCTCACCCCGAAATAGGTCAAAAAAGAACGGCGTTCCATAGTTGGATTCCTCTCAAAGGCATGTTAGAGGACTATTCTAGCAAAGTGTGTGGGGTGGTCGGTCTCTCCGAGTAATCCGGCATAATTTAGGAGAGACCTGGGGATCTGCTAAGTTGTAACCACTACCTTTTTGCCTACAATCTTGGCCTTATAAGTCTTCAAAGGCTTTTTGGCAGGGCCATTCTGTACGGTGCCATCGGCGGCAAATTTCGCATTGTGACAAGGACAGACGAAGCTTTTGTCATTGGTACTCCACACTACTGCACAGCCATTGTGAGTACAGGTGGAATTTACTGCTAGCAGTTTGGTTTCATCTGCCGGATCGCGTACTACCAAGATCTTGCCGTTTTTCAGGCTGCCCTCCCGATCGAGTTCGGCTACGGTCATTTCTTGGCGACGCTCCTTGGCCGCATCGGCACTGGCGGCAAGTACTAGCGGAAAGCAGCTTGCGATCCAACTAATTCCGAAATAAGTCAAAAAAGAACGACGTTCCATAATTTTTTCTCGGTAAAAGCCCCCTGTCGCTCAGTTTCACCAAAGAGTTCCTCTACTCGATACTCTAAGAATCCATCTTCTCGGCACTGAGGATAAAGATCGGATCGACTGCTATGAGGCGACGGTTGCTACCGCGCGTTTCCAATCGATTGATCGCTGCTTGCACCACCTCCACATTCCGACCGTGAAGCTTTGTTAAGCAATCCAGCACCGTATAGAGATTCTCTAAATTCGCTGCGGTAATTACGACCCGCCCCTGGGGAGGCAAGATTTCCCAGACCGCCGTCACGATCGCCCCCATCGACTGGCCCCCTTCGATACAGACCCGCTGGGGATGTTCTGGGATCTCTGCCAAACAATCTGGTGCGCTGCCCACCACGGTTCGCACATTGCTCACCCCAAATAGCTCGCAGTTATGCCGGATCAGGCTGGCGACTTCTTCATCTCGCTCGATCGCAATTACCTGACCCTGAGCGCAGAGCAGACCGGTCTCTACGGGAATCGTGCCGGTCCCGGCCCCGATATCCCACACCGTAGAATCCGCCTCCAGCCGCAGGGCCGCGATCATCAGCAGCCGCACCTCCCGCTGGGTCATCGGAATCCCGGGCAACTGCTCGAACAGCTCGTCGGGAATGCCGGGAGTAATGTATTTCCAGAGTCGATCGGTCATGGGTTCACGGTTAGCGAATGGTAGGTGTTTTAGCCGGTGCGCGGAAATCCTGCTTGAACTGCTGCTTTTTCAGTTCCTCAATCTTACTATCGACCTGCTTTTGCACTTCTTTATTGTTACTGCGCCGGCTATAAATCCGTAAATACTTAATGGCTTCTTCCGTACTGCCACTGTTTTCTTTGGTCTGAGCTAATACCAAATAGTCCTGGGTGGAAATGTTGGGGGAGATTTCCGTGTACAAACGCAGCATGTAGGGCACGATCACCGTGGCCAGAAACACCAAGTAGATGTAGGACATCCGCGCCTCCATCTTGCTCGATTCCACCATGTACATCGCAAGCGCAAACAACATGATCAGGATGCAGAGGATCAGTAGCAGGTATGGATCCTGAAACAGTTGGCTGGTGGCCGAAGAAAAATCGTTGCCCGCTCGCCCAATACAAAAACCCACCAGGGCCATAGTAATAGGAAAGGTAAACGTTCTCACGCCAGCGTCTTTGCCGCTGAGATGAAAAATCAAAGAGAAAATACTAGCAACTCCTGCCAAGATATTCCAGATATCCATCGCGCCTCAAAGCAGTACAAAAAGTTGGAACTCCGCCTCTGCTCAAGATTAACAGAGATTTGGCGAAGGTCTTCGACTATATACTAGTCTCGTTGGACTAACTCGGTGCTGCCTGTGTTGCGCGGAATTTTAAGATCGATCGCTTGTGGATTCCTGATCCTCTCTTGCCTGACGGGCTGTTGGCAAACCGATTCGGGCTCAGAATCCCCCAGCAACAGTGTCCATCTCTTGCTGGGAAATCCTAGTAAGGCGAACAAGAATCCCGAGAACTATCTGATGGTCAAGCCCCAGTATGCTCTCTCCTATTCTAAAAACAATGGCATTCCTAACTGGGTTTCTTGGCGACTGATCGCTGCGGATTTAGCCCCCCAAGGCACCAGCAAGCGCCAAAATGATTTCCGGGCCGATCCCGATCTGCCAGCTAGCTGGCCGGTCAGCCATCCTAAGGACTATACCGGTAGCGGCTTCGATCGAGGACACCTGACTAATTCCGAAGACCGTAGCAGCAACCCCACGGATAACTCGGCTACTTTCTTGATGACCAATATCATGCCCCAAGCTCCCGACAACAATCGGGGGGTCTGGGTGGAGCTAGAGAAATACTGTCGCAAGCTAGTCCGGGAGGGCCAGGAACTCTACATTATCGCTGGGGGCAGTGGGGTCGGTGGAGTGGGCGAACGGGGGGCCCGCCGCGAACTCTCTGCTGGTCAGCGGGTGCCGGCCAAGACCTGGAAGGTGGTGCTGGTCACGTCACCCGGTCGCGGTTTGGCGGGGATCAATGCCAACACCCGGGCCTTTGCGGTGGAAATCCCTAATATCCAAGGTATCAAAGACAACCCCTGGCGCAATTACCGCCGCACGGTGCGGGAAGTAGAAAAGACCACTGGCTACAATTTTTTCAGTCGGTTACCGGCGGATGTACAGGAAGCCATTGAGAATCGGCAGGACGATCGATAGAATCTTTACCCTAATTCCCTCTTTCTGAAAAATTAAGTATGCCTATAAACTTTGAACAAATCATCGATGGGGCTGGCTCTGAGCAGAATTTTTTGCAGATCTTCCAAGATGCCTGCAAACAGCAGGGTCAGGAATTATTAGAAGCTCATCGGACAATTTTGGTAGCCTGCTATTGTAATCCTGGCCTCGCACCATCTCTAAAAAGCAATACTACAGAGGATCTAGCTCGGGCATGGCTGAAAAAATATAATGTTGGTTTTGCCAGTCGGATTTCTCAGCGGATTTCTCAGCCCCCTGCAACAGTTGCAGATCCCATTGTTAGCACTATCATCGTTGCCAAACTGAAAGAATTAACAATGGAACAACTGGAGCAGATTAAGTATGCCCATCGATTATCTATGTCCGCAGAGAATATTCAGGGCTTACTTCTGGAAGAATTTTTGGCCGAACAATTGGCCGACTATGGTTGGTATTGCTGTTGGGGAGAGTCGGTGAAGCATGTTGATTTTTGCAATGTGGATGGTTCTCTACTGCAAGTCAAGAACCGCAGTAATTCTGAAAACAGCTCATCATCTCGGGTGAGAATCAATCAGCCCATTGAAAAGTGGTACAGAGTTAATGCCAGCAATGGCCAATATCGTTGGTCACAACTCAATGAGAAATATGCAACAGAGCGATTTTCCGAAGAAAACTTTGTGCTGTTTGTCCAGCGAGTTTTGGCCAATAATCCTGCTGCTTTGGCGGTAGAAGGGGATAATCCTTGGCAGTAACTCAAGCTAAATTTAGAGAAAGTTGTGATACTGATGACTTACTTTGCTTTTCTTTGGAGAATCGCTCACTGTTCCCAAGTGCCTCATTCATCCAGCTTTCATCATCAGTATTATGGTAGCGAGAATAGGAGAAATCTGGATAAATGATCGGTGCTTTGCCTTTTAAATGATTTAGGAGCATTCTGGCGATCGCCCGCCCCAAAGAACAAGGGACGGCATTGCCCACCTGTCGATATTGATCCAGCAACTTGCCTTCGATCGACCAATCATCAGGAAATTCCTGAATGCGCTTATACTCTTCAATACTGAGGGGCCGATCCGCCTCTGGATGGGCTAAATCCGTTGCGGGCATTGCCGGATGCGTCACCAATGTTGGCGAAGGTTTGTCCCAAGCTAGTCGGCGATAGAAACCAGTTTTACCACCTCCTGAATAATAAGAAGCTCCCAGTGCTTCCGGCTGAAGTTCTAATGGTAAATCTTTCCAATATTGTCCGTCTTTCAGCATCCGATAGTACTTGAGCCGCTTTTCAGGAAATTTAACGAAGTGATGTTCATCCTCAGCTAACCCAGCTAGGGCCGCACGGACTGTTTGCCAGCGCGGCAAGTCATATAGTCCTTGTTCCGAATGGGTTGGAGTAAGGTAGGGCAGTTTTTCGCCGTCTCGGCTGCAAGCAATGATTACTCGTTCTCGGCGCTGGGGCGATCCAAAGTTGGCTGAGTTGTAGAGGTTGAAGGAGACAGTGTATCCAGCTTCCCGGAGCAGTTGAATCACGAAAAGTAAAGCACCACCTCTTTGTTCGTCTTGAGCCAGGGGTGGGAAGTTTTGACCACGCATTTCGTGGGGTCTGTGCTGCATGGGCGCGGAGAGCAGCCCTCTGACGTTTTCGATGATGGCGAATCGGGGTTGGAGTTCGGTGATGATCTCGATGAATTTAAGAAAGACATTGCCCCGGTCGTCGTTGAAGCCTTGTCTTTTCCCGGCGCTGCTAAAGGCTTGGCATGGTGGGCCACCTACGATGACATCGATTTCCTCTGTGGGGCTAAGTCCGGCTTTTTCACGGATGGCGGCGGCAGTGTAGTCGCGAATATCACCGATGAGGGCCATCTCTGGCCGGTTTTTTTCAATGGTTTTACGGGCAGCTTTGTCAATTTCGCAGGCGAGGAGGACTTGGATTCCTTCTTTTTCTAGTCCCAAATCTAAGCCCATGCAACCGGAAAAGAAGCTGAGAGCTTTGAGTGTTGGTTTTGTGAAGGATCTACGAGCATGGTCGGGAACTACTAGATCGGTCTCGATTACTTGATTCTGGTAATGACTGACGGATTCTGATGCAACGATCCACCTACTGCCGATCTGTTCGCCGCCGATGTTACCTTGTCGAAGCAGTTTGCGAACATATTGCTCTGAGCATTCTAAGATTTCGGAGGTTTCTTTAACGGAGAGGTAGTCGGACATGATTTCGGTTGCGAAACTAAAACTAGGTACCAATAATAGTTTGCAATGATAGATTTTGCAATCTGCCTGCTAGCAGCCATTGAGAATCGGCAGGACGATCAATAGTAACCAAGTTCTGTCTAAATCGTTAGCTGGATTGCTCTGGGTTGGCGCTACACAGCGAGACTGCCGATCGGTAGTAGAGGCTAAACTTGATCCAGAAACATGTGGAGAGCGATCGCGGTGGCTTCTATTACCCTTGACATTTCAGACAGCCCATTCCAAAAGCTACAAGATTTAGCAACAGTCCATGGGATTGCGCTTGAAGTTCTATTGAAAGCAAGCTTGAAGGATTGGCTGAGCTCTCAAAAGACCGAGTTTGTTGATGTAGCGAATTATGTGCTGACCAAAAATGCTGAGTTGTATCAGAGGTTAGCTTGATGCGTTTTCTGATGTTAATGCCTCTGTAGATGAGCAAGAGCGCGTGGTGTTAGCGTGAAGCTGAGCTATCCCGGAGGGAACCGCATCGGGTGCGCTAGGGCGCGAGGTTTTTGTCGAATGGTTACAACGGAACACAACCGCTATCTAACGAGCAGGATCCTTTACTAAGACAGATAGATGAGCAAGGCGGTGGCTTTCTGCTGGTGCTTGTTATAGAAAAATGTAGGATCCACTGTCGGTAGGTGTCTGCTGTGCCGTAGGCGTGGGGCTTGAGACGGATGGCGTCACGAACTTGGTCAAGAGATTTTCATAACTGACGAGGCAGCGGGATTTTTCTAGATACTGGATTTGTAAAGATTTTATAATACTGGTTTGGGGGATGAGAATGGAGTGTTATGCTGAAGCGGTTCTGTCTAATCTACCGATTAGGGGTGTTCGGCTGAAGGATTTTTACCTAATAACCATTTGTGGGTGTGCTAGGCAGAAAATTTTCCATCTATGATCCTCTTTTGGTGTGTTAGGTTGAATTAGTTCATTCTAATAAATGGTTATACTTACTACCATTGGGCTCACAAGATCTTTTTAGCTTTTTGACTGAGATGGAGAAAATCGCTGAACTAATTTGCCCTAGAGATGTACATTTAGCTATGAATTGTAAATGCCGATAAAAATAAAATTAAGCGTAATAAATCATCATGAGTAACGTAAACATAAAGCGAGCTGTTGAGACCATCAAATCCAGCACTACAGTTTACACTCCGATTGTCGAAGTGATTGTCAATGCAATTCAAGCTATAGAAGACAAGGGGAATATTGACGAGGGCAAGATAAACGTTATTTTAAAGCGTTCTCCGCAAGTTGAAATTGATGGTTCTTTGCCAAGTATAGAAAGCATTTCCGTGATAGATAATGGCATTGGCTTCACGGACAACAATAGAGAGTCCTTCGATACTTTATATAGTGACTATAAATTCAAACAAGGTGGAAAAGGATTTGGAAGATTTACTTGTTTGAAATATTTCAAAGACCTGCATATAGACAGTATTTACTCTGACTCCGGCAAATACAAAAGAAGAACATTTTCGATGGGAAAAAAGAATGATATCATTGTCAATGAAAGAGTGAGTGATTCAGACAAGACTGATTCTTCTACTTCAATTCATTTAGATACTGCAACAAAAAATTCTCTTGAGAAAAGATCAATGACAATTGCTAGGAGTCTAGTTGAAAAGCTTCTACCTTACTTTATAACACAAGATTATATTTGTCCAAAAATCACCCTTGAAGAAGAAGATGGATCAAATCCAATAATTCTTAATGAATATATTAGTAATGCCTCCGCTGTCATCCAAGAATTGGAGGTCGATGAAAATAGCTTTTCTTTAGGTCAAGAACAGAATAGCTGTGATTTTCAGATTCGCATATTCAAAATTTATTCGCCTCGAAATAAGGTTAGTAAGATTAGTTTAGTTGCTGACAAACGAGAAGTTACCGAAACTTCAATTGCTAGCTATGTTCCTGAGTTTATCGATGAATTTTATGACAAAAGAGAAAATGGAACTGATAATCAAGAGAGAAATTATATAATCAAGGTATATGTTTTTAGTCGTTACCTTGACAACAATGTTTCACTTGAGCGTGGAGGGTTTGAGTTTCAGAAAGAAAATGACATGTTGTATGGAATCTCCCAAGTAGATATCGAGTCCAAGGCTGCTGTACTAACCAAGAAATCGGTTGTTGATGATATTTCAGTAAGACAAGAAAAGAAGAAAGAAAGAATTATTTCTTATGTGGAAGAGCAAGCTCCTTGGCACAAGAAGTTAGTGAGTAATATTGATTTATCTGCTTTTCCGTACAATCCAAGCAATGAAGACATTGAAGTGCGACTGCAAAAGGAAAAGTTTCAACAAGAGATTGCAATAAGACGTGATGTGAATTTTCTGTTGCAGGAAGATGATGTTGATAGCTTTAAGGAAGCAATATCAAAAATTGTCGAGAAGATATCAGAATCCAGCAAAAACGATCTAATTCACTATATTACTTTACGCCGAAAAGTACTAGATCTCTTTAGAAAAAGCTTGGAGATCGATCATCAAGGTGAGTATTCCTCAGAAGGCACTCTTCACGATATCATCTTTCCAAAGAGAGAAGATAGTGAATCTCTAGGATACGATGAACACAATTTGTGGATTATTGATGAAAGGCTAAACTTTACTAGTTACATTTCCTCGGACTCGCCCTTGAATGGAGGAACAACTGAACGCCCTGACTTAATTGCTTACGATCGACGAGTCGCATTTCGTGGAGATAACGATAGCAGTAATCCTGTTACAGTATTTGAATTCAAGAAACCTGATAGAGATAATTTTGTTAATCCATCTTCAAAGGAAGATCCCATTGAACAAATAGTCCGTTACGTTAATAATATCCGAAGAGGAAAGTTCAAAACACCAGAAGGCAGAAAAATAAATATAGGGGACAATACTCCTTTCTATGGCTATATAATATGTAGTCTTACATCAAAAGTTGAAGAATGGCTAGAGGATTATAAGGACTTTAAACCGATGCCTGATAGAATGGGTTGGTTTGGGCGGCGTGACAAAATAAATTTATATTTGGAAATCTTGAGCTGGGATAAATTATTAAAGGATGCGGATATGCGAAATAAAGTATTTTTCCATAAGCTGGGCATCTGAATGAAATAGATAGGTATAACAGCCCTGCTAGAGCTGACTGTTGAGAAGATTGCTTGCAGCCGCTCAGCAGGAACGTTAGGCGCCATAGTTGGTTGATCGCAACGCACACAGGCTCACAAGAACCATCCCCGCCGCTATTCGACGAGGAGTTCGACAGCGATGCAGCTTTGGGTGCGTTCGGTGTGGTCTCGCCCTCTATGACTACGAGCATTTCGATCCAGACTTCAAAGACGCTAAGGTGCATTGCGCCGATGGCATCATGCTGCTATGTATGCAGTGCAATCAAAAGTGCTGCTGTTCGTCAAGTAAATCGGGTTCCGCGCTGTCTTCAACAAGGCTTCGCCAATGAGGCCTTTGACTTCCCTTGAAATTGCTTTCATCGGCGTGACCTTTGCCGATCGCGAGACCCTCATCGAGGTGAGAAACAAGCGTGTTGGACAAAACCCAAACGTTGGATTATTTTAGTAAGTAGGGCTGTTAGTTTATGCCAATAATTGTTAAAAGAGACGGATTCAGGGTCGTTATTGACCCCTTGGGGAATAAGGATTTGTCTGAGAAACCTTATTTGATAACTGTTGAAGGGGATATTAGTGACAAGGATGTAGCGAAAGCACTAAACCTAGTCTGCGAAAACCAATCAGAGCTTTTGATTAAATGGAGTGAGATTCATGGCAGTTGATAATACAAATATTGAGCTACAGGCAGAGATCGATTATCTCTCCGAGAGGCTTCGCCAACGGGCCAGAGAGTGCGGTAGGACTATGAGTACTAATGAGCCGAGAGCGATCGCTGCTTGGTATGACAAATCCAGCAAAAAAGTATTTGTGGAACTAAACAATGACTTAACGATTGGGGTTCCCTATGAAAAGCTACAAGGTTTGCAAGATGCTACTGTAGAACAGCTAATCCAGGTGGAAATCACTCCATCGGGATATGGACTACACTGGGAAGTCTTGGATGTGGACTTAGGAGTCCCTCAAATAGTCGCTGGCTTATTTGGGACTAAGGCTTGGATGGCCGAGCTGGGTCGCCAAGGTGGCAAGTCAAAATCCGAGGCAAAAGCGCAGGCTTCTCGAAAAAATGGTAGCCTTGGTGGCAGGCCACGTAAGCAGACAGTCATCTGAGCTACCATCTCAGCATGAGACGAAACTTTCAACTTGCGATACATTTGCTTCAACGCTTGCTTGACAGTGTTTTCGGTAATCCACAGAGCCGCACCAATCTCTGCGCTGGTTAAGCCTTGAGCTACCCAATGATTGAAAATAAATCCTAACAAATATATGTCACTAGCAAAAAGAAATTCCGCCCTCCTGATAATAATATCTTTCGCATCTGTCTTACCAGTAATTGCAGTACAAGGACAGCCAGTTAAGACTAAAAGCTTTACTGAATGGTGTCAGAACAAATTGTCAGTATCGGTTGAAACCAGAAAGACGATCGACTTACTCTTAAAAAAAGCTGGGACTAACAATTGTCAGACAGCAAACTCAAAACTATTGCAATTGACTAGCCTCAATCTCGGTGTCAATACAATAAGCGATATAAAGCCATTAGCTAGTCTGACTAATTTGACCAACCTCAATCTCGGCGACAATAAAATCAGCGATATAAATCCATTAGCTAGTCTAGGTAATTTGACCAGCCTCAATCTCAGTGCCAATAAAATCAGTGATATAAATCCATTAGCTAGTCTAAGTAATTTGACCAGCCTCAATCTCAGTGCCAATAAAATCAGTGATATAAAACCATTGACTAGTCTGACTAATTTGAGTGTCCTCAATCTCAGCAACAATAAAATAAGTGATATAAAGCCATTAGCTAGTCTGACTAATTTGAGTGTCCTCGATCTCAATGTCAATAAAATCATTGATATAAAGCCATTGGTTAATCTGACTAATTTGATTTTCCTCGATCTCGGTAGCAATGAAATCAGCGATATAAAGCCATTAGCTAGTCTGATTAATTTAGGCATTCTCTATCTCACTAGCAATAAAATCAGTGATATAAAGCCATTGGCATCTTTGACTGATTTGGGCATCCTCGGTCTCACTAGAAATGAAATTATTGATATAAAGCCATTGGCATCTTTGACTAATTTGACTGGCCTCGGTCTCGGCGCCAATAAAATAAGTGATATAAAGCCATTGGCATTTCTGACTAATTTGAAGAAACTATATCTCAATGAAAATAGAATAAGTGATATAAAGCCATTGGCATCTCTGACTAATTTGATCGACCTCTATCTTGGTTACAATGGAATAAGTGATGTAAAGCCATTAGCATCTTTGACTAATTTGACCGAACTTGTTCTCACTAGAAATGAAATCAGTGATATAAAGACATTGGCATCTCTGACTAATTTGAGTGTCCTCGATCTCAGTGTCAATGAAATCAGTGATATAAAGGCATTGGCATCTCTGACTAATTTGACCAGCCTCAATCTCAGTATTAATCAAACAAGTGATATAAAGCTATTAGCATCTCTGACTAATTTGACATATCTCAATCTCAGTAGCAATAAAATAACTGAGAAAATTTGCCCAGTAAAACCAGAGTCAATCTGTCGATTTTGACCCACAGCATTTTCCACAAATGCAATAAATTCACTCATTCCAGGAGGCAACGCAGAATCCCTCATCATGCCGAAGAAAGTCGCCCACAACTGTTTCCAATGCTCTAAACTGAGCCATGATCAAGGTCAAGGCGCAGTATGCTGTTGGACGATAATTAACTTGGCCGGTCAGTGCCCTGATTAGCATTGTGACCGGATTTATTGGCTATTGTCCTGCTTGTGCAATGGTAGGTAAAAAGCTGAAAGACGACTGAGACACAAGAAACACCACTCACGATAACTTGTGGGCTCTGACTTCTAGCCGCACCATTGCCACGTGGGTACGTCCTCGATCGACTATGCGGCATTGGACGACAACTAACTTGGGTTCTTCCGAGCTTTTGGTGATCTGATAATAGGATAGAAGATCTACAACTCTTGTCTGGAGATTCAGGCTTTCAACAAAGACAGCAAAACCTTTAAGGGCATGGCTTTACAGCCATGAAAACTGTAAGACCCTGCAATCCTTGCCTAATTAGGATCTTATCTGATCTAAATCCTTACGGTTTGAAAATGATTTACTGAGCAAGGATAAAGCGTTTGCTGAGTAATTCTAGTCCAGCTCGTCCATACATCTGACGCTTCACCATTTTCAGTCGATTATTTAAACCCTCGACTGGGCCATTACTCACGTCTAACATCATACTGGCCTTGACCGCAGAGTAGTCATCAAAAAGACCTGCTGCAAACGTCTGAAATGGTTTCAGAGTGCTACTAAGAGCTTTGATTAACCAATTATCAAATAATTCCGCTTTTTGCTGTCGTAGTAGTTGTAAAAACTCATCTGCTAAATCAACCGCCATTGCTAAGCTTGGATGCTGTGAAACCAGCTTTTCAAGTACTTCTAAGTCCTCAGTATCTCGATTTTCAGCCCGTTTCAAAATCAAATAGGCAGCTTTATTTGCAGTTAAAGGAGGGGCTTGAGGATCAATCACTTGAGGCAAGCCTTTGACTGGCTGCACCCTTGTGGGTGGAAGACCTTGAGCCTCACGCAGAGAACTTAGGTAACGGGTCAATGTGCGATCACTGCCAGTGTATCCTTTCTGTTGCAACAAGGCCATCAGCACTTTTGGCCTTCTGATATCTGCATTCCACCATTCTAAAATTATTTGTTTGTAAGGCTCCAGTGAGCTTTGCCCTAACGAACTTCTTCGAGAAGGTGTTTCTGGCAAGTCAGGTAAGCTGAGGTAACGTTGTACAGTTTTAACGCTGACTCCGATCGTCTGAGCAATAGCGATCTGTGACCACTCTTGTTCAGTCAGTTTCTTGATCTCCTGCTGTTGCTGAACTCGCTTTTGATGATTTGCCTGTGTTTGAGCTTGAGCGTTGGCTGTTGCTGTTGACTTAGCAGTTACGACAACCATCTCCGTTGAAGCTAAAGCCTGACGCTGCTTTTGCTCAATTGCTTTCAGTTCAGCATCATAATTTCCCAGAACTTTTTCCAAGGTCTCTCCTAAGTTTTTCACCAGATGAAACCTGTCAGCTACTTGTATGGCTTCTGGTGCTCCTTGTGTCATCCCACTTCGGTAAGCCTTAGAGCGATCTCGTGACAGTACTTCCACTCCAGGATGTTGGATTAGCCATTCGGCCAAAGTCTCTGCTTTACGGTCTGGCAGCAAGGCAATAGGTTTATTTCGCTCTAAATCAACCAGGATTGTTCCATAGTTATGACCCTTCCGAAAAGCAAAATCATCCACTCCTAGAATTCTTGGTACCTCAAACTCTGGCAGTGAGAGCTTTTTGAGATGATTCAAGATGGTACTTCCGCAAATCAAAGCACCAAATTGATGAGATAGGCGAGCACCCGCTGCGCCACCTAATGCTAATCCAATAGTCTGTATCTTCTGAACGAATCTAGCTGTCTTTCTTGCCCAAGGAGATACAACTTCGGCAATACGCTCTGTAAAGATGCGACGAATACATTCTGAGTTATCACAAAAGAACTTATAAACTTGCATCACCAAGGTCATTCTGAAGCTCACACAGGGCAGATCCACCAACGTTCGTTCATAATGGCTATGGATACGTGCAGTGGAATTGAAGCACAGTGGGCATTGGGCTAGTGTTTGGGTTGAGGATACGCTCAAAGTCAGTTGCTGGTTCTCAGCATCGATTTCATAGCGCTCTAAACGAAGTAGGTTGGCACCAGGAAGCAGGCATTGGAGGAATTGTAGGCTCATGTCACGGTAGAATATCTTCTATAGTAGTCTATCGCTTTTTCCTGATCACCAAAAGCTCGGAAGAGCCCCTGATCTGCCAGATCGAACAGATCTATGAGGATATAATATTTCCTGAGCAGAAAAACGAATAGATTAGTTGTATTTAATTGAAAGTGTTATCTCATGGTTCGCGCAAAATATAAGGAGATTGAAGAATTACCCGGTGAGAGCAAGATAGACTGTATCAGAGTGGCCCAGTAACTGCAAAATACGATGTTGCAAATCCGACAAAGGAGAAAGAAAGCGTTGGATAACGCCATT
>JANMHS010000011.1:0-35510 GCA_031375385.1 Synechococcales cyanobacterium OTE_70_metabat_200 | reverse complement strand
TACTGCATTTTTGCTCAACTCCTCATGCAGCTTTCCGCTATTTGGCGCTGCGCTTACAAAATCGCTGCAAGCTGCAATCGTCTTCTCGCGCTCCTATCCCCCAATGCCTACGGCAGGCTTCCGCCAACACCGCCAAGTGCTGTCGCACTCTGGCGGGAGTACCTCGGAGGTCTAGATGGCGGGGACTTGGTCGAGTCGGCCTGCGTATTTTTTGGCGGTGCGGCGATTCTCCTTTGGAGAGGCTCCGCCAACGAGTTGGGTGGTGCCTAAATCGAAATCGACTAAAACGCCGTCCATGTTTACATCCCACATTCCGCTCTCCTTTTCTGAGATTTGGGTAGTACTATTATAATTCTTTAATGACCAAAAAGGAGAGCGGAATGTGGGATCTATCACAGTCACACTACAATCACCCTGTTTCTTGAAGAGAGTCGATCTTCACCTCAACCCCTCGAGAATTTTCATTGCCATTACTAGACGCATGCGAAGCTCTCCGCGTGATCTTGGATGAGAAATCCTATGGCAACTAATTCCCCAAGTAAATTCCTAGGCCACGAGCTGTTTTTACCAAGGTACTCGCCGGATTCACAGCGCAGTATTGGGAAATAGCCACATCGATCGGCACCGAAATTACTTCCCGCCGTTGCCAAGCCACCATTTGGTCATACTTATCCTCCGCAATCAGATCCACCGCAGCCACACCGAAAGCCGAAGCTACTAGCCGATCGAGCGGCGAGGGACTGCCACCGCGTTGGGTATGGCCGAGGGAGGTGACGCGGGTTTCGGCACCAATAGCTGTGGAAATTTTGGTGGCCAGGTAGTGACCAATGCCACCATAGCGGTTGGTATCCACCTGGACGATTTCCCCGCACTCGGTCTTGACCGCTTCGGAGACGATGATGATCGAATAGTTTTTGCCTTGGGATTGGCGGATTTCTAGCTGTTTGCAGAGATTGTCGATCGTGTAGGGAATCTCCGGAATCAGAATCACATCGGCTCCGCCAGCAATGCCCGCACTGATCGCAATATGTCCGGCATCGCGACCCATGACTTCTAGCACCATCACCCGCGAATGACTGGCAGCAGTAAAATGCAGGCGATCGAGAGCTTCGGTGGCAATATTTACGGCGGTATCAAAGCCGATCGATCTTTCGGTGATGCCCACATCGTTGTCGATGGTTTTAGGAATGGCCACGAAGTTCATCCCACCCTGCTGGGCCAAGCGCCGCAGAATAGCCAAACTGCCATCACCACCAATCCCGACGAGGGCCGACAAGCCTAGGTCGTGATAGCCATCAATAATGTCCTGGGAGCGATCGAGCAGTTCACCGTTTTCCATCGGAAAGGCAAAGGGATCGCCCTTGTTAGTAGTGCCTAAGATCGTGCCACCCATCACCAACAGCCGATCGACCATCGGAATCGTGAGTTCCAAACTGGCGATCGGCCTTTCCATCAAGCCTTGGGTGGCCCGACAAATGCCCAGCACTTGCCAACCATAAGTATCGATCGCCCGGTGAGCCACCGCGCGGATGGCAGCATTCAGACCGGCGCAGTCGCCGCCACTAGTCAAGATGCCAATTTTTTTCTGGGGTTTCATGGTTTGAAAGTGCGATCGGAAAAATATCGGGAGTCAAAAGGAGGAGGCTTACAAAGCCCTCCGTGAGGATAGCGGTAACCTTGCAGCGGAGGAAAGCGATTGCAACAATCCACAACATATAGAATCCCCCATACTAGGGACTTTGACTCCAGATCATGCCCCCCCCTTTCATAAAGGCGGGTTAGGGGGGATTCCACTGCATTCACAGAATTCCTTGCTCCCCATGCCGATTGATAGTATGATAGTACTTATCGATCTCCAGAGCGCCATGAAAGTTTTGCATCTCTCCGATATTCACATGGGCAGCGGCTTTTCCCATGGCAGATTGGATCCCGAGACCGGTACCAATAGCAGGTTACAAGATTTCGTGAAATCCTTGTCCCTATGCATCGATCGAGCCATTGCGGAGCCAGTGGATTTGGTGATGTTTGGTGGCGATGCCTTTCCCGATGCCACGCCAGCCCCCTATATCCAAGAAGTATTTGCTGCCCAGTTTCAGCGCTTGGTAGACCGGCAGATTCCGCTGATTTTGCTGGTAGGCAACCACGACCAGCACGCCCAAGGTCAGGGCGGAGCCAGTTTGTCTATTTACCGCACCTTAGGAGTACCGGGAGTAGTGGTGGGCGATCGACTGGCCACCCATCGAATTCAGACCACCAGCGGCGAATTACAGATTTTGACCATGCCCTGGATCAATCGATCGGCCTTGCTTACCCGGCCCGAATCGGAAAAGCTCTCGCTCCCGGAGTTGAACGAGCTACTGATCAGCCGCCTGGAACCGGCCTTGGAAGGAGAGATTCGCCAATTAGATGCCCAGTTACCAACAATTTTGTTGGGGCATTTGATGGTGGACAATGCCAAGCTCGGAGCCGAAAAACTCCTAGCCGTGGGGCGTGGTTTTACGGTGCCGTTGGGCTTGCTGACCAGAGATTGTTTTGACTATGTGGCCTTGGGCCATGTCCATCGCCACCAAAACCTCAATAAAGCCAACAATCCACCAGTGGTATATCCGGGCAGCATCGATCGAGTAGATTTCAGCGAAGAAAAAGAAGAAAAAGGCTATGTGCTGATTTCCATCGATCCATTAACCAGTCCCCGGCAGGTGGAGTGGGAATTTTGTCCGCTGCCAGTGCGACCCTTTCGGACAATTGCGATCGATGCCACCACAGCGGAGGATCCCCAAACAATGGTGGTGCAGGCGATCGAGAAAAAAGAGATCGCCGAGATGGTGGTGCGCTTGATTTACCGCATTGCACCAGCCCAGGCCGAACTCATGAATACGACCCAGCTTCATGAACTACTCCAGGTGGCCCATAGTTACACGATCCAGGCGGAGCTAGTCAGCCAACTCAGCCAGCCCCGCTTGCCCGAGCTAGGGGCTAGTCCCCATAGCCCGATCGCCGCCCTCGCTACCTATCTAGAGCATCGATCGGATCTGGCAGAGATCCGGGAAGTAATGATGGCAGCGGCTCTAGAATTGGTGGCGATGGATGAACCAGAACTGTTGGAGGCGTTGCCCAGCAGTGTAAACTGAGAATTAGTTGCCTAGATTTACCGAATCATTCAGAATAGCGTACAATAGTACTTAAGATTGCCAACATTTTCGATTTCTAACTTAAAGACCTATGAATAGCTGTATATTAATGGCGGAAATCGCCCAAAACCCAGAGCTGCGCTCCACTCCAGACAATCAAATGGAAATTGCTGAAATGTTTGTGCAGTTTGTTAACGGCAAACCAGAAAATCCCCCAGCTCTGATCAAAGTGGTGGGCTGGAACAATCTAGCCCGAGAAATCAAAGAAAAATATCACCAAGGCGATCGAGTAGTCATCGAAGGGCGATTGGAAATGAATACGATCGACAAACCCGAAGGCTATAAAGAAAAGCGAGTCCAGCTGATCGCCTCTCGCATTCATGCGGTGGATGGCAGCGATATGTTTGCTAGCAGTGCAACCCTAGCAGCAGGCAGCAACGAACCGAAAGCAGCTACGCCAATGACACCAACACCAGCCAGCGAACCAGCTCCAGCCAAAGCGCGGAAGGCAGCGATCGTGCCAGAGCCGTTCGCTGAAAGCGCGAGCAGAGCTATCGAAGAGAGCGACTTTGAAATTCCCTTCTAAGGGTCGATCGGAATCGACAAAATGATGGCAGCAAAACAACCGACGTGGTAAAGTTGGATTGCGTGCTTACCATTCTTGGCGATCTCTGTGCTGGGGTGGGAAGCGATTACTGGCTATTCATTATTCAATTTCTATACTAGCTTGGAGAGATCCCATGTCCATCCGCCTTTATATTGGCAATTTGCCCAAATCCGATGTCGAACGCCAAGATCTACAGGCGGTATTTGAGGAAGCTGGAGAAGCGGTCTCTGCCAAGGTAATTAAGGATCGTAAAACCGGCAAATGCCGAGGTTTCGGATTTCTGACAGTGGAAGATGAATCCCAAGCCGATGCGATCATTGAAAAATACAACGGGGCCATGTTCCAAGAACTGGCCATCAAACTAGAAAAGGCTTTACCCAAGTCCGAAGAAGAAGAAAATCAGACTGCTACCCCTCGCCCAGCTGCTAGCAATCGGGAGCGTCCGAACACCGGTGGCGAACGGCGTGCTAGTGGCGGCGGCGGCGGCGGCGCTAAGAAAGGTGGTGGTGAGCGGCGGAAGGGTGGCAATGCAGCGGCTACTACCACATACAAAGACGATGCTGGCTTTCAGCCGGATCCGCGCTGGGCAGACCAGCTGGCCGCTCTGAAAGAAAAATTCGCCGAAGTAAGTCAGTAATCCTCCATTTATTCAATCCAAGTTAATTGCTGGTGTCTAGGGATAGACACCAGATTTTTTGTGGCTAAGAATGCATCGGTACACCCAGCCAAGTTTCCAGATGGCTTTGCAAGCGCTGGTTAAAAGCATCCCGATCAACATGTTGGGCAGTTTTGATCGGCTTCCGATCCGCATCCAAGGCCCAGCCATAGTCGCTACCCAACCGCAGCCGATTTTGCCAATCGGCGATCGAGACAACCAGCTCTGGCGTTTCGGGCAATCCATGCACCCGAAAAACATAGTTGTAATTGTTCTGGCTGGCAGCAGCAACGGTGGAGGGCTGACCAAATTTCTCAGTTAGCTTGGCTCTCATATTTGCCACCAACTGAGGCTGATCCACCTCTTCGAGGGTACGCACGGCTAAGGTCAAGGCAAAGTAAAAATCTTCAACGGGGACAAATTCTAGTTCCATATCCTATCTACAAGGGAATGCGGGCGAGACCTATCATAGCAGCCCAATCGGACACCAATAGGCCCCATCGTCGGTCACTTTGCTTTTAGATAACCGTTTGCCCAGAGCATCGGCCACCAATCGATCACTGCCATCGTTGTAGAGCCAGACTCCCCACAGCTCGGTCATTTCCTGGCCAGCCAAAGACATCGTCGGAAAGTCCAAGAGTTCCTGATAAATATAAGGCTGCTCCGTATAGAAAGGATCAGCCATGCTACCACTGAAAGCCTCTTCCCCATCAATGATCGCCACCGCTCCCTCACCTTGACGACCAAAGATCGGTTTGGCAAAATAACTATCGCCAATTTCCGCTTCGTCCAAAACGGTTTTGGGAAAGTACTGCTTGACTGTTGCCGCCGCGGCTGGGCTGAGGTGACCGTTGGCGTAGCCTCTCCTGGGGAGACTCGCCAGTTCTTGGATCAGGGCAAAAACCCCTTTGGATTGCAGGGCAAAGGCGGAGCCAAAGTTGACGATCGCCAATTTATTATTCAAAATCAACCGCTCTACCTCCGGCCACAGATATTCGCCTTCACTATCTCTATCTAGAATCAACCATTCCAAGGGATACCAGAGAAAGAGAATATCGATCGGTTGTCGCCGCTCCCGATCATACAGATGGCGACCATTATCTAGCAGCAAATTCTCTAGGGGAAAGACCTGACCGTCGGGCACATAATGGCTCAGCCAAGCCATGGTATTGAGGTCTTCGGGGTTGTTCAGCGCCGTGAAGCCAATGCGGCATTGGGGCAAGGGTTTACCCAGCTTGGTCGCCGCTCTCTGGAGTTGCACTTGGATGCTACTGCGCAGTAATTTTTCTGGCTCTGCATCTAATGGTTGCAAGCCAAAGTGACTGGCAGCTTGACCATTGCCGATCGTCGGTTCGTACCAAAAGCTGGGAGTTTGGGAATTGACTTCCACGACCTTATAGGTCTTGGTGCGATCGTTCCAACACCAATCCAGCCGCATACACCAAGGAGCATGCTGATCAGCCCGAATGACTTGCCAAGTTTCCTCCGGAAAGCCGTAGTAGTCTAGATCTTCATCATCGAGCTGACGCACAACGTCCCAAGCTTCCAGCAGTACCACTCCCACTGCTTCGGAGGCATGGCGCAGGTCTTGGATAGTTTGAGGAGCGACGGGCTGACAGTGATAGAGGCCATAGGGCTGGGGCTGACCGGTGGGATCGCTGCTGGGGGGCAGGTTATACCAAGGAAACTCGATCGACCGAAAAAAGGCATCCCGATCGGGGGAATTAAAAATATCTGCGGCCATAGTTAACCAGCACTGGAACGACCGGCACCAGTAGAGCCAAAACCACTCCGACCGCTACTAGCACCACTCCGAATGACGCTGGTGCGGGCAGGATTGCTACGGTAGTAGCTGCTGCCGGAGGAGCGGTAATAAATAATGGTGCTGCCGCCATGATAGGTGCTAGTACCACTGGTACCAGTTTGACCAGTAGCATCGCTAGCCACACTGCCGCAATATTCGGTACCGGCAGTCGTAGGGTCATCGCAGTTGGCGGTGGGGCCACTACAGGCCGTGAGCAGGGAGGCTGTGATCCAGACGATCGAGAGCTGGAAGGCGCTAGTTTTAAGTTGCATGGGGCAAAAAGTGTCTCAGACTAACATCAATTATATGCGATAGCCCAATAATGTCTTGAAAATACTGGCAGTATTTTCAGGAAACATGGTTCCAACGATCGCCAATCAGGTCAGGTCAGGGCAGCCCAGAGCAACCCGACAATTCCAGCGCAGGATACAAACAGCAGAATACCTAAGAACCCATTATCTTTAGTATTGATGTCTTTGGGATCGATCGGCGGCGGGGATGGCAATTTGCGCACTGGAATCGATCGAGCTTGTTTGCGAGAGGCCACTCGATCGCCCTTCACATTCTCTTCCAAATCTTGCAAATCCGGAATCTTCGTTACCCATTCCTCCCGACGCTTTAAATCCGGAGCCTGCAAAATATATAGAACCCGCTTACTCTCCTGACGGACTGCAATTTGGGGATGGCGGGTCAGCTTAGCACAAAGGTCGATCGCCTCCGCCAACATCCCCCCAGCCTGATAGGCCGTCACCAACCAAATTTGCACCTCACCGCCCAAAGCCGATCGTGGCTCCAGTGACCCCAGGGCCGCTTCTAATAAATAGATCGCTTGCCGGTAATTACCGCCCTCCAGAGCCAATCTCCCCTTCTCATAATCTCCAGAAGTTGCCTCAGTACTCATAGTCATCACCGTTGGTTGTCAACCTGGGCCACAGCCCGTATCTTCATTACCGAGCCAGAAAAGCCCAGGGCATATTATAACGCCAACCCATTGATTAGGTTTCCTTGAACGTACTCTGTCCTCTCTACAATGCAATATCGACCCTCGACAGGAGGGGTGCAAGGAGGACGTCAGGTTCTCTAGCACCGACGGCTTGGCAAAAACGCCAACCCTCAACCATCCAGATCGAGCAGGATCAAAACCGCAAAGCCTTAGCTAAATAGGAGTGCAGTCAATTTCCTGCAACCCAAGAAAAAAATATCGAGAGTAACTCTTGCTTTTTTGTAAAGAACTTGTTACATTGGTTTGTAACAGAAACGTAACAAACCTTCATCCCAATAAAGCCATGAGATCCAAATCATTTACCGACAGTGACGGCAGAGAAAACGTATTTGCTCTAGAGCCCAAGATGTATGTAACAGAGGGTGCACAAGCAGGCTGGACTGACTACGCAGAAAAGATCAACGGTCGATTGGCCATGATTGGGTTTGTTTCCTTGCTCGCTATGGAAGTAATTAGCGGCCACGGCATCGTTGGTTTCATCACCAGCCTCTAGTATCCAGTTGCATTCGCGGTCATGACGGTTAGTCATCGCAAGCTTTTGCCTGCTACTAGACTAGTGGAGCCTTATGGCCAAGAACAAGCACTGAAATACTACGATTCATTGTATTTCGCTCCAACAGGTTACTTATAAAAGGACAGTCTGACTACCAGGCCGTCTTTTTTTTGTGCATCCCCCGCTCGACCACACCCCGATAGTAATCCACCAACTGCTCCGTCGCCGCTCCCCAACTCCATCGCTCCGCCTCCGATCGCGCCCGCGCCCCCATAGCTAAACGTCCCCGAGCATCCCCCAACAACTTCTGAGTCACAGCGATCGCATCGGTCTCATCCACAGGATCGAAAAGATAACCATTCACACCATCGGTCACAATATCCGGAATCCCCCCGGCCTTTGCCGCCACCACCGGACAACCCGCCGCCATTGCCTCCAGCAACACCAAACCCAGCGTCTCACTGCGCGAAGGAAACACAAAAACATCGGCCACGCCATAGGCACTAGCCAATTCCCGACCGGCCAAATAACCCACAAAATTCGTCAGCGTATCCGCAAAAGTCACCTGCAAAGCCTCTCGATGAGGCCCATCCCCCACGATCGCCAACCGCGCCCCCGGCACCGCCGTCAATATCGGCTTAATCCGTTCAATATCCTTCTCTGCCCCCAACCTCCCCACATAGATTAACAGTGGAGCCTCCGGATGACCTTGGGTCAGCCGATCGCGCATTGCCGGATTGGCCTCCCGTGGATGAAAAGTTTCCGTATCCACTCCCCGCTGCCAGAGATCGGTGCGTTGGATCCCATGGGCCGTTAATTCTTCCACCATCACCGAAGAAGTACAAAGATTCAGCGCAGCTTGGTTATGACCCGATCGCAACAAAAACCACAACAGTCCTTCCAAATGAGCAAGTTTATAGTGGGGTAAATATTTAGGCAAATGGGTGTGATAAGAAGCGACCAATGGCAGACCCATGGTTTTGGCAAAAAAGATTCCGCCCAATCCCAAAATAGCTGGATTCACCACATGAATCAGATCGGGCCGAAACCTTTGTAAAGCAGCACCGATCGAGGGTCGAGGCAAAGCCATCTTTACTTCTGGATACAGGGGTAAAGGGAACGCCGGAATCCCACAAACTTCAGCCCCACAATGCTCTCTTAAGCCACTATCGGGACAAAAAACTAATACTTGATGTCCTTGGCGCTGGAGGTAATCGATCGTATGGCGCAGACGAGTGACAATGCCATCGACTTTGGGCAAAAAAGTCTCGGTGAATAGAGCTACGCGCATGGAGTGGTCGTGGTGAGCGAAGAATTGCTATAACCGTATCAGAAGTTGGAGTGGGATCCACATCGCTTTTGGCCGAGCTTCTGGCCATAATAAAGTTGTCGATGAATTATTTAGAATTTTCGGATAACCATGGCCGCAGGCGATCATCTTTATCTCTACCGCAGTTTCAACGGTGTACCCTTCGTTCATCATGGCATCGACTGTGGCGATGGCACCGTCATTCACTATCAGGGCAAACTGCGCAACAGCACAGTCACTCGCGTCTTCCTAGAGCATTTCTTGGGTGAGACCATCCATGTGAAGGAATACGGCAAATCCGATCCAGCCGAAATAGTCGTTGCTCGCGCCGAGAGCCGCCTGGGCGAGAACGGCTACAATATGTTCGGCAACAACTGCGAACACTTCGCCCATTGGTGCAAAACCGGTCAACCCCACAGCGCCCAGATTCGGAATATGCAGGTGGCAGCCACGGGTTTGGCTGGGGCGAGCGTGGGAGCAATGGCCACCAGATTGATGGCGAAAGGGTTGCGCCTGGGTGCTGGAGCCGTAGGAGTTGGTGGATTGGTGAGTGGCTTGGCGATCGATCTAGCAATGGCACAAATCCTAGCCGACGATGAATATTTACCAACGGATGAGCGCCAACTGCGCCAAAACGTCCGGAATGCTGGTCAGGTGGGCACCTTAGTAGGCAGCATGGCTGGGGGAGTAGCAGCAGGATTGATGGGCGGAGTTTTGGGTCTGGCAGCTTCCGTGGCCACTCCGGCAATTTTGGGAGTGGGAGTAGCCGCTGGCACCTATTATCTGTTGCAGGAGGAAGCGGCAGCAATTACCCCCCCAGAAGAAAAAAATCCACTAGATCTGTAACAATGGGGAAGATTCCGTGTCTCCTCTATTAAGTTATGAATACTGTTGTCAATCCTGCCGTTCACGCAGTGTCAGTTTTGCTGAATCGCCTGATTACTCAACTCGTCAATGGGATGCTGGCAGTGCGACCTTTGGCAGATTTTGCCAAGCACCGAGCGCGGAAATTAATTATCGATCGGGCCGAGTCGATCGGGGTGGCTTGGCGGGATGAGGTGAAGCAATTGCGTTCACGGAATAGCGGATTGGAGTTTGCCCCCCAGTGGGAACAGGATTTAGCCACGATGACTAATCCGGCTGTGGAATATCCAGCATATTACCTGACTTCTTTCCATGCCTACAATGAGGGCAATATGGGCTGGCATCCGGCCATGGAAGTAGAAGTCGCCGCCTATTCCGTACATGCTAAGATTTTTGCGGAGACCGGCCAAACCGGCGATCAACAGTTGCGCCAGAGTTATCATCAGGTGCTGAAAGAGATTTTACCCGCTGCGCCGGAGACGGTGGTGGACTTGGGCTGTAGTGTGGGGATGAGTACTTTTGCGATGCAGGAGTTCTATCCCCAGGCCCAGGTAACTGGGGTGGATTTGTCACCCTATTTTTTGACTGTAGCCAATTATCGCGGTGGCCAAAGTTCGATTCATTGGCAGCATGCAGCGGCGGAGCATACGGGTTTGCCTGCGGCTAGTTGTGATTTGGTTTCGCTATTTTTGGTTTGCCATGAGTTGCCCCAGGCAGCTACTAGAGAAATTTTCCGGGAGGCCCGCCGGATTCTGAAGCCCGGTGGCCATATTGGAATTATGGATATGAATCCGGCCTCGGAAATCTATGGCCAGATGCCGCCCTATATTCTGACGCTGCTCAAGAGTACGGAGCCTTATCTGGATCAGTATTTCACACTGGAGATCGATCGGGCTTTGCAAGACTGCGGATTCCAGGCTCCACAAATTGTAGCCAATAGTCCCCGCCATCGATCGGTAGTTGCCCGGGCAAATTAATTAGCTATTCATTGATATTATCTTCACCGAAAGATAGTGAACAATCTGAGGAGAAACGCTGTGACCAATCAACTGCTGAACGATCGATACCAAATCATCCAGACCTTGGGCAGCGGCGGTTTTGGCGAAACCTTTTTGGCTGAAGATATTCAGATGCCTTCCCGGCGGCGCTGTGTAGTTAAAAAACTGCGACCCACCGAAAATAACCCAGCTCTCACCCAGCTCATCCAAGAACGCTTCCAACGGGAGGCAGCGATTCTGGAAACAATGAGCAGCGGCAGTCGCCAGATTCCGCAGCTCTATGCTTACTTTTACAGCGAAAAAGACCAGCAGTTCTACCTCGTTCAAGAATGGATCGATGGTCAAACCCTCAGTGCCCTCCTAAAATCCAACGGTCGTCTGGCCGAGCCAGCGGTGCGCCAGATTCTGATCGACATTCTGCCGGTTTTCTCTTACATCCACAGTCGCTCGATCGTCCATCGGGATATCAAGCCAGACAATATTATTCTGCGCCATAGCGACAAACTGCCCGTACTGATCGATTTCGGCGCAGTCCGCGAAGCCATGGGCACCGTCATGAATTCCCAAGGCCAACCCACCCAGTCGATCGTCATTGGCACGCCCGGCTACATGCCCAGCGAACAGTCGATCGGGCGACCTGTATACAACAGTGATCTCTATAGCCTGGGTTTGACAGCTATTTATCTGCTCACCGGTCAACATCCCAACGATTTACCCAGCGACCCCAGTAGCGCCGAAATCCTCTGGCGCAGCCAAGCCCCCCAAGTGAGTTCCTCCTTCGCACAGGTGTTAAACAAAGCCATTAGCTACCATCACCGCGATCGCTACCAAAGCGCCAACGAATTCCTCACGGCGCTCACGGGCGCTCCCGTTACGGCCACCATTCCGGTGGTTAATCATCCGACAGCTAGCAATAGCAATGTGGCCACCTATGCGGTATCTCCGGGTAATGCAGCTCAGCCAGCGGGATCCCCAGCTAGCCCTACCAGTAACAAAAATAAATTAATAGTTGGTGGCACGATCGCCGCCACCATTGTCGGGGGCACCATAGCCACCGCGCTGTTCCTCAACAACTCCAATTCCAACAAAAGCAGCAACCTTGCCAACAATCCCGCTCCCATCCCGGCCACCGCCACAGCATCCGCAGCTCCGACAGAGACAGCCTCTGCATCTCCGCCCCCAAACTCCCCAGCGGCTTCAACTCCAGCAGCAACCACCAAAGCACCAACAGCCACTGCACGGCCAGGGGCAACGGCCAAACCACCCACAGCGCCGACCACCCCAAATGCTGCGGTTTCTCCCAGTGCTTCGATCGCTGCTCAGCCGCCCAGAACTCCAGCCAATTCTAGCTATCCAACCCCTGCAGCTAGTCCGAATCCGGCAACGGCCAGCTCATCTCCCACCAATAGTGTGGATCCAGCCATTACTGTTTCCTCTTATTACAACAGCATCAATAGTCGTGACTACAAAACGGCCTGGAGTAAGTTACCCCAAGAACTCCGAGACGATCGCACAGTCCACCCCGCTGGCTATAACTCCTTTGAAACTTGGTGGAATTCGATCGACTCCGTAGAAGTGAACAATGTGCGAGTGATCAATCAAACAGCCGTTAGTGCTGAAGCGATCGCTAGTACCGTATATCGCATGAAAAATGGCCGCAACCAGCCTTTCCGCATCCGGTACTGGCTAGTATGGAACGCCACCACTCAAAATTGGGAGATCGCCAAGGTACGAGCCAAGTAATCTTACAAGGCACTGGTTCGAAGCAGCGAGATCGTGGCAAAATAGAGAAGCCCTGAACTCTCTAGATACTTATGACTGTCACAGAGCTATATCCCACCCTCAGAAATTTACCTCGTGCCGATAAATTGAAGGTCATGCAGTTCTTGGTTGCCGAGTTAGCTCAAGAAGAGCCGAGCCTAGAATCGGGCGCAACTTATAAAATTTGGTCGCCGATCGACTCCCATGAAGCAGCTCATAAATTAGCGCAGCTATTGGAATCAGAGCAGTCATAGCACCATGCAAGATAGTCATAGGTTTAACTTTTTAGAGGGATTTGATACCTTTGGTGTCCCTGATGCTCTACCGCAAATGCCCCTGACACTTACATATCGAGACTCATCGATTGAAGTTTCAGCATTACTAGATACAGGTGCAAGTGTTAATGTGATGCCCTACCGCATAGGTCTCCAGCTTGGTGCTGTTTGGGAAGAGCAGACAATGGCAGTGACTCTGGCAGGAAATTTAGCCTCAACAGAAGCTCGAGGTTTATTGGTTTCAGCACAAATTAGTAATTTTGCTCCGGCTCGTTTGGTATTCGCCTGGAGCCAGTCTAACGATGTTCCATTACTACTAGGTCGGATGAATTTCTTCCTAGAATTTGATGTTTGTTTTTATCGATCACAACTGATATTTGAAGTACGTCCTAAATCGATAAATGCTGATTGAACCGCTATTGCTCAAAGTCCTCAAGAGATAGTTCAAACACGGTAAAATCATAACAAAGAGAGCTAAGGCGCTTTCAGAGAAAGGATTTTATCGACTCAACTAATACCATTTACTTTCAGCGCAATACTTAGGACGATCGCCACCACTGCTCCGATCGCCGTATTAATAAAATTCACCAGCTCATTACTCAACCAATCAATCTTCATCTGCAAAGTTGCCCCAATCAAACTCTCGATATTGGTTGCCACAAAAGCAGCAAGCAAGCAAATACCAATTCCCATAGGCGATATCAAACCCAAAGACCAAGCAAGAATCGCCAAAATCAAGCTACCAAAGATCCCAGCGATCGTCCCCTCCAAGCTCACCGCCCCCTCGGTGCCCCTGGGCACTGGCTGCAAAGTAGTAATCAGGTAAGTTGTGCGTCCGTAGGCCTTACCCACCTCGCTAGCACTAGTATCCGATAGTTTCGTGGCAATACTGGCCACATAGGCCAACACCAGCAAGCCAATCCAAGGGCTAGCCGGATCGCTCAGCTTCAGCCCATAGGCTACCAAAGTGCAGATTGTCGCCGTCGCTGCCGACCCCCAAACATTCTCCGGCCCCCGAGCACCCGATCGCTTCTCCGCAATCCCCGCAGCTTCCTTCTCAGCCATCCCAATCCGGGTCACCGCCGAACCCACCAAAAAATAGGCCATCATCACCAAATAGGCCTGCCAACCCAAACCAGCCCAGAGAATGCAGCCCAACAGCCAAGCATTCAGATAACCGGCGGGAGTCAGCAACTTCTTGGGCAAAAACCAGGCTACACCGAGCAGCAGGGCATTGCCGATCGCCCCCACAGCCCAAGGCTGCCACCAAATTGCATCATTCAGCATCACTGCCACCGCTCCTACAGAATCTACCGATCGTCCTAGATCTTACAATGTTTATCGATGCCCTCCGCGCCCTAGGAGCTATAGGAAACAAATCATGTCTTACATCCTCCCCATTACTAACAGCACACCATTAGTCAGAACAGATTTTAATGATGACGCAAAATGGCTAGAAATACTGCGTATCATTAACGATCCCGCCGCCGAATTCCATGCCTTTATTGAATTAATCGAGGAACGCAAGCTTGCCGATCAAACCACAATCGAAGTCCTATCCTTACTACCAGCAAATCACCAACATGCAGTCATCTTCATCGTCGATCGAGAAACCATCGGTCACCCAGAACTACCGATTTTGGCAGTCGATCTAATGCCCGATCTCAGCAAAACAATCAGAGTTATCCCCAGAGAGCTATGGGGAATTGAAAACAATCTGTCGATCGCCAACATGGATTTCGATGACTTTGCCAACAGCACAGATACCGATGGTATTTTCCGTGGTTTTCCCTAAGCTCGTTGATATTTCATGCCCGGTAACTGAGTTACCAAGCTTTCCAGCTCCAATTCCAACAGACCACTGGAAACTTCCGCACTGGGCAGATTCACCTTCGCGAGAATCATATCGAATTCTGTGGGCTGGGATTCCACCGCCGTCAAGATGCGCGTCAAATATGGTGGCAACAGCGGCAATGGGACAACTGGAGTGGGCTCCGGCTGGGCTGGCGGCATGCCATCCAGCAAAGTCAACAACTGCTCCACACCCAAAATTAGCTGGGCACCCCGATCAAGCAACCCCAAACAGCCCATAGACTGCGGACTATCCAAGCCACCGGGCAGCACATAGACATCCCTATTAAACTCATTGGCCATATAGGCCGTAATCAGCGCTCCCGATTGCTTCGGTGCCTCCATCACCAGCACCGCCTGACTCAGACCAGCAATAATCCGGTTGCGTGCCGGAAAATGTCCGCGATCGGGCTGAGTCCCCGCCGGATATTCACTGACCATCAAGCCCTCCGCCCAAATCTTCTCCGCCAAAGCCTGGTTGCGATAGGGATACACCACATTCAAACCGGTCCCCACCACCGCTACGGTGCGTCCACCCACAGCCAAGCAGCCGTGGTGAGCCTCCGTATCGATCCCTTGGGCCAATCCGGAAATAATACTAAAACCCCGTTCCGCCAATGCCAAGCTAATCTTTTGAGTCCACTTACGGCCATAGCTAGTCAGGTCACGGGTGCCCACTATCCCGATCGTCCGGCGCTCGCCTAAATTTTCGGCCACATCCACTTGGCCCCGATAATAGAGCACTGGCGGAGCAGCGGGAGTTTCTAATAGGAGCTGGGGATACTCCGGATCCGCCGGAGTCCAGAAGTAGGGATTATCGATCGAATGCTGCTCAATGAACTCCTCTGGCTCGATCGACTTGATCTGTTCGCAGATCTGCTGGCTCAGGATCGCCTTGATACCATCCACCTCCATCAGCTCCCCTGGCCGGGCATACCAAGCACTAGCCAAGTCGCCAAAATGCCCGTGGAGGCGGTGGAGCGTGAGCGGCCCCACACCCTTAATTTGGGCCCAAGCCAGCCAATAGGGTCGATCAATTTGCAGGTAATAGTCGCTCACGCTTATCTACTAGTCCAATGAGTTTGTTGCCAATTATGGCAAGTCCCCCAGTCTCTCGTCATCGGAGAAACAGCTTACAGCCCAAAACCAGCAGATTGGCGCAGTTATTAATTGGACAGTCGGCCCTCCTCCGCCGGGGAATCCATAGGATAAGATGGGGGGACAAAATTCCAACGGGCCGATGAAGAGCTTTCTGCAAGCAGTAATACGACCTTTCTTTCCACCACCACCTGCCCCCGTCCCCAATCTGCCGCCGGCCAATCCCAACATTGTGGGGAGAACCTTGGTACAGCGCTACCGAATTCTCTCGGAATTGGGCCAAGGTGGCTTTGGCAAGACCTACTTGGCCGAAGATCTTCAGCTACCCGTAAAGCCAGCGCCTCGGCGAGTAGTCAAGCAGCTCTTGTCCGAGAAAATGTCCACTAGTATTAAGGAGTATTTCTACAAAGAAGCCCAAGTACTGATGGATTTGGGCAACCACCACAACCAAATCCCCTCTCTGCACGCCTACTTTGAGGATCAAGAAATTCCTTTCTTGGTACAAGATTTCATTGAAGGTCACGATCTAGCCCATGAAATTGCCTGCAATTCTCTAGACGAAAGCATTAGTTCCAAAGATCGCTGGACTGAGGAAGACACAGTCATTTTTCTTACGGACATGCTAGGCGTGCTGGAATACATCCATGGAGCCGGGATTATCCATCGGGATCTCAAACCCCACAACATCATGCGGCGCAAGTCCGATGGCAACCTAGTGCTGATCGATTTCGGCATTGTCAAAAATATTCGCTCCTCCGATAGCCTACCCGAAAGCTCTTCGCGCACTGCTGGTATTGGTACCCAAGGTTACACCCCGATCGAGCAGTGGTATGGCCGTCCGGTTCCAGCTAGCGACCTCTATGCCCTGGGCATGACCGCGATTCAAGCCCTAACTGGCGTACATCCTTACTTTTTACCGATCGAAGCCAAGTCCAACCAGGTACAGTGGAAAGAGTTCGCAACGGTCGGCACTCCCTTGGCTGCCATTCTAAATCGCATGGTGCGAGAGGATTATCGCGATCGCTATCAATCGGCTGCGGAAGTCAAAAACTTACTGAAATCATTCATTCCTAACGATCTCAGCGGCTATCGATCGCCAGCCCGCTTTTTCCAAGAATCCAAAGCCGTACCGCTGCAATCGGTCATCCAACGCCAAACCGTAGCCCAACCTGCTGCCGTAAAGCAGGATACGCCGGCCCCAGTCCCTCCTCCATCCAGGTATATTTTAAATAGGGTGTTGATCGGCATCTTTGCCCTCATCTGTATTACCTTAGGGGCCACAATGCTAGTGCCCACCGAAAACAAAAAAAGCAGCCCAGTCGGCAGCGAGTTCGATCGCACTGCAGCAGAATTGATCCGCCAATCGGAGCAAAAAATCAAGGATTATGATTATCAAGGAGCGCTCAATGATGCGGAGTTAGCCCTAAAAAATAGTCCTTCATACTACCCAGCTTACCTAGCACGGGGCAATGCCAAGTCCAACCTCAATAATATTAATGGAGCGATAAATGACTACAAACAAGCTATGGCGATCGACAATAACAATGGTAATGCGTATTACTATCGAGGCTTGGCTCATTTTAAATTAAATAATTACCGCGAGGCGATCGAAGATTACAATCTGGCCATCGAGCGCGATAGCAGCAATGCAGATTATCACCGAGCTAGGGGCGAGGCCCGCAGTAAGACCGAAGATAACCAAGGAGCGATGGATGACTATAGCAAGGCCATTGAATTTGCCCCGAAGGTGGCGACTAACTACAATAGCCGAGCTTCATTGAAGAAAGATCTGGGCAATCACAAAGGCGCGATCGAGGACTATAGCAAAGCCATTGCAGTTGCGCCGCAGGATCTTACTGCCTATCAAGGACGGGCAATGAGCCGCTCGGATCAGAAGGACTATAAGGGAGCGATCGCAGACTATAACAAAGCAATTGAAATCGATCCCAAAGATGGCAGCAACTATAGTAGTCGCGCTAATGTGAAGTACGAGTCGGGCGATAAATCCGGCGCTCTAGCGGATTTCAACAAGTCGGTCGAAATCGATCCGAAAAGTGCGATTTCTTACTATCAGAGAGCTTTGTATTGGTTACGGGTCGATAACAAAAGTCGCGCCATGGCCGACCTCGACCAATGCCTCAAAATAGACCCCAAAGAAACCGCTGGCTATGAGGGGCGCGGTAACCTGAAGGCTCAGCTGGGAGACAAAGCCGGGGCGATTAAGGATTACCAAAAGGCGATCGAGATCGGGGCTACCACTGGTGAAACCTATTGGAGCAAGCTGGCCAAGGAGCAGCTCAAGGAGCTCCAGAGCAAATAGCTTTGCAGAGCACTGACACTATCCCTCAGACAATATCAGCCTAAATCAATAGCTGAAAGTGCATTTCATTTCAACTCAACAGCTTCACAACATCTCAAGCCCGGATCACCGTAATACTGCGTCCCGTGGAGCTAACTTGCACCTCTGTTGTCAACCGTTCCACCAACTCCAAGGCATTGTCACGTCGATCAAAGATCACCAGCCACCCCGTATCCTGTCTTAACCGCGCTAAATATTCATCCAATTGCACCAAGCCATTAGTCAGCGGGTCAGACTTGCGTGTCCGCCACACCTTCAATTCTATGCCCAATACAACCTCCCCATAGGTTAAGCACAAATCCATACGATCACGCCCGATCGCATATTCCCTTTCCAAGCTACCGCCACCGTTAATCACCCGATGGAGGAATGCCATGAGTACCAAATGGGGCGCAATCTCTGGGTAAGAGGCGCTTTTGAGCAAGGGTTCCCCATGTTGCAACCAAAAGGCCAGAAAAGCATCTAGTAAAGCGGAGGTATCTAATTTCCCCTCACTGGTTAACCAACTTGGACTAATAATTGGCAAACTGTCCTGTGGCCCTTGAGCTAAAACCCTTGGCAACACTTCTCGATAAATAGGATTAGCAATGACTAATCCTCCTGCTGGATCGCGGCGGAGTAAACCTAAATCTACTAAATATTGCCGATCGTCATTGGATGATTCGGGTAATTCTCGTCCTGCTAATATTGGTTCTATAATCGCCTTGACCCGATTTTCGCGTAGGCGTTCGGCCAAACTATCTAGATGGGTGTCTTGCCGTTTAATCAGGATTTCCTTGGCCGTCGCAATATCTTGGGCAGTGATGGCGATCGATTCATCCGTAACCAATTCCTCAACAATTTCTTTGGCTAAAGCATTCACTAACCACGGTTGTCCTTGAGTGAGTTCGTAGGCTAAAGCTACAGCCTCTGGCGTGAACACCTGTCCGGTATCTGCGGTGTGTTGGGCATAGAGTTCTTCGACTTCTTCGGCATTGAAATTGCGCATTGTGAGAGAGCGCACTTTGATATTAAAGGGGCTAGCAGTATTCAGTCGTTCGCTACCTCCTGCCGCTACCTTATAGTCACGAACATCTCGTAAGCCAATCAATCCTACCGATTGAGGGAAGCCCTGAGGTCGATTGGGATAGCTATCACGAAGCTGACGCAAAATCGAAATCAAAGCTTCGTCTTGCAGGGCATCAATTTCATCAATTAAAATTACCAATGGGCGTGGTGATGCTTGTGCCCACAGACTGAGGGCATTACTGATACGTTGTCCTGGTTTTGATTCTGGCCATGCCGGTGGTTGTAGTTCGGGCGGCAGTCTATAGGCAATTGCTTGCCGCCAAGCACCTAAAATGGCATCTTCGGCACCAGCGATGTCATGACTAAAGGGTGCGCCGACTTCAACAGACAGCATGACGGCGGTGTATTTGCCGCTCTCGGTAAGCTGCTGGGCGAGGGAGAGCATGGCGGTGGTTTTGCCAATTTGGCGGGGGGCGTGGATGACAAAATAATTTTCCTGCGCGATCAGTCGCTCCAAATTGGGCAGGCGCTGTGCGGGGGAGAGGGTGTAGTGAATATCGGTGCGGCAAGGGCCAGCGGTGTTAAACCAGCGGGGCATAGGTTAACCGGGGCGAAAGAGGGTTGCTTTCAGTTTACTGTATGCTTGCACTGGCGATCGATCCACTAAGTACATTAATACTTCCTCGACGATTCCAAGGGTGTGTTATCTAACACCATGCACCAATTCTTCAACCCGATCGTCGGAACGAATCGAATCTAAGTCCTTATCGGTTTTTGCGTGGTCACGAAGCTTCTCTGTACCGAGGCAAAGCGATCGAGCGAGGTTTTCAATTGCTCTATCAACATTGCCTTGTAAGGCATAGCAACAAGCTCTGTCATAATAAGCCGGAGCAAATTCTGGATTATGTTCAAGGGCTCTGCCCAGGCTACTCAAGGCTTCCTCATATCGCTGGATCTGAGTTAGCGCACTCCCGTACATTGCAAGATAATACCAATTATCCGGGTCATATCTCAAGGCATTTTCAAAACTTTTGACTGCTTCAGCATCTAAATTCAGGTTGAATAGAGCAACACCACGTTTACCCCAGATTGAGGCATTGTCCTTTTGATGCTTTGCGTCACCTTTTTTTTGACACTTAAGAGCTTTGTCATAGTTCTTGACCGATTCCTCCTGTTGCCCCCGGCCCGCTCCTCAAACAGCTTGCGCATACTCTGACTTCCACCGTGGAACAAAACCACCACTGGCGCATTGGCAGGCAAGTTAGCTGGAGCATAGTAGCGAAAATGGCGGTTCAGATTTCCATGGGCCAGCGTACCATCTTGCCAAGCTACAGTACTCTGGGCCTGCACGGCCACAATGCTGACCGAGCAACCGATGAGGCCCAGTCCAACTGCTCCATAGCACCGTTTCATAAACAGCTCCTTACCCTGATCAGAATTCCTAATGATAGCTTGGATGCGATCGAGGAGACAGGTGTGCCATCGCCCGATCGATGAGACGCCAATCACCGACGAGCGTCCATTGCCACTCTCAATACAATGAGCTTAGCTGCGATGTTCAAGCAAGGGTAACCGCAAAGCCTCTCGCACCGCTTTCCGAATGTGCGGAGCATCTAGCTGATTCCGGGTTGGCCCCGCGAATTCTGGATCGTACATCACCACATGAATCAAGCTGAGTTCAGGCTGCCAATGGACTCTGCGCAAGGCATCTTTTAGTCCCGCCACATGACTACCATGTTCACAGGTTCTAGCTCCATTGACCCATGAAGCCATATGGGATGCGGTAAATTCTCTGGGTCTTCGTCTTGGCAGAGGTTGTTGTTCGCCAATAATCGCTACTTCAATAAAAACATCCGTGTGGCGAACAGCTAGATGAAACCCTTCCACGCTTTTCATCCGATCATATATTGTTACTTGGGAATACAGCAGTTCTCCTTGCAACATCCCTCCGAGCATTTTCAATCCCCATTCTTTAGGAACATGAAACCATTCTTCCTGCAAGCCAATTCTCAACCCACTAAATAGATGCGATGTCTCGAATAGAGTTTTACGAATCGATAGTAAATCGAACTGTGATTCCCCAAAGATTTCTGGATCGGGAGTGAAGTGCAGCTGAGTGCCTCGACCCTCACCCTGCTCTAGGATATGAGCGGGGCAAAGCGCTTTCCCCTTAGCAAAGTGTTGCTCCCAAAGTTTTCCCGATCGCCAGCTCCGCACATGCACCTGACTGCTACCAGCATTTAAAACACTGAGGCCGAGACCCATAGATATCAGGTGAATATGGGGAGCATGATTATCTTGAGATCTAGTGGTATGAGGGTAAGTGAAATACTGCTCCGCGCGGCTGATCCCCTCTTCGATCGCACTCGGTTCATCAAAGGGTAACCCAGGGCCATCATCACTGACCGAAATAGTACCGCCAGCAATTCCCACCTGCACAAAAGTAGCCCGATCGACCAGATATAAATCAATCACATTAGCTACCAATTCATAGACAAACTGACCCAGCCCAGCGGAGCCAACGGAGCCAAAATACATAGCTGGCCTTCTCCTGACCCCTTCTGGAATGGTCAAGACCTGGATCAAATCGGCAGAGTAATCTTCACTCATGATGGCCTCCAGCCCGCACACAGGGTAAATCGATCGCAAAGCAACTGCCGCTCCCCACATCGCTAGTCAGATGCACCTGCCCACCATGGAGTTCCACAATCCGCTTGACCAAGGCCAGCCCCAATCCCATCCCCTCATACTGGCGATTGAGAGCACTATCAACTTGAATAAAAGGCTGAAATAGCCTAGCAATGTTTTCTGGGGCAATACCGATCCCCGTATCGGTCACAGAAATTTGTAGCCATGATTGAGTTCCATCAGCTCCATCAACACTAGGTAAATAGCGGGTTTCCAAAATAATATGTCCCTGCTCGGGGGTGAACTTCACCGCATTATTCAATAAGTTAATCAGCACCTGACAAATGCGTCGTTCTTCCACCAATAAATCTGGCAAGCCCCAGGGCAACTTAGACTCGATCGTAATTTGTTTGGCCTTAGCTGGCTGCACAACAAACATCAAACTAGCCTGATAGAGAGCAGCAACCTGAGTAGGAGCACATTTTAGCTCGATCTGACCCGATTCAATTTTAGCCACATCCAGAACATCATTAATGAGTTCCAACAAATGATAGCCACTGCGCTCGATCGTTTGCAAAGCATTGAGCTGTCGATCGGTAATGCTCCCAAAAATCTCCTCTTGCAGCCCCTCATTCATCCCCAGCATCGCATTGAGAGGGGTTCTTAGTTCGTGGCTCATCATCGCCAAGAAATCATCCTTGAATCGCTGTGACTGAAGTAACTCATCGTGAGCCAACTGTAACTGCCGCATCAAAGCAGTTTGCCGCTCTACCATCCCAAAAAAAGCAGTGGATAGAGTACTGATTTCATCCGGGGACTTGGCTGGAGCATTTTCTGGACTCATTGTTTCATAGCAAACATCCAAGATCGGCTGCAACCTCCGATCGAGCTGCCGGATCGACCACCAGATAGCCAGAGCCATCAGCACCCCCGCCAAGAGCGTCGCCCCGATCGCCCCCACCAAAGCTGGCATCAGCACCTGAGCATAGGGAACAGCTTGAATCATCACCCATTGGGTGCTGGGTACCTTTTGGAACACCCAATAACTCCTAGTATCATTGGATGCCAAAAATCCCTGAGCACTGCCCTGCTGAAGTTTGCTTTGCACCTCATTCCAAACAGATTTCAGAGTGGGAATCGATGAAATATGCTGGAGACTTGTGGCCTTGGACGGATCGGGAGAATAGCTGAGCAAATGTCCTTGGTTCGTAGCCAAGACAAAATAACCAGAGCGGTTGGGGCTGGCATTGTCTTTGACCTGCTTCAGATCTCTAATGTTGATATCTCCATTCATCACTGCTACTAGATTCCCCTGCCGATCGAGCACTGGCCCCGCAAAAGTCATTAACGGCACCGGATAGGCTGTATTAATGTATGGCTCTGACCAAAAATATTTCCGAGAATTGACAGCATCTTGGTAATATTGCAACTGCGGATACCGATCCACTTCCCATAGATCGACCAAAGCAAAGGCATTATTTTCCGGAATCTTGATGCCACGCGGTACTCTAGATTCTTCCACGTATGGCCCAAACCAGTCCCGCTCCACCAGCCCCTTGGGTGTTTGCATGATGCCAAAGCCCGTAATCAGCTTGGGGCGAGCCCCAAAAAATTCCCGGACGAGTCGCTCGTAAGATGTCGGCGACCTAGAACCACCATTGGATACAAAAGTAGTAGCCGATACCAAACTGCGTAGAAAGCTTTCACTGGAGTGAAGTTCGGCTTCTAACTCTCGCACTTTGATATCCGTCTCGGAAGTTAGCTGGAGCAGCTTGACAGATTTCAGCTCTTGATAAAATAAGGTACCCAAACTACCCAAACCGATCGCTGCCGCCGTCATTACCAATAAAAACAGCTTAGTACCAATGGAATTCAGCCCAAAACCGCTAGAACGCTTGACGTTCTTTTTGAACATACCGAATGACATAGAATCCTAGGCTCCGATTTGCTTGACGCAACACTTCATGAACGAGGAGAAAGATATTCATCAGTTAACAGTACTACTGATGAAGAATTTCAGCCATAATAATACATGAAAAATGCCAAGCAGATACTCCAGCGCCGCGCCTTTCCCGGAAGACACTGGAACACCAAATAAAACGTCCCCACGCTGAGCATGGAGACGCTGGAGTCAGATCCGCCTTAGCAAAATCGGACTAGAATTTCTTGAAGTCCAAAACTAGGTAACGCCAAAGACTACCACCATACCCAGCACTGCTCCTAGGAAAATCAGAACGTAGAACTGAGCCCGGCCATTTTCAAAGTACTTCAGACCTTCACCACCGAGCAGCGTCGCCAAGCCAGTGAGATTCACCGCCCCATCGACCACCCGATAGTCAATTTCCATGACCTGCCGCGCCACCCGCCGCAGACCGATCACAAATACCTGATTGTAGATATTGTCGAAGTACCACTTGTTCAGAGAAAACTGGTATAGAGTCGGAATCTTGGCCACAATGTCCTTTGGATTAATCTTGCCTTGCAGGTACATCAGCACCGCTAAGCTAATCCCGATCAGACCGATGCCCACGGAGCTACCGCCCATGACCAAGAACTCCGTCAGATCGAACTCGGCAGCATGTTCCACTGCTCCCGGTGCATGAATAAACTCACCGAAGTAATTGTGGAAAGGAGTACCCACCAGACCGATCGCCATGGAAGGAACCGCCAAAACCATGAGGGGAAAAGTCATGCTCAAAGGAGATTCATGAGGATAGTCCGCATGGTGTTCTTCATGGTGGCTGCTATCTTCATGGGCTAGCTCCTGCACATTCATGGCACCGGGGCCAAAGTTAGGCAGACCCAACAATTGATTCTTGATCCCCTGGTCTTTGCCGCGAAACTCCCCTTCGAAGGTACTGAAGTACATGCGGAACATATAAAAAGCCGTCATCCCCGCCGTCAACCAGCCCACCAACCACAGAGCCGGATTGGCATGGAAAGCTTCGCTCAGGATTTCGTCCTTCGACCAAAAACCAGCAAAAGGTGGCACGCCACAAATTGCCAAGGTACCAATAAAGAAGGTTAGAGCCGTGACTGGCATGTACTTGCGCAGACCACCCATCAATCGCATATCTTGTGCTAGAGCCGGATTGTGACCGACAACTTCTTCCATGCCATGGATCACCGAGCCGGAACCCAAGAACAACATGGCCTTAAAGAAAGCATGGGTCATCAGGTGAAACAAACCAGCCCCGTAGGCTCCCACGCCCATAGCCATCACCATGTAACCCAACTGGGACATGGTGGAATAGGCCAAACCCTTCTTAATATCATTCTGGGTAATAGCCGTCGTCGCACCAATAAAGGCCGTCGCTGCCCCCGTCCAAGCAATCACATTCATCGCGGCTGGCACATGCTCGAACACCGGGTACATCCGGGCGATCAAAAACACACCCGCTGCCACCATGGTTGCCGCATGGATCAAGGCCGAAATCGGGGTGGGTCCCTCCATGGCATCCGGGAGCCAAACATGAAGCGGTGCTTGGGCCGATTTAGCCACGGGCCCCATAAACACCAAAATCGCAAACAGGATCGCCAGACCGCTGCTGATCGCCCCAGATTCTACGAGCTGCTGGAGCCGATCGCCCATCACCTGAAAATCGAAGCTACCGGTGGCCCAATAAAGACCCAACATGCCCAACAGCAGACCAAAGTCCCCAACCCGGTTGGTCACAAAAGCCTTCTGGCAAGCATCCGCCGCCGCCGGTCGATCGAACCAAAAGCCAATTAGCAGATAGGAACACATCCCCACCAGCTCCCAAAAAATGTAAACCTGCACTAAGTTCGGACTGATCACCAACCCCAGCATCGAAGAGCTAAATAGACTGAGGTAGGCGTAGAAGCGTACATAGCTTTTGTCGTGGGCCATGTAACCATTGGTGTAGATCATCACCAGCAACGCCACGGAGGTGACGATCACTAGCATCAGAGCCGTCAAATGGTCGATCGTGTAGCCCATGGTGATGTGGAAATTCCCAGCTGCCGCCCAGTCGAAGGTCTGAAGGTAGGTAGGGTGTCCTTGGATTTGGCTCCAGAGCAGCGCTCCAGAAGCCACCGCTGCCGCCCCGATCGCCGCAATGATCAGCACCGCAGTGAGCTGGCGCAAACTGTTAGTAAATTTGTTAACAGAGATCAACCCCAATCCAACCACCATGGCTCCCAGTAGCGGTAGTACCGGAATCAACCATGCGTATGTGTAAAGTGATTCCATTAGCTCGTTTATGAATTTTCCAAAAGAATTGAGTAGATGCTAGCATCTCCAAACCATTCAGTTTAGAGCCAAAGCACTCGCTCCATCATAAACTTGCCCAAGGGTCATCGCCGAGGATCGGAATATTTAGTTTTTATTCTTAAAATTTCTCAAAAGAAAAGTCCCAGCTAGGCAGATACCCGTTTCTTGGGAATGGCGATCGACTCTAAGGTGCGGCGGAGGTCTTCCCGATCATGGAACCGATCGTACTTGCGCACTACTTCCCCATCCACAACCAGCAAGAGCGTCGGCAGTGCCTGGATGCGGTATGAACTACAGAGCTTCAGATTTTCATCGGCATTGATGTAGACGGACTCCATCTGGCCATCCCAGGCCGGCCCAAACTGGTCGATCAACGGCTGCAAAATTTTACATAGTCCGCACCAAGGCGCGCCGAAATTCACCAAAACGGCGGCATGGTGGGAGCGAGCAAGCACTTCAGAGGTGAAATTCAGTTCATTTACTGATGGCTGCATGATTGGTGGCTTTTAAAATTTTTTATATATGTATCGATGTTACACCTTATTTTTAGAGAAGGGAAGAGGGCGGGGATCGCGCGCTGTCAGCAGGAGGATCGCCAAGAAAGCTAGGTGGATAGAATTTGGCCAGCGCAGCAGAATTTGGCCCTCCGATAGAACTGGTAAAGTCTGTAGGAGAAATCAACAAAAAGCCCAATCTACCAATAATTTTCTGCTAAATTAAAAAGAACATCAGCGATCAAAGCTAGCGTTTCCGACAGAATGCTAAGCCCACAGGATCGCGCCAACGCCAGGGAGATTCGGATTCATTGAACGCGGCGGAACAAGCTACATCGGTGGCCCTAGCCGGGAAAATTGCCTCGGCGGTCAGTCTATTTCGATCGGAGTTTCCCGATGCGCGGGTAGACCTGCGCCCTTGGGCCAACGATGGCCATACTTGGGAGCTAGTAGATCCCAACTCGATCGACATTGCTTTCCATTTTCCCGGCTGGAGCCGTCGCTGGCAGAGCCGCAGCATTTTGCTCCAAATTCGCTTCTACGATGAGGAAGAACAGCGCCAAGTCATCGGCCTAGAAGCAGCGGGCTTCGATTATCGCGGTAAACAGTGGCGGCTCTCCACCATCGACCATTGGCAGATTGAGGGTGAAGTGCAACCGATCCCGGAGCGCTCCGAACAACTCCGCCAGTATTGTCGGCAAGTCTTCGAGCTGTTTCAGGATGATGGTCGCTCGGCAGCGAGCTGAAACACTTGGGCAAATACTTCGATCGCCCGGACCCGCACCTCAGTCATAGATATTGCGGGCAGCCATTCCTGCAAATTCCCGACCGCTCGATCCGCAAGACCGCAGGGCACGATCCGATCGAACCCACTGAGATCGTTATGCACATTCAAGGCCAGGCCGTGCAACGTCACCCAACGACTAACTTTGATGCCGATCGCTGCCACTTTTTTCTCTTTCAGCCAAACGCCCGTCAAGCCAGGAATCCTTTCGCCACAGAGATCATAGCTAGCTAAAAGCTGGATGACTACTTCTTCGAGCTGACGCAAGTACCAATGGAGATCCTGTTGGTGGCGGCGCAGATTCAAGATCGGATACAGCACTAGTTGGCCAGGACAGTGATAGGTCACTTCACCCCCCCGCTCGCTGCGATGCAACTCATGGCCCTGATCAGCGCCAAATTTGACGAATTCCAAACTAGAGCCAGTGCCCAAGGTGTAGACCGGCGGATGCTCTAGAGCCAGCAGCACATCGGGATGATCCGAATCAGCGATCAGTTTTTGCTGCCAATCTTTTTGCAGATCCCAGGCGGTCTGATAGGCTGTAAGTCCCAGTGGATAAACCTGGAGTGTGGGCAGCATCATTCCGCTAGCTGAGATCGCCAAGCAGCCCGCACCAACTTAATTTCTTCGTACTCAAAAGTCTCGCCCAGATGCTCGCGGATCACCTTCAGGGAGCTATCACCCACCTGTTCGATCGCCCCCTGAATCGCCTGATGGCGATCGATCGGTACAAGACGCTCGATTTCCGTAATTTGTCCGGCTTCCAACAGCACCTCAATATGATGGATCACCGTATTCACCGAGAGCTGCCGCTGCTGGGCAATTTCTGCTGGCGACAGTCCTTGCTGAAATAACACACAGGTCTGTAAATGGGTGGGCCCTGCTTCCACCCCAGTCAGCAATAGCTCAGAACCCTCCGGATCGGCTAGGCCGCGCAGAGGAATGCCTCGTTCGTGACAGAATTCCCGAATCTCGGCCACAAATTTTTCGCCATACTGAGCCAGCTTGCGACTGCCAACGCCGGAAATTTCGGCGAATTCCGCCAAGGCCTGGGGCTGCTCCTGGGACATCAATTTCAAGCTGGAATCCGCAAATACGATGTAGGGAGCCACGGACTGGGCATCGGCCACTTGCTTGCGCAGAACCCGCAGTCGATCGAACAAAGCTTCCGCCAAGTCCCGCCGCGCCGAAGAACCTTCAGATCTGGCTGCCGGTGATACATTGGGCTGGGATACCCAGACTTCCCGTTTGCCGCCCAGCACTTCTTTGCTCAGGCTATTGAGGCGTAGCACCGAATAACCATCGGTGGTCTCATCCAACAAACCCTGATGGAGCAGCGCCCGAGACAGCAACTTCCACTGATCTCCAGACCGATCATAACCAATGTTATAGGTGGACACTCGATCGTGACCGTTGGTCAAAATCCGCTTATCCTTAGAACCTCGCAGCACATCGATGATGTACTTGGTACCAAAACGCTGATCGCAACGGTAGACACAGGAAAGAAATTTCTGGGCCTCGATCGTCCAGTTGGCTTGATCCTTAGGTCGCAAACAGTTGTCGCAGTTCTCGCAGTTACCCGGAAAGTCTTCGCCAAAATAGCGCAACTGAATCCGCCGCCGACATTCGGTGCCCTCCGCATAGTCGATGACCTGACGCAGTTGCTGTTTGGCAACCTGCTGTTCTTCTAGCAAAGGATCGCCGGTTTCCGGGTCGGCCTTTTGAGCGATCATGAACTCGATCGTTTTGATGTCGCCATAGCCGAAAAACAGCAGACAGTCAGCCGGTTCGCCGTCCCGTCCAGCCCGCCCCGATTCTTGATAATAGCCCTCTAGGTTGCGCGGCAGATCATAGTGAATCACCGCTCGCACATCCAGCTTATTGATGCCCATGCCAAAGGCGATCGTGGCCACCATCACGCGCACATCATCCCGAATAAAACGGCGCTGGTTTTCTTCGCGCTGGCTGTTGTTAAGCCCCGCATGGTAGGGGAGGGCTGCAATGTTGTCTTTTTGCAGCTTCAGGGTGACTTCATCGACTTTTTTACGACTGGTACAGTAGATGATGCTAGAGCCAGAGCTTTGGCGCAGATAGGCCACGATTTGCTTGTAAGAGTGCTTATCCTTCTGCCGAATTTCGTAGTAGAGGTTCTGACGGTTAAAGCTGGAAATATGAACGCTGGGCTGGCGCAGTTGCAGTTGGTGAACAATATCGGCCCGCACTCGTTTGGTGGCGGTAGCAGTCAGGGCCAGGAAGGGCACATGGGGATAGCGATCGCGCAAGGTACTGAGCTGCCGATACTCGGGCCGGAAGTCATGGCCCCACTCGGATACACAATGGGCTTCGTCGATCGCGAAGTTGGCAATGCCCCGAGAGTGCTGGACTCGATCCAGGAATTCCAGGAAGCGATCGTTCATCAAGCGCTCGGGGGCCACATAAAGCAGCTTGACTTCACCACTGAGCACTTGCTGGGCACGGGTTTGGACTTCGATGCCACTGACGCTGCTATTCAGGAAGGTGGCTCCGATGCCGTTGTCTTGCAGGGCCGTGACCTGATCTTGCATCAAGGCGATCAGGGGCGAAACGACAATGGTCAATCCGGCCTTGAGCAGGGCCGGCAACTGGAAGCAGATCGATTTACCACCACCAGTGGGCATGATCACCAGCACGTCCCGATCGGCTAGGGCCGCATCCACGATCTCTTTCTGGGCGAGACGGAACCGATCATAGCCAAAGTAGTGCTTGAGGGCTTGTTCGGGGCTAGTAAAGGTCGAAGACTGCATAGAGCGGAACATAGATACCAGAAACTATTATGGACTTTATTGGTAACTGTTGTTCCTTCGATCGGCAAAATTTATCAGGTGTTCACAAAGTATTGCACTAGCAGATCGCTAATTTAATTACCGAGTGCCCTGCTCCCGTCGCTCTGCCAAAGCCAACAAAGTCTGCTGATGCCGCTCCTTCGTAATCGGGTACAGATAAGCCATCAACACACCACCACCCAAACAAATCGTCGGAATCGGCCCGATCGACCAGCGAATTGCCAACAACACCGCCGGTAACTGGGCCTGAGCCACCCCGCCGATCGGGGCCCGGTAACCCGTCCGTTCCAAACTATGCAACACTAGCGCTACCGCAATCCCTAAGCAGATTTTCTGCAAAAACACCATAAAACTATAGAAGATCCCCTCCCGCCGCTGGCCCGTCCGCAACTCATCCAACTCAATCACATCCGGCAACATCGACCAAGGAATCAAATAAGCCGTCGAAACCCCCGCCCCCGCCAAAATCGCCAGCAAATACATCGCCAGTTCCTGACCGGGCTGCAACAGAAACAACCCACTTTGAGCCACAATCCACAAGCTAGCCCCCATAAAATAAGCTGCTTTCTTGCCAAACCGCTGACTGGCCCAACCCCATACCGGCAACATCCCAAAGGCCGTACCCTGCACCGCCAGCATCACCAGCGGCGACTGCTCCGGCTTCATTTGCATCCAGTTCACCACAAAATAAGGCACGATCGTTGCGGTCAACTGCAAAGCTAGCCAAGAACAAAGATAGATCCCCACCACATATAGAAAAGGGCGATTCGCAAACACCAAAAGCATTTGGGTCAAAAAAGGCAAAGATTCCTCATGTACCACCTCCACTTGTCTCTGTACATACCCCCGCGTTCCATAGACCGTCCAAAAAATCGGCAGCGAAGCCAACAGCGCACAGACCAACCCCATCCATAGGTACTGTTGAGCTGGCGGAATACTCAGCAGAAAAAATGCCCGGGCAATCAATAAAGCCAGAATACTACCGCCGATCGAAAACATAAAACGGAAAGTATTCAAACTAGTCCGCTCGTCATAATCTTTCGTCAATTCTGCTGTCAAAGCCGTATAAGGCAGATTAACCACCGTATAAAAAGTATTGAACAGAATCGAAATCAACGTGTAAAAAAAGAACAGCCCCCACTGATTCCCCGCCTCAAAAGGCACCAGCCATTGCAGAAAAAAGAACAATCCAAAGGGGATCGCCCCCACTAGCATCCAAGGATAGCGCCGTCCCCAACGTTTCCGAATCTTCTCCCCAAAAATCGTTCCTCGATCGCTCAGCACCCCCACGATCGGATCGTTCACCGCATCCCAAACCTTCCCCACCAACTGACTCATCCCCGCCAAGCCCGGTGCCAAATGGGCCACATCGGTTAAAAACGGCGACAGATAGGACAGCAAAATCATCGACATCATCGCCGTGCCCATATCTCCAGCCCCATAGGCCAGCTTGGTCGGCAAAGACAACCGTCGATCAATCTGGTTCACAGTAGGTTCGGATGGCATGAGATTTTCGATAACACTGCTACAATCCTACGTCAGCCGGACTCGCCAAAGATGACTTTGCTGCTAAGATTGATGGCTGATGCCCGATCGATAACCTGAAACCCATGAGCACCGCACCCCAAACCCCCCCAGAAAATAACCTGCCCGAACCTAGGGAGCCAGCTTTTGGCTGGACAATCTACGCCGAGCAGGTCAATGGTCGTTTCGCCATGGTTGGCTTTGTTTTTCTGATCATCCTAGAGTTCTTCACCAAACAAGATTTGTTCAGTTGGCTAGGACTGCGTTAGCTTAGATGGAGCAAGAACCTTTACTTTGAATAGTTTTGGTCAGCAAACTCAGCCGATAGCTCTCCTGCTTGTATAGACAGAAGGCGGAACGATCGGTACAGGTCGGTTTGACTATTTCATCCGCCTGGGCCATCACAGCCCCATTGGCAACAGCCAACAACAAACTAAGAACAGCAGCAGAAACAGCAGACTGCCTTAACAAAGCCATATCATTCCTAAAAAAATTACAGTATTAAGTACAACATCACTACCGATGCTAGCAATTACCGACTACCGAGCGCCGCAATTTGATAGGAACCAGATTCCTGAGTGCCCAAAGAATTTGCTAAAACTATGTAGTTGCCCGTCATCGGCAACCGGCCCACAATCCGCACCTTGTTCTTGCCATTGGCACCCACCTGGCCGATCGGCTTCCCATTGGGAGATACCAAAATCAGCCCTGGCTCGATCTCCCGGCTGGCCATCTGAATCTGGATTTGTTGCCCAGCTACTCCACGAAATACATAGATGTTCACATAGTTATTATTAGGAGGCAAAACCGGATCGCCATTCCCCAGACGGGCCGAGATCACCTGCCCAGTCAAAGGCAGTTGCCGCACTTTCACCTTCTGCTTCGAGCGTCTTTCGCTAGTCGGGTTGCCTTGAGCTACAGTTCTCAGATTCCCCTGACGATAGGCCGTCAAGAAAGTCTGAATTCTATCCACCGCAATCGCAAAGCCAATCCCAATATTGCCAGAATTCTGACTGGAGGTAAAAATCGCCGTGTTCACCCCAATTTGTTCGCCACTACTATTCAACAGCGGGCCACCAGAATTACCAGGATTGATCGCCGCATCAGTTTGGATCAATCCCTGCTTGGCATCTACCCGACTGACAATGCCCGTTGTGAACGTTCCCTGAAACTGCCCGAAAGGGTTGCCGATCGCAAAAGCTCTTTGCCCCACCTGCACCGGCTTGCGAGCCAACTTCATGGTCGGCAGTCCCTTAGCTCCCTGCAACTTCACCAAAGCCAAATCCAAACTATTATTGCCATAGCCCAGCACCCTACCAGGAAACTGCCGGCCATCGGCCAAGGTCACCACCACGTCAGAGGCAGAACCCACCACATGGGCATTAGTCAAAACCAAGCCATCAGAGGATAGGATACTACCACTACCCGTAGCCTGACCAGCCTTGATCGAAACCACCGCTGGCCCAGCTTGCCGATAGACTTGAATATTCGTTTGTTCGTCGTTCTGGGCCATAGCCACGCCTAGCAATCCAACCGGATTGCAGACTAGCAAACAAGCTAGAGGAAAGGCAATTACCCGATGCAAGCTGGTTGTCGTAGACATATGAACCAATTTAACTCTATAGATTAGATTTTAAATAACTTTCCCGACCAAAGAAAACAGATCGCCAAGAAAGTTAATCGAATCTAAGCATTAATACTGAGAAGGAAACTGTACCGGCTCTTCCGGCTCCACTGGCTCATAATCCACATAGGCCGTGGACTTAGCCGCTGGTTCGTCACCAGAGTCTGTCAAACTAGAGCGCCGCCGTCCTTGTCCTTGGTTACCACGACTACTTTTTTCACTGTTACCCCCCACGCGCCGCCGTGGACGTTCGGGTTGCTCTCCCCAATCGTTGTTAGTTCCATTAGAACGCGGCGCATCCGACCAATCGCTTGCCGGCTGTGGAGCAGATCGGCCATAGTCCCGATCATCATAATCATTGCGCTGCCGACTTTCATTCTGGTAAGAATTGGCATCGCGGCGATCGGGCCGATCATACTCTGGCAACATCCGGCCAGCCCGCTGCTCCGGCACCGGGTATTCGTCTTCATAGCTGCTGGCCTGGAACTGACGTTCTCCACCAAACTTTCGGTTACCTCGATTGTTCGCTGGGTACTCCGGCTCATCATCCAGTCTGGCATTATAGGCAGAGCGCCGCGCCGGAGCAGCTTCTCGATCGCGTCCAGCCGTCCGGCCACCACCACCCTTCAATTTTTTGTTTTCTGCGCGCACCTGTAAGTACTGCCAAGTAATCGAGATCAGGGCACCGATCATCAACAGTTGCTGGAAAGACATCGCAAAGCTCAGATCTAGGCTGATAATCAGCAGCAAGCCACAGATCACCCCAATAACAACGTAAATGTTGTCAGACTCTTGATGGAGTTCGGGCTTGAACTTACTCGTCAAAAACAGAGCGAGAGCAGCCATAATCAGAATCAGGCCAAATAGTATAGGCGCAGGAGAGGTAAAACCCACAATTATTTCCTCGGATGGTTAAATTAGGACTGCAAGAGCCCCTGCAAAGGTCTGAAACTCATTCGTTCCTAATCCAGTTTAGCATTCACCATCGCTGGTGCCATTGGTCTATGGGGAACGACCCAATTTACTTGCTCATAAAAAATGCCCTCCTCGTCAGCCAGAAGGGCACCAAGCAAAAATTTTGGATTTTTAGTTGCGTTGTACTTTATCTTTTTGGCTAATGAAGATCAGGCCGATCGTGGCAGGTACTACTACAATCAAACCACCAGCAAGCAGACTGTAGATAAAATTGGCGAGGGAAGGAGTCATGTCTAAGCAATCCTGTTAAATTTTCGATATATGCTTGTAATTCTATCTATTTGCCTGCATTCAAGCAATGGGTTTAGCAAACCCAAACAGATATCACTAGCCTAAAAAAACCTCAGCTCTGGTCTCAGCCTATAATAGAGGTTATGTTAAGCAAGCAATTCTATGATCGACTACAATCTTCTGAGTCTAGCCCTGGGCATCGCCTTGGGTCTGTACATTCTTCTGTTCATCGTACGCATTGTGCTGACTTGGTATCCACAGGTTGAGGCCAGCAAATTCCCTTTTAATTTGGCCACGATCCCCACAGAGCCTGCACTAGCAATTACTCGCAAGATTGTGCCACCGATCGGCGGCGTGGATATCACCCCGATCGTCTGGGTCGGCATCATTAGTCTTATCCGAGAAGTGCTCATCGGCCAACAAGGAATTTTGGCCATGCTCTCCAAATAAGTCCACAAAAGAAGAAGCCTCTAACTAGTTATTAGTTAGAGGCTTCTTCTTTTTCAATATTAAGCTTGGCAGCGAGCTATTTTCACAGGGGGCTACCCCCCAACTATCGTCACCGCTGTATCGTTTCACACCCGAGTTCGGGATGGGTCGGGGTGGTTCCAATACGCCATTACCACCAAGCAAACTTTTGAGGAACACCCTCAAGGCTGCACACATACCAAATTTAGCTTTATTCATTTAGCAAACACTTCGAGGACAAGCCCTCGGTCTGTTAGTAATGCTCGACTTCATCGATTACTCGACTTCCATCTACATCCTATTAACGGGTGTTCTTCCCGTGACCTTACTGGCCTTCGCCATGAGAGTACTCATCTTGAGGTGGGCTTCCCACTTAGATGCTTTCAGCGGTTATCCTCTCCGCACTTAGCTACCCAGCGTTTACCGTTGGCACGATAACTGGTACACCAGCGGTGCGTTCTTCCCGGTCCTCTCGTACTAAGGAAGACTCCTCTCAATACTCTTGCGCCT
>JANMHS010000018.1:0-1697 GCA_031375385.1 Synechococcales cyanobacterium OTE_70_metabat_200 | reverse complement strand
ACCGCCTTTGCTACCAATGGTTTGGTCGATTTACTCGCGATCGATAATCGCGGTACCATGTTGGCTCTCGAACGCTCGTTCTCGACAGGTGTCCCCGGTACTGGCAATACGATTAAGATTTATCAAATCTCCTTGCCAGGTGCCTCGGATGTTAGTTCGATCGATAGTTTAGCCAGCTTGACACCAGCGCAATTAAATGCTCTCCAACCCGTCCAAAAACGGCTGCTGCTAAATCTGGATGCGCTGGAACTACCAACCGGACTAGACAACATCGAAGGTTTAGCTTTTGGTGCCAAGCTCGCCGACGGTCGCCAATCAATTGTCTTAGTCAGTGACAATAACTTTAGTCCCACCCAGTTTACCCAAATCCTAACATTGAGTACCGATCTAGTGCCTGAAGTTCCGGCGGTAGAACCTGCGTTCAACTTGGTATCGGGTACAGCGGGTGCCGACAATCTTATCGCTGGCATTACGCCTGGGTTTGATGGCATTAGTGACACGGTATTTACAGGTTCCGGCAACGATACTGTAGACGTGCCTATTGCAGGTGCTTTAGCTGGTAATAATCGGCTCGATACTGGTAGTGGTAAAGATACCGTTTTTGTCGGTAATCGCGATCGAGTTTTTGGTGCTGCTGGCGACGATATTTTTGAAGCTGGTGATGCTCAAGACTATCGGATCTCGGCTGGTGCGGGGAACGATACCCTGTTCCTCGGCACGAATGGTCGCGCTTTGGGTGGCGACGGTAACGATAAGTTATTTGTTGGTAGTGGCGGCGGTAATCTCCTCTCTGGTGGTGCTGGTGCCGACCAGTTTTGGATTGCTAATACCGAACTTCCTGGTGCGGCGAATACTATTCTCGATTTCCAAATCGGTACCGACGTTATCGGCATTCAGGGTGCCAAGAGTTTGGGCATTGGTGCTAGCACGATTAAATTAAATCAAATTGGTGCTGATACTAATATCGATTTTGGTGGTAAAACTTTGGCGGTACTAACGGGTATTCAGGCTAGTAGTTTGAGTACTAGCAACGCTAGTCAGTTCGTATTTGCTTAATTTCCAACGGTGTCATCTCCCAAGGTAGGGGCTTACCCCCCTTATAAAGGCTAACGCGTATACACCTGTTGGACTTCGTTTCTGCTGGTGCTCTACCCCCCCAACCCCCCCTTATACAGGGGGGGCTTTCCGGCTCCCTCCCCTTTATAAGGGGAGGGTTGGGGTGGGGTAGAGGACTACGCAGCAACATGAATTCCCCCTACCTTGTCCCGATCTAATCTTTAACCTCTATCCCCTAATTCAATGGCGACAGTTAACGGCACAGCTAACAATGATGTACTATTCATTGACAAAGGCAAAAGCAACGACACCTTGCTCGGTTTAGCCGGAAATGATTACTTAGATGCCCTACCGGGAGCAGGAAATAATATTTTACGCGGCGGCGCGGGCAACGACGAGCTATATGCTTACACTAACGACATGCTCGATGGCGATGCAGGTAACGATACCCTGACATCGGATGGTAATGGCTCTAACACCCTCTCTGGTGGCGATGGTGACGATATTATTTATGCCGATCGCAACGATACCATTTCCGGCGATGCAGGTGATGACCAGATTTATGGCGGACTGGGGGGTAATACAATTACCAGTGGATCTGGTAAAGATGTAATTTGGATTGCCAATGTCGATGTCCCCGC
>JANMHS010000003.1:0-1537 GCA_031375385.1 Synechococcales cyanobacterium OTE_70_metabat_200 | reverse complement strand
GTATTCTCGGCGGTGGCATTGGCTTTGATATTACTGAAAAGCAAGCAAAGCACTATAGCGATCTTTTAGCGCAAGGATATTACCTGACGATCGTCAAAGGAACTGACGATGAAATTAGTCAAGCTGAGTTGGTTTTAAAGAATAAAAATATTCAAGATTGGATGATTTTTAATACGCTTTAAATCGCTCGAAACCAAATCGATTTAGGAGATTTTTAGATGGTTAGTCAAATTTATAAGCCTAGTACAGAAGCACTCAATATATCCACTCCCCAGGGTTTACTATTGACGCTGCAAGCACTACGCCAGACCGTCGAATGCGAAGGAAAAGCCACCTTTGACGAGTGGAACCCGCACATTCAGCGGACGGCGTTTATCGATAGTGCTGTGAATTTAGCTGAATATCTAGCTTTACGTCGGCACGATCTCCGCCCACTTCAAACTGCACTAATGCCTTGGGGTTTATCTTCATTAGGTCGGATTGAAGGACGGGTGATGCCCAACCTCGATGCGGTGATTGCCACTTTAGAAGTCATTTGTGGCTCTAAATCGGATCGACATTGCCAGCGTCCGCCTGTCGAGTTTTTCTTTGAGGGCGATCGATTACTACAGCAGCACACGGAAGAATTGTTCGGTGAGTCCTCACCCCACCGTCGCGTCAGAATTATGGTGACGCTGGATACTGAAGCCGCCACCAACTATGAGCTAGTGCGAGGTTTTATTCAACGCGGCGCAAACTGTATGCGGATTAATTGCGCCCACGATAGACCAGAAATCTGGCAAGGCGCGATCGATAACATCCGCCGAGCCGAAAGAGAAACAGGCACACCATGTAAAATCATGATGGACTTAGGTGGCCCCAAAATCCGCACTGGGGCTGTACTTGCGCCACACCATAAAAAACGGGTATTTAAAGGCGATCTCATCGTCCTCTCGCGGCGCGTACCCGATTCCGAAAGTGCAGCAGATCCGGCTAAATCGACTCATGTAGAGCAGTTCCAGACTAGCTGTACGATTCCAAGTATTCTCGATTTATTAGCTGTTGACACCCCTGTATCCATCGACGACGGTAAGATTCTGACTCGTGTAGTCGATACCCAATACCACATCGCCCACGAACAGCCAGGACTTTTATTAGAAGTGACAAATACCAGTCCCAAAGGAGTCAAGCTCAAACCTGAAAAGGGAATGAATTTCCCAGCTACAGTTTTAGATCTGAGTCCACTAACTGAACAAGATTTAACGGATCTAGATTTTGTCGCGGTTCATGCGGATATTGTCGGTTACTCATTTGTTCAACGACCTGGCGATATTGAATTACTGCAACAAGAGTTGAATAAACGTTGCGAAAACCGACCGTCTCCACCTGCGATCGTTGCCAAGATTGAAACCGCAATTGCCGTTACCAATCTACCTGAATTAATCGTCTATGCCGCCGGAAAAGGATCTTTTGGAGTAATGATTGCCAGGGGCGATTTAGCCGTTCAAATTGGCTATCAGCGTCTCACTGAGATCCAAGAAGAAATGCTGTGGATTTG
>JANMHS010000110.1:0-3778 GCA_031375385.1 Synechococcales cyanobacterium OTE_70_metabat_200 | reverse complement strand
GGGAAGCTGGTGGACAATGGAAAAAGCTTGGGCAATGTTGGAATTAAGGGTGTTGCGGGCTAACCAAGACTGGAGTGAATATTGGATGAACCTGTCTTCCAGTGCGGCTTAGTAGGAAAATTTCACTTTTAATTACACCCGTAGAATTCTCTACAGATGGAGGAGAAGTCATAGTTTATGCCACCTGTTTGTTTAGGTCAAGATGTCTTGATTGAATAGAGTAAGACATTTGCATGCTTGCCGATCCCTGAGAGTTGCAAAGTTGTCTAGCAGTTGAAAGGGTTTCAGGGGCGATCGGCCTCTTATAATACGGCACCATTAATTGATGTAACGGCACCACTCTGAACTATGATTTTCAGGATCATAAAATGTTTTCCTGAAGTAGCCTACATCCCAGCGGATTTCAGAGCTTTCAGTATTAGTGTATATGTGTCCCTGACAAATCTCTTTACCCATGGGAGACGTTATCGTAAAATATCCAAGTTGGCACAAACGGTCACTCCCTCTGGGCGTTACACCTTCACTATATACATTAGTCCGCATAGGCAAATTTTCAAAACCCTGAAAAGTGTATTTTCGGCTGCTCTTCTTCGATACTCTATTCGCAATTTTTTGTAAATCAGCGCAAGTATCTTTTCTACTCTTTGGCTGGTTTAGAGCCAACACTGATAACTCAGAATTGTCTACGATAGATAGCGTAAAGAAAACAATAACGAGTAGTACTCTCTTTGCCAGAACCATGACTATACCTCGCATAAATTTACATTTAGGGTAACCACCCAGCCTAGTGGCCACACCTCAATTACCATTACCATTATTTTCAAAAATGTCCCTATCGGGCCTCCTATAATACGGCAACATTAATTGATGTACCGGCAGAACTCCGACGAACGGTTTTCAGGCTCATAGAATGTTTTCCTGAAGTAGCCTACCTCCCAACGGAGTTCCGAGCTTTCAGTATTAGTATATATATGTCCCTGACAAATCTTCTTACCCATGGGAGAAGTTATCGTAATGTACCCAAGCTGGCACAAACGATCAGTTCCTCTGGTCGTAACACCGGGACTGTACACATCAGTCTGCATAGGCAAATCTTCAAAACCCTGGAAAGCGTATTTTTTGGCTTTCGTCTTTCCAATTCTATTTGCAATTTTCTGCAAGTCAGCACAAGTTTCTCTTGGCTCTTTGTATTTCTTTTGAGCCATAGCTAAACCCGATAACTCACCATAGGTAGCAATAGCTAATGTCAGAGAAAAAACAGGAAGTAATATTCTTTTTACTCTAATTTTCATACCTATACCTTGACTAAGTTTTTTCTAAAAAACCGTTTTTCATTCAACCTTTCCACGATCTTTATCACTCGAAGATGGATTGGTATCTTTAGTGTTACCAGTGCCATCACGGGTTATCACATAGGATGACAACCCTCCATTCAAGCCGAAGCTTTGAGCTGTATAGCTAACAGTAGTCAGTGCACTAAACCCACTATTAGACGCTATAACGAAGGATAGAACCGGCGCGAATAGCCCCAACACCACCGAAGCCACGGTCATATCGGAATTATCTGGCCCGGCATAGACCATTGCGATCGCCGACAAACCTGATATCAGAGTATAGCATATTTTGCAAAAACCAATAGTTACAAAAGACACCGCCCAAGCAACCATCGGTTTCGTCCCCACCGGAAACAGAGAAAGTGCCACAAAGATTGGGCCAATCAACCCCGTTACCAACATCATTGACTCCAAAATGTACATAAAAGCCGTCCTTGTACTAGTCAACACCTCGATTACCGCAGTTATTCCTTCTTCAGTCTTATAGGAATTTGCATTCATAGGATCGAATGCCTTCGGTAAAGTTGCTGTTGTAGTAGATGAAGTTGCTGGTGTTGTTGTTCCACTACCAGTCTGATTTCCCGAATTACTCCCAGCGGCGGCCCAAAAACTGGCATTTTTTTGAGCTTCCTCCGGAGTCTTGGCCTTCAGCACATTAGTCTTCAGCAGCTTCGTAGCATCGGACCACCGATCCAGCTTCGTTTGAAACTGTCCCGGCAGCGAAGATTTAAGCGCCCGCTCATAGTTACCCTGCTTCAGATCCATCGCTACATTGACCTTGTTCATACAGTCCAGGTACTTCGGGTAATCCGTGATCTGGTTGCAAAGGTTGAGATAGTTGCCCATGGCCATTCGTATCTCATGGTTGCCACCCAGCGCCGCAAAAGCACTACGCACATTCACCTCCGCCCCAACCACCTCACTGGCCGCATGGTTAAACGCATTGAGTATATTCCGGGTTCCCATCGTTAATTCCCCCATCCTTTGCCCACCATTCGCCAGCAGCAGCACAATGATCACCGGCCACACCAACTGGCCCACCACCGGCTTCATCGTTCCCTCCTCCAACGACATGTAAAACCGGACACACCAAAATCCTGTGGCCAACACTGCAATGAACAAACCAAAAAAAGCTACCAGCTTAAACAGGCTTCCCTGCATCGCCATGTACCACAAATCATCCAATGCCTTCGGCACCTCATACAGCGGCGCTTTCCCCTGTAAATACCTAGTAAACGCATCAGACACATCGAGCGCCAACAGCGGATTGCCAAAAAAAGATAAAAACATAGAACCTAAGTAAAGTTAATTTGACCCTCGATCGCTTCACTACTGCGCTGGCATCTGTAAATTCCGATTCACTATATTTGCATGAGCCGCTTGACTGTTCAACAAAGAAATTTTCGCTGCTTGCTCCTTGCCCATATCTCGCTCCAACTGACTCGCCGCCGCCACATTCAACGCCGCCGTATTCATCTTTAGGTTCTGCATCGAAGAATTCTGGATCACCGACAGCCTTGTCTGAGCCGCCGCAATATCCGCCTGACCACTCAACTGCCCACTGATCGTCTTCAGCACATCCTGGGAAGATTCCATTTGTAGTGCATCTTTACTAGCAAAGTAAACATCATCCGAAATCCGCACCGTCAGCTTATCCAGATCATCCATCTCTTGATTCGCCTTCTTAATCCCATCCTGAGCTGGCTTACTCAGCACCTGTTGCCCCGCCAACTCATTCGTCGCCAGCGCCGCCGTCCCCTGCTTCGTATTTAAATCTAGCAAATTCTTGGGATCCGACTTCCGCTCCGTCTCATTCTTGGCATCCGTCGGCGCAAACTGCCCCTCCGCTCCCAGGATTTGGTTGATCGCCGTCTGCGGCAGCGTCGTGTAATTCTGGATCGCCGTCGAAAAAGTGTTGCCAAAATCGTTGTAGAAAGACAACGCATCCTTCACCAACGGACTATTCTGCAGCTCAGTACTCATACTCCCTAGGTTCCCAAAAAGGTTACCAAAATTAAGCGCATGGGCCGAGAAACCACTTCCCCCCAGCATCCCGATCGCCAACACCCCTACCAACGCTTTTTGTTTCTTACTCTTCAACATGGTCTTTCTCCTTATATGGTTAGTTTTTCAAACAGTCAATTCCACCCCAGAATTTACACCGGCAAAGCATCCTCCACCGGCTCCGGCAACTCCAAATCCTCCTCCGGCCTTTCCACTACCGGTACCTGAATCGGCCTACTCTCCCGCAACGAAGCCGCCAACTCCGCCGCAAACGCAATCAATCCCTGGTACGGATCCTGGTAATGAGCCATAAACGCCTGCCGCGCCGCCGTCTCATGAGGATTATTCGCCACCACCGCCAACAAGATGGGCGGACTGTAATAGCGCACAAACGTTTGCGTGCCCCCCTCATCTAGCAACCACTTAGAAAACATCTCCTC
>JANMHS010000068.1:0-9405 GCA_031375385.1 Synechococcales cyanobacterium OTE_70_metabat_200 | reverse complement strand
CGTAATCTTTCTGCTACAATTTAGATTGCAAGTAAGACAAATAGTCTGCGTGTTGAAACATCCTAGTACCGGAGAAATCCCGGCTCCCCTGAAACAACGGTCAAAAGCAATTTTGGCGGCAGTATGACGAGCAAGGAGCAACTAATGGCAGGTTGTGGAGCGTACCACGATTCGGCTTTGTGACAAACCTCTGAAAGCATCAAAATAAAAAAGTAGCCAGGAACTTAGACTTAGATCTATGCAGACTGGGTAGACGGTGCTTGACGGCCGTAGCGAAAACTAAACTTTGGTTTTTCCAAAGGTTGTTTTGTCAGCAGAATCTCAGTCTCTTTAGAGCTGAGAGTGTCAAAGGGTACCCAGGGGCAGAACGAAGTCCGCAAGGGCGCTGTGGTAAGATGGGAAAGGCCGATCTCCCGCGCTGCTGGGTCTGGGAGATACTTTCCTGCAAGACCTATGTTCGATAGAGACGAAGAATTAGCCCTATTAGACATCGAAGATCTCGATCTAGACGAGGACTTGGGTAGCCCTTTGGATCGGTGGGTGGAGCAGCCGGTGGCGACTCCGCCGGATCCAGAAGAGATGCTGGTGCTGTTGAATTCTGGTGATGCCCAGCAGCGGATGAGGGCCACGCGGGCTTTTTGCGAGATCCAAGACAGTCGGGCCATCCCTTATCTAATTGGGGCGATCGGCGACCCCTGTCCGCTGATCCGCGTTTCGGTGGCCTATGCTTTAGGTCGGAATCCCAGTCCAGCGGCGGTGCGCCCTTTGATCGAGCAGTTGCGATCGGATTGGAACGGCTACGCCCGTAAGGGGATTGTCTGGGCCTTGGGAAATTGTCATGACATTCAGACGATCGAGCCACTGATTGAGACCCTCCGCCAGGATATTCCGGCGGTGCGGCTGTGGGCGGCCAGTGCCCTGGCCCAGGCAGCAGAGCTGGGCTACGAAGTGGTGCTGTCCGTAATTCCACCCCTAATTGAAGCCATGGTGCGAGATGAAATTGCGGCGGTGCGCAGCAATTCTGCTTGGTCGATCGGGCGGCTCTGTCGAGAACTGCCTTCTAACGTGGTCTATGCCACGGCGGTGGATGCGCTGATTGAAGTAATTGCGGAGGATCCGGAGCTGGGCGTGCGGGCCGATGCCAAGGCCGCTCTGCTGAAGTTAGGCGATCCGAGGGGCATGCAGGCGATCGAAGCCCTCGAAGCGGAATCCTAAGGCGGGACAAAAAACAACGAAAACCATTGAAAGCCCTCATCCCCCAGCCCCTGCTAGTGCTGCGAGGGTTTCGCCTGAGGCAACCTCAGGCGCTCGCCCTGCACGCCCAAGTTTGGGAGCAGGGGAGCCGGAGCCAAAAGCGGAGTCTCTTGCTCCCTCTCCCAAGTTTGGGAGAGGGCTGGGGTGAGGGCTGTCAATGTGTCCCGGCTTAAAATGCTACCCTCCTGCGAGAATCCGGGTACCATTAGTGGAGTCAAGCGCAGCAGCGGCATCTATGACCGAACCTTTAGGAACTCAGCAGCGCAAAGCCGAGCATATTCGGATTTGCCTGGAAGAAAACGTCCAATTCCGCACCGGCAACGGCCTGGAAAAATATCACTTCAGCCATTGTTGCCTGCCAGAACTGGACTACGATCGGATCGATATTTCCACCAAGTTCCTCGGTAAAACACTGGGTGCGCCGCTATTAATTTCCTCGATGACCGGTGGCACCGACCAAGCCCGCACCATCAACCGCCGCCTGGCAGAGGCGGCTCAAGCCTATGGCTTAGCGATGGGCGTAGGTTCCCAGCGGGTGGCCATCGAGCAAGACCAAACCAAGGACAGCTTCCGAGTCCGTGATCTGGCCCCGGATATTCTGCTCTTCGCTAACTTAGGAGCCGTCCAGCTGAACTATGGCTATGGCAGCGAGCAATGTCAGCGGGCGGTGGACATTGTGGAAGCCGATGCCCTGATTCTGCACATCAATCCATTACAAGAATGCATTCAGCCCAAAGGCGATCGCAACTTCAGCGGTCTCCTCCAGAAAATCGAGCAGGTTTGCCGCAGCCTGACGGTGCCGGTAATTGCTAAGGAAGTGGGCAATGGCATCTCCGCTCACTTAGCCCAGCAGTTGATCGATGTGGGTGTGCGGGCGATCGATGTGGCCGGAGCCGGTGGCACCTCTTGGTCTCTGGTCGAAAGTGCCCGAGCCGATAACGAATTGCAGCGGCAGCTAGGACGCACCTTTGCGGACTGGGGTCTACCCACCGCCGCCTGCTTAGTCCAAATCCGCCAGAGTCAGCCAGCAGTTCCCCTGATTGCCTCCGGTGGTCTCCGCAATGGTCTGGATGTGGCCAAGGCGATCGGTCTCGGTGCCGACCTGGCTGGCTTAGCGCTACCATTTCTAACAGCTGCCGATCAGTCCAGTGCAGCGGTCACTGCCCTAGTAGAACTATTGCTGGCCGAACTAAAAACCGCTTTGTTTTGTACTGGTAGTCCCGATCTAGTCAGCCTGCGCCGATCGGGATTGCTCCAAATTCGTTCTTCCTAATTACCTCCTCACCGCCATGCGCCCCTTTTTCAAACAGACTCTAGCCAGCACCCTCGGCAGCATCTTGGGTATCACGATTTTTTCTGGACTCTCGCTGTTGACCGTGCTCTGGCTAGTGGTGGGCATCGCTACTTCCGTTGGTAGAAATACTTTACCCACCGTCCGCGAAAAAACAATTTTGGTGGTGGATCTCTCCAGCAATATTATCGACCACGATCCCGGTACCAGCCTCGAAGCAGCTCTCTCCGGCAAGGCCCAGCGGCGGCTGACGGTGCGCTCTGCCACCCAGGCGATCGAAGCAGCCAGCAAAGATCGCAACATTGCAGCAATCTATCTAGATGGTAGTACTAACCGGAGCAGCGGTGGCAGCGGTCTGGCCAGCCTGAAGGAAGTTCGGGAAGCCTTGGGCAGTTTTCGGCGCAGCGGCAAGCCGATCTATGCCTACGATGCGGATTTGAGTCGGAAGGACTACTTTTTGGCTTCGGTGGCTAATACGGTGGTGTTGAATCCCTTGGGATCGATCGATATGAATGGTTTTCGTACGGAGAACCTTTTCTACAAGGGTGCTTTCGATAAATATGGGATCGGAGCGGAGGTGATTCGGGTTGGCAAGTACAAATCTGCCTACGAATCCTATTCCCTCAAAGGCTTCAGTTCCGAATCCCGCAAGGCCACCCAAGAACTGCTGAATAATCTCTGGACGGACTATAAAGCCACGATCGGCAGTGAGCGCAAAATTGACTCGGCTACGATTCAAACCATCGCCGACAAGCAGGGAATCCTATCGGCCCAGGAAGCGTTAGACCAAAAGCTAATCGATAAAATCCTGTACCCCGATCAGGTACGTGAAGAGCTAGCCAAGCTGGGACAGCCAGATGCCAAAAATGGCTTCCGCCAGATCGCTTTGGCCAGCTACCAAGAGGTGGTGGAAGATCGAGATTCGGTTTCCGATCGGAAAGTAGCGGTGCTCTATGCCCAAGGCACGATCGTCAATGGCAGTGGCGAAATCGGCCAGATAGGTGGCGATAGCTTTGCGGCCACGATTGCCGAACTCCGCCGGGATCCTAAGGTAGCAGCGGTGGTCTTGCGGGTGAATAGTCCCGGTGGCAGTGCTACGGCTTCGGATCAGATGCAGCGCGAGCTGAAATTGCTCAGTCAGAAGAAACCGCTGGTGGTTTCTATGGGCGACGTGGCTGCTTCCGGTGGTTACTATATTTCGGCTAATGCCCGCCGGATCTTTGCCCAACCCAACACGATTACTGGCTCGATCGGCGTGATCGGTCTCAATCTCAATTTCCAAAAACTGGCCGGTAACCAAGGCCTCACCTGGGATGTGGTCAAAACCTCTAAGTTTGCCGATAGCACCACCGTGGCGCGCCCCAAAACTAAAGAAGAACTGGCGATCGCCCAAAAGTCTGTCAACCAAATCTACGAAGAATTCCTCGATCGGGTGGCCGATGGCCGCAAGATGCCCAAGGCCAAGGTCAATGAAATTGCCCAAGGACGGGTCTGGTCTGGCATCGAGGCCCAAAAAATCGGCCTAGTCGATGAAATGGGTGGCTTGGAAAAGGCGATCGCCTACGCCGCCGACCAAGCCAAACTGGGCAAAGATTGGTCAGTGGTGGAATATCCCGACACGGAAAGCGTAGCGGAACGCCTGATCAAACGTCTGAGTGGGGAAGAAATGGCTCAACTCCGGGCTGCTCCAGCGAACAATCCACTGACCCGCGAATTGCAAAAGTTCCAAGCGGACTTAACCGATCTCCAGTCTCTCAACGACCCCAGGGGGGTCTATGCCCGTACCAATGTGGGTTTTAAACTCGATTAGTTGCCAATTTTTTCAAAAATCTCTTGGCCAATGCTACAATGAGAACTTTGCTAAATAGCAGAATCCCAACCGCTAATTCCAACACATGATTAAACTACGCCTCAAGAAACAGGGCAAAAAACGCGAAGCTAGCTACCGCTTAGTGGCTTGCCAGAGTACTACTCGTCGCGACGGTCGCCCCCTAGAAGAGCTGGGTTTTTACAATCCGCGGACTAAAGAAGTCCGGCTGAATGAAGAAGCCATTAAAACCCGCTTGGGCCAAGGTGCACAGCCCACTGATACGGTCAGAAGATTGCTGGTACAGGCCAATATATTGACCGCTGCCGAAGCCAAGAAAGTACCCGTTGCGAAGACGGCTCCCGCAGCCGCCACTGTAGCTGAATGAGCGATACCGCAGCCTATCCTCCCTACGAGCAGATTGTGGGTCTGCTGCTAAAGCCCTTTTTGACGGAGCCAGCAGCCCTGCGGGTAGATTGTGAATATTTACCCACCCATGCTCGGGTATGGGTCCGGCTTGCCTTTGCCGAAACCGATCGAGAACGGGTAGTTGGTGGCGGCAATCGTCATCTCTATGCAGTTAAGACTATTTTGACCGCCGCCGCTCGCCAAGCGGGCCAAACGGTCTATCTAGATGTTCACGGTGGTGTTGGGGGCGAGCCCCGAGCCGAACGCACCCGCCCGGCCGTAGACAAACCAGCTCCGCGCAGCTCGCTGCCACCGCCCAAGCCTCGGCGCTAGGGGCTAGAGGATGTTTGGACTGAGGGGAGGGGTTTGCTGCTGCTGGGCACTAGAGTTTGCCACCCGTAAACCCCCAGTACCATGATGACCATCAACATCACCAAAAAAGTCCAACTTCCGATCGGGGTGTTGCTATTCACTGACACCCAACGTTTGCCATCCCACTCCCAACAATAGCGGGTGGGATCGGGGTTGGAGACTTGCTCGATGCTATAGCCGTCAGCATGGAGCGTAAAAATTTTTTGACAGCGATCGCAGCCCATGGCTTCGGTCATCATCACAATCGGGGAGATTTTGCCTCGACAACTCGGGCAGGGATAGCTTTCATGAGGGTCTATTTTCTGCTGATTGGGCATGGAGCTGGTGGGGAGTGGGAGTAGTACGCACGACCATGATAGGGAAAACCACCAATCCTTGCTAGCCTTTTTATTATTTTTTAGCGGCCCGCAGTTGACCGCAAGCGGCATCGGCTTCCAGACCTTTGGAATAGCGCACGCTGACGGCTACATGCTCTTTTTCTAGGGTGCGGACAAAGGCTTGGATTTGTTGACGGGAGGGTCGTTGGTAATCGGCTTCGTCGATCGGGTTGTAGGGAATCAGGTTTACGTGGGCCTGGAAACCCCGGATCAGATCGGCCAGTTCGTAAGCATGTTCTTGGTAGTCGTTCACGCCCGCCAGCAAAATGTATTCAAAGCTGATCCGGCGACCGGTGGCTTCTACATATTCTCGGCATTCGGCCATCAGGTCGCGGAGGGGATAGTTGCGGGCGGTGGGAATCAGTTCTTCCCGCAGTTTTTGGTTGGGGGCGTGGAGGCTGACGGCGAGGGTGATTTGGAGGCGGTGGTCGGCCAGTTGGGAAATGTGGCCGGGGAGGCCAACGGTGGAGAGGGTGATCGATCGCTGACCGATGCCCACATCGCTATTCAAACATTTCAGGGCGGCGAGGGTGCGCTCGAAGTTGGCTAAGGGTTCGCCCATGCCCATCAGGACGACGTGACTGACCCGCTGGCCAAAGTCGTTCTGGACGGTCAAGACTTGATCGACTATTTCATGGACTTCTAGGTGGCGCTGGAATCCGCCTTTGCCGGTGGCGCAGAAGCTACAGGCCATGGCGCAGCCCACTTGGGTGGAGATACAGACGGTCAGTCTTTTCTCGGTGGGAATGCCGACGGCTTCGACGATTTGGCCATCTTTTAATTCCAGTAAATACTTGATGGTGCCGTCGGGAGCGACGGAGCGCCGATGAACTGTCGATCGACCCACTTCGATTTCAGCCGCTGCCGCCCGCCAATCCTTGGAAAAAACTGTAATATCTCCTAGGGAGCGCACACCTTTTTGGTAGAGCCATTGGTGTAGTTGCTTGCCCCGATAGGCCGGTTCGCCGCGCTCGGTCATCCAATGGGTCAGTTCCGATAGATCCATGCCGAGCAGGGGACGAGCGATCGTGGTGGTTGTCATGAAATGGCGGGGAATTGCTGAAGGCGATCGTTATTGTAACGCGTTCACGAAGTGTCTCTGTTCGCGTAGCGTCCCGAAGGGAAAGAGAATCGCCAACGACTAAGAATGTAGCCATGGGGTTGGCAGCCGCTACAGCGGCAGAATATCGTTTAACCGAATCTGCAAATCGGGTAACAATTCCGATGAGATCATCTCGCCGAGTCGATATTGGCGCTGACGATACTCATCCTTATCCAATTGGCAGACGGTAAAGGTGGGTTGCTTCGGTTTGCCAATAAAGGAAATACCCCCTAGCCCACGGTAATCGACAATCCAATATTCGGGGATGCCTAGCAGGGCATATTCTTCTACTTTGCGGGCATAATCTGTTTCCCAGTTGGTACTGACCACTTCAACAACTAGCTTGATGGAACGACCGGATGTAATCACAGGTTGCCGCTGCCAGAGGGGTTCATTGTCCAAGCGGGTTTCGTCTAGGACAATAATGTCGGGACGACGAGCGGTGGCGACATCTGAAAAGGGTTGAACCAGGCAGGTGCGGGGAATAAACCAAGGATATTTGGCATGGGCAATGGCCATCCCAATTTGGCTGGCCAGCTTGCCACTAACGGTTTCATGAGGGCCAGTCGGTTCCATATCAATCAGTTCTCCATCGGCAAGCTCGTAGCGGGATTCATTGCCGTATTGGGCGATGAATTGATCAACAGTGAGGGTTGTGGCTAGGGTGTAGGTCATGGCACTGGTGTTGGGGTGATGGGTTTCGGTCATCGATTCCTCCCACAACTTTGGATCCTACCCTGATTTTCGATTACTGCGGTGAACCAAGGAACAGCCCAATAAAGGATGTGGATCGTTTATTGGACACGGAAGGCCCGTCGATAGTTAAGATATTGGCCGAGGACCCTATGAAGTTTGAACATGCAAACTCTCTCCACTGCACTGGTAGAGTATGTTCGGCTCATGAGGAAACGTGGTCAAGCACTGTATAATCGACGAGGTCGTTTTTCTCTGAAGTTCCATGGACATTAAAGCTTTAATCCGCGACGTGCCAGACTTCCCCAAGCCGGGGATTCTGTTTCGGGACATTACCACCCTCCTGCGGGATCCGGCAGGCCTGCGCTACATGGTGGATGTACTAGCCGAGAAATGTGCGGAATTAAAGCCAGACTACATTGCCGGCATCGAGTCACGGGGCTTCATTATTGGTACGCCCTTGGCCTACAAAATGGATCTGGGCTTTGTGCCGATCCGCAAACCGGGCAAGCTGCCCTCGGCAGTCTATGGAATTGACTATGCGCTGGAATATGGTACCGATCGCCTAGAAATCCACCAAGACGCGCTACCGAAAGGCAGCCGGGTATTGATCGTGGATGACCTGATTGCTACGGGCGGTACGGCGGCGGCTTCGGGCCAGTTGATCAACCAGGTGGGCTGCGAACTGGTGGGCTTTGCCTTTGCGATCGAGCTCAAGGACTTGGCCGGTCGGAACAAACTACCGGCGGTTCCCATAGTGACTGTAGTAGATTATTAAGTAGTACGCTCACCTCCGGGACTTTCTATGACTTCTGCGGCTCCTTCCGCAGCCAAGCCCCTAGCTTGGCTGCGCCAACTGCTTTCCAATGAGACTTTTCAGTACATTGCCAAGCGCTGTTGGCAAGCGGCGATCACTTTGCTGTTGGCTTCGGCCCTCAGCTTCATGATCGTCCAACTCTCACCGGGGAGTTTTCTGGATATGCTCAAGCAGCAAAATGAGAAAATTTCTCCTGGAAGGCTGAAGGAGATCATGGAGCAGTTCGGTCTGAGCGATGATAAATCTTTGGGAGCCGCATTCAATCAATATTTCAAATGGTTGGGTCGGGTGATTTTTCATGGGGATTTTGGTTTTAGTATTAGCTATAACCGCCCAGTGACAGAGCTATTGATTACACGGGTGAGAGCTACGCTGGAATTGGCGATCGCCTCTACCATTGTGACTTGGCTGATTGCAATTCCTTTGGGCATTATCAGTGCGGTGAATCAAAATAAAACCAGTGATAAACTGCTGCGGGTGTTAAGCTATTTCGGTCAGGGCTTTCCGAGTTTTGTGGCGGCGCTGTTGCTGGTGATGCTGGCCCAGTACCTGAAGCCCCTGTTGCCGGTGGGCGGCAGAACTAGTATCGGTTTCGATGATATGTCGCCGATCGGTCAGCTGTTGGATATTGGTTGGCACATGATTTTGCCAACGATCGCTCTCAGTCTTACTGGCTTTGCTGGTTTGCAGCGGATTGCCCGAGGGGAAATGTTGGATGTGATGCGTCAGGATTATATTCAAACGGCGCGGGCCAAGGGCTTGCCAGAAAATAGAGTGATCTACGTTCATGCTTTGCGTAATGCGATCAATCCATTGATTACACTGCTGGGCTTTGAGTTCGCGAGTCTCCTCAGTGGGGCCTTTATTGCGGAATATTTCTTTAACTGGCCCGGTCTCGGTCGTTTGATCCTGTCGGCGGTGAACTCTAAGGATATCTATTTGGTGATGGGTAGTTTGATGATGGGGGCGGTCATGCTGATTTTTGGTAACCTATTGGCCGATCTACTATTGAAAGCTGTGGATCCTCGGATTAAGCTCAGCAATCTCAAGTAATGCCTGGAAAATCTTAGGGTAGGAACTTAATGCGGGACAAAAACAACGAAAACCATTGAAAGCCCTCATCCCCCGGCCCCTTCTCCCAAATTTGGGAGAAGGGGAGCCGGAGCCAACAGCGGAGTCTCTTGTCTTGAAAAAGTCCTCCACTTGCGGAGTTGATGCGGTCGGGTTTCCCGACCATGCAATCAACCCAAGCAGGGGAGACCCCAAGACCGGATTTTCCGCTGC
>JANMHS010000038.1:0-5154 GCA_031375385.1 Synechococcales cyanobacterium OTE_70_metabat_200 | reverse complement strand
TTATTTATAAGTTCTTCCAAACCGTGAAGGGCAATATTCGCCAAGAGTGGGCTAATAACACCACCTTGAGGCGTACCCTCAGATATTGCAGTGAATACTCCTTGGTCGATGACTCCAGATTTTAGCCAAGCGGCAATTTGTCGCCTAACTTTTCCCTGTATTCCTAACCGTGTCAGAAGTTCCTGGTGGTTGATGCGGTCGAAGCATTGAGCTATGTCTGCATCTAGTACATATTTAGCCTTGCTGATGAGACAGGTTTTAATCTGCTTGATTGCATCATGGCACGAACGTCCGGGTCTGAAACCGTAGCTGTTCGGCTCGAATTGAGCCTCCCATTCTGGTTCGAGGGCAGATTTCACTACGCCTTGCAGGGCGCGGTCGTACATTGTGGGTATTCCTAATGGTCTTTGCTCAGACTTTCCAGGTTTTGGAATCCATACTCGTCGAGTGGGTTTTGATTTACCTGTTAGTCGGAGTTGACCGACAAGTTTGGATCTCGCTTGTGGGGATAGTGATTTCACCCCATCCATTCCTGCGGTATTTTTACCTGTGTTATCTTGAGTGACCCGTCGTACCGCTAAGACCCTGTTAGACCAAGACCTCATCAATGTTCTTTGAAGTTTGCGGACTTTCTTAACTTCACCATGACGTGAAGCTTTATAGATGCGCGTTTGTAGCTTGAAGACGTATCTTTCGACTTTGCGCCAATTGATATCGCCCCATCCCTCAGTATTCGATTTGGAATCTGAATTAGGCATATTTTCTACTAATAACACCTCTATCTCTTACACACTGCGATTCAAGTCTGCATATCTTGGGCATTACCCCTTCCCTTTTCCGGCAATACTCGTCACTTCGAGTTAAGCGTTGGCTTCTTGAAACATCCTGTCCCCCTATTGCATCTAGCTTGATTGCTTACCTTGAGAACGAGGAGCAAAATAAGGAGGTTACTTCGTTCCGTCCATTCATGTTTAGTTCGTTAGGGTGTATCTATCCACCGGAGGTATCGGAGGTGCGCTATCTCGGTTAGCTAAACCTGATAGTCCGTACTCTTGTCAGTTATTCCTGATGCAGGGTCGTGGATTTCTCCACATAGCTTATACCCTACTACTAGATAACGATGGTTCGACGATACTTTGTTTGCTCTACCCATAGAACTATTGCTTGCAGCATGTGTTTTCAGCAATTATCACCTTGGCTGCTTTCATCCTCGCTTTACAGAGTTGATAATCAGTCTTATCTGTAGGGGCTACCATTGCTGGCAGTTTATGTGCTTTCAACCCCGCACAGGGCGGAAGGACTCAGTTTATTGTGAGATTAGTTATGGTGTTATGACAACCTTTTCTAGTTCTCGCTAGTTGTTTATGCTTTCGCAGGGGCTAGCTATCTTCACCTTCATGAATGGAAAGTTATCATCAACAAGGGATTAAAGTGCGAACTATACTCATCCGAGTTACCTTATTGAAGCCGTTTGTCCCCCAATTGCTTGGTTTAAAACGAACGAATCGCACAGCTATCTCTAGTATATTCCTCAGCCTCAGCTTTGGACATTAGTGGCTTCCAACTCATTCCCGTTTCCTGTTCCACTAACGCTCCCAACACACATATCATCAGTTACAATACAACCGCCTTTATCAGTTCGTCATAGAGTAGTCGAGTAACTCGATAAGAGACTGTCATAGCCACCGCCGCGCCCGCTTTATGCTTGTCTGAGTTGCTCCCTGTTGTGGTTTTCCATTTGTGTCGCAATTGGGCGATTGTGGGGGCAGGTTTTGGGACTGATAAAGTTCTCCTGTCTAATTCGGTAACTAACCAGCTTTGACTCATGCCCTCAGCGATCGCATGTTTCATCACCCAGGTATATAACTTTGTTCGCGCGAACGATGAACCCGAATAGACCCAAACACTAGAGCCACCTGACTCAATTAGACGCTTTCCCATACCGAGCGAAATCTGAAAAGCTTTCAATGACTTATTGCTTTTGTACTTCTTTCGGTCATCTGCCCAGCGGTCGATATGTGGCTTACCATCTACTAGAAATTTCTCAAACGGGTAGATCTGGCTGAGGATAACGCCCTGCATCTTGGTACTGAATCCAAAATTATCAAAGATCGGACGATATCGATCGAACACAGTATCGGCAAGTAGTTCACTCAGGTGGGCTAACAGGGCTGTCTCTCTAATTTGATTCCCTGCCAGTGCAGCTGCATGATCGCGGGTGTACTCGGTAATTTCGATACCCAATGTGATGGCGATCGATTTGCGATACCCATATTCGATCCGTTTGGATTGATGAATAGTTGCCAGCCAACCGACCCAGGCGGTTACCCCGTCATTATTGCGCTGATTGCTGATCGTCCGATCCGCGCATTCGGGGAACTCATATTTCAACCGCTGCCGCAGCTGCTGCGTGTAAATCTTGGTAGTAGTCGCGACAGATTCAAGCTCTAAGACTCGATCGTTCACGTCAGCGATTAGCCCAGCTTTCCAGACTAGCCACTTGTTGCGGTTGTTAAAATCGGGGTGAAAGTAGGACAGGGCAAGGCAAAAAGCGTCTTTCCTGTCGTCTTTATCCTTGAATCCATAGGAACCGCGATTGAAGCACAAGTCCGAATGTCCGATCCACTTGACCTCAATATCTAATTGCTCGGCAAGTTTAGCCCAGAGCTTGGAATACCACACCCCTGTCGGTTCCATGACGATCGCGTCTGGCTTGAGTTCTTGGAGCAGTTCGATCGCGTCCGTCAATTTAATACTAGATCCTTCTTTCTTATTGTCCATTCTGATTTTAGATATGGAAAACTTAGCATTCTTTTTATAGTAGTTTTCGTAGGAGATGCCTACGGGTAAACTTTCCAAAGAAAATGCCACAACAAACTTAGCACCGATATCGATGCCTAAAACTTTAGTCATGTTTTTATTGAGTTTTTTTGGTCGGGTGAGAATTGTATCTAGACAAGGTTCGAGGATGGATTAATAAAACCCGTGAGGGTTCGATCTCAGTTATAAAAACCTAGTTAGTCAGAATACAAGCAAGGATAATAGGAGCCGAAGATGATATATAAGCCAAAAGGCTGAACTCGGTTAAAAAGCCCCTACCAGACTTGACGGGTAATTACCCCCGCGACCGCCAAACATGGCGGTTTCGTCCCATTAGGACTCATCAGGCGGATTGATAAAAGTCGAGTTTTTTGGTATAATTAGAACATCCTTTTGGTCGAGGTGTTGAATTGTTTTCGTTAACAAAATAGTTATTTGTTCAGTGATAAAATTACGCTGAGAATGCGTAAGTTTACCATTACCATAGCCGTCTGTTCTAGAGCTGCCAAGCAAACAGAGGGCTATTTTTAATTGGGTTTTAATGTGTTCTTTTTGCATTTATCTCTTGTACAGTCTTGAGACTCGCTTTTGCTTGTCTTTGCTCGCAAAGTACAGCCAATTCTAGTGAAGCTTCCTTCATCCACTTAAAGGTGAAATAATCATTATGATCGGTTCTTTCGAGGTATTCGCAATAACCGATAATCCGATCGATACAGTCATGAATCGGATTGTCTGAGTAGATTTTGATGTATTTGGTCACAGTGCTTACTGTCTCTGGGTTTGAGTCTGTTTTATCGGTTTGGTTCATGGTTAGTAATAAATGTCGAATTAACTACGCTGTGTTTGGGCATAAACTCACCAACTAGATCGGTGATGGCTCGATCGAACATATCGAGGGTATGTTCTAAAAATTTTTGCGGTTTGACCCACTGATATTCAACTCGATCGATAATCGCCAGCTGTTCGGGATTGAGTTCGATCGATTGTTCGGTACTGGCGATCGCTTCGTCCTCTTCATCCAAAAATGCCAATTCTGCCAGATACTCATTCAAAGTCATCCCCGCCGCGATCGCCTGTTCTCTGAGCGCATCCGCTACTCGTTTGGGTAGTCTCACCGTCTCGCTGGTAGGTTGTTTGTCGGGATTGATTTCGGCATCGATCGCCCCAGCGGTGATCTTGTGACCCTGGCATTTTGCGAGAATATTACCCCAAACTTCACTTAACCGCTCAAGTGATAGATCTGCCATTTTCAGGGCTTGAGAAGCGTTGCGAGGTAGGTCTGTAAAGCCCAAGAATGCTAGTCTAGTAGCGACTTGTGCGGATTTAATCGCGTTCTTGACCTGCCAGATATTCAAACTAACTTTGTGCTCGCAGAAGCTCCGAAAGTCTAAAAATTTTTCTGAACACTTTTTCCACCAGGCGCGCGAAGCTACTTTATCAAGGATCAATCCGAAGCGTATATAGGAGTATTGACTTGTGAGTAGTTGATACTCGGTATCGTCGATATCATCTGAGTCTAGGTCTCTTACCTCATCTTGGAATTCAAGGATCAAGTCGGAGACATTTAGCTCTCTTACGCAATCATTGTCATCGATAATTTTTCGCATGGTTATTTAGGGTGAGTGGGTCAACACAAAGTTAGGCAATATGCGCCGCGATGTCGGGTGAATACCCGCCAGGGCGGTCAATTGCCTAATTGTGCTGATTGGTTGCCCTCAGGCTCGAAAATAGTGGTTACGAGGCAACTATTATCGAGGCTTGAGCGGGGTGGATTGACGCAAGGTAAGGTATTTGCTACTATAGTAGTGATTTCCTTACCTTTAGTCAACCCCCACGTTCGAGATTTTTGGACGTGGGCGAAATTAAAACTTTGAAACAGATAGTTTTTGAATCTGGACTGAATAGACGACAAATAGCTGACATTCTTGGTGTCTCTCCGCCAAGAGTTTCAGAGATAATGCGTCCTGGTCAAGATTTAAGGCTTAGTACGGTGATTAAATTATCGAAAGCCTTAAACGTAAGTCTTAAAACTCTAGCGGAATCGATCGGGCAAGATACGAGCGGGATTCCCAACGATTTAGGAGGTGACGAAAATTAGCGACAGACAGTCAACACTTTTCGACCTAACGGAATATGAAGGAGTGGATTCGGGAATGTGGGGGTGGTTGGAATCCGAAACTACTCAAGGGTTAGGTACTAAGAATAAAAACTTAGTACCTAACTCATCCCCACCCACTACCGAGCGGTTAGGTACTAAGAATAAAAACTTAGTACCTAACTCCGAACCACCAACTACCGAGCAGTTAGGTACTAAGCATAAAAAGTTAGTACCTA
>JANMHS010000126.1:0-7823 GCA_031375385.1 Synechococcales cyanobacterium OTE_70_metabat_200 | reverse complement strand
TCCATTGATTGGCAATGTTGGAGGTATTATTTCCACCACAAAGCTCAAGAAATATCTATCGGCTGCATCTTTGATGATAGTGACTGAACTAGGCTCAGCCGGTAGTGGCCTAGACCACTTTACTTTCAGCTTCCCGATTTTTGCCAGATAGATTTTGTTTCCATGCCCTGATTGAGTATCCGCCCAAACTATCTATATCCCAAATCGTGAACGCTTTAAAAGGAGTTTCGAGCCGTAGATATGGACAAGCTGGTTTCCCAAAACCCCATAAAACATCCCTATGGAGTCCCAGCTACTTTGCCATTTCTGTTGGTGGCGCTTCAATAGAAATACTCATGCAATATATTAAAGACCAAAAGTCTCCCTGGAAGGGGGGGGCTTGTATCCCATTTTTCCGGTCAAGCCGGTAAACAGGTCATTGTGCGCTCTAATCTGACCATTTATTTTGAACCGGGCTATGCAGACTTGCCAGCATATTGTGCCAGCCAGCAGGTCAAAATTGTGGCCTCGCTCCCCTGTTACTTGGCAGATAACGTAGATCGGATGCGCGGTTTGAGTCCTCCATCCGAGCCTTACTATCGTCTAAAGCGGTGCTTTAAACTTTGATGGCAGCACCATCATGGCGACGTTGAGATCTGTCCGCGAGCATGCTTGGGGTGTTCGGGGCCGAGATCGATCGACATGAAAGCTAGCAATTTCTGCACCCCTTGCGCTAGGGCGTATGTTCGCGAAGTGTCTCCGTTAGGAGATGGGGCGTGATCTTCAGAGGGATAAGGGTTTCAACTCATTTTGATTCAAAGTAGTGCAATCCAAAATGTAAAGATGCTGATGTAAGGCTCATCCAAGGCATCATCAATTTTGATCTATCCTGAGTAATATGGCATCTAGAGACAATCTAAGGGAAACAGCTTGGGCTTTTTCAATAGGTAATAAGCCCAGATTCGTAGTGTCATTTACTAAGTTAGTGACATATTCATCGATCAAGAGTTTGGAACGATCGCCCTCTGTGTAATCTCGCAGAATTTTTTGAACAGCTTTGTTTTCCTTCGAACCATCTAAATCATTGATAGCTTTGCTTATTTATTGCTTTGTGATACCTGGTGGAAAACTTTCTAGTTCTGTAGAAATACGATTATTGATATTGTTGAGACGTTCAGATTTGACACTCGGACGATCAATTGGATCGGATACGCCAAGACCAGCTTCTAAACTTCGCTTGAACTTGATTAGCTCTTGATAAATTGATGTTAGGTGAGCTAGGGTTTGCGCAGAGGAAATAGTTTGGTTTAATTCAGTGGTGCGAATGGCCATGGAGATCGCGTGTCCGTAGCCATCTTGCTCAAAAGTAAGGTCGTTCCAAAATACTTTTCTGCGCTGGTCAGAAATCAGGTTGTGATTGGGGTCAAAATACTGAAGAGTCAAGGCCAGTAGACCTCTTGATTCTGCATCGTCGGTGGTATGTCCCATTGTGATGGGGTTGGCCTAATAATCATCACCTAATTTGGCAATGAATCTCTGGATATCGCTGCTGTAGAGGAGTTCTTGTTGGGTGTAGAGATTTTGGGCAACATCTAGTTTTTGAGCGGCTTCTTCTTGAAAGTTGCCTTGCTGTAAATCTCTGGCTTGCACCAAACTCTGGATGAAGTCTACATAACCGGGCAAGATTGCATCATCAAAGAGGGTGTCACCATAAACGGAAGGCCCCAAGTTGCCTACGCTGGTAAATTCACGAATTTCATCGTTGGGTTGTGCGAGGTCGCCAACTAACTTACGGTTGAGATTTTGGAGACGGCTGGCTTGGCGCAGTAGCTGACTACAAAGTCTTTAATGGGTTGGGGGGGGATGATCGGTGGCAATGGTAATATCAGCTTCGATCTGCCGTGGGGTTTGACTGGTGATTGTGATATCAACCAGGCAATCATTGCTAGCTTCGAGGTTCGTAACTTGATCGAGGTTGTCGCCGATGATGGATATGGTGTTCAGACCTGGTGTAAGTATGTTGGGTGTGATGCTGTCGATCTGGGGTTGTTGGGTTTGGATACGTCGTTGTTTTTCGTGATTGTCTTTGCTGTCGCTGAAGATGCCGGTTTTACTATGGTAGATACCGCGGCCACCTTCCATTTTGACTAGCTTGATTTCGATGAAGCCCAGGCGAATCAGTTCGGCCAAAATTTCGGTACCTGAGAAGCTGCTTTCTTCTAGTCCTGCCAAAAATTCTTGGAGGGTGCGCTGAATAAACTGAGTGGGGTTGCTGGTGTCGTAAAGCTGTTCGAGGGCGATGATGTCTTTTTCTTTGGTGAAACCCCGCCAATCCATCAGTAGCTGGATGCGGCCATCTGATTGCAAAAATTCTTGCAGGGGGTCTTCGTAGAATTTGAGCAGGCTGTCGGCATCTTGGTGTTTGAAGACAAGCCAGTATTGGTTATCAATGCCCCGGATGGGTGTGCCCTGTAGATGGTAGTAGGGGCGCTGACTAGCAATGAGGTTTTGGATGTCTTGTTCGCGCATGGGATGGACTGCTGCTCTGGGTAAGAATTGGTTCGCTTACAGTTATTTATCCCCATTGGCATAAACAATTGCACTTATGGCTTCGATCATCTGTCATAATTGGAGATGACTTGGAAACATTCAAACTAAAAGCCATGAATATTGCCCTCAAGCCAGAACAAGAGCAGTTCATTAAGTCTCAAATTGACAGAGGCATTTTTAAATCTGCTGATGAAGCTGTTTCCCAAGCTTTTAAGCTGCTAGAAGAAAAGTACCAAAGCCAGGAGAGCTGGATTGAGAATACCCGACAAAAGGTGGATGTGGCAATCGCTGAACTTGATCGAGGTGAGGGAGTTGAGTTGGATGTGGCTGTTGAACAGTTACGGCAGAAGTTTAAAGCACCAAAGGAAAATATTTAATGAGCCGCTGTTCGATCGCTCCTAGTGCCATTCAAGATCTTGATGATATTTCGAGCTATTTTTTTGGTCGAAATATTGAGGCTGGAGAGCAGTTACTACAAGAGTTTACGAAAAAATGCAAGAATTTGGCAGCTTTTCCGGCTATGGGTAAAAGCTACTCACTAGTTCGGGCTGGTTTGCGGGGAATACCACTCAAGGGATATATTATTTTTTACCGTTTGGTCGGTGATGGTGTGGAAATTGTGCGGGTGGTTAGTGCCCGCCAGGATTTGAAAAGCTTGTTTGAAGAGCAAGGTGAGTAAAGCCGTAAATAAACTCTGGGAATAATTTCTTCAATTTTTTTCGCCACCGCCGCCAACTGCTGGGCCAAATCCTTCGCCGTCTCGATCGGCTTATAAAAAGCAAACTCTGCCAGCGGAATCGACAACATCGCCTTATGCGCCACCGGCAAAGTGCCCTGCTTCAGACGATCCAACCTCGATCGCAGCTCCGGTGAACCCAGCGCAAAACTCTGAATACTTCGCCGCTTCAAACCACCCGCAGTTGGCAAAACCATCGAGACCTCACCATCAAACCCATTCGGCGAAAGCAAATACATCACCGGCTGTCCGCCAAACTTCGCCCCAAATAATGCTTGTAAACCTCTGCCTGCTTATTCTCTAAGTCATCATAAAAACAGACCCCGATCGGCGCAGTATTTTCAGCCTCTTCTCGATTAGCTCTAGAGCGCAAATACCAATAATCACGGTTCTTTCGATCGCGCTCTAGCACTGGATATCCCAAAAATGTCCGCAAAGATTCAACTTGCTCCTCTGGCGATTCCTGAGGTTTAATATCCGCGGAACTTTTTCGAGAGACTTTACTGTCCCTCTTGGTGAGTAGATACATAGCACTGAATTCCTGGATGCACTGAAATCATTGAGGTACAGCGCAGGAAACTACGTTGTACTCTCTTGGATTTCCCAAGGAATAGATCAATTACACAGTAAAGCTTTTCAATCTCAGACAGACCAACTGCTGGCAGTTATAAGCCGATTGACCCCACTTACCACAACATTGGTAGGTTCCTAACCGCCACCAACGTCGAAATACTTACCGCCTAGTTCGATCTCTGCCTTGATCCTATCGACTAATGCGCGCGTGGGTGGAGTAGCAGGCACAAACAACTTAGGATCAATACCTAGCTCTCGTAATTTTGCAGCCAACTTCGCCAATTGCGCCTCCGCCCGATCAGCTCGTTGGTCACCCAGCCCAACACAGACAATTTTCGGTTGTAAAGAGTTCGAACATCAGGCTAAAGTAAGGCAAAGCTTTCTCCCGCCGAAACCATGCAGACTCTCACCAGCAGCCAAACCGCCCACAACCCCCACTCGATCGATGGCGTAATTCAGCGGCGCGTGACCCGGCCCGTCGCGATCGGCGAAGTGATCATTGGCGGCAACAATCCCGTGGTCGTGCAATCCATGATCAACGAAGACACCTTAGATATCGAAGGATCCGTCGCTGGCATCCGGCGGCTGCACGAAATTGGCTGCGAAATTGTGCGCGTCACCGTACCCAGCATGGCCCATGCCAAAGCCCTAGCCACCATCAAAGAACGCTTGATTGCCACCTACCAACGAGTCCCCCTCGTGGCCGACGTTCATCACAACGGCATGAAAATCGCCCTAGAAGTAGCCAAGCATGTAGACAAAGTGCGGATCAATCCAGGGCTGTACGTATTTGAAAAAGCCCAGGCCAATCGCACCGAGTACACACCCGCAGAATTCCAAGAAATTGAAACCAAAATGCGCGAGGCCCTGGAACCGCTGATTATTAGCTTGCGCGACCAAAACAAAGCCATGCGGATCGGCGTCAACCATGGCTCCCTGGGCGAACGGATGCTCTTTACCTACGGCGATACTCCCTTGGGCATGGTGGAATCAGCCTTGGAATGTATTCGGATTTGTCGATCGCTGGATTTCCACAACCTAGTGATCTCCATGAAAGCCTCGCGGGTGCCAGTAATGCTCAGTGCCTACCGGCTGCTAGTCCAACGAATGGATGCCGAAGGTATGGACTATCCAGTGCATTTAGGCGTGACCGAAGCCGGTGACGGCGAATACGGTCGGATCAAGTCCACCGCAGGCATCGGCACACTGCTGGGCGAAGGCATTGGCGACACAATCCGGGTCTCCCTCACCGAAGCCCCCGAAAAAGAAATCCCCGTTTGCTACGGCATCCTCCAAGCCCTAGGCCTGCGCAAAACCATGGTGGAATATGTAGCCTGTCCTTCCTGCGGTCGCACCCTGTTCAACCTCGAAGAAGTGCTCCATGTGGTACGCGAAGCCACCAAGCACCTCACTGGCCTGGATATCGCCGTGATGGGTTGCATCGTCAATGGCCCGGGCGAGATGGCCGATGCGGACTATGGCTATGTGGGCAAACAGCCCGGTTACATCTCGCTCTACCGAGGCAAAGAAGAGATCAAAAAAGTTCCCGAAGCCGATGGGGTGACTGAATTGATTGCGTTGATTAAAGCCGATGATCGCTGGGTCGAGCCAGAATTTGCGCAGACCCAGGGCTTGGACGCCTAGGGTGGGGAACGGTTCGCCACCCATCGGGTACGGAAGAGAACAAGCTAGACTAAGAGGGAATTTAACTTCCTCAAAGCGATGTCTACTGCAAATCCCCTTCTGATCGGTCACGGTCTGCCGCCCTTCCAAGAAATTACAGCCGAGCATGTGGTGCCAGCGATCGAGCAGCTCCTAGTCACAGTCAATGGCGAACTGACGGAACTGGAAACCAAACTGCTGCCCACCTGGGAAGGTTTGGTAGAGCCGATCGACAAGGTTTCCGAAAAACTCACCTGGGCCTGGGGAGCCGTCGGTCACCTGATGGGTGTCAAAAATAGCGACGCACTCCGGGCCGCCTACGAACAGATTCAGCCCGAGGTGGTCAAGTTCTTCATGCGCCTCGGTCAGAGCCAAGCTATTTATCAAGCCCTGAAGCAACTACAAGCCAGCGCGGGCTGGGCTAAATTGGAACCGGCCCAGCAACGAATTATCACCGCTGGCATCCGGGATGCGGAGTTAGCGGGGGTGGGTTTAACTGGCGATCGGGCCCAGAAATTCAATGCCATCCAGCTAGAGCTAGCAGAACTCAGCACCACTTTTTCCAACAATGTCTTGGATGCGACGAAGGCTTACGACCTCGATCTGACGAACCCGCAGGATGTGGCTGGGTTGCCACCGAGTTTATTGGCGCAAGCCGCTCAAGCTAGTCGCGCGGCGGGGCACGAAGCAGCGACACCAGAGCAAGGCCCTTGGCTGATCACCTTAGACTATCCCAGCTATGTGCCCTTCATGCAGCACAGTCGCCAGCGTCATTTGCGCGAACAGGTCTACAAAGCCTTTGTCAGTCGAGCGGCCACCGGAGAAAAAGATAACTCCAGTAACATCGAGCGGATCTTGACCCTGCGCCGGGAAATGTCTCAAATCCTGGGTTTCAACAGTTTCGCAGAAATGAGCCTCGCCAGCAAAATGGCTCCCAATGTGGCGGCAGTGGAAGAACTAATGGAATCTCTGCGGCAAGTGAGTTTACCGGCGGCTCAACGGGAGCTGCAAGAGCTGCAATCCTTTGCCCAGGGCCAAGATGCCAGCGTTACGGATCTGCAACCCTGGGATGTGTCTTTCTGGGCCGAGCGGCTGCGGGAGCAGAAGTATGACTTTAATGCTGAGGAATTGCGGCCCTATTTCCCACTGGAACAGGTGTTGTCAGGATTATTCGGATTGGCCGATCGACTCTTTGATATCCAAATCACCGCCGCTGATGGTCAGGCTCCAGTGTGGCATGAGGATGTTAGGTATTTTCAGGTCGATTCCCCTCGGGATAGCTCCGCTTCACGAGATGGTGCACCGATCGCCTATTTCTATCTAGATCCCTACAGCCGTCCAGCGGAAAAGCGCGGTGGGGCTTGGATGGATGACTGTGTGGGGCGGGAAAAACTGTGCTTAGAAGACAATGTCCGGCTGCCCGTGGCCTACTTGGTTTGCAACCAAAGTCCGCCAGTGGATGGCAAGCCCAGCTTGATGAACTTTGCGGAAGTAGAGACGCTGTTCCATGAATTTGGCCACGGTCTCCAACACATGTTGACTACGGTGAACTACGCCGGAGCGGCGGGGATTCGCAATGTGGAATGGGATGCCGTGGAGCTGCCCAGCCAGTTTATGGAAAATTGGTGCTATCATCGGCCTACTTTGCTGAGCATGGCTAAGCATTATGAGACCGGCGAACCTTTGCCCGACCACTATTATCAAAAACTGGTGGCCGCGAAGAATTTCATGAGTGGCAGCGGCATGCTGCGCCAGATTCACTTTAGTTGGGTGGATATTGCGCTGCATCATAGTTATCTCCCCGGCCCTGGCCAGACTGCTAATGGCCTGCGGTTGGAGTTGGCGAAGACCACGACGGTGTTGCAGCCGATCGCCGAAGACCAGTTCCTTTGCTCTTTCGGTCATATTTTTGCTGGCGGCTATGCGGCTGGCTACTATAGCTATAAATGGGCTGAAGTACTCAGTGCCGATGCCTTTGCGGCCTTTGAAGATGCTGGTTTAGATAATCCTCAAGCTGTCCAACAGGCTGGCTACAGGTTCCGAGATACGGTGCTCTCCCTCGGTGGTAGTCAGCCACCATTGGAAGTCTTTGCTTCTTTCCGAGGCCGCCAACCAGAACCAACGGCGTTATTGCGCCACAGCGGTCTCCTCGCCAGCTAGCTAATGGGGTGGCGTACGATTATAAGCCGGGACACATTGAAAGCCCTCACCCCTTCGACATGCTCAGGACAACGCCCAGCCCTCTCCCAAGCTTGGGCGTGCAGGGCGAGCGCCTGAGGTTGCCTCTGCGCAGGCAGACGGTTCCCGAACAGGCGAAACCCTC
>JANMHS010000116.1:0-4075 GCA_031375385.1 Synechococcales cyanobacterium OTE_70_metabat_200 | reverse complement strand
GCGTTGCTCATGCCAGCGATGTCTTTACCCTGAAGCTGAGTAATGGAGCGGAACTCCAGGGTGAAGCCTTACTGGTTGTCATCGGACGCAAGCCCAACACCGATACTTTGAACGTGGCGGCGGCTGGAATTGAATTAGATCAGCAGGGTTTTGTTAAAATCGACGACCAATTTCAGACGACTTGCTCCGGCGTGTATGCGATCGGCGATGTGGCAAAACAGCCTGCCTTTACGCATGTCTCCTGGGAGGATTATCGCCGCCTCAAAGCAAATTTAGCTAGCGAACAGCGGACACGCAACGATCGCGTTTTAGGCTACGCCATCTACACCGAACCACAAATCGGACGAGTGGGCATGACGTTAGAACAAGCCCAGAAGCAGGGTATCAACGCTCGCTGTGTGACGATGCCAATGGCGCATATTGCCCGAGCGATCGAGTGGGGACACGAACTGGGGTTTTACCGAATGGTGGTTGATGCCGACACCGACAAGATTTTAGGCGCAACGCTGGTCGGATATGAAACGGCTGAGTTAGTTCATGTATTTCTGTCCCTGATGGAGGCTGAAGCAACCTGGCAACTGCTAGAGCGATCGGTACACATTCACCCGACTTACGGTGAAGCCTTACCAAGTTTAGCAAGGCTGCTGGTTGGAGATGAGATGCCTTCTTGTCCCAATATGTGAGGATGCAGCATTGACCACGAACTTGAGTGTGGGCGATCCCTCGTCTGGCAAGCAGTCCAACAAACCATCGCAGAGGATATCAAAACAGTGTTTTTAATCAAGAAAAAAGTTCAAGGATTTTTGCTCATTTTGGCACTCGCGATCGGTGCTGTAGTCGGTCTATCAATGCGCCATGCTGAAGTAGTCGTGGCACAGCCATTCGCTCAAAAAGCTGCGGCAACAGTGTCTCTGGCACCGCCCACTGCTGTACTCGCGCCGCAACCTACCCAGATCGGTTCACGAACCAAGAGCGAGACCGCAGCCAACGCAATCCGCCCCTTCCGCATCAACGTTTCGGAAGCGGCACTCGTCGATCTCCGCCGACGTGTAGTGGCGACACGGTGGCCCGACCGGGAGGTCGTCACGGATCAATCTCAGGGTGTGCGGCTGGCGAAGCTTCAAGAGCTTGTCCGCTACTGGGGGACAGACTACGACTGGCGGAAGGCGGAGGCGAAGCTGAATGCTCTACCACAGTTTGTGACCAAGATCGACGGACTCGATATTCAGTTTGTGCATGTGCGATCGCGTCATCCGAATGCCATGCCGCTAATCGTGACCCACGGCTGGCCCGGCTCGATCTTTGAACTCCTAAAGGTCATTGGTCCACTCACCGATCCCACAGCCTATGGTGGACGCGCGGAAGATGCCTTCGATCTCGTTCTGCCTACGATGCCCGGTTATGGCTTTTCGGGCAAACCGCAGGGCACTGGATGGAATCCCGATCGGATCGCGCGCGCCTGGGCCGAGCTGATGCAGCGTCTGGGATACAAGCACTATGTGTCTCAAGGCGGCGATTGGGGTGCGGTAATCTCGGACGTGATGGCGCGTCAGGCACCAGCGGGACTGCTGGGGATCCACGTCAATATGCCCGCAACCGTGCCAGCGAATGTCGCGAAAGCCCTCAACAACGGCGATCCGGTGCCGTCGGGGCTGTCCGATCAGGAGAAGGCCGCGTTCGCATCACTTGATACCTTCTACAAAAAGGACGCGGGCTATTCCGCCATGATGGTGACACGTCCGCAAACCGTGGGCTACGGGCTGTCGGATTCGCCTGCCGGACAGGCTGCCTGGATCTATGATAAGTTCGCCGCTTGGACGTATAGCGGCGGTGAGCCGGAGCGGGCACTCACGCGAGATGAGATGCTCGACGACATCACGCTCTACTGGCTTACGAACAGCGCGACCTCTGCCGCGCAGCTTTACTGGGAGAACAACGCCAACAATTTCAACGCCGTGGACATCTCGATCCCTGCTGCCGTGACGGTCTTTCCCGGCGAGATCTACCGTGCGCCACGAAGCTGGACCGAGCGTAGTTATCACAAGCTTATTTACTTTAACGAAGTCGATAAGGGCGGTCACTTCGCGGCGTGGGAACAGCCGGAACTATTTGCGACAGAGATCCGAGCGGCGTTCAGATCGCTGCGCTAACTGAAGAGAGATGGAATACGGTCACATTTTATGACCGTATTCCCACACCACACGTGGCAATGTCGATTTGAATCCAATTGGAGAGACAAATGTCCACAGAAATCAACCATGAACATCGACGGTGGCTTCCAAGCCAAGTAGTACCGTGTGTGCCGCTTGCTTCCTGATGAACAATTAACCAAAGAATTAATTTTATGAACGGCACAAACAGTTTGACCAACAAGGTCGCATTGATAACAGGTGGCTCACGGGGTATTGGTGCTGCGATTGTGCGGCGGCTGGCGGCAGACGGAGCAAGCGTCGTTTTCACCTACTCAGCGTCGAGCGAAAAGGCTCTTGCCCTCGTGTCCGAGATCGAAGCCGATGGCGGCGTTGCGCTTGCCATCCAGGCAGACAGTGCTGACGTGCAAGCCGTCGAGGCTGCCGTCGCGCAGACAGCGATTCGTTTTGGTCGGATCGATATCCTGGTCAACAACGCAGGCATCTTCAAGCCAGGGACTATCGATGCTTGCTCACTGGCAGATTTCGATCTGATGATTGCGGTCAACCTCCGCGCTGTCTTCATCGCCGTGAAGGCGGCGGTTGCCCACATGGGGGAAGGTGGGCGGATTATCACCACAGGTAGCGTCAATGCCGATCGCGCTGGTTTCCCCGGATTTTCCGTCTACAGCGCGACCAAGGCGGCGGTTGCCGGATTGACCCGTGGCATGGCACGGGATCTGGGTTCGCGGGGTATCACTGTGAATGTAATCCAGCCTGGGCCGATCGAAACCGATCTCAACGACGACGATGCCATCCGGGATATCTTTCGCCCGATGACATCCATCGGACGCATGGGTAAAGATAGCGAGGTGGCAAGTCTCGTAGCCTATCTCGCAAGCAGTGAATCAAGCTTTATCACCGGATCGGCTCTCACCATTGACGGCGGATATCTTGCTTAGACATCCTGTAACTTGCTCTCTCAATTGAATGGGAACCGTCTTTTCGCAACTGATTTGAATCCAATATTAAGGAGATCGATGTCCGATAAAATCAACCATAATCGCCGCCGCTTTTTGGGCACTGCGGTCATGACCATTGCTGCCGCCAAGCTCGTCACGAACGGTTCTGCGGACGCACAATCCAACCAGATAAATCCGGTAGAGGCGATCCCGATTAAGCCTGGGACGAACACATCATTCGGCGCACTGAAGCAGATCGACGCAGGTGTCCTGAATGTTGGATATGCTGAAGCCGGCCCCGCCGACGGTCGTGTAGTAATTCTTCTGCACGGCTGGCCGTACGATATTCATAGCTTCGTCGATGTCGCGCCCTTGCTAGCGGTGGCAGGCTATAGGGCGATCGTCCCGTATCTGCGCGGCTATGGCACGACGAGCTTTCTTTCTAATAAAACGTTCCGAAATGGTCAGCCATCGGCGATCGCGCTCGATATCATCGCTTTGATGGATGCACTCAAAATCGAAAGGGCAATCCTCGCTGGGTTTGATTGGGGCGCGCGAACCGCAGATATCATTGCGGCACTTTTTCCTGAACGCTGCAAGGCACTCGTCTCGGTGAGCGGCTATCTAATCGGCAGCCAGGAATCCGGCAAGATGCCGTTGCCGCCCAAGGCTGAACTCCAATGGTGGTATCAATATTATTTTGCTACCGAACGCGGTCAAGCAGGCTACGACAAATATCGGCACGATTTTGCCAAGCTCATCTGGCAGATTGCTTCGCCGAAGTGGAACTTCGATAATGCGATATTTGATCGTAGTGCAGCGTCCTTCAACAATCCAGATCATGTCAGCATCACGATCCATAATTATCGCTGGCGGCTTGCAATAGCTGAAGGTGAGCCGAAATATAACGATCTGGAAAAGCGGCTTGCCGAAGCACCAGTCATCACTGTGCCCACCATTACCCTTGAAGGCGATGCCAATGGT
>JANMHS010000085.1:0-6257 GCA_031375385.1 Synechococcales cyanobacterium OTE_70_metabat_200 | reverse complement strand
AAAGTGTGGGGCAAGACTTATGAGCGTAAGCGGCAAGTCGAATTCATCGATTTCTTGGAATTGCTGAACAAAGAAATTCCAGCTCAAGTGACGCACATCCGGATAGTGCTGGACAACTTGCCCATGCATCGAGGCAAGCTCGTACAAGCTTGGCTGACCGAGAATTCTAGATTTACATTTCACTACCCACCAATACATTGTTCATGGATGAATCAGGTAGAACAATGGTTTGGAATTCTGCACCGCAAACGCTTACGCATTGCTAACTTTGAAAATAAAGCAGATTTGGCAGAACAGCTTCAGGCATTCATTAGAGAATGGAATGAAGTTGCACATCCTTTCAATTGGACAAGCAAGTCGATTGCCAAAATCATGGCTAAGTGTGATGCCGCTAAATCAGCTCCTACAAAGGCTGCTTGATTTCCGCACCCTTTCTATGATGATGTGTACTAAGATTCTGCGTCTTCATCATCATCCCCATCGATCCCAAACCACCCTTGATGCCAAGCCTGGGTGGCTGCTGCCGATTGGATTTGGCGTTGGCGATGTTGATGGGTGCGGCGGAGACTAGCGATTTTTGATCGCACTTCCTGAATTTGCTGGCGCAATTTGCTCGCTTCTAAATCGCCAAACTCGATCTCCGGCAAACGCATGAAAATCACCTGCACGGGGATCGCGATGGTGGCCTCCGGATGCTCGGGGGTTTCTTTTTCTACCAGCACGCTCAGAATATTGGGATGTCTGGAACTGCTATCGCTGGCTTCCTCTAGGCGTAATGCTGCTTCCATTAGTTGCCGAGGCACTTGCTGGGGAATGACACGGGATTGCTGAAGTAGGTAATTCAGCTTTTTGGAGAGGCTGGGCAGAGTATGCTCGATGGCATTATCGATCGACTGCACCCATTCCACTAGCTGATCGGGGGTATCGATGTCCATAATGGGCTGGAGTTGGCGGAGCAAATCGATGACCGAATTGCTGATGGTGCGACGCAAAGATTTTTGTAAGCCGCGCTGTTGACTGCCATCCAGGCGCAGAAACTCGGCGGGATAACAGTGGGTACAAATGTGATAGGCGGACTGGATGGCATGCTGCCGCATGGCCCGGGCCAGAGCGGTCAGATAGTTGCCATAGAGCTGATGAATTTCTTGGGCTAGGAGCTGGCTGCGATCTGCTATTTCGATCCTGGCCCGCTCTACTGCCTCGGCAGAATTGAATTCTCGGGAATCGACCATGGTGCTAACGTAATTGCAGGAAGTTTTCGAGGGCAGTGACCATGACTGGGGGCCAGCGGCGGTTGTCTTTGACCCAATTCAGGTCGCGATAGCGGCTATCGAGACCGATCGCGGCGATCCAGTTGCTTTCGGCTTCGCCGCGTTGTCCATTTTGCCACAGGGCGGCGGTGAGGGCCGCGCGCACATCCGGAAAGTCGCGATATTTGCGGGCGATATTTTTGAGGGTGCGGATGGCTTCTGCTTGTTCACCTAGCTGATAGAGAGAGAGGGCGTAGTTGGCGCGGGCAAAGGCGAATTTGGGATCTAGCTGGGTGGCTTGCTGGAAATATTCCTTGGCTTTTGCCCAGTTACCTTGTCCGGCATAGGCATTACCCAAATTGTTGTAGGCCATGGCATCGTCTGGATCTACGGCCAGGATATGGCGGTAGTCGGCGATCGCTTTCTCCCATTCTTTCATCCCTTCCCAAGCTGCGCCCCGATTCAAGTAGGCATCGGTCAACTGGGGGGCGAGCTGGATGGATTGATCGAAGTCAGCGATCGCCTCCGGCAGTTTGTGTTGGCTGACTCGGGCATTGCCTCGGTTGCTCCAGATGGCCGGATTTTTGGGAAAAAGTTCTAGCAATTGGCTCCAGTAACCCTCGGCGGCCCGAAAGTCACCTTGGTTGGTGGCCAAGAAAGCTTGGGTGCGCAGGTCATCGCCGCGATCGAGTTGGGCGCTGCTATAGCCTCCTCGATCGGGCTGGCTGGCCAGGGCTGTGGCTGGCCCAGCCACCATCATCAGTAGCATTAAAACTATGCTAATCACCGCAGGTACAAGGGCAGCTATCGAACAGCGCAGGATGAATTTCATAGATTTTCTGGATTGAGCAGAGAAAGTTGGTCGGTGGCTGTCGGTGGCAGTCCGAGATGCAGACGGGCCGCATTAGTCACCACTCTACCGCGGGGAGTTCGTTGGAGGTAGCCAATTTGCAACAAATAGGGTTCGTAGACCTCTTCGATCGTCTGGCGGTCTTCGCCGGTCGCGGCAGCTAGGGCTTCTAGACCTACGGGGCCCCCGTTAAATTGGTCGATCGCCGTTTGCAGTAAGAGCCGATCGATCCAGTCCAAACCACGGGGATCCACTTGATACAGAGCCAGGGCATCATTAGCTAATGCGGCCGTAATGGTGTCATGTTTTTTGACCTGGGCGAAGTCTCGCACCCGCTTGAGCAGCCGGTTGGCAATCCGGGGCGTGCCCCTAGCGCGTCGGGAAATTTCCGTGGCTCCAGCGGCATCGACTTTGATATTGAGTAATCCGGCGGTGCGGACCACGATCTGCATCAGTTCGTCCACTTCGTAGAACTTCAGGCGTTGAATCAGGCCGAAGCGATCGCGCAAGGGCCCAGTCAGGGAACCAACTTTAGTGGTCGCTCCCACCAGGGTGAATTTGGGCAGGGGAATGCTGCGAGTTTTGGCGGTGGCTCCTTTGCCGATCGTGATGTCCAGCCGAAAGTCTTCCATGGCCGGATAGAGCAGTTCTTCGGTCATTCGGGAGAGGCGATGGATTTCGTCGATGAACAGAATGTCGCCGGGGGCCAGACCGACCAGGATACCCACAATGTCTCGGGGACGCTCTAGGGCGGGGGCCGAGGTAATCCGGCAGTTCACTCCCATTTCGGAGGCCAAAATGAGGGAGATGGTGGTTTTGCCGAGTCCCGGTGGGCCGTAGAGCAGTAGGTGATCGAGGGATTCCTGACGGGCGGTGGCGGCGCCCATGGCGATCGCTAATACTTCCTTCAGATCTTTCTGGCCGACGTAGTCGCTGAGGCGCTGGGGGCGTAGCCCTTCTTCCTTTTCTTCGGCCAGGGTGGCCGTGGGCGTCAGGATTTTGGTGGGCTGCTTGGCCGGTGGCCCAGCATTGATGGCTTGGGCATAGGCGGATTGGGGTGCCTCTGGTGGCCCTGTATCGACGGTGGTGCTAGGCTCTGTGGGTTCGGCTACTTCTGGTGCCGAGTCCTGCCCACTGGGTTGGCTGCTCTCCCTTAGATCGGACTGCTTTTTTGGCGGCGGTTCGTCTGGAAATTTTTTGGAGGAGATAATGGCCATAGTATTTTTGCACCAGCAAGTACGCCTATTTTAGGCGATCGGTGCCCGGTGGAGCAATCCACCTCTTAGAATGGAACCCATTGGTTCACCAGCCCTAACTCTGCCCCGTAAGCAGCGCACTTGTATTCTAATTGTCGCTTAAATTCGTAGAACCCCAGGTCAGCGATGGCACCTGCTAGTTTATGGTTGGCTAGCATCCCTTTCACATTCAGGTCTTCGATTTTTACTACAGCAAAGGTTTTGGTGATGTGGGTGGTCAATTTGTGCCAGAAGTCCTTGCGGATGTTGCCTATGCGCTGGTGCAAAAGGCGGATTTTGTCGAAGGTTTTCCGCTGATTGTTAGAACCCCTTTCTTGCCGAGATGCCTTGCGCTGTAGGAAGGCAAGCTTGGCTTTCGCTTGCTTGTACGGCTTGGGAGCATCGAAGGTTTGACCATCGGAAAAGGTAGCAAAGGCTTTCACACCTACATCTATTCCGATGGCTGGACAAGGGTGCTGGACTGGCAATCGAACGGCATCGACGGAGAACGACACAAACCAGCGACTGCCCTCTTTAGAAACCGTGAAGGTCTGGCTGACAATCCCACTAGGCAGCGGCTCAAATAGTCTGAACGTGCCCAAAGTGGGGATTTTAATGGTTTTCCCAGCGGCCAGTAGCACCTTTCCGTGAGAAGAATCGACGGTGAAAGATTGACCATCTTTCTTGCTCGCAAAGGTTGGGTGCTTGGCCCGCCCTTGGCGGTATCGGCTGAAAGCATCAGCCAAGTCCCGTAAGGCATTTTGGTAGACTCGGCTAGACAGTTTGTTCATCCACTGGTATTCAGGCAGCTTCTTAACCTGGCCGGTCAGAATCTTCTTAACTTCGCCAATGAACTTGCTATCAGAGGTCTTGATTTCACCATAGGACTGCATTCGTAGATCCAGCCCCATGTTGTAAACCACTCGCCGAAAACCTGCATGTTTGGCCATGAGGGTTGCTTCGACATTATTTAGTTTTAGCGCTCGTTTGATTGCAAACACGGCTAGACTAAAGAAAATACTACTAGCATTATCCCAAATTCTGCCAACTTACACATACTTACTCTCATTGAGTAACTGTATGTAAGTTTAGTAAGAAATTTGGCTATTTAATTATGCTCTTCAATCTTCATGCAGCTTTTTATTGATACAAATATTCTGTTGTCCTTCTATGCGCTGAATGCCGAAGATCTAGGCGAACTAGCCAAGCTGCGGGATTTGATTGGGATGGGACAGGTGCAATTGCTGCTCACCCAGCAAGTCTTGGATGAATTCTATCGGAACCGGGAGTCGCGGATTGAGGGGGCGATGAAGCCGCTCTACAGTCAGACTTTTAATCCCCAGTTGCCTCAGATCTGCGCGGACTACCCGGAGGCGGAGCGGCTGCGGCGGGCATTGCAGGAATACGAGCAAGCCCATGGGGTAATGGTGCGCAGGATTTCTGAGGATATTAGAGCTAAGAATTTGCGGGCCGATCGGCTGCTGCTCTCTTTGTTTGAGGTGGGTACGATGTTGACGATCGACGATCGCCGGATCGAGCAGGCGCGACTGCGGATGGGAGTGGGGAATCCGCCGGGGAAAAATAATTCTTTGGGAGATGCGATTAATTGGGAATGTCTGATGGCGGATGTGCCTGCCGGTAGCAATCTGTTTTTGATCAGTGGCGACAAGGATTATATTTCGGCCCTGAATGAGGATGAGCTGAATGGCTTTTTGCAGGATGAATGGCAGCGGCGGAAGGGATCGAAGGTTTGTTTCTATCGGCGGCTATCGACTTTTTGTAAGGAGCAGTTGCCAGAAATAGCTATGGCCAGTCTGCGCGATCGAGATTTTCTGATTCGGGAGTTGGCCAATGGGCAGTCTTTGGCGGCGACTCAAAAGGTGATCGATCGGCTGCGCAGTTATCCGGAGTTTACGGCGGCTCAAGCCAATGGCATCGTGCTGGCGGCTTTGGGTAACCAGCGCTTCGGTTGGGCCATTGATGGGGAGGAAGCGGTGCGCGGTTTTTTGACGGAGATCGTGACTAAATACGGGTCTTATATCGATCCGGAGGCCTTAGGTAAGTTGCGCTCTCTCTTGCAAATATCTGGTTAGCAAGATGGTAGATATTCTAATTCGTCCCTTGGCGATCGAGGATACGGATAAAATCCTGGAGATCCAGACTAGGGCTCTACGAATTTTGTCCATAGGGTATAACGATCGGCAGATTGAGTCATTGGTGCGCAGCCAAGGATCTGCCCGATACGGGGGTACCCGTCCTGCGGGATCGGCCGGAGATGAGGTTGGCTATGTGGCGGTCTGGGAGCAACAGATTGTGGGATTTGGGTTGGTGCAGGCTAATCTGGACTGTATCGCCGGTATCTATGTCCATCCAGGTTTTACCCGCCGGGGAGTTGGCACTCAGTTGCTATTGGCGCTGGAAAAGCTTTCTCTGGAGACCAAGGTCAGAACGATTTATGTGCTGTCTTCGATGGCAGCGGTGGATTTTTATCGGGCCAATGGCTACGAATTAATTCGAGCTTCTGGTTTTCATTCAGATAAAAATATTTGGATTCCCTGCATGAGAATGGAGAAAAGGTTGAATAATGGCCAGGAAGACAGCTTTGTGGACTGGATAATTGCTTCTGCCTCAGAGTTGTGGGCTAAGCTGTGAACCATCGGTGGCTGGAGGTTGTCCTCTGTTGCTATGTTATGATCGGAGGGGTGCCATTTTAAGCCGGGACACATTGAAAGCCCTCACCCCTTCGACATGCTCAGGACAACGCCCAGCCCTCTCCCAAGTTTGGGCGTGCAGGGCGAGCGCCTGAGGTTGCCTCTGCGCAGGCAGACGGTTCCCGAACAGGCGAAACCCTCGCAGCACTAGAGGGAGCAGCGGAAAATCCGGTCTTGGGGTCTCCCCAAGTGGAGGACTTTTTCAAGACAA
>JANMHS010000051.1:0-126332 GCA_031375385.1 Synechococcales cyanobacterium OTE_70_metabat_200 | reverse complement strand
ATGGATTGAGGCTTTCTACAACCGGCAGCGGATACATTCATCGATTGGCAATTGTACACCAGTAGCTTTTGAGGAAAACTACTGGAGCAGTCAATCAGCTTGACTCAAACGAACTGTCCACTTTACCGTGACAAGGTCACTGTATCTGTCCCGATTGTGGTGAAAGACAAATGGGCTTATCAAAAATAGTGCAAGATCTGAGATGGCCTTGTTAAGATTTACCGGCAATCTACAGGGAGAAAATGAGATCCGGAAGTCCCCCTTGAAAAGAGGAATTTAGGGGGATCACCCACCCCCAACGTAGTCTCCACGTGTATGCATCAATCTGAATTTGGAATTGCTGCATCTTGACAGCAGAAATCAACTACGGATCATGGCGAAGCCTGGAAAATCAGTGGCACCATGGAGATTTTAATAGGACTGAAGCACTAGTATCAAATAAAATAAAAAAGCCGATTCTCTTTGTAGAATCGGCTTCTGAGTAGTCAGAGATCGAACAGCTCTTAGTGCATTACGACCGAGACATTGGCGTTGCTCAAGCCTCTTTGCTTTGCTTCGATTAGAGTCTTGTTAATCGCGTATTTCTGGTTAATAGAGTTGATTAGATCGGTTTGGTTATGCTTTTTAGCAACGCCCCAGAGATCGGCAATCAGATCGAAAGAACCATCTGCGTTGCGAGACCAACCTAGGTCATACTCGCCTTCTAGCGTAGCTACGATGTCCGCCCGGATCTTTTGGCCTTGATAGCCGCGTAGATCTGCTTCGGTTTTCACCGTAATCCCCAAATCGCGCAGAGAGCTTTTCAGAACTTCTGCATCGGTGATCTTAGTGCGCAAGGTGCTGAAGTGAGACATAGTCAGTTTCCTCCAAGGAAAATAGTAAAAATTGGATTGAACTTAGTCTGTGTAACCAGTGCCACCTAATCATTAGCCCGTTTTCAAGGTGGCCGAACCAACTAGCAACCGGCAAAGTGCCATGAGCTAGCCTTTCCTCCCGGAGGAGAAAACCTGTTAGAACTCCATGCGCTGATACTCAGCCACGGAGGTAGCTGCTGGTCGGGCCCGTTGCCTAGCCCAATCCCGGAGGGCAGCTACCTGCTCATTCATAGTGCGCGATAGAGGCATCGTGGCTTTGATAGCAGCAATGATGTCCAGTTGGGAAAACTCCCGATTCTGGGCGAAGGCATCGTACATCGCAGCAATCAAGGCTTGCTCGATTTCGGCACCAGAGAAGCCATCGGCTACCTTAGCCAATTCTTCACAATCGAAGCGCTCTGCCTCGCGGCCTCGCTTCTGCACATGAATCCGGAACACCGCTTCCCGTTCGGATAGTGTTGGCAGATCCACAAAGAAGATTTCATCGAAGCGACCCTTGCGCAGAAACTCGCTGGGTAAACGTTCCACTCGATTGGCCGTAGCCATCACAAATACCGGCGAAGTCTTTTCCTGCATCCAAGTCAAGAAAGAGCCAAAGATCCGGCTGGAAGTTCCCGCATCAGAATCCGCAGAACCACCGGCTCCGGAGAAGGCTTTTTCCAATTCATCGATGAGCAAAATGCAAGGTGAAACCGACTCGGCAGTCTTAATCGCACCGCGCAGATTGGCCTCCGATCGCCCAACGGTAGAGCCATCATAAACGCGCCCCATATCTAGGCGCAGCAGAGGCAAACCCCACATTTCTGCTGTGGTTTTGGCAATCAATGATTTGCCGCAACCGGGTACTCCCAGAATCAGCATGCCCTTTGGTTGGGGCAGACCATAGTCCCTAGCTCGCTCGCTGAAAGCATCAGATCGCTGAGTCAGCCAGCGCTTCAGTTCACCCAAGCCACCCACATCCTTCATGGTCTGGTCGTTTTCCAGAAACTCCAAAATGCCGTTGCGGCGAATCAGTTGCTTCTTTTCGGCCAGCACGATATCCACTTCTTCGCCCGTGAGACGATGACGTTGGATATAAGCTTTGCGGAAGACTTTCTCGGCTTCATCTTTGGTTAGACCCAAAGCTGCCGTAATCAATCTTTCCCGATCCTCTAGCGAAATGGTGCGCTGGGACGTTTGGGCCAGTTGGAGATTCAAGACTTGCTCTAGCTCGGCCCTAGTTGGCAGGTCGAAATCCAGAACCACAATCTCCGTCTCCAGCTCGATCGGAATCTGTTGAACCGGCGACATCAATATGATGGTTTTGTCGGATCCTTTAAAGCTAGCCACCGCATCTCGCAACCAGCGAGTTACGTCGGCAGAATCTTTGAAAGGGTGGAGATCCTTGAAAACATAGATGCCGGAATCTTTTTGCCGAACAGCCCACTCGATCGCCATTTGGGGCGAAGCAGTACCATGTTGAACAGCCTTGGTTTGGCCATGCTCCACCATGCCTTGGGTCAAAGTCCAGACATAGAGCTTACGTGGGGTAGGCTGCTGGGCGATCGTATAGATTTCTCGCTCGGCGCGCTCTTCCTCGGAAGTCATGAGGTAGATCAGGGGATATTGGGCCTGAATGAGAGTACTTAGCTCTGCTTGCATGGTTTCCCTACCTTTAATGAACGGCTGTTAACAGGCTGGCCGGTAGAAGTTAGCGCTGACCGATCAGTATGGGGTCTGGCCTACTGGGTACGTCAACTACCAAATCATCTTCCAGCAAGCCCGGCTGCTGGCCGATGGCGACCAATTCTCCGTCGCGCACGATGGCTGGATGATTGCATTCGGGACAACTATATAGGCGATGGCTGTGGCCCTGCTGTTCGGCGATTTGCTCTAGCAGGTCGGGGTATTGGAGATATACTTCCAAGGCCCTTTCAGCGATCGTAGACATCGTCTCTACTTCTACGGCGGCTTTTATTTTGAGCTGCCGATGTAGTTCGGACGTCAGGTATAAAGTTACCTTTTGCTTGTCTTCCATGACGGTGTTAGTCGTTTTCCCGGGTTGCTTACATTTCAATTTAGCAACTCCACTCGGAAACGTCAAGGCAGTTTAATGTTTTGCCGTCTAAATCTTTACATAACTTCATAATTAGTGATAGCACAAAGCCCCCACCGTAGTGGGGGCTAAAGCCAAGAACGCGTCAATTCTAAGCTCTGACCCGGACTACAGTACCAACTTTCACTAGCTTAAAGAGAATTTTGACATCCTTGTTGCTCATCCGCACGCAGCCATGGGAAGCAGCCTTGCCGATCGACCCCAGATTGGTGGTGCCATGGAAGCCAATTTCGTCCTTGCCATCGGTCCAGAAACCGATCCAGCGTTCACCCAAAGGATTATCTGGCCCTGGGGGCAACACTTCACCGGTCTTGAAGTTAGTCCAGCCCGGATTTTTCTGCAGTAGCATCACATTCCAGTTGCCCACCGGCGTTTCCCAGCCCTTTTTACCCACGGCTACGGGGTAGGTGCGGATCAATTTCTCACCGCGATAGACATAGACCTTGCGTTCGCCCACCTTGAGCAGCAAATGAACTTCATTGGGCCGAGGTACGAAAGTATCTACTGGGGCTGGAGTGTCTAGAGTTGGCTTAGCATCAGTATTTGGCTTTTGATCTTGACCCACTGGTGCAGCAGGCGCAGCTTGGGCGCGGAGCTGTTTGAACGACTTCAGCTTCTTGGGGGCAATCTTAGATATTACAGAAGAAAACCGCTTAGGGGTATCCTTAGCTTCTACCGAGGCAGAAAGAGTCGGTAGCAATACCGCACCTAATAGCAGAGCAACAAATAACCATTGAAGTTTGAAATATCGCTGAAACATATAAACCTACTAACAAGCTCCGAAAATTTGAATTAGCTTAGGGCTGAATGGGGGAGAGACCGATGAATCCATTACTAAACGAAGGAATCCCGAAGACACTGATTCATAAACGAAGCTAGTATACTCTATAGACCTGACAGAAAAAGTAGTCCCGTGGGAATAAAATCTGCCAGCCTAGCCACCATTCTAACGATGACTTAAAGCAATGAGTTCGGCTTATTGTCCGAATGAGACAATCTAGGCTGTGACAGTGGTTGATCGAAGTCACCTATTGAGCTAGGGTGAATTCCTAACCATTGGAGATCGGCCAATTCTTCAGGCATTCATCCAAGCTGGCTTGCAACTCTGGCGAATGATTGGAATTCACAGCTAGCTCTTGTAAGCGCGATCGCACGTCTAAGCCCTGTTGCTGTAAGCAATAGATTGCTTGCCAGCGCACCGGGGCGTCAGCATCCCCCAATAACTGCACAAGATGCTCGACTAGTTTGCTACCCTGCAAGTTCCCTAGGGCCGTAGCTATTTCTTGCTTAGAGCGCATGCCCAAGATCGCCGGGACTCGGGCTAAGTGATTCATGAGAGCTGTGCTGGCTCGATCGGGGTGGACCTGCTGTTGGCCCAAGGCTCGAATTGCTTCGATCGCAGCTGGCTCCAGTGGCTGGGTGGCCAACATTTTTTCGAGGGCATCAATGGCGGCCGATCGATTCAGCCAGCCCAGGGAGCGCAATATTTGCAGGCCCAATTTCCCCTGCCATTCTGGCTGGAAGCTAGTGAGTGCAGCCACAGCAGCATCGGTATCCATTCGGCCCAAAGCCATAGCGGCCGCGATCGCTACCTGCGGTTCCGGATCCCGCAGCAACGGCGCTAGATGCTCCACTAGTCCCAGGTTGGTGACTAGATCCGATCGCAGGCCTAGCCCTACCACCGCCGCCTGCCGGACAGTGTCATGGGAGTCAGTCAATTTCTCAATGAGCAACGGGGGAATCCGTTGATCGTGAAAACTACTGAGAGCCTCCACCGCGATCACCTGAGCCGCCGGGTCTGGATCCATCGCAACGGACAACAGCAGCTCGATGGTTTGGGAATGCCGAATACTCGCTAGGGCAGAGATCGCCGACATTTTGCGGGCTGGGATAGTCAGAAGAATTTTGAGCTGCTCGATCGCCTCTGCCCCAAACTGTACCAGGGCTTGTACCGATCGCTCAGCCATTTCCGAATCCGGCGCAGTTTCTAGATAACTCGCCAGTTCGGCGACCGCCAGCGCCGGCGGACATTTAGCGAAAAGCTGCAAACAAAACCATTGCTCCTCGGGATCCGTGTCGGCAGCGTTCAAAAGAGCCAACAAATCTGGCACCGCCCGCTCGAAGTTCAACAATCCAGCGATCCAGCGAGCGCTTTCCAAATCATCATCATCTAGGGCCAGCAAACTTAGGGCCAATAGGTCGTCGGTCGGTCGCTTGTCCTCGGACAACTCGGCCAAGCAATGGCGAACCTGAAACCAGTCAGCAACTTTAGCAGCAGCAAAGGCCGAGAGCAGGGCAGTAGATTTATCCATGGAAGGCATCGGGTTGCTGGAGATAGGCCAATTCGGCGGGGGTGGAAGCGCGATCGAGCAAGCTATTGCGATGGGGAAAGCGCCCAAATTCTTGGATCAGCCCGTGGTGGAGTTTTGCCGATGCTACGGCCTGAGGCTTGGCGGGATAGTCTGGGGAGCCTTGAAATAGCTCCAGGGATAGCTCCTGATCGGCCAAGACTTCGCTGTGCTGGAAGGGCAGATAGAGAAACCAACGTTGGACGGCGAGTGGCAACGCGTGATCGACCTCGTTCAGGATCGCTTGTCTGGCAATCGATCGAGCCATGTCATCGGTGGCAAAGGCTTTGGCCTGACCCCGAAACAAGCTGCGCGGCATTTGGTCTAGCAGCAAAATCAGGGCCAAACAGCTCTCCGGCCAGCCCTGCCAGCCTTCGAGGTAACCGGCGGCAGCGAACTCATAGTCTTCACTAAAGAATTCGGCAATTTGGCGATCTATTTCCCCCGAGCCTTTAAACCACCAAGGCTGGAAGCTGCCGTAATCTGGACTATCGAGCGAACCGAACCAGAATTGTAGAATCTTTTGCACCTTAGACATATTGAGATCTCGATGGTTGGCCCTGGAATGCAGTGATTTTCTGGGAAACCTGGCATCCAACATAAGGACGCAAGCACGACGCCCCTATATTAAGAATTATCGCGGATTTTCGAACAGTTTCGTTATCTAACATCCGCACCAGCAGGCCGGCAGCATTGGGGGAGACTCTCGGGGGTTCTCGATGAACATTGAATTGCAATAAACGCATCGATCTTGTGCAGTTCTATCGATTTCCTGGGGATTTCGTAGCTCTCGTTACAAAATACTAAGAATTCTAACGATAGTCTAATCAATAGTCACACTGCGATTTTGCCGAGGATTTTATGACCGTCGCTGCTCCCAGCCTCAATAAATTTGAAAAACTCAAGGCCGAAAAAGACGGCTTGGCGGTGCGCGCCGAGCTAGAAGAATTTGCGCGACTAGGCTGGGAAGCAATGGATAACACCGATCGGGAGCATCGCCTGAAATGGTTGGGTGTATTTTGGCGACCCATGACACCGGGCAAGTTCATGATGCGTTTCCGATTACCCAGCGGCATCACGACCGGCCCGCAACTGCGGGTACTGGGCCAAATTATTCAACGCTATGGAGATGAAGGAAGCGCAGACATTACCACGCGCCAAAATATTCAGCTGCGCGGAATTCGGATCGAAGACCTCCCAGCGATCTTTACCCAAATGGAAAGCGTAGGTCTCACCAGCGTCCAATCTGGCATGGACAATGTGCGGAACATCACTGGCTCGCCGGTAGCAGGATTGGATGCGGATGAGCTGTACGATACCCGCGCCATGATTCAAGAATTGCAAGATCAAATAACTAACTGCGGTGCTGGGAATCCAGAGTTCACCAATCTGCCCCGCAAATTCAATATTGCGATCGCCGGTTGCCGAGATAATTCTGTCCATGCAGAAATCAACGATTTGGCTTTTGTGCCCGCCTACAGGGAGGGAAAATTTGGCTTCAATATTTTGGTGGGAGGCTTCTTTTCTGGCAAGCGGATCGAACCGGCAATTCCTCTAGATGGCTGGGTGAAACCGGAGGAAGTAGTTTCCTTCAGTCTAGCGACGCTGCGGGTGTTTCGGGACAACGGCCTGCGGGTGAATCGCACCAAGGCCCGTTTGATGTGGCTGATCGATGAGTGGGGTGTAGCCAAGCTACGGGAAGAGTTGGTCAAGGAATTTGGACAACCCTTAGCCACAGCGGCGGAGCATGATGAAATTGTGTGGGAGAAGCGCGACCACATTGGGGTCTACAGCCAAAAACAAGCTGGCCTGAACTATGTGGGTCTCCATATTCCCCTCGGTCGGTTGTTCGCGGATGATTTCTTCGAGCTAGCGCGGTTGACGGAGGTCTATGGCAGCGGCGAGCTGCGCTGGACAGTAGAGCAGAATGTGATCATTCCCAATGTGCCGATCGATCGAACAGCTGCTCTGCTGGCGGAGCCCCTACTGCAACGCTTTTCTTGCGCCCCCAGCCATCTGCAACGCAGTGTGGTTTCTTGTACCGGCGCACAGTTTTGTAATTTTGCGCTGATGGAAACCAAACAGCAGGCCGAAAAGTTCGCCCATGCCCTGGATGAAAAGATCACCGTGCCCCAGACCGTGCGCTTCCACTGGACTGGTTGTCCCAATTCCTGCGGTCAACCCCAGGTGGCAGATATCGGTCTAATGGGCACGAAGATCCGCAAAGATGGCAAGACTATGGAAGGGGTGGATATATACATGGGTGGCACCGTGGGCAAGGATGCTCATCTGGGTACCTGTGTGCGCAAAGGTGTGCCCTGTGAGGATCTGGAGCCGGTGCTGCAACAGATTTTGATCGAAAGCTTTGGCGGTCAAATGAAAGTATAGGCATGCGCCCTCACCCATTGGCTACAGGAGAATAACTACCTTGCCGAAATGATTGCCGCTGGCTAGATAAGCATAGGCATCTGGGACAGTCTCTAGGGAGAATACTTTGTCTACCACCGGTCGCAGCTGGTGTAGCTCGATCGCCCGGTTCATCGTCTCGAACATCTCGCGGCTGCCCACGTAAATGCCTTGAACATCGATGCTTTTGCGCAAAATCTGGGCGTGATTGAATTCCCCCGGCCCGGAGAGTACACCAATCAGGCTGATCCGACCACCGATGGCGGTGGCACGCAGCGATCGCTCCAGCGTTCCGGCACCACCAACTTCCACCACTTGGTCTACACCCTCTTGTTGGGTGAGCCGATAGACTTCTTGCTCCCAGTCGGGATATTGGCGATAGTTGATGGTTTCATTGGCCCCCAAAGCCTTGGCTTTGGCTAATTTTTCGTCGCTGCTAGAAGTAATGATCACCCTTGCTCCCAATAGCTTGGCAAACTGCAAGGCGAAAATAGAAACTCCGCCGGTACCCAACAGCAAAACAGTCTCCCCGGCAGTCAACGAACCCCGCTGCACCAATGCCTGCCAAGCAGTGACAGCCGCACATGGCAAAGTTGCACCCTGGGCATAGGAAAGATGTTGGGGCAATCGCACCACTCCAGCCTGGTTTAACACGACATATTCCGCCAACATCCCATCGATCGCCCCACCCAAGGCCGAGTTAATTTTCTGGCGAGTCAGCTTTCCGGCCAGCCAATCCTGAAAAAAAATCCCCGCTACCCGATCGCCCACTTGGATGCTAGTGACACCTTCGCCGATCGCCATTACTTCCCCAGCCCCATCGGAGAGCGGAATCAGCGGTAAATTCAAGCCGGGATACTTGCCCCCGGCCACCATCAGATCTCGATAGTTCAAGGACACGGCATGGACGCGGATCAATACTTCGCCCCAGTTTACCTGTGGCTCTGGTAGCTCCACTGCTTGTAATCCGCTGGTTCCTACTTGATAGGCTTTCATAGTTGCTCCTTGATATTCACGATCCAATCTGATGCTGAGGCTAGCACCGACGAACTAGCTGCACCGCTCAATAAACAACAAGCCAGTCTCGATCTCCTTCCCAGAGATAGAATATGGAAGTTGTCACTGGCGATCGACCCCCCCCATGTCCTGGAGCGAAAGACTAGCTTATGTATTCACCAGCAGCCTCGGTGCGGCAATTTTGCTCTACCTGCTGCGGGCTTTCAAAATTCTCACCGCCTTTCCTGGCGGTCTTTTGCTGGCGCTGATTGTGTTGTCGATCGCCAGTGGACTTACATATGGCATCCTTAAAACCAAGAGATTCTAAGGATCCTCAACTCCCCAGGGCAGGGCGCAAGCATTACGCCCTTACCCACTGGCTCTAGGAGTTACTCACTAAGAGATTGCCTGGCTTAGAGCGATCACCTTCTAGTCCGGCTCGCCCGTTGGCTGCTAGGTGGCGAACTATTTTGTAGACTTCTTCGATTCGATCGGCTGCATCGGCCTTGGCGGCCAGATCTATCACGGAGATCGAGCCGGAGTTGCGGCGGAGCACATCGATGACCGTAGTTTGTAGCTTCAGAACATCAGCCGCGGCCTTCTTACCCGCTTCCACACCCGGTTGATGGTAGGCATTGACATTCACCAAAGATGCATAGAAACCTACGGCCCTTTCGTAAAGAGCGATCAGTGCCCCGATCGTCCGGGCATCTGCTTCGCGCACAGTGATCGAAATCGAACCTCGGCCCTTTTCGTAGAGAGCCGTCCGAGTCCCCTGCAAAAAGCCCGAGAGATAGTCGCCCATGGTCACATCCGGCTCCAACTCCCGCGAAGGCGTAGTCTTATCCCGGTCTTGGAGCACTTCCACAAAGGTCATGAAGAAATTGGGCACCCCTTCCCGCAGTTGCTGCACATAGGCATGTTGGTCCGTGGAACCCTTGTTGCCATAAACCGCGATCCCCTGATACACCTTGTTCCCATCCAGATCTAGCTCCTTGCCCAGGGATTCCATCACCAACTGTTGGAGATAGCGGCTGAACAGCATCAGGTTGTCCTTATAGGGCAACACCACCATATCTTTTTCGCCCTTGCCACGACCTTCTACGTACCAGCAGAAAGCCAACAGCGCCGCTGGATTTTCCTTGAAAACAGTGGATCTAGTTGCTCCGTCCATTTCCCTTGCGCCATTGAGCATCGCCCGAATATCCACGCCTTGCAGAGCGGCGGGCACCAAACCGACCGCAGACATTTCCGAGGTGCGACCGCCCACCCAATCTTCCATGGGAAAGCGAGCCAGCCAGTTAGCCGCCGCCCGATCGAGCTTACTATCGATACCCGTAATGGCCACGGCTTGTTTCCCAAAGTCCAAGCCACACCGATCGAAAGCAGCAGCTACTTCCAACATGCCATTATTCGGCTCCGGCGTACTGCCGGACTTGGAAATGACAATTACCATGGTGCTCACCAGTTTGTCAGCCAACTGATGAATCAGCCGATCGACCCCCGCTGGATCGGAGTTATCAATAAAGTGAATGGCCAAAGGCGGCACATCGGGAGCCAGAGCTTCAGACACAAACTGCGGCCCTAGAGCAGAGCCGCCAATCCCGATCGAGATGATATCCGTGAACTTCGCTGCGCCCGGTGGCTTAATTTCGCCACTGTGGACGCGACTGGCGAAGGTCTCAATATTCTGAATGTTGTTAGTAATATCCTTTGTAATCTGGGGATCTGGGGCCAACTGGGGCGCGCGCAGCCAGTAGTGACCCACCATCCGCCCTTCATCGGGGTTGGCGATCGCCCCCCCTTCTAAGGCAGCCATATCCTTAAAGGCCTGATCAAAACGCGGCACCAACTGAGCCACATCCGATTCCGTGAAGCCAATCCGACTGATGTCTAGATAGAATTCCAAACCGGGATGGTAGTACAACCACTCTTGGTATTTTTGCCACAACGATAGGTTGTTATCCATAACCCTATATCTCCCTAAACCCCAATTTTGAAAATAAACCTTTTACCAAAGCTTGTTTCTTAAGCTAGCAGGGAACCGAGTCGCGACCGCTGAGAATTTACAATTCAAAATTCAGTGCGGACACCTGCCTTTATATTTTATCCTCTAGACAGCGATTAATTAAGTATCAATTTTGGCAGCACCATGGGTCACCAGCAGTCTATCCAAGACCCGCAGCAGGATCCACATCCCACCACCCACCGCCACCAAGCTCAGCCAGAACCATTGGACAATCGGCAGGGGGCGATCCAAAGCCCAGCCACCCAAGGGAGGGCCGATCGCAAAGCCCACAGCCCAGCAGAGAGAGTTGAGGGAAGTATAGACCCCCATCAACTGGGGCGGCGCAATATCGGCGGTCAAAGCCGAAGCCGTAGGATTGTAAGCCGCTACGGCCACGGCGATCGCCAGCATAGCTGCCACCAACCAGCCCAAGCTCCGACTGGGATCGATCGTCGCTGCTGCCGTACAGCCAAAACCGATCGACCAGAGCAACGCAGCTTTCCCTAGGGCCTGGGCGTGCCGATCGACCCGCAACCACCGGATCACTGGAATCTGACAGGCGGCCATGAGCACTAGGTTAAAAGTAAAGAGACCCGTGACCGTAGCGGTGCTGCCACCGGCAAACTTGGTGATGTAGAGGGGCATGGCAGTCTCTAGCTGGGCCACGAAGGTGGTGAAGGCGATGTTAATCAATAAGTAGAGTTGGAGCCGTCGATCGCTCAGTGCTCGGCCATAGCTCTGCCAAGGCGAGCCAGGCGCTGCTGACGACCGCGCTGTTTCCCGAATGCTCACCAGAATCAAGCAAGCGAAGAGCAGAAAAGAGAAGCCATCTAGCCAAAATAGCAATCGGTAGTTGAGCTGGAACTGGATGGTAATGCCGCCAAAGATGATCCCTAGGCCCAGACCCAGATTGTCAGCCAGCCGGGTGATTCCATAGGCTTGGCGGCGGGCTTCGGAGCTAGTGGCCAGGTCGGCGACCAAGGATTCGTTGGCGGGCCAATAGAGGCCGATCCCCAAACCGCAACAGAGATTCCCCCACACCAACCACCAAAAGTCATTGGCCATCGCTAGTAACCCAGCGGCGATCGCCGAGGCCAACATGGCTGCCAGCAAGAGGGGCTTGCGCCCGATGCGATCGACCAGGGAGCCACTGATCAGCCGTCCGGCCACCCCGAAGATCGATTGACAACCGATCGCCAAACCCACGGCGGTGGCGGAGAGGCCCAGGTATTGCACAAAGAAAATGGGGGCATAGAAGAGGGTCAGGCCACTACCGAGCTGAGAAATTAATCTGCCGATCGCCAGCAGCCAAACTTGAGGAGGAATTTTTAGCATGGAATCCGAGGAAAAAGACGCTGAAACTGCAAAGGGAGTCTTGCGACCCAGGCCGCACAGCTTATAGTAAGGTAGCAAATCATTCTTAAGGTATGTAAAGAAGAGTTTCTTTTTCTACTTACATGTTTATAATCTTTAACAGAGTCCTTATTCTTCTTCTGAATATTCATACGGAATCCCAGAACAATCCTACATTCAACCTCCCCCATGCCCCGCATATTAGTCATCGATGACGATGCAGCCATTGCTGAAATAGTCTGTATCAATCTGGAAATGGCTGGATACGAGGTCAAGCAAGCCCCCGATGGAATCCAAGGCCAAGCGATGGCCATCCAGATGCTGCCAGACCTGATCATGTTGGATCTGATGCTACCCAAGGTAGACGGCTACACGGTTTGCCAGCGTCTCCGCCGCGATGAGCGGACTGCTACGATTCCGGTGGTGATGCTGACGGCTCTCGGCCAGACCCAGAACAAGGTGGATGGATTCAATGCCGGTGCCGATGACTATCTGACCAAGCCCTTCGAGATTGAGGAAATGCTGGCTCGCGTGCGGGCGCTGCTGCGCCGGACCGATCGAATTCCCCAAGCTGCCAAGCACAGCGAAATTCTGAACTACGGGCCACTGATTTTGGTGCCGGAGCGCTTTGAGGCTATCTGGTTCGATCGGACTATTAAGCTTACGCATCTGGAATTCGAGCTACTCCACTGTTTGTTGCAACGCCACGGCCAGACCGTTTCGCCCAGCGACATCCTGAAGGAAGTCTGGGGCTACGACCCCAATGATGATATCGAAACCATCCGCGTCCACATTCGGCACCTACGAACTAAGTTGGAGCCGGAACCCCGCAGACCTCAATACATTAAGACGGTCTATGGAGCTGGTTATTGCTTGGAATTGCCGTTGCCGGAAAGTCACAATAAGTAAATTGTTATGTTTTCTGAATTTTCTCTGTGGCTGTACCAATTGGAAGGGTTTGCCACTGGTTTGGTAGATCGCCAACTCGCCCACGTTAGCCCCCTGTCCGTGGGGGTGATCTTCTTGGCGGGTCTGCTGACTAGCTTGACTCCTTGTACTTTGTCGATGCTGCCAATTACGATCGGTTACATTGGTGGGTCTGCGGATCAAAGCAAAAAGCAGGCGGCGGTGAAGTCAGCTTTTTTCTGTGGGGGCTTGGCGACGACTTTGGCGGGGATGGGGATAGTCGCCGCCGGTCTGGGGAAGATTTACGGTCAAGTTGGTTGGGGTTTACCGATTCTGGTGAGTTTGGTGGCGATCCTGATGGGCTTGAATCTGCTAGAGGTCATTCAAATTCGGTTGCCGAACTGGGGCGATAGTAATTGGATTCAGCGGGATTGGCCAGAGGGTCTGCGGGCCTATTTACTGGGTCTGACCTTTGGCTTAGTGGCTTCGCCTTGCAGTACGCCGGTTTTGGCGACTTTGTTGGCTTGGGTGGCTAGTACTCAAAATTTGGGCCTGGGAGCGGTGCTGCTCTTGGCTTATACGGCGGGCTATGTGGCTCCTTTGATTATTGCTGGTACTTTTACGGCTACGGTGAAAAATTTATTGGCCCTGCGCCAATGGTCAGCTTGGATTACTCCGGCTAGTGGCTTGCTCCTGTTGGGATTTGGAGTATTTTCGTTGCTCGATCGACTGATTGCTACTTCCTAATCGGGCGAGATTAATAGCTGGGAGGTGATGTAGGGGACTGGTTCCGCTTGGTAGAATGAAACGCTGAAAATGGCACGCTACGCGAACGCTTGTCGGTTTTGGTTGGGCTGGAATCCTCCATTCACTCGCCGTAAAACCCTGCCGTTCTAGGGCAGGGTTTTACGGCTGCTTTCCGATAAGGAGGTGATCCATGAAGAGGTGGAACAGGTGCCCCCCAGAGATATTTTGAAGACTTTGGCAGAGCTGGAGCAACAGATTCAGCAGGGGATGAAAGATTTAGATGCAATGCTAAAATAATTGTAATTTCATTAAAACCAATGTGAGAATACCAATAGATGCGATCATCCCGGAGCCTAAGATTACTAAATATCTTTTAGTTGCACAGCCTCGCAATGATAAATCTAAATTTCTACTACAAGGAGGATTCACTCAAGATAATCCAGAAGACTTGGAATCGGCGATTCGGGAATTAATTGCCGAGAATGATGCTATAGAAGATAGAACCGATCGCTTTGGAACGTTCTATGAAGTTACGGGAGTGTTGAAAGGGGTGAATGGACATAATTTGGGTGTGGTGACTATTTGGCTACACCAATCAGTAGGTTTGCAGTTTAGCTTTGTAACGTTGATTCCTGATTAGGAGGTTTAAAATGAAACCAGATTTATTCCAAGAAGTGATTGTTAGTCGTGATTTTCCAGAATGCAATGTTGCTAAGGGTGATGTTGCTTTTTTGAATGATTATGTAGTGGATGCTGATGGTCAGGAAGGTTGTATTTTAGAAATATATACGGTGAAAGGAATGTTTGTAGGTGTGGTGACTTTACCTATTGATGGCATTGAAATGCTTCAAGTTAGCGATCGGCTATCAGTTCGGAGGCTCGTTAGTGCTTAGAAGTCATGGGGGGTGGGGTATTACGGCTCCGCTCACCCACCCCCGATCGAGGGAATCTCAAGGAAACCATTAGACAGGCGTTCCCTGAGCGGAGCCGAATGGGAGCGTCATTGAAATCTTGGAACTCATTGAAGTCTTTGGGGGGTGGGATTCGGCTCCGCTCACCCACCCCCGATCGAGGGAATCTCAAGGAAACCATTAGACAGGCGTTCCCTGAGCGGAGCCGAATGGGAGCGCCATTGAAATCTTTGGGGGTGGGGTTATGCTTCGCTTACCCACCCCGATCGAGGACATTCCAACGAAACCAAAAAACGGGTGTTCTCTGAGCGGAGCCGAAGGGAACACTATTGGAGTCATTAAACCCATGCTCCTATGGCTCACATGTACATCCTGGAGTGCGCCGACGGCAGTTATTACACAGGCAGCACGATCAACCTCGAAAGGCGGCTATGGCAGCACCAGAATGGTCTGGGGGCAAAGCATACGGCGAAGCGGCTGCCGGTGACATTGGTTTATTGCGAGTGGTTCGATCGCGTTTCCGATGCTTTTTACCGGGAAAAACAGGTGCAGCGGTGGACTCGACGGAAGAAGGAGGCTTTGATCGCGGGGGATAGTAATGGGTTGCATGAGTTAGCGGTGTGTCAGAATGAGAGTTGCTGTGATCTGCGGGATTCGGATTTGCTTGTCGATGGTTCGACCAAGGAGAAACACGATCGGCTAAACTATGGAATTGGAAATGAATGCAGCGATCCTGATCGATAGTTGAATACGGCTGTTCCCAAATCAGAACACACTGCGTTCCGATTTGAACTGAATACATTGTAGAGGTGAAAAATGAGGTTGGTCGAAGGATTACGGCGGATTGTACAATGATTGGAGCTTTTTGAAGTCATAGGGGTATGGTTCTGCTTCGCTCACCTACCCCGATCAAAGACATTCCAAGGAAACCATCAAATGGGTGTTCCCTGAGCGGAGCCGAATGGGACACCCCTGGAAATCATTAAATGCGTGGGTTCCATAGCCCCACCGGATCAACACACGCCTTGATATCTTAAACTCACTGTATTGAGTGTCAAAGATGAACTGATTATGATATAAAGTGCACATGAACTTAATGAATCACATCTATTATGAACTCTTCATCACCATTAATTGAAAGCTTGTTGTATCAAAGTGAAGGAACTGCACTTGACTTCAAGCGTGATCAGTATCCTTTTTCAGATGCTACAGATGATCAAAAATCCGAGCTGCTCAAAGATATATTGGCTTTTGCCAATTCTTTTAGACAAACTGATGCTTATATTGTTATTGGTGTGAAAGAGGGTGTGACCTCGACTCAATGTTTTTATAACTCAAATCGGGTGTGACCTCGATATGATGTGGGCTTGAATGCTTCAGATGCTTACCCATAGGGGCTTCTAACTTCTGTGTTTTCTGCATAAGCAAAGCTTATGCATTTCACCCTAAAATCCGAAAAGGCTTGACATTGCAGTCTTCCAGAGACTTAACATCAAATCGAGGTCACACCCAGTGGAAATTTCCATCGCACTAACTCGCCCACCGACCAGCCGATTTTTCCACCAACAAGACTCAATCAACTTGGCAGAGCCAAAATCCCTACCCTTAATTTCTGCAAGAGACAACTTTGCCCCCAAGCTGTCCCCATGATCAAAAGTAGGACACAGATGGTAACCATCTTCCAATAGCGCCAGCTCCCAATTTTCATCGTGGCGATCGGTGGCCGATAACCAAACATCGAACAACAAATACACCACCATTAAATCCGCACCATCCTTGACCGCCATCGGTAGAGTCCAACCCACCGGCAAACCCACCAAATTTTCTTGCAACCGAGACAAAATATTCTCGATATTGTAAAAGTCAGCACCATCAACTTGTTCCACATCATAAGATGGGTCAGCGATCGACAGAAACCGCCGACCACTCATGATCTGGCTACTTTTAGGAGTATAGTCTACCGATAAAGTCCCAGAAATATAAGTTTCCAGCTCCTGTACATAACCGATACGGGAGTACCCGTTCTACGGGATCGCCAGCTCAGTGCGAGCGATCAGCAACCCCAGCAATTTCCCCAACTCTGCTGCCACCTTCTCATGCCAATCAAACCGCCGTTCTTCCACTGTAAATCCATCAGGTGCCGCCGCTTTGAACAGGCATCGTCCTAACTGTGGATGACTGCACCAGTATTTATAAAAACGACCTTCAGAATCGCTCCTAGTGTTAACCTTAGCTCGATCGACTTGCTCAACCTGGTAAATCAGAAATTCATCCCTCATCCAAATACCCCAGTATCTGATACTCAGGACTTGAGAAAGGAATGAATCCCCTACAAGTCAATGAACACAGTAGTCTCGACTGGAGCATAGTGCTGTGATTAATCTGTTGAATCTTCATTTCAACTTGTTGTCGATGGGAAGCAACCAGAGCCCTAATATATCCCGGCAATATTCCAATTTTCTGACCAGTGGATTGATGAATTGCCCACCAGTCTTGGGGATCTATCTTATCTCCCTCCATCAAATCATTCACAACTGCTTCATCTGCTAAATACAGCTTCCTGAGCAAGAAATAGAACCGATAAGAACCATCAACATCTGGCTGTATCTCCGGGAAAATATCCAGACTATCCGTTTCCCGATATCCACCACTACGAGCCACAAAAGCGATGGGGTCTAAGGAATCCATTGGCAAACCCAAACTAGGCAAATGCCAAGGCATCTCTTGCGGTCGATCCAGCGGCATCCGACAAGCATAATCACAATGAATCTCACGGGTAGTCTTGACCACCGCCAAAGCTTCAGGCTTGAAGTGGTGTCGCCAGAGCGGAGCCGCTGCAATCAAATCTTTGACACCCGCCACAAAACAAGTTTGATATTGACCATCACGCCAAATCATCTTTCTGATCGGAAACTAAAGCTGATCCTCAACTCCAGCTCCTAGATACAAAGCAGTGACCCGAGAGTGAACTTTACTTACAGGAGAAACAGCGATCGTCATATTATTGAACCCCTAGATGCTTGATTTTGTACTTGAGAGGTGGCTTCTTTTGCATAGAGGAGGGCTGTTGGTTACGACCAATCACCATCCCCAACTAAACTTCACCCAACCAAGTCATGTAACTCTACTATATAAGATAACAGTAAATTCAAGGCATGAGCGCAGCAGGCGTGCTCTACTAGTGGTGCAGCAACTCCTGCCATTGCCCGCTGCTGCACCCTACCCCGACCCATCAGTATCCTAGTGCATCATCCAGGATACATCATCCCGAGACCGATGGATAGATTATGATCTCCCGATCGAAACTCGCACTCTCATCAATACCAATGTTCTTGTTGCGTAATCAACTCTACTTCAGTCAACAAAACACCTAGCTGCTCAGATATTACAACAGCTAGGTTTAGATAGCTACGAAGCAAAGCTGTTGTTAGCTATCCAAGGCTCCTGCATAGGAGATCAACTGAGAAATCCGATAGCGCAGAGTATCCAAGCCTTCTCGTTCCGTTGCGGCAATAAAGATTGCTTGGGGGAATTCTTCGGCGGCTTGGGCTCGCCGCTCCTCATCTACCCGATCGAGCTTATTAAAGACCAGAATCGCCGGGCCAGGAGCCACGGGCATCGAACCGAGGATGGACATCACCGATCGAATATGGCTATGCCATGCGGGGTGTGATAGATCCACCAAATGGATCAAGGCATCGGATTCGCTGACTTCTTCCAAGGTAGCTCGGAAAGAATCCATCAGGGCCGGGGGCAACTCGTGGATGAAGCCCACAGTGTCGGTCAGCAGGACTGGGGTGAGATTGCCCTCATTGTCGATCGGCACCATAAACCGGCGGGTAGTAGGATCCAAGGTCGCAAACAGTTGGTCAGCCACATAGATATCCGCATTAGTCATGGCATTTAGCAGCGTAGACTTACCTGCATTGGTGTAACCCACCAAAGAAACCGAAGGCATTTCCCGTTGCTGACGCTGCTGGCGCATCCGCGATCGATGAGCCTGCAACTGATCTACATCTTGCTGCAGCCGCGAAATCCGCTTTTGGATCGCCCGTCGCTCCGTCTCCAGCTTGGTTTCCCCCGGCCCTCTAGTCCCAATCCCACCACCCAAGCGAGACATCGCTTGACCTTTACCGGTCAGGCGGGGCAATTGGTATTCCAACTGCGCCAGTTCCACCTGAAGTTTCCCAGCCCCGGATTGGGCGCGTTGGGCAAAGATATCTAAGATTATTTCGGTGCGATCAACGATCCGCAGGCCAATTAAGGTTTCCAGGTTGCGACCTTGGCTAGGGGAAAGATTACAATCGAAGGCAATCAAGTTCGCTCCAGATTTCTGCGCAGCCAGGGCAATTTCTTGCACCTTGCCTTCGCCCACCACCGTTTGGGGATGGGGACGGCTGCGCTTTTGTTGGACTATCTGGAGTACGTCACCGCCAGCGGTTTCCACCAGCCGGGTCAATTCTTCCAGGCCATCCCGAAACCGCAACTCTCCCACAGCGTCGGTTTTAATGCCCACAATCACCACCTGGTCTCGTTTGTTGGCAGTTTCTCGGCCCGAGAACTCTTGGTAATATTCGCGTTCGATGTTATCGATCAGCTCGATCAGGTCGTGCTCACTGACTTCCTCCAGTTCCAAGGGGGGCGAAACGCTCCAATTTACATCAGGATGGGGTACCAGATGAGAGAGATAGGCTTGCTTGATGTAGCCAGTGGCTCCGCCGCCGCGTTTTTGAAAGCCCGTAGCGACGATATCCAAGCTCACCATGGCATCTAAGCGCTGCAGAGCCATGGCCATCAGGTTTTCTTCGCTGGGTGGCTCCACTTTGAGCTGAGTGGTAATGCAACGAATGCCGCTGAGCCGCTCGGCCCCATAGCGGGGTAGTTCCAGGGCTGGAATCTGGGTCTGGCGGGCAGTCCCCACCCCCACCCGAATCACATGGCCACGGCGGTTAATGTAGGTAGTGACCGGTGAGTTAATTTCGCTGCTAATGGCCGCAAGGCGCTGGCTGAATTCTGGGGTAGTGAGCCGATCCACTGGCAGGCGCTCGTGATAAATGCGGCGCAGTTGCTTGAGTTGGTTGGGCTTCAGCCCCTGTAGTTTTCCATAGATAGTATCGATAGTAGTACTTCCTCCCTTGGTTAATTCTCTGGGACAGCGATACAGGCAGGCACCTAAGCTCCCGCGAACGCGCAGTGTCCTTATTATTCCAGAGTTTTTGATGTTCAATTGCTAGATCGACGTATATCTATACAGAAATCAACGATCTCCCCTGCCAAAACGATCGAAGCACTGATTTTCCCTCATCCCGCACTCTTTCTATGACTTTATAGCTCTCTCCGGTCTATTCTAAGAGAGATTGCCTTCGATCGCCAAAAGTAAGCGAGGGTCAAAAAAAGGATTGGTTAAAATGAAACTGTATTTAGGCTGTGCTGTTTGGTCGTTTCCGGGTTGGATGGGAGATATCTATCCAGCAGGAACGAGGTCAAAGAAATTCTTGAACCTATACAGCAACTACTTTCCAGCCGTGGAAGGCAACACTACTTTCTATGCGGTGCCCGAAGCGAAGACGGTGGATCGCTGGCGGACGGAGACTCCAGAGGGATTCAAGTTCTGCCTGAAGCTGCCCCGGGACTTTACCCATAGTGGCCTATTGTCGCCTCAGATTCAAAAGTCGATCGGCTTTCTTAATTTGGTCAGCAGACTAGAGGAAAAGTTGGGGATGGTCTTTATTCAACTACCACCCAAGTACCATGCAGATTATTACGATGACCTAGAGGAATTTTTGACGGCTTTGGCCAGAGTTGGGGTACCGCTGGCCTTAGAGGTACGCCATAGTGACTGGTTTCAGCCCAATCAAATGGTGGAGTTACAGGGCTTGTTGAATCGGCTGGGGATCGATCGGGTCATTCTCGATACGCAACCAATTTATCGTTCGGAGCCGGATCCCGAGTATTCCTTTTTGTGCAAAAAGCCGGATGTGCCGCTGATTACTGATGTTGCTGGGGAACAGGTACTAATTCGCTATGTTTCCCATCCGCGTCAAGCTTTGAACCAGTCGCACATGGAAGCTTGGGCCGATCGGATCGGGCCTTGGCTGGCAGCAGGCAAGGAAGTCTATCTATTTATCCATTGTCCGATCGAGGAAAAGTCTCCGATTAATGCCCGCTATTTTCAGCAGATCTTGAGCGATCGCCAGATCGATATCCATCCTCTACCTTGGCAGGCTGCTCCTAGTAGTCAAATGAGTCTGGAAATTTAGAGAAAGAGGGCAAGGGGGTATTCATGGTCTGTGAAATAGTCTTGGTGTCATGATATATTAGTGTACTTGATCTAGTTCTGGAATTGATCTGAAACGATGAGGTGGCCATATGCGCCCGATGCATTTCCCTGATAAATCCTGGCGACTAGTGACACCGCTACGATGTCTGACTTTGCCTTGTGGATTGACTTCTTTGATCAAAACAAAATAGGAATTAGGGGGGATGCGCAATGATGTGGCATCTTCGAATTTTGGTAAGGATCGTGGATTAAATAAGATCTAAATTTGCCCTCACCCCAGCCCTCTCCCAAGCTTGGGAGAGGGAGCCGGAGTGCTAAGTTTTATTTAATTCTCATTCCTAACGGTTGTTTTCCCAAGCGAACAATGTGCTGCCCATTGATGAAGAGTTGCCCCTGGGCAACAGTGACTAAGTCCCTAGGGAGCATGGGAACTTCTAAAGTTGGCCAGCATCTTTAGAAGGCACATTCTTTTAAAATTCTTGTTCCAGACAATAAAAATATGGCATCTCCTTTTTCGGCGGTCTTTTGGTACCCATGGCTTAGGGCTACAAAACATAAGTGCCATACAAAACAGCAACTCCAAGTGCAAGATTTCGATAGAAGATCCAGCTTTGTCGCGCAGTTGCGAGTGCGCAAGGGTTGCCCTCCTGTGGAGGGAGGGCCTTGCCCTGCACGGCCTCCAACCCAACTCAGCCCGATCAGTAAAGACAACGCGACAACTCAGCAAAATAAACCCTTACGTGGGAGGTCTGGGGGGCGACCCCCCCAGCATAGGGTTTGCCCAACACCATCAACCCCAACCTCAAAATTCCTACATACAAGACCTTGCATTACACAGAGCCTTGGCCTAGCCCGATCGATCAGCATCAGCTTAGTCATAACCGGAATCCTCAGTACCACTTTGGGAGCAATGCCCACGCTGGCGCGAACGGCCCATACTCCTACATTGAAATCCGCAAACCTAGCCCAAAGCCCAAGAGGAGTTGATTCGCCAGAGGCGACGCTCCGCGATCGACTAGCTTGGCAAAATTCATCTCATATTCGCGGTCAAAACTATACCCGTGAAACTCATAGCAGCATAGTCTGGAATGTAGCTTTTAGCCCCAATAGTCAAACTTTGGTCACCAGCGGTTCCGATGGCCTAGTGATGCTTTGGAATGTGGCCAAGGGTAGAGCAATTCTCACATTACAAGGGCATCAAGGAGATGTCTTTGGTGCGGCCTTTAGCCCCAATGGTCAGACTATTGCAACGGGTAGCGCCGACGGCACCACCAAACTTTGGAATGTAGCCACAGGCCAATTGATTCGCACATTTCCAAAATATTCTAGAGATCATGCCAAAGCCGAATTTACTGCTCGATATCCAGTTTTATCCATCGCAGCTCAACGGGAAATTCAGACAGGCTCACAGCAGAGTTCACAAAGTGTTGCCCCGGGCAAATCGTCCAACCAAGTGCTGAACGTAAGTTTTAGTCCTAATGGCCGGATCTTAGCTACGGGAGGTTCTGACAAAACAGTCAAACTCTGGAATATCGCTACCGGCCAAGAAATCCGTACACTGCGAGGACATCAAAACTCCGTAATGACTACGAATTTTAGTCCCGATGGTCAGCTCCTAGCCACGGGTAGTGCCGACAAAACTATTAAATTTTGGAATATTGCTACCGGCCAGGAAATTCGCACCCTCCAAGGTTATCAAGACTCCATTAGTCATGTGAGCTTTAGTCCCGATGGCCGCACCTTAGCTGGGGCTGGTCTGAATCAGCAGATGGTCAAGCTGTGGGAGGTAGCCACAGGGAAGGAAATCCTAACCATACAACACAGTGATGTCAATAGTTTGAGCTTTAGCCCCGATGGCCAAACCTTGGCCACGGGCGGTTGGGACAGAGCAATCATCCTTTGGGATCTGCGCACCGGGAAGCAATTGCATACCTTCAACATTGATAATCATGAAGCTGTGACGAGCTTGAGCTTTAGCCCCGATGGTCAAACATTGGCCGCCGGTAGTTCCGATCGGAGGATTCAGCTCTGGCGGCGAAAGCAAGGTTGGAATGCCAAAACCTTCCTGGCCGAAGGTCATCAAAGTGCAGTCAATATGGTACAGTTCAGCCCCGATGGTCGAACCTTGGCCAGCAGTGGTGATGATAAAACGATAAAAGTCTGGAATTCGCTTACCGGTCAGGCTATCCATACCCTGCCAGGGCAGTATAGTAGCTCAGGCATCGATTTTAGCCCCGATGGCCAAACAATAGCCGCCAAGACTCCCTTTGTCATTGAATTCTGGAGCGTGGCAACTGGTCAAAAAATCCGGGAAACTGCCGCGCCCGATTGGGGTGGCCTGGGTTTGAGTTTCAGCCCTGATGGCAAGATCCTAGCCACTTCTAGTGAAACTGCCGATCGATGCAATGGTCGCGCAATACGCACTGTCCAAGGAGAAACTGAGCTATGGGATGTGGCCACAGGCAAACTAATCCGGGTTATCCCCCGTCACGATCGGAATGTTCGCGCCAATAGCAGCGATGATTTTATCAATCATCATGATAGTGATGTATATAGTATTGGCTTTAGTCCCAATGGTCAGATCTTAGCCACCGGCAGTAATGACAAAACCGCTTCACTCTGGCAAGTAGCAACGGGCCAAGAAATCCATACTTTCCGAGGCCATCAAAACACGATCAACAGCGTGAGGTTTAGTCCTGACAACCGCATTTTAGCTACCGGGAGCGCTGATCAGACGGCTAAACTCTGGAATGTGGTGACTGGCAAAGAAATGTTTACCTTGCGCGGCCATCGAGAGGCGATCGTCAGTATTGGTTTTAGCCCCGATGGTCAGATCTTGGCCACGGGCAGCATCGATCAAACGGTTAAACTCTGGCAGGTAGCTACGGGCAAAGAAATTCGCACTCTCCAAGGGCATCACGGCTCGATCGCTAGCATCAGCTTTAGCCCCGATGGTCGTACCTTGGCAACGGGTAGCGAAGATACCACCGTTAAAATCTGGGATATTAATACAGGCAAGATCCTCCAAAGCTTTTAGGGATCTGTAAATTTTCCTGGTCTAGATTGTGAAGAAATACAATGGGAGAAACCTCCTTCCTGTACTATGCCCTATAGCCAGTTTACCCTCAGCCGCGTAGTCACTGACTTTAACTTGACTGTCAAAGAAGGCCCCAACTTCTTCCGCGATATCCCTCCAGTTCCGCCCTCCTCACTGCTCCAAGAACTCTTAACAGATACTCTTCCTTGGGCGGTGGCGGTGGGCAGCGAAAAAGCGCGATCGGAAGGCATCATCAACCCTGTACTATTAGAGGTGCGACGACAACTCCATGGTCAAGTAGGAGTCTTTTCTGGTGAAGAATTCAATGTGGATGCTGCTGCCAATCTTCAGGGCTACTGCGATTTTTTGGTGAGTCGATCATCCGAACAACTCTACGTCACAGCACCGGTATTAATGCTAGTGGAAGCTAAAAAAGAAGACCTTAAACCTGCTTTGGGTCAGTGCTTGGCCGAAATGGTTGCAGCCCAACGGTTTAATGCTGGTCGGAATCAAGCGATCGACACTATTTATGGGGTGGTAACTAGTGGCACTGTCTGGCGTTTTTTAAAGTTGCAGGAGCAGTTGGTTTCGATCGATCTTACCGATTATCCACTGCCACCGATCGCGCCCATTTTGGGTGTATTGATTTGGATGTTGCGTGAACAAAGTTGAACGCTTGACTAGCTAAACAAACGACGGTACCAGCCCAACACCCAGTTTTCGATCGCCAACACCAAATTATCCAGCCATTCTAGGCAGCGCACCAGCCAGGAGCGCTCGTAGCCCAAGGGTCGAGTGGGAGCCTCGATCCATTCCGGCTTAAATACAGTATCGCCAAAGGGGTTTGGAACTAGCCCCTGAGCAGCATCTCTCAAAGCAATGCCCATTTTGGGAGGCTCAGCTAACGGGGAAGCTGCTGCCCTGTGGTTCGGGGCCATGGCCGAGCCTCGGGAGGTAGTTAGAGTCCCAGCGGCAGACTGCAACAATTTCGGCTCAATCGTCTGGTCAGCGGCCTCTATTTCTGCTGCCGGTTCTGCTAGTTCGATTCTGAAGTATTCTCGATAAAAATTGAACCAATGGCTCAGCTTGTGCCAAGGATTGATAGCAATGGTTGGAGTACTGAAATTTGGAGGATGATCGGCTGTACTCCTGGCAGCTCCTAGCAATTTGAAATCATCAGCAGCACTGATAGCCCTAAAATCCCCCGCCACGTGGGGCAAAGCTGTGACTGAATCGCTGGCGGAGCCTCGCTGGAAGAAAATCGATCCGGACCCTGATTTGGCCGAGGTTAACGCAGTTAACTGGGGATCGATTCTTTGACGAATGTGCAGTTGCTGACTGGGAGAAAGTACATCCAACAATTTATTGTTTTGATCGACCAACACCAAACTTCGATCGCTTAAGCGGGAGGCTAAGCCTCGAATAATCGGCTGAGTTAAGCTGGGCGCAGCTGCCGTCGGCCCCGTGAGGGAACGCTGATTTTTGCTGAGCAGGGAAGTATCCCACTCATGCTCATCGATCGCCGACCAGTCTTCGTAGATAGGTGTGCTTGGCTCGGTGGTAGCCAATTGTCCATAGCCAGCGGCGCTGACTTCTGCCAGGATACGCTCAATGGCCACTGTCGGCTGATCCCGCAGGACGGGTACTCCCGTATCGGCCACTGGCGGCAAAGAAGATGCAGATTTCCCTGGTAGTTGGAAGCCTTTGCGGATTTGCCAGCGACTGAGCAGGCGGAGGGGCATCAGCAAGATTTGGCCGGTGAGTTGGACAGAAACTCTCACCTGCCTCAAGCCCTGAGCAACCCCATCACGCAGGCGGTTGGCCTGACGATTGAAGAAGGTAAATATCCGACTTTGGTAAGCTCCGGTACGCTGTTCTGCTTCGCTAGCCAGCGGCCCAGGGACTTCGGAGAGTTCTTTCATGCCGACCTCAGGAAAAGTAGAGAAACTCAAGCACCCCAAATATTTTACCTCAGCGGCGTAATTTCGGCATTGTGCTGCCCACTGCTAGCTGCCGCTTTCTCGATCGAACAATTGATCGGCAATAGCAATCACTGTCCTGGGATATCGGGCATTCAATGCTTCGATACGGTCGCAGATTGGCTATATTACTGTCACATCAATTTTTTTCGGACTTCATCGGCACCTAGCACGATCGGCGGACAGGTGATTAGAAGCAGCCATTGCCAAGGGGCCAAAGGTGCCGTCAAAAATAGATTCTGCAAGGGCGGACTATAGGTGATCAGCAGCACCAAGAGCCATTCCATCCCGATGCCCATCCAGATTAGAGGATTGGTAAAAAATCCCACCTGCAAGATAGAAGTGCGTTCCGATCGACAAGCAAAAACGTTACCATCCTGACAGGCCACAATAGTCGCCAAAGCCATCGTAGTAGCTTGAGCATAGATAGCCACCGTGGCCGCATTGGCTGAGTGAGCCAAAAGACTGGGCGTTACTGCCTGTAACTCCTTCAGTCCGTAACCATGGCTCCCCCAAACCAGAAAGAATGCGGCCATACCCAAGACTGCTTCTAAAATCCCCAAGAAGCAATAGGCCCGCAGGAGCAAAGGCCGATCGAGCAACATTTGGGATTTCTGGCGGGGCGACTGCTCCATCGTTCCAGCTTCGGCCCGTTCTGCTCCCAAAGCCAAAGCCGGCAATAGATCGGTGCCCAAATCGATCGCCAGAATCTGCATAATAGCCAAGGCCGGTGGAATTTTCAGGGCCACCATCAGCAAAAAAGGCACCAATTCCGCCACATTCGAGGCCAAGATATAGGTCATGAATTTACGAATATTTTGATACACCGCCCGGCCCTGCTCCACGGCCAAGACGATCGTCGCAAAGTTATCATCAGTCAGCACAATATCCGCCGCTTCCCTGGCCACATCAGTACCATTCTGACCCATCGCAATCCCAATATGGGCGGCCCTCAAAGCGGGCGCATCGTTCACCCCGTCACCAGTAACCGCGACAATTTCACCAATATCTTTATATGCTTGCACCAACCGCAACTTGTGTTCCGGTGACATTCGAGCAAACACTAGGGCGGGGCGATACTTTAGAATCTGGCGGAGCTGAGCGTCCGATAGATGTCCCAGGCCATCACCCGTAATGACCCGAGCGTGATTGTGGGAACTTTCATTGTTACCCACCAAGCCGATCTTCCTAGCGATCGCCTCGGCAGTCAGTCCGTAATCCCCCGTTACCATCGTGACCTTAATTCCAGCCCGATGACATTGGGCGATCGCTTCAGGTACTTCGGGGCGGGGCGGATCGAACATGGCAATTAAGCCCATGAAAATCAAGTCTTGCTCTAGTTCTTGGCTACCCAAGGACAGAAAAGAATCATCTCCCGATCGCACCGCTAGTCCCAACACCCGAAATCCCTGACTGGCCAGATGATCATTAGCTGCCGTCACCTCATCTTCATCAGCTTGGCTCAACACCTGGATTATGCCGTTCTTGAGTATCCCTTGGCAGTGCCGCAGCACTTCCAAGGGCGCACCTTTGGTAATCGATATATTCGGCAATGCCTGAGTCCAAATATCCGACGATCGCCAATCCAAAACCACCGTCATCATCCGACGACGAGAATCAAAGGGGATTTCGCGCAGCCGTGGAAACTGCTGTTCCAGCAATTCTAGTTTCAGGCCAATTTTAGCTGCCACCACCAGCAAAGCCGCTTCCGTCGGGTCGCCAATTTCTTGCCAGCGGCTCGGGGAGGGATGAATCAAGCGAGCATTAGAACAAAGAGCCGCGCCGATCAGCAGCAGGCGAATTTTCCAGGAAACCGCCGGATCTGCGGGCAGTTGCACTTGGCCAACGGTGGGATCGTATCCGGCGCCGCTGACTTCCACTAAATTAGGCTGAAGTTGGCCTTTGGCAGCAGGCAGCCAGAGATAGCGCACAGTCATTTCATTTTTGGTCAGAGTGCCAGTTTTATCAGTGCAAATAATGGATACGGCACTCAAGGTCTCCACGGCGGATAGCCTGCGAACTAGGGCGTTCTGCTTGGCCATCCGTTGCACACCCAAGGCCAAAGATAGAGTCACCGTGGGCAACAGACCTTCCGGCACCAGGGCCACAATAATCCCGATCGCAAAAATAAAACTCTCGGTCACATTCAGTCCAATCAGCAAGTAGCTCAACAAAAAGACAATGGTGCCCATACTGATGGCGATCGCCGTAACGATCCGCACAATCCGCGCCACTTGGATTTCCAAGGTACTGGGCTCTCGCTTAGTAATGGTCGTGAGATGAGCCACTTGTCCAAATTCAGTCTGAGCACCGGTGGCACAGACCACCGCCATGGCTCGACCAGTGGCCACGGTAGATCCGGCCAGCACCATATTGGCAATTTCTGCGGGGTTCACCGATTCCTGCTGCGGCTGCTCCCCCGTCCGGGGGAGAGTTTTCCCCGCTCTGACCGATATCACATCCCTGATTCTCACCGGATCAGCATTGCGAGCTACGGGCAAAGATTCTCCAGTCAGGACCGCTACATCCACGGATAAGTTATCGGCAGCAACCAATCGGGCATCCGCTGATATCCGATCACCCTCCTCCAGTTGCATTACATCCCCACGTACCAGTTCGCGGGCTAAAATCTGCTGTAATTTGCCATCCCGATAGACTTTGACCTGCATCGGCAATACTTTATTCAAAGCCGCCAGGGCGCGTTCTGCCTGAAACTCTTGCCAAAAGCTAAAGAGAGCATTAATGAGAATTACTGCCCAGATCGCCCAACCGAGGGCTGGGGTGCCCGACCCAAAGGCCAAGATCCCAGCCACCCAAAGCAACAGGGCCATGAAGTGCGTGAGTTGATCGGTAAACTTGAGCCACAGTGGACGCTGGGGAGAGGTAGGCAGTTCGTTGGCTCCAAATTGGGCCAGCCGCTGCTGTGCTTCCCGATCAGCTAAACCATCCACGGTTGTCCCCAGCGATTCATAGACCGCCTCAATGGGCAACGTCCAAACAGGCTGATGAGGTGATGTCATAATTTCTCGATCCTCCGAGATGGATTGCGCCCATGACAACTTATACTAAGTTGCGTTCGCAGTCGTAACCTTGCAGCCCAGTAAGCCACTAATCGGCACTTAGCTGGTGGAAAACAATGTTACGCCTTGGAAAACACATTGGTATTAGAAGCGAAGATTCCATAACACTAAGCAAACCCAACTGGCAAGGGCGCAATGTTTGCGCCCCAACATTGGGTTTCAAGAATCCCAATAAACTAAGTCTTAAAAATCATTCAACCCTCACTCCTTTTAGATATCAGGAAATCTTGAGGAAAGTGTGAGGAATTATCATGCTTCTAACCAATAACAAGCATAGAAACCTCGCGAATATTTCGAGTCAATCAAATCGGAAATAATCACCAGCTCTAAAATATTGCACCCCCACACTTGGATGAATTTTGCGACCTGGGATGAATACAATGAGCGGGATAGTGGCCACCTGCGCTACCATGGTGTAGCCACATTGGAAGAAATCCCTATGATTGCTGTAGAGTCGCTCCTCACCCCCGAAATCAACAAGCCTGCTCGTTACCTGGGGAACGAACGAGGTGCAGCCCACAAAGACTGGGCCAACACCAACGTGCGTTGGGCCTTGACCTACCCTGAAGTGTACGAAGTGGGCTCATCTAACCTTGGGCATATCATTCTTTACAGCATTATTAATGCCCAGCCGCGCCAGCTCTGCGATCGAGCCTACCTCCCCGCCCTCGACCTGGCCAGCAAGCTACGAGAAACCAAGACGCCCCTCTTTGGCATCGAATCCCGGCGAGCGTTGACCGAATTCGACATCCTGGGCTTCAGCCTCAGCTACGAACTAGGCGCTACCAATATCCTAGAGATGCTAGATCTGGCGGGGATTCCCCTGACCGCTGCGGAACGGGCCCAAGGCCAATATCCATTGATCTTTGCCGGTGGCCAGACCGCTACCTCTAACCCAGAACCCTATGCCGACTTCTTTGACCTGATGGTAATGGGTGACGGCGAAGAGTTGCTGCCAGAAATTGGCTTGGTGCTGGAAGAAGGCAAGATCGCTGGCCTCGATACGGGAGTACCCGTCCTACGGGATCGCACCGCCCTGTTGCTGGACCTAGCCCAAATCCCCGGCGTTTATGTGCCAGAATTCTATGCCATGCAGCCCGATGGTGCCGTGACGCCCATGCGTGCGGATGTCCCCGAGCGCATCCTGCGCCGCGTCGCCACCCCGATCCCAGCCTATTCGATCGGACTTGTGCCTTTCGTGGAAACAGTTCACGATCGACTAGTCATTGAAATTCGGCGGGGCTGCACCCGCGGCTGTCGCTTTTGCCAACCTGGCATGTTAACTCGGCCCGCCAGAGATGTGGAACCGGAAGCGGTGGTGGAGGCGATCGAAAAAGGCATGAGAGCTACGGGTTATGATGAATTTTCTTTGCTCTCCCTGAGTTGCTCCGATTATCTGGCCTTACCAGCCGTAGGCGTAGAAATCAAGAATCGCCTGAAAGATGAGAATATCTCCCTCTCCCTGCCCAGTCAGCGGGTCGATCGCTTTGATGAAAATATCGCCCATATCGTAGGCGGTTTGCGCCAAGGCAGCCTCACCTTTGCTCCCGAAGCGGGGACCCAAAGGCTGCGCGATATTATTAACAAAGGCTTGACCAATGAAGAGTTATTGAATGGTATCAAAACAGCCTGGGAGCAAGGCTGGAATAAGGTCAAGTTATATTTCATGATCGGCCTACCGGGCGAAACCGATGAAGATATCATCGGTATTGCCGATACGATTCACTGGCTGCAACAGGAATGCCGGGGCCAGGGGCGGCGGGGTATTAATTTCAATCTGACTATTTCTAATTTCACGCCGAAACCCCATACGCCTTTTCAATGGCATTCGGTTTCTACCGCCGAGTTCAAACGCAAGCAGCTCCTGCTGCGTAACGAACTCAGCCAATTCCGGGGCCTAAAAGTCAATTATACCGATGTGCGCATCTCGGCCATGGAAGACTTTGTGGGTCGGGGCGATCGACGGCTATCCCCAGTCATTAAGCAGGCTTGGGAACTAGGGGCCGGGATGGATGCCTGGTGGGAATCCCTAGATAAAGCCTTTGGGGCTTGGCAGCAGGCGATCGAAAATGCCGGTCTCTCCGGTCGATATCGGCAAGTCGATAGCGGTGAATGGGGCTTGCAGAATGAGGATATTCTGAATAGTCCCCTCCCTTGGGATCACATGGATTCTGGGGTAGATAAGCAATGGCTTAAGGAAGACCTGGCCAGAGCTTTGGCCGAAGCGATCGTACCGGACTGTTCCTTTGATGGCTGTTCCCATTGTGGGGTCTGCGGTACGGACTTTGGTCATAATGTGGTAGTGCCGCCACCAGCTATCCCGGATTTCTTGGGGCATTTCAAGCCCGATACGACCAAAGCCCAACGGCTGCGGCTATCCTTTGGGAAGCTGGGTGATATGCGGTTTGTGGGTCACTTGGATCTGGTGCGCCTATTCGATCGAGCTATACGGCGGGCCACTTTGCCTGTCTCTTTTAGCGGTGGTTTCCACCCAGCTCCGCGGATTATGGTCGCCAATGCCCTATCTCTGGGCTACACCAGTCACGGCGAAATTGTAGAATTTGAACTGCGCGAAAAAATGGATATGGAGGAGTTTCGATCACGCCTAGCCGCAGAACTCAACGATGACTTACCCATCTATGAAGTGCAAGAGGTGCTATTACCAGCACCCTTAGCCACCCAGTTGCTCGATCGGGCGGAATATTGCCTCAAGGTGACTAGCGATGCAGCCATGAGTTCGGAACAGTGGCAATTGCTATCAATCAAGATTCTAAAATCCACAGAGATCTGCCAAACTCAAACCACCAAGTCTGGCAAGGTGCAGGAGGTGAATCTGCGCGATCGGCTGTTTGAGCTGGAGCTATTGAGCCATTTACCGAATGAAGCTGATTTTAGATACATTGGTAGCTGTCGTAACGATGGCACGATGCTCAGACCGGAGCAGATGATCTATATGCTGGGTCAAGCTTCTGGAACGGAAATAACTTTAAGCGCGGCCCTGCGGCTCAAGCTAATCTGTATCGATCCATAGTTCGGGAAAATTGAAAATCAGGCCACTATAAAAATGTTATTCCCACGCTGAGCGTGGGAATAACATCTGGGCACCCTAAAATCTATGACTCACTTTCAGTAGGAGTTTTGACAGATACAAAGGGCTGAGAGCGATGTTGGCGCCTGCGCCGGTAGTAATAAAATCCAGCACCACCTAAGGCGATAAATGGGCTGAAAGGCAGTAACCATAGCAAGGTCAACCCTAAATTCGTGGCCAGTCCACCGGCCGCATTAGTAGAACTTTTCCAGGTTTCCTGTATCCGCACTCCCAATGGATCACTAGTCGGAATAGTAGCTTGAATTTCCTCAACCTTGAGATTAATCGTAGAATAGGCCACCTGTTGGCGCAGATTTTTAACCGTAGCGTCCAGTTGCTCGATCTGTTGGCGAATCGTAGCCAGTTGCTCGGAAACCGCTAACACATCCTTGATCGAGCCAGAGCGTTCCATGATTTTGCGGGTCATGTCCTCCTGCTGGCGCAGGTTTTTCAGCCGCGCATCGGTGTCCACCAGTTGCTGGGTGACATCCTCGGATTTGATCGATTGTCCTTGTATCTGTCCCAGCTTGGCGATCGCGGCCAGCGTATCATCCAAAGCTGCACTGGGAACTTTCAGAACCAAGCTAGCCTGCCGCTTGCTATTTTCCGGCGATCGATCATCCTGAAAATTGTAGATGTCCCCCTGCTGACCTTGGACGAGCTGGCGAATTTGCACCACGGCCTTGTCGATCGACTCTAGCCGCATGGCCAGGTCTGCTGTTTTGATCAGCTGGGGCTTTTGGGGCAGTGGGGCAGTGGCCGCCGGAGCTTTGCTACCATCCGCTGGTTTACCATCCTTCCGGGCTGTATCTTTGCTGCTTTCTGGATTGTTGGCTTTGTCAGCTGCCGGGTTAGCACTGGCCACCGAACCAGCGGCAATACTACTCTTGGCTTGCTGTGCCGTAGGAGCCGAACTACTACAGCTGTTGAGCGCGATCGCCCCAGTTACCAAAAATCCACACAACAGGCTGGCCCGCCAGCTCACTAAACGTAAATTACTCATAATCCTCACACTCCAAAAAGTTGGTATGTTTCACACTAGGAGCAACTACAAGGAATCGATCGACCATTACGGTTTTGGGAACAAGCCAAGTAACTTCTTCGTGGCAGCATTGTAGCCAGATCCGAAAGTATCAAAATTATTCATGGGGAATTGCGGCCATGAAGGTACGCATGGCTTCTAGGCGGGAGGGCATTTGGACACAGCGGGTCAACAGTGCCAGATCGAGCAGGGGCAATAGGTGGCTGTGTTGCATCACTACGTAACCGCTGGCTTGGAGTTGGTAAACCTGGAGTTGGTCGTTTTCCCATAGCCAAACTTCTGGGATCTGGAAGCGGCGGTATTTTTCGAGCTTTTGTAAATTGCCACTGGTTAGGATGATTTCAATGGCCAGATCGGGGTGATCTTTTTGTTCACCCAAGTAGTAAGATTCATCAGGTTCAAAAGAGGTGCCTTTTTCTGGCCCTCGGCGGGTAGCGCTACCCACAGGGATGAATTCGATGCCCATGGCTACCAGGTAGGCCTCTAGCAAAATAGCCAGAGATTTCTTCAGCAGTTCATGGGTTTCGCCTAAAGTCATCAGTTCGATCCATCCATCAAGATAGGTGATCCGCAAGCTAGATGAATCTGCTAGTAGTTGTTCTAGGGCTTCAAAAGCTTGCCAATCATAAGCACTAGGCAATAAAAATCGCTGCTCTTGGTCATTGCTTGGAATAGGCAGTAAGGTAATATTCATAGAGAGTTCCCCCAATAAATATATATTAGCTAAATAGTGCTCTGTTTCACAAATATCTATGACAACATTTCAGCGAGCTGATTTTGGCTCCAGAGCCAACTGTAGAGCCCATCTTTAGTGATCAGGTCTTGGTGACTACCGCTTTGGACGATTTCGCCCCGATCCATAACGAGGATGCGATCGGCCATAGCTGCTGCCGATAGTTGGTGAGAGACAAAAATGACCGTTTTCTTTTGGGTGCCAGCGGCCAGATTCTCTAAGATCGCCGTAGCAGTCTGATTATCTACACTAGATAGCGCATCATCCAAGATCAAAATTGGCGCATCCACTAGCAACGCCCGGGCCAGAGAAGTGCGCTGCCGCTGGCCCCCAGAGAGCGTAATGCCCCGTTCTCCCACCAAGGTTTCGTACTGTTGAGGGAAATTGACAATTTCCGGGTGAATTTGGCCCTGCCGAGCAGCAGCGATTACCGCCGCATCTTCTGCCAGAGGTTCGCCATAGCGGATGTTATTAGCGATCGAGGTACTGAACAAAAAGCTTTCTTGGGGCACATAGGTAATCGATCGGCGGAGGCTCTCTAAAGTCAGCTCAGTTACATCAAAATCATCGATAAACAATTGAGCCGCTGGAACATTCAGCAAGCGCGGGAGAGCATTGACCAGCGTTGATTTACCAGCCCCGATCGGCCCGACAATTGCCACCCGCTCGCCGGGATGAATTTGGAAGCTCACATCCTTCAGAGCTGGGGTGGCAGCGCCGGGATAGGTGAACGAAAGATGATGGGCCTCGATTTTGCCCATCAGCACTCGGCCCGGATCGATGCTTTGGGGCGTATCAAAAATCTGAGGTTGGGAAGTCATAATTGCTTCTACTCGATCAATACTCACCTCACCCCGCTGAAAGGCCGTAATCGTAAAGCCCAGCAGGGCCGTCGGAAAAATTAAATTCTGCGCATAAATAATCAGCGCCAGGAAGCCGCCGACCTGCAGCTCGCCACTGGCGATCGCCTGACTACCCTGCCAGAGCAGCACCAATAAACTGACCGAGGCCAAACCTTGGATAATTGGAAACACCGTATTTCGAGACTGAGCCAGACGCAAGTTGGAATCGAAGACATCTTTATTCCGTTCAGCAAAAGCTCGCCGCTCATTATCTTCCTGGGCATAGATTTTGATTAGGGTAATACCACTCATATCTTCCTGAATCAGCTCGCTCAAATCCGATAGCCGTTCCTGCACATCCACCTGTTCCTGACGCAGACGGCGACTGAAGAGCTGTACGGTCATCAGCATTACCGGATAGATCGATAATGCCAATAAAGTCAACCGCACATTAATCGACAGCATCGCAGGCAAGGTGAAAGCATAGGCAAAGATTATATTGAAAATACTGAGCAGTGAAAAGCCCATCAAGCGCATGATATTTTCCACGTCGCTGGTGGAGCGACTGATCAGGTCGCCAACGGTGGTAGTAGAAAAATAGGCGATATCCAAATTAGACACATGCTCGAAGATCCGCTGCTTCATGTCGGCCTGTACTCGCCGCCCCAACCCGAAAATCAACAACCGCGAAGCCATCCGCACGATCCAGGTGACCGAGGCCAAGCCAATCACCAAGATGGCCAGATAGATAATATAGCCATAGTCTAGGTTAGTTTTCAGGCGATCGATGCCATCCCTGATCAGCAATGGAATATAGACACTGAGCAAGTTCACCACTAGCAGGGCCGCAATGCCTTGATAAGCACTCAATCGATAGGGATGGGCGTAGGCGAGTAGTTTTTTGATTAGGGGATTAGACATTGCAATTTGCCAAGAATTTAAAAACCCCAAATTTGCACTTGGGGTCTCGAGAAATAGGGAGAATCTGGGGAATCACGCCCTCATCCCCCAACCCCTTCTCCCAATTCTGGGAGAAGGGGAGCCAGAGCGCAAAGCGAAGTCTCAAGCTCCCTCTCCCAGAATTGGGTGAGGGCTGGGGTGAGGGCAAGCCGAGATCACACCAATGCTGTAGGTGATGCTTCTTTGGCCAGGAATTTTTCTAGTTCCGTCAAAGCATCCGCATCTACCTTAGTCTGCATCGGGCAGAACTTCGGCCCGCACATGGAGCAGAATTCAGCGGTTTTGTAAATATCCGCTGGCAGGGTTTCATCGTGGTATTCCTTGGCTCTTTCGGGATCCAGGGATAGCTCGAACTGGCGGTTCCAATCGAAATTATAGCGAGCCTTCGATAACTCATCATCTCGATCGCGCGCACCGGGGCGATGGCGACCAATGTCCGCCGCATGGGCAGCGATCTTGTAGGCAATCAGGCCATTACGGACATCTTCGGCATTAGGAAGACCAAGGTGTTCCTTAGGCGTTACGTAGCAAAGCATCGCTGTGCCGTACCAACCGGCCATCGCCGCCCCGATCGCCGAGGTGATGTGATCATAGCCAGGAGCGATATCAGTCACCAAGGGCCCCAGCACATAGAAGGGGGCTTCGGAGCATTCTTCCATTTGCTTACGGACATTGAACTCGATCTGATCCATCGGTACGTGGCCGGGTCCTTCGACCATCACTTGCACGTCCTGTTCCCAAGCCTTGCGGGTCAGATTACCCAAGGTCTTGAGCTCGGCGAGCTGAGCAGCATCGGAAGCATCGTGGGTACAGCCAGGACGCAGAGAGTCACCGAGGCTGAAGGACACATCGTACCGCTTGAAGATTTGAATGATGTCATCGTAGTGAGTGTAGAGCGGATTCTGCTTGTGATGGTGCAGCATCCAGCGGGCCAAGATGCCGCCACCACGGGAGACGATGCCAGTGAGTCGATCGCGCACCAAGGGCAAGTGTTCGATCAAAATACCCGCATGGATGGTTTGATAGTCTACGCCCTGCAGGGCATGCTTTTCGATGATGTGTAGAAAGTCATCGGGGGTCAGATTTTCGATGTTGCCATGGACGCTTTCCAGGGCTTGGTAGATCGGCACCGTACCAATCGGAACGGGGGAAGCTTTGATCACGGCCATCCGAATTTCGTCCAAGTTACCGCCGCCGGTAGTCAAGTCCATGACGGTGTCTGCGCCGTATTTGACGGCCAGGGCCAGTTTCTCTAGTTCTTCGTCGATGCCCGAGGAGTTGGGGGAAGCACCGATGTTGGCGTTCACCTTGCATCTGGAAGCAATGCCGATCGCCATAGGTTCGAGGTTGGTGTGGTTAATGTTGGCGGGGATAATCATCCGGCCCCGCGCCAACTCGTCCACAATAACTTCTACGGGCAGGTTTTCGCGCTGGGCGACATACTGCATTTCTTCGGTGACTACGCCTGTACGGGCGTAATGCATCTGAGTCACATTGGCTTGACCCGATCGTTTGGCAACCCATTCAGTACGCATATTTCGTTTTCCTTGTAGTGATAAACAGCTTCCCTCCGCTGGCATTACCCAGACTCAGGTGCAAGGGTATTTTCTCAGCCCGATGCGGGCACCCCTAGCCATGGGTGGAATTGTAGCACTTTTGGGGAAGAGAAGCCCTAGGATTTCAGCAATTCCAAATTCAAAACCAGTTTACTTTGCCCATCGCATACAATATTCTAGACCTTTGAGGAGAATTACTGGGCCAATCAAGACTCACCGGATACTTTGCTAGAAAGATCAGGGGCACCGATCGCTGGGAAATGATCATAGTTCCGACGTACCCAATCCATACCTACCTCATTGTTGAGTTTGATCTTTTGGGGAGTATTTGCATAAATTTTATGCAAAATATCAGCATCCTGTTCGACAACGGTATTAACTAATTGCAAAGCACTGGACTTAATCATGGGCATCATCATTTTAGCCATCAAGTTTTTGGGCTTAGCATAGACTAGAACATAGGTACGAGTCTGCGTCGCTGACTCCGGCACAAAGATATGACATTGCCTAATCTGCCCCAAAGGAGTAGTGCCATTGAACAAGACTAGAAATGGAAAGTAGTTTTCCAAATGAGCCTTGATCACCTTTTCCATCAATAGCAAAGCAGGATTTTTGAGAATATCGCTAATACGCGGTTGCGTGCGCGGCATATCATAGAAAGCCGCTGAGTAGTGGCCTTTATCGACAAATTCACGAAACTGCACCTCGGTGATTTCAAATAGGGGGCGATGGGTACCATTTTGGTGATTATAGTCATGCATATTCAGTAGCATCGGGAGCAGATCTGTATGCACACTACATTCACCGGCCACCCCAACAAATTCAAAGCTAGCAGCAATTTCATCCAACACCGGAGGAATTGGCAGCAACGGTGCATGGCGACCGTAGCTCCAAATAAAGTCGCCCCGCACAATGAGCTCCAGCGGTTCCAGCATTGGCAGTGTAACTTTCCCCGAACCGGGCAAGACGGTACAGCCTTGGCCATTAAAAGCTAGGGCATGAAAGGGACAGACGACTTGACCAGTAATGCACCAACCTTCGGAAAGCATAGCTCCCATGTGGGGACAGGCATTGGGTAAGGCTTGCACCTCTCCTTGGCTATCCAGCCAGAGGACGTAATCATTCCCTTGTAAGGAAACCTTGAGGGGCCGATCCCCAGCTAACATGGATTTATGGGCAAGTAACCAAGGCGCACCGGGCAACATAGAGTGCATAAGAACCTCTGAAGGGATAAAATCATGAGTAGTAATTCATGTTTCTAAGATATGAGGAAGGTCTCATCTTTGTCAAGTAAAATGCGTCGTCAGCCTCGTCAACAACGCGGTCGCGAAAAAGTCCAAAAAATCCTGGCAGCAGCAGCGATCGTTTTTGAAGAAGTGGGCTACACGGCTGCTACCACCCAATTGATCGCCGATCGAGCCGGAGCTGCGATCGGCTCCCTCTATCAATTTTTCCCGGACAAAGCGGCGATCTTCAATGCCATGGAACTGCGCCACCTGGAACGAGTGCAGGCCATGTGGACTAAGCTGGGAGCGATGGATTGTGCGGCCGATCCTTTGCGATCACTGATCCAGATGCTGGTGCGATCAGTCCTAGAGCTGTTTGAAGATCCGGTGTCGCGGGTGGTGTTCGTTCAGTTCTTCGAGTCTCGGGAGATCTTTCAGTCGATCAATGACAGCTTGACCCAAGAGGCGATCGAGTTCATGGCCCAGATTATCCAACGGCGCAATCCCCAACTATCGGCAGCACCTCTCTTGGCAGAAGTCTGTGTCCATGCGAGCAATGCTCTGACCTTAGTCGCTCTGCGCTGTCAGGATCCTGCGCACCGGCAGCAGCTCGCCCAACAAATCGAAGACTTACTGGTGGCTTATTTGACACCCTATGCCGGAGATGAGTGCTTAGGAAATGTAATGAAAGTAATGAAATGCCATCATTGCCAGTCACCAGATCTCTGGAAGAATGGCTATCGACGCGGTAAGCAATGCTACCGCTGCAAGCAATGTGGCAAACAATCAGTTTTGATTAATTGAAAACCAATGTGTCCTAACACATTGGTTTTCTTGGAAGATCTCAAGAGACTAGCGAATCCTGGAGATTATTAAATCCTCGTTTCCTAGTTGGCGACTAGGACTTTGCGAGAATTTTTGGGAGATTAAGCAACATTGGTTTCCAACTGTTTCTCTTGAGCAACAATGGCCCGATGGTTCTCCAGCTGCTGATCGATTTGATTCCGAACAATTTCCCGATATTCCATAAAGTGTTCGTTGTGAGCGCAGACGATCAAATAATGCTCCCATACCCCTGGATTATTTTTAATAATGCTGAACAGGTGATGCCAGAACCTCCCTCTGGTATCCCGTTTAATGCCTTGTCGCCAGACAATAATCGCCAATGCCTTGAGATCCATCAGAGCTGGGAGCTTCGCTGGCGGATGCACTCTGGGCACCCCCAGCTTGAGAAAATAGCTATGCACCCGATCGAGGTAAGCATGGGGCTCATAGAGATTGCTAAAAGCTTCCACATATTCCTTGGCAATTTCTTCCACTGGGCGAGTAGGCACGAAATTCATCAGCGTCGTCTGATTCAGATTACCACTGGTATCCCGCAGGCGACCTTCTTTTTCTAAGCGATGCCAAAGAGCCGTATGGGGCAAAGCTTGTAACATGGCAAAAGTAGTTGTCGGGATGCCCGTCAGTTCCGCAAAACGTGCAATCCGATCACCCGCTCCAGATTTTTCGCCATCAAAACCAATGATAAAGCCCGCCATGACTCGAATGCCAGTCTTGGTGATCGCTTCCACCGATTCCACCATCGAAGATCTGGTGTTTTGGAATTTCTTGGTGAGTTGTAGACTATCTTCATCGGGAGTTTCAATGCCCAAAAATACCGCATCGAAATAACAATCCATCATCAAATCCATCAGCTCTTGGTCGGCGGCTAAATCGATCGATGCCTCTGTATTAAAGCGGAAAGGATACTGATGCTCTTGCTGCCAAATTTTGAGAGCTTGGAGCATCAACTTCACATTGCGTTTGTTACCAATGAAGTTATCATCCACCATGAATACCCCTCTCCGCCATCCCAATTCGTAGAGATAATCCAATTCGGCTAGGAGCTGAGCGGGATCCTTGGTGCGTGGTTTGCGCCCATACAGCACGATAATATCGCAGAACTCACACTGGAACGGACAGCCTCGCGAAAACTGTACTGACATCGAATCGTAGGCATCAAAATCCAATAAGTCGAAACGGGGGACGGGGGTATTGGTCACATCGGGTTTTTCCTCGGTGCGGAAGATGCCGCTGGTTTCTCCCTTATTGATCGCTTCCACGAACATCGGCAGTGTAATTTCTCCCTCATCCAAAATCAGGTAATCCACATCTACTTCTTGCAGAACTTCGGGCATCGAAGTGGGATATGGGCCCCCACAAGCCACCGGCTTGCCGCGCCGCTTTGCTTCTTGCACGATCGCCAAGAGATCGTCTTTTTGCACAATCATGGCCGACAAAATGACGAGATCTGCCCACTCCCACTCGGCTGCCGTAATATCTCGCACGTTTCGATCGACCAGCTTAAATTCCCAAGATTGGGGCAGGATGGCTGCAACGGTGATCAGACCTAGGGGCGGCAGCAAAACTTTCCGATTTACCAAGTCCAGAATTTTTTCATAGGACCAGAATGTTTTCGGGAAAAGCGGGTAGACCAGTAAGACGCGCATGGTTTCTTCCGAGTAGGTGGGGCATGGCCACCATCCTAGCTTAGTTTTTTGCTTTGTTGCGGTGGAGCTTAGTAAGATCTACCCCGCCATTGCTTCGGTTTTTGGGCGGAGGAAAGCAGAAGTCTGAGGACTGCTAAGGAGTCTGCGAAAGGAGATAGCCAAAATAGCAGGGCAGCGCCAGCAGTTTTGCTGGTGCGATGGTAGGAAGGATAAATTGCCCACAGCAAAGCAAACCGAATTGCTACCAAAAACAAATTGAGCCCGATCGCCCACTGCAAAGTTGGGAATGCCCCGGCCCAAGACCCTCCCAGCGCCAGCACCAAGGGGATGGGTAGAGCCTGAGTCAACACCAGAAGGGCCAAGTCTCCCCAGACCTGAGCGGGATCCGCGGCATCCTTCAGATCGATCGAGCGACCCCATTCTTTCCAGGTCTCTTGGAATCCCACATACATCCGCACCCGAATCACCCGAGCGCCATCTAAGAAGCCCACCTTGAAGCCCTGCTGCGCTGCATACCGAGCGAGGGTCACATCATCACAAAAAGAGCTGGCTGCACTACTGTAACCATCCAACTGCGCTAAAACCGATCGACGACTCAGAAAACATTGCCCATTGGCCATCACCCGCTCTGGAGATTGCTCTCTGACTCCTGCCCCATCGAAGCGATAGAGCAAGGTAATCAACAACGCGGGCTGAAACCACCATTCTCCTGGATAGTTCAAGATAAACTGGGGCGACAGAGAGACAATATCATAGCCTTCCTCGATCGCCGCCGCCACCAAACTAGCCACCAAGCCGGGTTGTGGTTCCGTATCCGCATCAATGCCTAAGACCCACTCGCTCTCTGGGGAACTCGCCAAAAATCCACTGTGCAAAGCCCAGGGCCGACCCACCCAGCCCTGGGGCAGCGGATCGTCGGTCATTAATTTGAAGCGTGGATCTTGGGTAGCAGCAGCGAGCACCCGATCGCGGGTGCCATCCTGAGAATTGCTATCCATCACGATCATTTCTCGCACTTCTAACCCTTGACTGCTGAGACCAGTCAGACAGGGACCAATGCGCTCTACCTCATTCAAAGTAGGTACTACCACCGATACCAACCCTGATACAGGAGTACCCGTCCTGCGGGATCGAGTAGAGGTTTTTGGCTCCAGGGGCGGCCGGCGGATTGCTCCTTTGACTAACCGGGAGAGTAGAATCAATGTCGCTGCGCCCTGAGCCACCAGTAGCCCTAGTGCAAATGCACCCAGTATTAGCATTTAATTAGCTTCGGCATTAAAAGAATCCGAGGATAGCTCCAACCGTTGAGCATTGGCCATTTGATAAAAAACCAACAGAGGAACAATCCCCAAAACCAATCCCAACAGAATGGGCACATAAATGCCAGCGGCCAAGCTCATCACCATGGCAAAGCCAAAGTTACTCAAATAAATAGCCAGGGGTAAACTCAGATCTGTACCAGATAATCGGAGGGGCTTGGCTTGCCAAATTAGAGTAGCCACGGTCATAAATACTACTCCCGTGCCGAACCAGCCTGCAAAATTTTGGTAGGGCATGCCAAAGAAAGCCCCCGGCTGTTCCCATACCCAAAAAGCCAATTTCATTTGACTCATCGCCGGATCCAGGACGAAATCCCAAGAAGTGAGCAGCAAAGAGCCAAAGCCGATCGCTAAAAATTGTTTGCCAGTCTGGGAAATATTCCGAGTTTCTAATCCGGCTAGCGCGATCAGATAGGCACTGAAGCCCAAGTAAAACCAAGACAACGGAATTGTAAAAGGTACTAGACCGGCAATCTTGTAACCCAATCCGCTCAGATACCGATAGTGACCGAAAGGAAAGCCGGTGCTAGTACCCAACAGCTCACTACCTAAGGACAGAAAAACCGCTGGCAGCATGAATCCTAGGCAATGCCACAGGCCCAAGGTGCGATAGGCATAAACCGCTACCGCCGCCGTACCTAGCAGCATGTAAACCACTCCACCACCTACCATGGAGTAAGACAAGGCTGTTTTACCGATCTCTGGTAACAGCGCAATTAGTTCGGGATTAGGCAACACCAGGAGCATGCCGGCTAAACCAAATCCCATAGATAGGATATGCCCTACCAGCAAGGTCTGCTCGACACTTCTAAGTTTTTCTGTGAACATTCGGCGATAGGAAGATAGGCTTGCACAACAGTTTACAAGTCTTCACTAAGAAATGTAAAGTAACAGGCTGTTGTCAATGAGGACATCGCCACCGGAGGCGAGCAAAAATACCTTGGCACAGAACTACCAAACCACCGGTTAGTAAAGTTTGCAAATCCTAATTTCACTCCAATTAGTTCCGATTCCTGAGGTACTTGCGCAGCAGCCACACCAATGCCGCCCCTAAGATTAGTCCCAAAATAATTTTGCTAAAAGGTGCGATAAAATGCTCGATGTCCTCATATTTGTCGCCAAGTACATAGCCTCCATAGGCGAGCAAAGATACCCATAGAGCCGTCCCCACCGTAGAATATAGGATGAAAGGGGCGATCGGCATCTTGGCCATCCCGGCGGGCAACGAAATCAGCGTCCTCACGCCCGGAATCAGGCGACCGATGAGCACGGCAAAGTGACCAGAGCGATCGAACCAACCCTTCGCTCGCTCCACATCGCGCACGGAGATCCGCAGCCATTTGCCATGGCGATCGACCAGCTTTTTGATCCTTTCTTCGCCCAATTGGCAACCTAGATAGTACCAAGGTAAAGCGCCTAGCACTGTGCCGATGGTGCCGGCCGCGATCACTGGCAAGAAAGCCATCTTCCCTTTGGCAATATTGAATCCAGCCAACGGCATAATCAGTTCCGAAGGAATTGGCGGAAACAGGTTTTCCAAAAACATCAATAGGCCAATTCCTAGATAGCCCATGGAGGTCATGAGATTAGTAATCCAATCTTGCATTGTTTAATTCAATAGTTGTGTAGATTGTCGGAATATATCGCTCCCACTTCGATAGGGAAGATGCCCAACAGGGGCTTCAGCACCGCACCCTGTCCAGCGGACGCTGGAGCGGCCAAGAGAGAATCCCCACGCTTGGCGTGGGGAAGGTGGATGAAAAACATCATACTATTTACTTGATCGATGTACAAAGCGAATCATAACGTAGCTCACAGAAAGCGCAAACACCGCAATGGATAGAGCGATCAGATCGTTGCTATCTTTCTTCTCTAAATCTAAGATGATGATTTTTCTAGACACGGCGATCAGCGAAGTCACCAAGACTAGTTCCACTTGAATGATGTGCTGCTTGAGATAGGCTGCCACATTTTCCAAGATTTCTAGTGCGATCAGCACATTCAAGAACAGCCCAAATATCTGAAAGAGCATGCGGTTGAAGTCTGGTTCATTGGGAGTTTGCCAATAGCTGCCAAGAGTTGTCAGTAATACATGACCCAGATGAAAAATAGTGAGGAATGTTACCAAGATCATGCCGATTGACAATAACTTGGAGATCAACACCTCAATCGACTCCAGAGCTTTCAGAAAGGCAGCATTTTCTGTCACTAGTTTTTTAATTCTGCCGAACATATCGTTGCCTCAGACTAGAAATTGCACTACTCATCATTGTGAGCATGACGATTATACAAGAAGTCTAGGGCATAGTTGCGCACTTGGTAGTACTCAGGCATTTCCATCATTCTGGCTCGATCGCGGGGCCGACCAAAGGGAATAGTTAACACCTCTCCAATACTGGCTGCGGGCCCATTAGTCATCATCACCAGCTTATCAGCGAGGAACAGAGCTTCATCAATATCGTGAGTGATCATCAATACCGTACAACGATTCTGATTCCAAATCTTCAGTAGTTCTTCTTGCAATTCTTCCTTAGTAATGGCATCTAAGGCTCCAAAGGGTTCATCTAAAATCAGAACTTCTGGCCGAATGGATAGGGCCCGGGCGATCGCCACCCGCTGCTTCATACCGCCAGAAATTTGAGTGGGAGTTTTCTGGGCGGCCTCCGTCAGCCCCACCATGGCTAAGTTGGAATACACAATTTCGTCTTTGTCCTTTTTAGACATATTGGGGTTGACGGCGTTAACGGCCAGATAGACGTTATCATAAACGCTCAACCAAGGCAGCAGGGCATAGCCCTGAAAAACCACCATGCGATCGGGGCCAGGTTTGCCAATTGGCTTACCATTGAGCATCACGGTGCCAGAAGAAGGCTGGGCAAAGCCACTGACCATATTGAGTAGAGTGCTTTTACCACAGCCAGAGTGACCGATGACACAGATGAATTCGCCTTTCTGAACCGTTAGGTTAACTTGGTCTAGAACTACGTAGTCACCTTTAGGGGTGGGATAGACCTTGGAGGCGCGATCGAGAACGAGAAAGTCAGTAGGTGTCATATTGATTTATTAATGTAAATAACGCTGCAGAATCGATAGGATGAATGCCGGTTCCCCAGGACTGAGAAACCTTTTGTAATTAGCTTTTACCGGATAGATCTATTTCGGCCATATACACATCATGTTTGATCGCCAGATGATTCAGGTAGTCGATCGGGTCATCGGCAGTGAATTTGATGCCATCGAATAGATTGATACCGCCTTGACTATAGCTAGTCATATTAGCTAGACCGAGTTCGCGAGCCGCCGTACTGAAGACCCCGACCTTGGCCACCCGCTCCAGAATTTCCACCCAGTTGCGCGGAAAAGGCACATCGCCCCAGCGCGCCATTTGGGTCAGTAGCCACAGATGTTCGGTGCGGCCAGGGCGGTTCACCCCATCGCCAAAAAACAGTGGATGGGAAATATCCCGTTGATCCTTGGTTACACCACAGGTGATTTGTTGCGAATCGCTGAGGTAGATGTATTCGTGATCCATCGCCAGATATTCTGGCTGAGCTAAGATTTCGCGAATCTCATCTTGATTAGCTAAGTCGGCACAGAATTGGCAGGCTTCTAACAGCGCTTTGACCAGAGCGACGTGAGTATTGGGATAGGCCAAAGCCCAGTCCTCTCGCACACCCAGTACTTTACCAGGATGACCATTCCAAATATCCAAATCCGTGGCTATTTCATAACCGATGTTATCGATCGCTGCCCGAGTGGCCCAGGGTTCGCCGATCGAGTAGCCATCAATGCTGCCCTTTTGCAGCCCCGCAATCATTTGGGCCGGGGGCAAAGTCAGAATTTCCACATCTTTCTGGGGGTCAATCCCCTCGGAGGCCAGCCAGTAGCGCAGGAGCAAATTATGGCTGGAAGCCGGATGCACCACCCCAAAGATATGCTGCTTATCCGCAGAACTGGCTAGGAATTTCCGCAGATCTGCTAAAGTCCGAATTCCCCGATCCGCAAAGCGCTTATCGATCGTAATAGCATTACCATTACGGCTGATGGTCAAAGCACTGACTACCGGGATCGATTTATTATTCATTCCCCCAGTAGTCATCCAAATCGGCATACCCGCAGGCATTAGTGCCGCATCCAGATAGGAATCTGCAATACCATCTTGGACGCCGCGCCAGCTCGATTCTCGGACTAGATTGACTTCATCTAAACCATGATGTTTGAAAAAGCCCTTTTCTTTGGCGATCGCGATCGGCGCACAGGCGGTCAGGGGCACAAAACCAATATCTAAATTGACTTTCTCTAAACCATGGCGAGCTACAACGGTCTGCTTACGGGCCCGGATTTTCTTGATCTGCTTCTGCTGATTAAGAAAATACAGGATCTCACTGCGATAGCTGTAGTAATGGGGATGATTGACCGCCTCCATCCGCTGCCGGGGCCGATCAATTTCCACTTCCATAATTTGACCAATTTTGGATTCCGGCCCATTGGTCAGCATCACAATCCGATCGGAGAGCAAGATGGCTTCATCTACATCGTGGGTCACCATAATTGCCGTTACCTGATTTTCCTCACAGATTTTCATCAACTGCTCCTGCAAGCCGCCTCTAGTCAGGGCATCCAAGGCTCCAAATGGTTCATCTAGCAACAATAGCTTGGGTTTGGTGGCCAAGGCCCGGGCGATCGCTACCCGTTGCCTCATCCCACCGGAAAGTTCCTCAGGGTTGCGGTCTGCCGCGTGGCGTAAGCCCACCATATCGATATGCTGCTCCACAATGGCCGATCGCTCGGCAGCGGGTAAACCACGCATCACATTATCAACAGCCAGGGCGATGTTTTGGCGGACGGTCAGCCAGGGCAATAGCGAATAGTTCTGGAACACCACCATCCGATCGGGGCCAGGGCGCAAAATTTCTTCGCCTTGCAGCATTACCAATCCTGCCGTTGGCAAGTCCAAGCCCGCCACCATATTGAGGAGGGTAGATTTGCCACAGCCGGAGTGGCCGATCAGGGAGATAAATTCGCCTTTTTGAATGCTCAGGTCGATCCCTTTCAGGGCTACATATTCTTCCCCATTAGGGAGTGGAAAGGTTTTTTCTAGATTCTCGACGGTTACGAAGGTCATAGTTCACCATTTGGTTTGATTGAGTGTGATGGAATCCTGATGGCTTACTCGGGCTTGCTATAGGGCAGAATCCATCCTTGGACAAAGACCATGAGCCTATCTAAGCCCCAGCCCACTAAACCGATATAGACCAAAGCGACGATAATTTCGCTGACCTGACCATTTTGATAGGCGTTCCAGATGAAGAAGCCAATGCCGGTAACGCCGGTCATCACAATTTCTGCGGCAATAATTGCCAACCAAGCCAAACCGATCGCAATCCGTAAACCAGTGAAAATGTATGGTAGGGCCGAAGGAAACAGAATTTTGAAGAAGTATTCTTGGCGAGATAGCTGTAAAACTTGGGCGACGTTGTTATAGTCTTGGGGAATTTGTCGAACACCAACTGCTGTATTGATCAAGATCGGCCATACTGCGGTGATGAAAATGACGAAGAGCGCCGCAGGTTGATTTTGTTGCAAAGCAGCGATCGCAATGGGCACCCAAGCCAGGGGTGGCACTGTCCGGAGGATGTTAAAAACGGGATCTAATCCTTTCCGCACTCGCTGGTTGAGACCGATGACGATGCCCAGGCCGATGCCCACGATGGCCGCAATAGTGTAGCCGATGGCCACCCGCTGGAGGCTAGCCCATACTTGCAAGCCCAGACCTACGTCGGTGCCGCCTCGGTTGTAAAAGGGATAGAGAATTAAGTTTTTGGCTTCAGTTACCACCCGGTATGGGCCGGGGAGCTTACCGCCCCCGATCGCTGAGAAGATTTCCCAAATCACTAGCAGGACTAGAATAGCGATGACTGGGGTTAAGATATCATCCAGTAAAGCTAGTTGTTTTTTGCTGAGCTTAAATCCACCATTAGCTGGCTTGTTGTTGTTGCTAGAACGACGATTGACATTTGCCATGTTTTTTTCCTTGGTGATCAATATATTTTTAGATAATGATGAATGCTTAGTGGGTTTTTAGACCTTTTTGATCTTCAGTCGATCGAGATAAGCCTGGGGCTTCTCCGGATCGAACTCCACACCATCAAAGAATTTTTCGATGCCGCGCGAAGTACTGGTTGGAATATCCGCAGCAGCTACCCCTAGGGACTGTGCTGCTTTCTTCCACAGGTCTTCGCGGTTAACCCCATCAATGAGTTGCTTGGCATTGGCCAGGGTTTCTTTGGGCAAAAAGCCCCAGCGCACGCTCTCGGTTAAGAACCACAGGTCGTGACTCTTGTATGGGTAAGAAACGCTGCCCTTCGCGTCTTTCCAATAGAGCACTGCCAAGGATTTATCATCCACTTTCCGTTCACCGAGATTGTATTTACCCATGAGTGGCTCCAGGAGCACTTCTTCCTTGACGCCAAAATATTCACGGGCTGATAGAATAGTGGCCAACTCCTTGCGGTTTTCGAAGTTATCACACCACTGTTGGGCTTCCATGATTCCTTTGAGAATTGCCTGGGTGGCCAATGGATGCCGATCGACCCATTCTTTGCGCATCCCAAAATATTCCTCAGGGTGAGCTTTCCACATCTCGGCGGTTAAAACAGGCGTAAAACCAAAGCCCTCTGAGACAATCCGATTCGGCCAAGGATCGCCGGTACTAAAAGCATCCATGGCTCCTCGTTTCATGTCCGCAACAGTTTGAGCGGTGGGTACCGTCAACAGTTCCACATCCACATCCGGATCGACCCCACCGGCAGCTAACCAATAGCGAATCCAGAATTCTTGGTTGGATTTGGGAAAAGTATAGGCGGCCTTGAATCTAGTACCGCTGGCAGCTATTTCTTTGAAGTAGCTCACCTTGTCTTTTAGATTTATCCCCAACCCTTTGCCCTTGTGCTTGGAAGCCAAGGCGATCCCATTGCCCTGGGTATTCAGCTGGCAGAGAATGTACATCGGAATCTTGGCATTATCCGTAATAATGCCTTCAGAGATTAGATAGGGCATAGGCATTTGCCATTGACCACCATCCAAGCCACCACCTTTGGAGCCGATTTTGATGTTGTCCCTGGCTGCACCCCAGTTGGCCTGCTTCTCGATTTTGACCTCGGTCATGCCATGCTTGGCGAAAAATCCTTTTTGCAGAGCCACGATCAGCGGTGCTGCTTCCACAATCGGTAAATAGCCTAGCTTGGCTACTTTGACTTCTGGTTCTTCCCCCGCTTTCACCATAGATTTAACGGAAGCTGGAGCTTTGTTGGTTTGTGTATCTTCTGGTGGATTGCCCAAGCAGCCCTTGAGCAGTGGCACGGTGGCCGCAACGCTGACTGTGGTGAGGAAATGACGACGGGAAAAGGTACTCATGAACTTCTGTTCCTGGAAAATAGGGATTGATATTAGTGATACTAAAGAGCAAGAATCTTATTGATGATGTCTATGGTTTTTTATTTTTGTGAGTGAAAAATACATGGCTGACTCTTTGAGAGGAATAGGTTGAATCTATAGTTGCCAAGGAAAAAGTTGATAGGGAAGAGGATGCTTGGCTGATGTGATCGGCTTTCGCATCCCTGCAAATCGACGTTCTTACTACAACATTCCATCAATCATACATAAAAAGGTTCATAGAAGGAAGTCCAAATTAATTATTAAAGCCATAGATTTTATCTATCATTAAGATTTCCTTGGTTCGCACAACTCATGTAAAAAAACATTACTTCTGTTTTAAGATGATAGAATCCGTCTATTCACGTCAGGCTGAGTTAACCTAAAACCATGAAGCAAGCGACGCTGCATCAACTACAAATCCTGCAAGAGATCGCTAAGCATGGCAGCTTTACCCGCGCTGCCGAAGAACTAGACCTCACCCAACCCACCGTCTCCCAACAAATTAAAAAGCTGACTCAGACGATCGGCATGCCACTTTTCGATCAACTGGGTAAGCAACTGTATCTCACGGCTGCCGGCAAAGAAGTCTTGGCGGCTAGCACCACTATTTCTCAAAAGTTTGCGGATCTAGAAATTGCCCTGGATGAATTGAAGGGTCTTAAACAGGGCCGAATTAACCTAGTAGCTAGCACCACCGCCAAATACTTTGTGCCCCGGTTGCTCGGCACCTTTCGGCGCAAACATCCAGAGATCGCTCTAGCCCTACAAATCACTAACCAAGAGGGGGTACTCAGCAGACTGGCGAACAATCAAGACGACCTCTACTTCACTGGTCGGCCACCTAGTGAAATGGATATCGAACTCCGACCCATCCTGGAAAATCCCCTGGTGGTGGTGGCCTCTTCCGAACATCCTTTGGCCAAGGAAAAAAATATTACGCTTAAGCGGCTAGCGGCAGAACCCTTTATTTTTCGGGAATCTGGTTCTGGTACCCGGTTGGTCATCGAAAAATGTTTGGCTGAGAATCGCGTTAGCGTAGAAGTGGTCATGGAACTCAGTAGCAACGAGGCCATCAAACAGGCGATTGCTGGCGGTTTGGGGATTTCGATTCTCTCCCAGCATTCCCTGGCCCTAGAAAACCAGCAGGGACTATTGACGATCCTCAATGTGGAAGGCTTTCCGATCCAGCGTCATTGGTACGTGATCTATCCCAGCGGCAAACATCTTTCCGTAGCCGCCCAAGCCTTCTTGGATTTTTCGATTAATGAAGGTAAGGAGATCGTCGATCGATTCAGTGCGGATCTGATCCCCCGCTAGCCTGACTTACTAGCGGCCTAGCAGACTGCCGCTGGGCCAAATTTTCGGTAAGTCTATAAATTTCTTTTCTGACAATCCAGCGGAGAGCACCTCCAAATCGAAGGTGGGGTTAGATTGTCGGTACCAGCCCTTGGGCAACTGTCGCCGGGTGGTACTCACTATTTCTTGCTGCCGCTCCATCTCTTGGCGCAGGTACTCTACGGCTCGTCGCAGTAAGCTAACATCGATTTGTTTCTGAAAACGTTCCGTTGGCCCACCGGGAGCTATGGCAGCTGAGTTGGTTACTGTTGCTGGTCGTTCGGAAAGAGGCCAAGCCAAGATGGATAGCTCTAAGTCGCTCAAACTTACTTCAGACAAAACCCTGGCCTCCCTCTAGCGCACTACCGTTGGGTCAACCGTTGGATTGTTCAGACCCCATGTTTGCTCCACCTCAATCCGGCGGCGATCGCATTCTTCCGATAGGATCCGCTGCTGAGAAATGGCTTTGCGCATAGTGACAATCAGCTGTTGCACCTGCTGCCGAATCACTGGATTTTGGTCATCGGAACCAGGTAAAGTCTGTTTTTCTAAAATCTGTAAAACCAACTCGTAATGAATGAGCGAAGGCAGTTGCAATTTGTTCACTTCCAAATCCGATAGTTACTAAGGTTTACTGACGGCAGATGGTAGCCCAAACTAGTGGAAGAGCTCGGCAATGGCCTGTTGGGGATCAGGCTGCTTGACAAGAGATTCCCCGATCAAGACGGCCTTGGCTCCGGCTTTGACGACTTTCTGCAAATCGGTGGGTTGGTGGATACCTGACTCACTAACTACTAGAATATCTCTTTCTGCCAGTGTTGTGCCATAGCGTTCTAGTAGCTGACAGGTATTCTCCAAATCGACTTTGAAGGTACCCAGGTCACGGTTGTTGATGCCTACCAGTTGTACCCCATCCAGGGCTAAAACTCTCTCTAGCTCTGGGGCAGAATGGACTTCGATCAGGGCAGTCATCCCTAAAACCTTGATGATTTTCAGGAAGTACTGGAGGTCGCTGTTGGACAAGATGGCCGCAATCAAGAGGACGGCATCGGCTCCATGCTTGCGGCCGAGGTAGATCTGGTAGGGATAGACGACGAATTCTTTGCAGAGCAGTGGTAGCTCCACTGCCGATCGCACCAGGGCCAAGTTCTCGAAGCTACCCTGGAAGAATTTTTCGTCGGTCAGTACGGAGAGACAGGCGGCTCCACCCCGCTCGTAGGCTTGGGCGATCGCTACGGGATCGAAATCTGCTCGGATCGTGCCTTTACTGGGGGAGGCTTTTTTGACTTCGGCAATTAGGGCTGGGGTGGTTTTGGCGTTGACTAGGGCCGCCCGGAAGTCGCGGACTGGCGGGGCTGCCCCTAGCTGCTTTTGCAGTTCGGCGATCGGCAGCCGATCTCGCCAGCTAGCTACTTCTCGTTCTTTGTACCAAACGATTTCTTCGAGGATGTTCTGGGGTTCGCTGTCTGGCAATGGAATCCGGTATTCTAGGTGGTCGATGAAAACGGAAGAGCCAGGACGATTGCGACGAATCTGCATGGTGAACAAAAGAATGGGAATGAGTAGATTCTAATCTTAATGGCAGAAGGTGGAAAATTCTGCGTTGCTATTCCAGATGTTCACACAACCAAATGTTGACAATTTGTTCTCTATATGAGAACCTAAAGAAACTAGTTGATGAATAGGCCATGCACCTTATTTCTATCAGCAATCTGCGTCAAGATGCTGCACTATACTCTGATGTCCAAAAACAGCTCAAGGAATGGTATGACATCATCAGAACAGCCGAATGGCAGAGCTTAATTGATGTACAGGCCACATATCGAGATGCTGAAGCTGTCAGTAACTTCACTGTTTTTAACATTAAAGGTAACAGATACCGCCTAATTGTCTCGATCGACTATGAAGCACAAGTAGTCTACTACAAATATTTTTTAACTCACGATGAATACGATAAGGAGCAGTGGAAAAATGACCCTCACTATTGATCAAAATACCTACTTACAACTGTGGGCAGCAGTAGAAATCAGCCCTAAAGTAATTGAAACCGAAAATGAATATAGACGATTTTTGGCAGTGGCAGAGAATCTGCTTACCAAAAGAAACTCGCGTACTCCAGAAGAAACAGCCCTGTTTCGGTTAATAGTAAAACTAATCGAAGACTATGAATCTCAACACTACAATTTAGATGACTGGGGAGAATCTGCTCCTCATGAAATTTTGCAGCATATTATGGCTGCTAGTGACACTAAACAGGTTGATTTAGTTGGCATTATTGGTAGTAAGGGAGTAGTTTCCGAAGTAGTGAATGGTAGTCGAACAATTAGTAAGGCTCAGGCGAAAAAACTTGGTGAGATGTTTAAAGTGTCTGCTAGCTTATTTATCTAGGCAGTGACTTCCTTTGACAATCTCAGCAACATCATGACCGGATAATTAGGAAGGCACAGGGGTTTTGGGTTGCTCTGGCTTGAGCAGTGGAAAGCCTAGTTTTTCTCGTTGGGCCACATAGGCTTGGGCTACCTGGCGGGCTAGATTGCGCACGGTGCCAATATAGCGAGTGCGTTCGGTGACGGAGATGGAGCCACGGGCATCCAATAGATTAAAGGTGTGGGAGCATTTCAAAACATAGTCCAAAGCCGGTACCACTAGCTTTCGTTCCAAAAGTTGTTCCGCTTCCTGCTTATAAAGCCCAAAGAGGGTAAAGAGTAGCTCCGGATTTGAGGCTTCAAAGTTATAGGTGGATTGCTCGATTTCCGATTGGAGGAAGATATCGGCATAGGTGACCTGATCGCTCCATTGAATCTCGGCGATCGAGTTAACTCCCTGCAAATACATACAGATTCTTTCCAGACCGTAGGTGATTTCGATCGATACGGGCCGACAATCGATGCCACCGCACTGCTGGAAGTAAGTGAACTGAGTGATTTCCATGCCGTCTAGCCAGACTTCCCAGCCTACGCCCCAGGCTCCCATGGCTGCATCTTCCCAGTTATCTTCCACAAATCGAATATCATGATCTTCGGGCTTGATGCCTAAGGCGCGGAGAGAATCTAAATAGGTTTCCTGAATCCAATTAGGCGAAGGCTTAATCAAAACTTGATATTGATAATAATGTTGATAGCGATTGGGATTTTCGCCATAGCGACCATCACCGGGACGGCGACAGGGTTCGATATAGGCCACCGACCAAGGTTCTGGGCCGAGGGAGCGCAAGAAGGTATGATGGCTCTTGGTCGCCGCACCCTTTTCCGTATCGTAGGGTTGGACGATCGTACAGCCGCGATCGGCCCAAAACTGATTCAGCGTAGCGACAACAGCTTGAAAATTCATGGTAGGTATTGCTTGATTTCTTATAGATTCGGGAGATGGCATTGAGCGTACTGGCGCATCAGGTGATCGCAGAGGACGAGGGCGACCATCGCTTCTACCATGGGTACGGCGCGGGGGAGGACGCAGGGATCGTGGCGACCCTTGCCTGCGAGGGTGGTTTCTTCACCGGCGGCGCTGACCGTGCGTTGTTCTTTGCGAATGGTGGCCGTGGGCTTGAAAGCTACCCGAATGATGATGTGCTCGCCGTTGCTGATGCCGCCTTGGGTGCCACCAGAGTTGTTGGTGAGCGTCCGCAATTCGCCTTGGTCATCCAGATAGAACTCATCGTTGTGTTCGCTACCAGTCAATCTAGTACCGGCAAAGCCCGAACCGATCTCGAAGCCCTTAGTAGCTGGTAAGGACATCACCGCCTTGGCAATATCCGCCTCCAGCCGATCGAACACCGGCATCCCCAAGCCCTTGGGCACGCCGCGCACCACACATTCTACGACCCCGCCGATCGAGTCCCCGGCTCGTCCTATTTCTTCAATGCGAGCGATCATCTGCTCCGCTAGCACCGGATCGGGACAACGGACAATGTTGCTTTCCACGTCGGCCATGGTCACGGTGTGGGAGTCAATGGTGGCCTCCAGATTCTGGATCCGCTGTACGTAGCCGATCACCTCGGCTCCTACGGACTGGCGGAGGATTTTTTTGGCGATCGCCCCAGCGGCTACGCGCCCGATCGTTTCCCTGGCCGAGGAGCGGCCTCCACCTTGCCAATTCCGAAAACCGTATTTGGCATCGTAGGTGGCATCCGCATGGGAAGGCCGGTATTTCTGGGACATCTCATCATAGTCCTGGGATCTGGCATCTTTGTTGCGCACCAGGATAGCGATCGGGGTGCCCAGGGTTTTGCCCTCGAACACACCGGAGAGAATCTCGCAGGTGTCACTTTCTTTGCGCGGGGTGGTGATTTTGCTCTGGCCCGGTCTGCGCCGATCTAGCTCATACTGAATTTCCTCGGCGCTAATTTCCAAGCGGGGTGGACAACCATCGATCGTCACCCCAACGCCGCCGCCGTGGGATTCCCCGAAGGTCGTAATTCGAAAAAGTTGTCCAAATGTATTGCCCATAGTCGAACGATGACTGAATGCCGTCCTTCATAATATCGCAAATGCCGCTGTCGAGTGGTCTACTGAAAAATTCGGTTAGAATGCCCAGAGTCTGACTCCCCAGAAATCTATGCACCGCACCGCCACCGTCCTCGGCGAAAACCCCAGTTTCGAGCAAACTGTCCTGGTCGAACAAGCACCGGCCCCGATCGTCATTATCACCTCGGCGGATACGGATATCCAAGCTCTGTCCCAAGCTTGGGGTCGTCTACCGATCGGCTTTCCAGAGGTGCGGGCCTTGAACATTCTGGCGCTCCAGCAACAAGTGACGATCGATACTTATGCTGCCGAAGTGCTCTCCCAAGCCCGAGTGATTGTAGTACGGCTGCTGGGGGGCGTGGGCTACTGGAGCTATGGACTAGAGGTTCTCCAAGAATTGGTAGCGGAAACTGGTGCGGCCCTGATCCTGATTCCTGGTGATGACCAGCCAGATCTTTCCCTACTCAGTCGGTCTACCCTACCCTTAAAAGATGTCAATCAAGTCTGGCGCTATTTTATTGAAGGTGGCATCGAAAATCTCCAGCAGTTGTTGTATTTCTTGGCTCAGCATTGTCTGAAGTTGAACTATGAATATATGCTGCCTCAGCCAGTACCCAAGGTAGGCATCTATCCATATCTCGCTGCCCCCATTCTTGGGACTCGATCTAAGGTAGCGATATTCTTCTATCGCGCCCATTATTTGGTGGGGAATACGGCATCGATCGATGCTCTCTGTCAAGCCTTAGTTGATCGGCAACTCTCGCCTCAGCCGATTTTTCTCTCATCTCTACGGGATCCGGAGGTGCAAAAAAGTCTGCGTGGTTATTGTCAAGAAACCTCGGTGATTTTGAATACCACCAGTTTTTCGCTAATCACTCCGGCTCCGCTCTATCCCGGAAATCCCCCGGAGCTGGATACCCAGGATTTTTGGGTGGCCTTGAATCGGCCAGTATTACAGGTGATTTTTAGCGGTGGTAGTGAGGCCGATTGGCTGGATGCGACCATGGGCCTTTCGCCTCGTGATAATGCGATGAATGTGGCGCTGCCAGAGGTGGATGGCCGGATTATCAGTCGGGCGGTTTCTTTTAAGGCCGTGCAGTCGCAGCATCCGGTGCTGCAAACGGAGGTTTTGGGCTATCAGCCTCGGCTCGATCGCATTAACTTTGTGGCGGATTTAGCCCATAACTACTTACAGATGGCCATTACACCCGTGGCCGATCGCAAAGTATCACTGGTCTTAGCCAACTATCCCAATCGAGATGGCCGCTTGGCCAATGGGGTGGGTCTCGATACCCCCGCTAGTTGTTTGGAAATCCTCCGATCGCTCCAGGCCGCTGGATATCAAACCGGCGATTTACCGGCGGATGGGGATGATTTAATTCGTAGATTAACCAGTGGCGTGACCAATGATCCCGAAGGCCGATCGATCAGGCCGGTGTTGCAGAGTTTGTCTTTGGCCGCCTATCAAGAATTTTGGCAGGGTTTGCCGGAGGTGGTGCGATCGGCAATGGCACAGCGTTGGGGTTTACCTTCGACCGATTTACCGATACCGGGAATCCGTTTTGGCAATGTATTCGTGGGCGTGCAGCCTGCTCGGGGCTATGATCGAGACCCCAATTTGAATTATCATGCGCCGGATTTGGAGCCGACCCACGACTATTTAGCCTTTTATCAGTGGCTGCGGGCTGAATTTGGAACCCAGGCGATCGTGCATGTGGGCAAGCATGGCAATTTGGAATGGTTGCCGGGTAAAAGTGTGGCCCTGACGGCGGAATGCTATCCGGAGGTGGCTTTGGGTGCAATGCCCCACTTCTATCCTTTTATCGTGAACGATCCAGGTGAAGGATCTCAGGCCAAGCGGCGAGCCCAAGCGGTGATTATCGATCACCTGACGCCACCGATGACTAGGGCGGAGCTATATGGCGATCTGCAAAATCTGGAAAATTTGGTAGATGAATATTATGAGGCGATGAGTCTGAATCCCGCCAGAATGAAGGCGATTCAAAATAAAATTCTGGAACTCTTGGCCCAAAGTAACCTGCAGCAGGATTTGGGGATTGGAGTCGGAGAACTTCGAGAGCGGTTTGGGGATTTGGTATTAAACCATTTGGATCGATCGCTCTGTGCCATTAAAGAATCCCAAATTCGTGATGGATTGCATGTTTTAGGTCGCTGTCCCGAGGGCGATCAGCTGCGGGATTTGGTGGTGGCGATCGCTCGTCATCCCCAGGCAGGACGGCAGGGTTTGCTGCGGGCTTTGGCGACCGATCGAGGCTATGATTTTGATCCAATAACTACGGATCCAGCGTTGCCAATTGCTGGGGATTTGCGCAATGTGGCGGGATTATTAGAATCCTTGGAGTCACAGGCGGCATCTTTAGTCCAAGGATTAATTGCAGATGGGGAAGAATTTCCAGATTGTGGGGTGGCCACGGCGATCGAGTTGCGATGGATTGGTGATACGCTTTTGCCCGCCTTGGGTCAGACCGATCAGGAAATTGATCATCTACTCCAAGGTCTAAATGGTGGTTATATTCCCAGCGGGCCTTCGGGTGCGCCGACGCGGGGCCGACCGGAGGTGTTACCGACGGGGCGCAATTTCTATTCGGTGGATATTCGGGCCGTGCCGACGGAAAGTGCTTGGGATGTGGGCCGGAAGGCAGCGGAGATTCTGGTGGAGCGCTATACCCAGGAACAGGGTGAATACCCGAAGACGCTGGGGCTATCGATCTGGGGGACGGCGACCATGCGCACGGGCGGCGACGATCTGGCTCAGGCGATGGCTTTGTTGGGGGTACGTCCGCTGTGGGATGGCACTTCCCGGCGGGTGGTGGATTTCGAGATTTTACCCCTAACGGTTTTGGGACGACCTCGGGTGGATGTAACGCTCAGGGTTTCGGGGTTTTTCCGAGATGCTTTCCCCAATTTAATCGATTTATTCGATCGAGCCACGATCGCCGTCGCTGCTTTGGATGAACCGATCGACCAGAATCCTCTCGCCACCAAAGTGCAGCAGGAGACCCAAGCTTGGCTAGCTGAGGGATTGGAGGTGACCGTGGCCCTACAACGGGCTAGCGATCGGATCTTTGGCTCGAAGCCGGGAGCTTATGGGGCGGGGATTCAGGGTTTGATTGAATCCCAGAATTGGTCGGGAGCTGAGGATTTGGCGGCGGCCTACATCAACTGGAGCAGCTATGCCTATCGCGGCTATGGTGAGGGTCGAGCGGCACCGGAGTCTTTTCAGCGACGGTTGGGAGAGATGCAAATAGTTCTCCAAAATCAAGATAATCGAGAACATGATTTGCTGGATTCCGATGACTACTATCAGTTTCAAGGTGGTCTGATGGCAGCTGTGCAGACGATTAGCGGTCAACAACCCCAAGCTTATTTTGGCGATAATTCGGTGATGACCAATCCCCAGGTGCGATCGCTGGAGGCGGAAATCGCGAAGGTCTATCGATCGCGGGTGGTGAATCCGAAGTGGATTGCTGGGGTGATGCGTCATGGCTATAAGGGGGCAGCGGAAATGGCGGCCACTGTGGATTTTTTGTTTGGCTATGATGCTACGACTAACTGCGTACCTGACCATATGTATGAGGGGGTGGCGGAAGCTTATGTGTTGGATGGGGAGGTACAGTCTTTTATGGAGCGCTCGAATCCTTGGGCGGCGCGCGATATGGCGGAGCGGCTATTGGAGGCTCATCAACGGGGTCTCTGGGAAAATGTGGCGGCGGGAATGCTCGATCGGCTCCAACAAGTAGCTCTGAGCATGGAGGAAAAAGTGGAAAAAACACTCATTCCTTGACATTTTTGACTATGATAAGGTCATTCTGCGAGATGAGGCATAGTAAGAACAAGATTTTTTGTTTCTGTAAGGCCATGCTCCCACAAGATCTAGCATTACAAACTTTTTTCTTTTCCTTATTTCAGTGCCATTGATCCCACAGATTATTTAACTTGGTAACACCGCGATCGTCCATGAAAATTTCTCTTGTCTTTGGCTTCACCACAGCTCTAATCTGCATCGCCGATGTTGCTTCTGCCAAAACTCCTGATGAAATCAAAGGGATTGCCAAAGCAGTTACCGTAGAAATCAAGCTGACCGAAGCCAAAACCCTAGGGTCTGGAATTATCATCAACCGCCAAGGCAATCTATACACGATCGTTACCAACCGCCATGTGGTTTGCGGTAAGAAATCCTGTTCCACCTTGCCCAGCAAAGAGACTTATACCCTTGGGTTCAGCCGTGGAGAACGTCTGAGAGTCCCGGTGCAGGCCGTAAAGCTAGTGGGTCAAGATTTAGACCTAGCGATCGTCCAATTTCGTAGCAGTCGTCCCCTGGCCGTAGCTCAAGTCGCCCTGCCCGGTAGCCTTAGGGTGGATGATAAAGTTTTTACCTCCGGTTATCCTTTGCAGGAGCCAGGGTTTTCTTTTAACTCCGGCCAAGTCATTGCCGTTGTTAATAAACGGCTAAAAGGAGATAATGGCGGTTATACCATCATTTATGATGCTGAAACCCAGCCGGGAATGAGTGGTGGCGGTGTTTTTAATGAGAATGGCTTGCTGGTGGCGATTCATGGTCGAGGTGATCGCTACCAAAACGATACAGAGGATATCGAGAATAGATTTACGGGGCAATCAGAGGTAGGGAGCAAAATAGGTTACAACCGGGGGATCTCGGTACGCTGGCTACAGGGCATTGCACCTCAAACTGGCAAACCCAGACCGATTGGCTCTCAACAAGTAGTTTATAGCAAAGCCGATGAACATTTTATTGCGGGCTTTAACAAGTGGATCGAGCCAGGGCAGGATAAACGAGCTGGGAGACAAGAAGCCCTTCGAGAATTCTCTCAAGCCATTCAGCTAAACCCCCGCTACAAAATCGCCTATATCATGCGAGCTGTTGTATATGAACAGCTCGAACAGTACAAGCAGGCATTAGATGATTTCAATACGGTAATCTTACTCGATCCCCAGAATGCCCATATTTATCACATTCGTGGTCGCCTGAAACACTTAAGACTTGACGATCATCAAGGAGCATTGGTTGATTTCAAGAAAGCTGTTGCTATTGAACCTGGATATGCTCATGGTTGGTACAGTCGGGGGTTTCGCCATTTATATCTGGCTCAAGATCCTTTTCATGAGGAAAATCGAACCTACTATTCTTTAGAAGAATGTAATAGAGCTATTGCTTCTAATCCCCAAGATTTCAAAGCATATCTTGACCGTGGCATTTTGGTGTATACCGAGCTAAAAGATAGATCCAGGGCCATTGTTGATATCCGTCTGGCTGTGAAAATAGCTAAGGCGCAAGATGATTCCCGTGTATTGGAGATGGCATTAAAAGCCCTGAGGCTGATGGGAGTCAATGAGTAAATCCACAAGATCATCCCTATTCGCGATAAATTGTGCCAGAATTGATCCGGAAATAGAAATAGCTGATCTCTATCCTCTCTAGAAAACTGAATTCGGATTTACTGAGCCTTCTCTGCATGGCTCGATCAATTCGCCAACTTACCTGAGCTAGCGGAGAAGGATTTTGGCACCATCAAGACCTTGCCGATTCTTCGTCAGCTACCGGCGCTAGAACCATGACCTACCCTTGTCGAACCATGGGGTGTGGTCTAGTGACTGCAAACGCTGCTAAGATCGAGATCTGCTTTCCCGACTAATTTTTGGGCCACCCTACACTTAGCAAAGCCTATGACTCTCATTGACTGGTTTGCCAACCGCCAGAAAACCGATCCAGCCATCCAAACCCAGCAGGAACGGGAGATTGCCGACGGACTCTGGACGAAATGCGATCCCTGTGGGGCGATCGCCTACACCAAAGACCTGAAAGCCAACCAGATGGTCTGTTTAGAATGTAGCCACCACCAACGGATTACCGGTGAAGAGCGGATTGCCCAGCTGATCGATGGCGGTACTTGGCAGCACTTTGACGAACACATTCGGCCCACAGACCCCCTGAAGTTTAACGATCGCAAGCCCTACATCGATCGAATCAAAGAAACCCAAGAAAAAACCGGACTCACCGACGCCGTCATGACCGGCAGCGGCAAAATCGAAGGCATGCCCGTGGCCATGGGCGTAATGGATTTCCGCTTCATGGGCGGTAGCATGGGTTCAGTGGTCGGAGAGAAACTGGCTCGGGCGATCGAGTACGGCACCAAACACCAAATGCCCGTGATCATTCTCTGTGCCTCCGGCGGTGCCCGGATGCAAGAAGGAATGCTCAGCCTGATGCAAATGGCCAAAATCTCCGCAGCCTTAGCTCGCCATCGAGAAGCCAAACAGCTCTATATCCCAATATTGACCAACCCCACCACCGGCGGAGTCATCGCTAGCTTTGCGATGCTGGGCGACATTATTTTAGCGGAACCGAAAGCCACCATTGGTTTTGCCGGTAGACGGGTGATCGAACAGACCCTGCGAGAAAAACTGCCCGACAATTTCCAGACCTCCGAGTACTTGTTCGAGCATGGCTTTGTCGATCGGATTGTGTCTCGGACTAAGCTGCGCGGCACCTTGGCCCAGTTAATTCGCCTGCATGAACCGATAGCAGTTTAGGCCATGGCCTTCCCCATCTATCTCCAGCTGGGTGACCTGCGGCTCCATCCCCATCCGCTCTGGGAAGGCTTGGGCTACTTTGTAGCTTTTCGGTTGTCCCGGCAGCGCTTTCGGCACAGTACGGTGCCTTGGGCGGAGCGGGGGGTGATTATTGCCGGTGGTTTGATCGGTGGGATCCTGGGTGCCAAGGTTCTAGCGATTCTTCAGCACGCACATCTCTGGGGAACGGTTCCTTGGTATGTGTTCGTGGTGGGCGGCAAGACGATCGTCGGGGCGCTGTTGGGTGCGACCTGGGGTGTGGAAGTCAGCAAAAAGATGGTGGGGGTGGAGGTTTCTACGGGGGATGCTTTTGCCTATCCGCTGCTGGTGGGGACGGCGATCGGGCGGATTGGTTGTTTCCTTACGGGTTTGAGTGATGATACTGGGGGCTTGCCGACGGGTTTGCCCTGGGGGGTGGATTTTGGTGATGGTATTCCTCGGCATCCCACCCAGCTCTATGAGATTTTGTTTTTAGGATTGTTGGGGCTGTGGCTGCGGCGGCGCGATCGATCTCCGATGGTAGCGGGGGATTTGTTTCGGTTTTATTCGATCGGCTATCTGGCTTTCCGCTGGGCGATCGATTTTATCAAACCTGGTTTTCATATTGCTTTGGGCATGACAGCGATTCAAATTGCCTGTATTCTTGGTTTACTATACTATCGAAAAGCTTGGCGACGGTTGATTGGATAATGGTTTGGAGCTATTGCTGTTTGTTCAAGCTAGATTAAAGGTCGAGTATCCTGTAAGTCAGATGCAAAGCTCAATCAGCTCATGTGATGGAGTGAGTGGATACCTTCAGGATTTGCAGAAGCTTAAGTCTATCAATACAAAATTTCAATGGTGTTTTCTATTGACTTATGATGGTGCGTTACCCTTCTGCTAAAGCAGACGCTACGTGAATAGAACAACACACCCTACCGAACGAATGCCGCTCTGCAACAGAAATGTCCTTCATAGGGATTTCGGGAGAGCAGAAGACCCCTCGATTTCCATGATTATTTCTTTGAAACTCATGCCTAGAGCTTCAAAGACTTCCCGCAATCGCTCGAAGCTAGCCGAATCATAATGATTGGCTTCATAGCGTTGAATTTGTTGCTCTTTGATGCCAATTTTTTCGGCTAGTTCTTTCTGAGTCATGCCGCTAGCAATTCTGGCTTTAATTAAGGCGATCGGTAGTTCGGTGAGGGAAGAAATCTTGAAAATCGACTCGCCCTGCTGCAACCTGTCATATTCCGCAATCTCTGCTGTTAGTCGGTCAATCCACACTCGTACTGCCGCTTGCTGAGATTGCCACAGCCGTTCGGACAATCCTTCGGGATTAGCGGCTAGATTTGCTAAAGATTGCTCTAATTCTTTGAGCTTAGAACTAGTAATCTTGTATTGATATTTATTCTGAATCACGATCGATTGCTCCTCGCAGTAATTTGAACTAATTAGGGGATAGCTGTCGGATCTAAGACGATAATTCCTTTGGGATTACCATTTTTATCGGTTTGGAAAAACCCAGCCATTGCTGGATTTGGGACTAATTCACCACCAAACTTAGTCCGTTGCGCCGCCAGATCTGGGTCTAGAAAAATGGGATCGATCACATCTTCGTCGATCCCAAAAATGTCAAAGCAACCATCATAGTCATTGGGTCGTTCCTTCTCGGTGACGAAGCTACCGCCAATGTATACCCGCCGACAGCCAGCTAGTTTCAGATTTCCCAGAGCCAATTGCAAGCCCGTGAGCAGTTGTTTGCGATAGTTGTTGGTGCCAAACCGCTGCCAGAAATCATCCCATGTTGGCTCGTAGATACCTTGGGGGAGATAACCGCGCTCGTCAAAGGGTGGAATCATCGATTTTGTTTGAGCACAGCAAAAAAGTTGAGCTGGATTTAGTGTAGCACAACTTTTTTGCTGTGCTAGTTTGGCACCGCTAAAAGCAGCAATTCCAATTCGGCCAAGTTATGCTTGAAGTCACACTTAGCTCCTAGCTTGACATCTCTTACGGGTAAACCTTATGGGGATCACCCTACGACCCGCACACCGCCCAACAATAACCTTGTACTGGAAAAAAGTACGACATTTGTCATGCTTTTTTATTCGGTTTCATTCAGATAGTGTTGTACAATCTGAAGACTCACAGAAGTTCTCTTGTTCTACTGACAAGGATTCGACTGAAGTCATGTTGCCTGTACTGGCGAGAGCGTTCTGGCTATGCCCACCTCAGCCTAGATCAGGCGATCGACGTACTGCGTCCGGCGAAAGAAGTAGTGTATCAGTATGACTACTGAGGCACTTCGATCCGAATTGTTGGCATTTCGATCGAAGTGCCTCGTAGAATTAAAGTAGTTTGCTGGTGATTCACTAAATATGGCATACAATAATTTCACGTTAGATTCTGTCAAGAATCAATTCAAGCTAAAGCTAAGCGACCATCCTTTCTGCTTGGCTTTACCTCCAGCAGAACCAGCACCAGATATCCTAAGTGTTCTCAATCGCTGGGTGCCGATCGCCGAATCAGCTCGAACTGAAAAGGCCAGATCTGAAATACTAGTTAGTCCGATTCTATTAGAAGCAAGAAGACTTACTAATGAACGAGTACAAGTATTTTCTGGTGAAGAGTTTAATGTAGACAAGGAGCGAGGCTTGAACGGCTTTTGTGATTTCTTATTTAGCAGATCTGATAATCGATTGACTATCGATGCTCCAGTGTTAATGCTAGTGGAAGCTAAACGAGGAGATCTAGAGACTGGATTGGGTCAATGTGTTGCTGAAATGCTGGCAGCACAACTTTATAATCAGAATCAAGAGCAATCTATTCCAGTTATTTATGGCTGTGTGACTAGCGGTAAATTTTGGCAATTTCTTAAATTAGAAGGTAATAGTGTTACTGTCGATCTGACTACTTATTCTGTGATGCCAGTCCAAAAAATTCTTGGTATTCTCAAATGGATGTTAAGCGAGCAATCCACCGACCTTGCAGTAGAGAAAGTGTAGTTTATCAGTAGTTAATTTACATGGCATACAATAATTTCACGTTAGATTCTGTCAAGAATCAATTCAAGTTAAAGATAACTGATGAACGGTTTTGTGAATCCTTGCCTTTGATAGAGCCACAACTGAGTATGTTAGATATTTTCAATCAATCGTTTCGTTTAGCTGAAGTTGCTAGAACCGAAAAGGCTAAGTCTGAATTATTGGTTAGTCCGATTCTAGTTGAAGCAAGAAGGCTGACTAACGAACAAGTGCAGTTATTTTCTGGTGAAGAATTTGATGTCGATAAAGAGCGTGGTTTAAACGGATTCTGTGATTTTCTGTTTAGTAAATCCGAAAATCCTTTTACTATCGACGCTCCAGTATTAATGCTAGTAGAAGCTAAACGAGGAGAGATAGAAACTGGATTGGGTCAATGCGTAGCTGAGATGCTTGCAGCGCAGTTTTACAATCAAAGTCAGGAGCAAAGTACTCCAGTTATTTATGGTTGTGTGACTAGCGGTACGATTTGGCAGTTTCTCAAGTTAGAAGGCAGTAGTGTCACGATCGATCCTACTAATTATTTCGTTGTGCCTGTACAGAAAATTCTTGGCATTCTTAAATGGATCTTAAACCAATAGCTTACTATTTCGATCAATAATTTCAAATCGCTCTATAGTCTTATATCACGCCAGAGGACTTTGGCCCTTTGTTTGATGCTGGAGATGAATTAGCAATTCTTGACACTGGTTTTAATCAGCGATCGGTATAGCGACATCACTACCGCATCAGGCGCATCACGTCTGGTGACAATTGTATAATCGGCATCTTCTACCACCCGATCTAACACCGTCTTAAGGCTATTTCTCGCTTCGCTGAAAGAGACAATTTTCATTTAGCTCAAACTTGTACTGTTGACTGTACAATTGTATACGATCTCAAACTCCGCTGCAAGAGGAACTACACCAACGGGATCGAAATAGAAAATATTCATCATTGCGCTATTAGATACCAGTAGTACCAGTGCATCAGTTGAATTAAACTGCCGATGTTCAATTTGATCGAGCTATGATTCTGTGTGCCACCGCTCATCGCATACACCAAGCCATCAATCAGCTCGTGTCTTTCTAGCTGCTGTTCTTCCCAAGCAAAGTACTCCTCAGGGGTAAAGTACCATTCACAATCTTTCGCCCCAATCATCACGATGCTCCGTTGACGCTGAGACCATTATAGAGTGTTCTCAGCTCAAGGTTTAATGATCGACAAGTGGGGTCTCAGAAACCTCATCCGCCTACGCGATGGGGTAGTTCGTACTGCAATCGATAGGCCAGGCGGAAAGCCCAAACACTTAGTGCTATACCAACAGCCACCCCCAACAAAGATCCCCAGAGGGGAACTGTCCAGGACCCGACCACGATCGAAAACGGTGTGAATAATCGCACCAAATGGGTGGTAGCCATCAATCCAAAAATCACAGCAGAAATCAGCAGATAACTTCGTTCATTCATTGGTGTAACCTCCACTCTGCAACCTTTAGGAAAAATAAATATCTACATTTACATCGATATCTTCTAATTGCAATCCTAGATGAATTGCCAAAATAAGCGTAGCTCGATCGACAGATCCGCAACAAAAATTGATTTATATCGATCAAATTTTAACCATGAAAACAAAAGCTGGCACTGAAAATACATTCTCAATCCCAGCTCCTGCAAATTTATTGGTTATCTATCCCACGGACTGACAGAGTTTCTCAGACAGCTCTAGCTCCTCTGCTTCCATCCGCTGACTCGCCGACACGATTACCGATCGACTATTTTTGTCCAGCTCATAGTCCCGCAGCCAACGTTGAGCCGTATTACCCTCCGCCAAAATTCGATCCAGGGGAGCCAAAAAACACTTCACCCCCTTGGCCTCCGCAATTTCCTTAGCACCATCCAGCAGCTCCTGCACCCAATCCCGCGCCAGAATCTCGCGGCCATCTTGCCAGTGGTGCAGCACCCCATCCAAACTCAGCCGCGCCGCCGCTTCCTCATTGGCATTCGTCAACTCCACCAACTCCTCCGGCGACAGCTTACTGCACACCAGCGGATCCAGATCCGGATCGGCCATCAACTGCTCCAAGCGCATCTCCAGCAACGCCGTCACCGCCAGCAGCACCAACGGATCGGTGATTAGATCGCAAACCCGCAATTCCAAGCGGTTCACATCATAGGGCCGTCGATCGCCATTCGGCCGCACCGAAGACCAGAGATGGCGAACATTCTGCATCGTGCCCAGCGCCAACTGCTGCTCCGTCCAATCAATGAAATGCTGGTGGCTCGTAAACAGCGGCACATGGGCTGGAGTCTTTGGGAACATCCCCCAGCGGGTAGAATGATAGCCCGTAGGCTGACCGTTTAGAAAAGGCGAAGCCGCACTCAGGGCCAAATATAGCGGCGCTTCCAACCGCACCAGCCGACAGGCCTTAATCAAAAATTCTGGATCCGCCAGACCCACATTGATGTGGACGCTAGCCGTCACCACATTCGTGCCATAGGTCTGTTCGATGAAAGTATGGTAGGGATGATCAGGATTGGAACGATAGAACCGATCACTGCCCCCCAGGGACAGCGTACTGCCCGGAATCAACGTATAGTCACCCAAAGTCTTTAAATAATTCCGCAGGCGCTGCCGGGGCCGGAGCAGCGCACAGAGCAAATGTTCATAGTTTCGCAACGGCTCCGTTGCATATTCCACATTGCGGCTGTCCGGCTCCGTCATAAAGTCCGGCAATGCAGCCACAATTTTATCCGATAGACCGACAATATCCCCTTCGGAAGTGCCGGTATAAACCTCAATTTCAAATCCTTTGGTCAATAACACGGCAAAACTCAGTAAAGAACAGGAGGAAATACACCCCGCTCCTATCATAAGCGACGAATCGGCTGCTGGCGTTGCTGAAATTACTCCATTTCTCGCAATCGTCGCACATGCAACACATCGTGCATCTGGCGAATCTGCGCAATACAGCGATCGAGCTGGGTCAGGTCGTAGACCTCCACACAGAGATCCAGCAGCGCAGGCTTAGATTTGTTATCCGCAGTCACCTTGGCCTGCCGCACATTCACTTTATTGTCGCTAAGCCGCGAGAGCACATCGCGCATCACACCTACTCGATCGAACACCTCAATTTGCAAAGAAACCTCATAGCTGCGCCGATTGCCATTTTGCTTAGTCAGGTTACTATTCCAGCGCACCGGTAACAGCCGGTTGCCATCCACATTCTCCACATTGGCGCAGCCCTGGCGGTGGATAGAAATGCCATTCAGCTTGGTGACCACTCCGATGATCGGTTCATCGGGAATGGGGTTACAGCAGCCCGCTAGGTGATGGAGCAGCCCTTCGATCCCGACGATCGGGAAATCTCCATCGGCGGTGGATTTCTTGGTGGGCAGAATCTCTGTCACATCCTCGGCGACCCGATCCTTGACCCCATCCTGGATCCGATTGACCACCTGTTTGACGGTGGTTTCCCCATAGCCCAAAGAAGCCAGCAGATCTTCTACGGTTTGATAGTTGCATTTCTGAGCTACCGCTAGCATCGGCTCAGATTTCAGCAGCGCATCCAGACCGTTTTTGCCCAGCTCCTTTTCCAGCAGCTCCCGCCCCCGCGCAATATTCTCCTCCCGGTTCGATCGACGGTACCACTGGGTAATCCGGTTCTTGGCCGAGGGCGTAGCCACAAAGTTCAACCAGTCCAGACTGGGGTGACCGCTTTCCTTCGTCAAAATTTCCACAATGTCTCCATTCCGCACCTGGGTAGCAAGGGGTACGATCCGGCCATTGATCCTTGCGCCCACACAGTGATTGCCCACCTCCGTATGGATCCGATAGGCAAAGTCCACGGTGGTAGCTTTCTCCCGCAAAGCCACTACTTCACCTTGGGGCGTGAACACGTAAACATCCGGGTCGATCAGCTGATCCTTCAGGTTGTCAGAAAATTCCTGGGCATCCTTAAAGTCGCTTTGCCATTCCAAGAGCTGACGCAGCCACACGAACTTATCTTCTTTTTTTGCGCCCGGTTGAACGGTGGCTTCTTTGTATTTCCAGTGAGCGGCGATCCCGTATTCGGCTACCCGATGCATGTCCGTGGTGCGAATCTGAATTTCCAGTGGCGTATTACCAATGCCCAATACAGTGGTATGGAGAGACTGGTAACGGTTGGGCTTGGGTAGCCCGATGTAGTCTTTAAAGCGGCCTGGAATCGGTCGAAAAGCATCGTGGACTTCGGCAAGAACCCGGTAACAGTCGGCATTCTGATCGACGATAATCCGCACCGCCGTGAGATCGTAAATTTCGCTAAATTCTTTCTTTTGGTTGCGCATCTTTTGGTAGATGCTAAACAGGTGCTTGGGCCGACCGCTGACATCGAAATATTCCAATCCGGCCTGGCGGAGCCGATCGCGGAGTTGTTCGATCGTGCTGTCGATGCGCATTTCTCTGGCTTTTCGGGTCTCTTGCACGAGGTTTTGGGTGATCCGATAGGCATCCGGCTCCAGATACTTAAATGTCAGATCTTCTAGTTCCCACTTAATTCGTCCCAGACCAAGGCGGTTGGCTAGAGGTGCAAAGATATCACGAGTTTCCTGAGAAATCTGTCGTTGCTTGTCCTCGCTCATGTGTTCGAGGGTCTGCATGTTGTGCAGTCGATCGGCTAACTTCACCACGATCACCCGAATATCCTGGGCCATGGCCAAGAACATCCGGCGGAAGTTTTCGGCCTGCTGTTCTTTTTTGCTGGAAAAGTTGAATTTGGAGAGCTTGGTGACTCCTTCCACCAGATGGCGGGTTTCGGCACCAAAGAGTTCTTCGATGTGATCGGCGGTAATTTCTTCTACATCTTCTACAATGTCGTGTAAGAAGCCCGCCGCGATCATCTCTGGCTCGCCACCCAGGTTGCGCAGAATGTCAGCTACGGCGATCGGATGCTGAATGTATGGTTCGCCGGATTTCCGCAGTTGTCCCTGATGGTGTTTCAGAGCAAAGCTGTAAGCCTGATAGATTAGTCGATCACTTGCCACGTCCGAATCTTTCGCTGCTGCTAGCCAGGGGGGCAGCACCGGTTCTGGAATGACAGTGGGTTCGGCGTTCATGGTGGTGAGCAATGTGGCAACAGCAAAGTAGAGATAGATATTCTAGCGATTCTTGCAGTAGTTTGGGACAGGAAACACTTAAAAAGATATGAACGATCGCGATCTTCCGGCCATTTACAGCAACTTTGCGACTTGTCGGGACACACTGAACGCATTAGTGCTCCAGGATGAATTTCCGAGGGAGGATCTGACCGCGGCCCAGCAAAATTTGGCGATCGCCTTCGATCGGTTACTAACCGCCTTTTCTCCGATCGCGAACCAACGGATCCGCGCTGGATTGACGGAAATCCATCGATTGTTGAAGTTGGCCGATCGAGATCTGCAATTTTGGCAAGGTGCACGGCAGCCAGCCACCCGCCAGGAAAGACAGCAAAATCTGCTGCTGAAGCTGCAACAGATCGCCGACTGGCAGCAGGTTTTTGCGGTGGAAGTAGATCTCTCCTCTACCTAGGGAAAAATCGGGCGTTGCTGAATTGGAGTATGAAGCATAGATTTTGCCCTCACCCCCAACCCCTCTTCCAAGTTTGGGCGTGCAGGGCGAGCGCCTGAGGTTGCCTCAGGCGCTCGCCCTCGCAGCACTAGAGGGGGCCAGAGCCGAAGGATCTGGCGGGGTGAGGGCAAACCCAGCAACATCAAAGGCTAGCAATCCGAGATTGGAGGATTTCCACCTGCTTGGTGAGTTCCACCAGGTTGTCCCGGACTTCCTGTACCACCTCCGGCAAAGCCCGATCGACAAAGTTAGCATTCTGCAACTTATTCGTAGAAGATTCGGCTTCCCGCTGAATCTTGGCCAGTTTCTTCTCCAGCTTGACCTTAAAGGCCGCAATATCCACTACTCCCATCAAAGGCAGAATCACTTGCACCGTGGCATGAATACCGGCGATCGCCCGACCATCGGTCTCGGCCACCGCTACTACTTGTAGATCCTCTACTTTCGCTGTATCACAGATATAGTTAGCCGATCGAAGCAGCGCTTGCCGTTCGGCTTCATTATCGCTCTGCAACACAATATTGGCCTTGATACTGGGCTTAATATCTGCCTCCGCCCGCAAGTTGCGAATCGTGCGAATCACGCCAAAGGATAACTCGAACTCCTGTTCCAAGGCTGCATCGATGCCCGCCTTGTCCTCTAGGGGATAGGGTTGCAGCGATAGATCTAGATCGGTCAGGCCCGTCAAAGTCTCCCAGATCTCCGCAGTGATATGGGGAATAAACGGATGCAACAACTTCAGGGTACCTTCTAGCACATGGAACAAAGTCTGCTGTGCCACATGGCGGCTAGCCTCTGGTACTTCCGGCTGGAGACGAGATTTCACCAGCTCGATATACCAATCGCAGAAATCGCCCCAGAAGAACTCATATAGCAACTTAGCAGCTTCACCGAAACCATATTTATCAATGTATATCCGGGTTTGCTGGATGGCCTGTTGATGGCGCGACCAGATCCAGCGATCGGCCAATTCCATCTCGCTCAAATTAGGCCGCTCCAATGCCGCGGATGTGGTGTCTTCCAGATTCATCATAACGAACCGCGCCGCATTCCAAAGCTTGTTCGTGAAATTGCGACTGGCTTCTACGGATTCCGACTCATCGGTTTTGCGATTGTATTGCAGGCGAATATCCTGGCCGGCACCGACTACCTCCCGAATCAAAGCCAAGCGCAGCGCATCGGTGCCATATTTAGAAATCAGCAACAGCGGATCGATACCATTATTGGCAGACTTAGACATCTTTTTGCCATTTTCATCCAATACCAAACCATGGATGTATACATCCTTGAAAGGCATCTTGCCGGTAAAATGACCAGCCATCATGGTCATCCGGGCTACCCAGAAAAAGATGATATCGAAGCCAGTCACCAAAGTGGATGTAGGATAGTAGGCCTCTAGATCCGCCGTCTGCTCCGGCCAACCCAGGGTCGAGAAAGGCCAAAGTCCCGAAGAAAACCAAGTATCCAGTACATCCGGGTCGCGAACCAACTGGGCGTTGGCTCCAAATTCAGCGATCGCCTCCGCCCTGGCCCCATCCTCATCGGTGGCTACTACGAAGGGTGTATGGTCCTGAATCTCTCCATTGGTCTCGCTGACCACATACCAAGCCGGAATCTGATGACCCCACCAGAGCTGCCGCGAGATACACCAGTCATCTAGCTTCCCCAGCCAGTCCCGATAAACTTTGCCCCAGCGATCGGGCACGAAGCGCGGTGAATTATTTTGATCGTATTCTGCCAAACAGCGATCGGCTAGCGGTCTGATCTTCACAAACCACTGGGTGGAAAGCAAGGGTTCGATCGGCACTTTACCGCGATCGCTGTAGGGCACCGTATGCTTGTATTCCTCGATCTTGACTAGGTTACCCGCTGCTTCCAGGGCCGCTACCACGTTCTTGCGGGCCACGAAACGATCCTGACCAGCAAAGGCTCCGCCATTCTCGTTCAAGCTGCCATCTTTGTTCAAGATATTAATGAATTCTAGGTTGTGCCGCTTACCCATAGCAAAGTCATTGAGATCGTGAGCCGGGGTGACCTTGACACAGCCGGTGCCGAATTCCATTTCTACCAGCTCATCGCCGACGATCGGGATTTGCCGACCCACCAACGGGAGGGTGAGGGTTTTGCCGATCAGGTGTTGGTATCGCTCATCAGCCGGATTCACCGCTACCGCCGTATCGCCCAGCATGGTCTCTGGACGGGTTGTGGCTACTTCCAGGTGTCCAGAGCCATCGCTGAGGGGATAGCGGAAGTGCCAGAGGTGGCCGTTGACCTCTTTGTTTTCCACCTCGATGTCCGACACCGCAGACTGAGAAGCCGGACACCAGCTCACCAGATAGTTACCACGATAGATCAGACCGGCCTGATGCATCTGGATAAAGGCCGCTAGAACGGCCTTGCTCAGCCCCTCATCCATGGTGAAGCGCTCTCGCGACCAGTCCACGGAAATGCCCAGCCGCCGTTGTTGACCAATGATCGTGCTACCAGATTCTTCTTTCCATTGCCAAGCCCGCTTCAGGAATTCTGCGCGCCCCACATCGGCTCTTTTCTTGCCTTCGGCCTTCAGCTGTTTTTCCAGAATAGTTTGCACCGCAATGCTGGCATGGTCCGTGCCCGGTACCCAAAGAGTGTTGTGACCGGTCATCCGTTGATAGCGCACGAGGACATCGATCAGGGTATTCTCAAAGGCATGACCCATATGTAGGCTGCCCGTAACGTTCGGCGGCGGAATTACCACACAAAACTTCTCGCCCCCGGCATCGGGGGTGGCCCGATAGGTTTGCCGACTCTCCCAATGGCTCTGCCATTTGGCTTCGGTTTCTTTGGCGGTATATTGGGGGGGCAGATTGGCAGTCATCGGAAAAGTTTGGTAATTGTTAAAAACCGAGTCTCAATGAGATCGAAATCATTGACAGGGAAGTTCATATTATTGTGAACTACAATAGCGCCAATTTTCATTCGATAGTTACTATACTGATACACTATCTATTCGGAAAAGATAAATGTCTACCGCCCAGATTGTCAATGCCCGTGTTCCTAGAATGCCAGGTTTACAGCAGCTCATCATAGAGCGCGACCAAACGGGGCTGTCCAGAATCCTAGAGATTTTCCCACAGAATAATTCTTCGCTGCCCTCGATCGATCGCCAGATCGACCTTGAAGGAAACTGGTGTTCTTTTGGGGGTGTAGACCTGCAAATCAATGGGGCTTTGGGTTTGGCCTTTCCTGATTTGCGGAGTACGGATCTGGAGAAACTGCAGGAGATTTGTGATTTTCTCTGGCAACAGGGGGTGGATGGATTTTTGCCGACCTTGGTCACCACTTCGATCGAGAATTTTCAGCGTTCCCTGGCAGTAATTGCCCAGTACATGAAGCAGCAGTCACCGCACAGGGCTAAAGTATTAGGGGTTCACCTAGAAGGGCCATGTCTCAACCCCGAAAAGCGTGGTGCCCATCCGCAGGAGTATCTGCTGCCTTTAACTTTAGAGAATATCCAGCGGGTGATTGGCGAATATGAATCGATCATCAAGATTGTCACCTTGGCTCCAGAGCTAGAAGATTCTGGCATCGTGGCCCAACTCCTACGGCAGCGGGGGATTTTCATCAGTCTAGGACATTCCCAAGCGACTCACAATCAGGCCATGGATGCTTTTGCGGCCGGTGCTACGATGGTTACCCATGCTTTTAATGCCATGCCACCGCTGCATCATCGCCAGCCCGGTTTATTGGGGGCAGCCTTGGTGCAGGATGGAGTACGAGCTGGATTTATTGCCGATGGTCAGCATGTTCATGTCACGATGCTAGAGCTGTTTCTGCGGGCGGCACAGTTCGATCAACATGCTTTCTTGGTGAGCGATGCTCTGTCCCCCCTGGGTTTGCCCGATGGTTTTTACCCTTGGGATCGGAGACAGATGGAGGTGCGTAATGGCACGGCACGGTTGCCAGATGGGACTCTGGCGGGAACTACCCTATCCCTGTTAGATGGGGTAGATAATTTGGTGCAGTGGGGGGTCTGTGATTTAGAACAGGCGATTATTTTGGCAACGGATGCGCCCCGGCGAGCGATCGGGCTGCCGGTGGAATATCGCGGACAGGTGGCAACTTTGATGCGCTGGCACTTTGACGAACAGAGTGGCGTGGTGGAGCGATCAAGAATTAGCTTTGATTAATCATTCATACCACTCCACGTACTGCTGTTTTGACTGCTGCTACTTGGGCCAGTTGCATACTGGATAAATGGCCATTGGTATCTACGGCCACATCCATGGTGACGATCCCACCGCTTTGATTGACAGCTTGAACGTAATTAATTAACTGCCGATCGCTGTAGCGAGTTGCACTCGGCTCGCCCCAATTGGAACCCAAGAAAGATATGGTATGCCAAGCCTGATCAGTTTTGGGGTTGGTGGTGGGACTTGGTAGTTGACTGAAGTAGGTATCTTCACCAGCCAAAAAGTTTTGTTGATTGGTCAGGGTCGTAAATTTGCCAGAACTAGGATTGGCCGCAATCAGGGCAGCTGGATTACCGGCACGGGCTGCCGTAATTAGCTCGTTTAAGTTATTCTGTCCATCGATCGGGTTGGTATAGCCATCCACCCAAGCCCCATCCATCCACCAGCCAGCCAGATCGGTGCCCCACCGCTCGGCCCATTCCTTCACCATTTGGTTAAAGCGCTTCCGGAAATCTGGATCGCTGGCCGTATCAGACCTCACGGGAAAGTTGTTAATAATTTCCGCAGGAGCTGCGGTTGGGCCTTCTGCTGCAATGTATGCCAGCGTGGCAATGCCTTTTTTCTTCAGTCCTCGGGCAACTTCTAGCATCAGATCGCGGGTGGGTACATATTGACCCGCTTGGGTATTGGTGATGCTCAAGTAGGCTGCATTGGGTGAACTATAGTAGCCAGAGGTCTGCCCCAGAGAAAAAATCACATAGCCAGCCCCAGTTTTGACTACATCTTCCACAAATGTAGCCACATTAAAACTAGAGATCGTGCGGTTCCAAGTGCCATCGGAAGCTGCTGGTAGGGTAGCGCTGGGTAAGTAGCCAATGCTTAAGCCATACTTAGATTTAGTGAAATCATCCACATTTTTGAATATCGGCCCAGCGGCAGGAGTTACTACTGTTGGTGGATTTGGGTCTGGTGATATTAGTTCCGCAGGTAGCACCTCTTTAGGGATCACGGTGATGCCAGAATCTATGGGTGTGATTTTAGGGGCTGATTCGATCGGAATAACTACTTCGAAACTAGACCCTTTGGGATCAGGTAGCACCGTGGGTGGAATATTTGAAGGTCTGTCTTCTGCCAGAAATAGACTCTTGGCCTCGGGTGTTTCTTGCCATTTAATATTGGAGGCAATTAGTTTGGTGATATCGACGGCGCTTCCATTGATATTCTTGATCGATAAAATCAAGTCATTGTAATCTCGATCACTGTTGCCTAAAATATCTTCCCAACCAAACACGTTAGGACTCAACTGACCGAGCTGTGCTACTTGAGCTGGGTTGGCCGCAGCGATCGAAAACAGCGCTCTTCCACTGGCTGTACTCCTGAGAGCCTCGGCAACGGTGCCATCAGGAGTAATTAATAGGCCTATGCGATCGCCCGGTGTAAAGCTGAATTTTTTGCTCCCCAGATATGGCCCGTCATTGAAATTAGTTTCCCCTAATAAATTACTGAGCTTTGCTCCTTCAATGCTGTCTTTAATGACAATCCGTCCCTGGACTGAATTACTCAGTGCTCTGGTCAAGGCCAGTGTGATAAATTCACTGGAACCAGGCAGTAGATTTTCCATACCCGCCAGACTGAAAAGTGCCACTTCACTGTGATAAAAACCGGCATCTACCAAGAAATCCGTTTCAATTTCGCCAGTGGAACCCACAAAAAAAATGCCGTCGGATTGAGGCACTGGATTCAGAGCTGTTGCTATTACTGGGCTTATCGAATTATTGGTAGTTTCAATCGCAACGGTTGGGACGGTTGCTGAGAGTAGTGGAGAACTGGTAGGTGGGGGCAGCGTCTCTAGCCCAATCGGAGTAGCAATTATTTGCTGCGTCCCTACTGCTATCGGATCATTGGTGATGCCGGAGGCCACGGAGAGGCTATTATCAATCGGGAAATTCATGGAGTTTGATCGAGCGGTAGAGCAACGTTTTGTTGGAGAGTTAAGCGAACAGTAGAAATCAAGATCTACTGTTTTTTTGCTAGCTTAATCGCACCAACTTGCGTCACATTCTACCATTCCCCTTCTCTATAGGCAATCAATTCCATCACTAGAATAGGCGATCGAAAACTATTGTTAGCGTCTCGATGGTTCGATCGACTTCCTGTAATTTATCGAGTCCGAACAACCCAATCCGAAATGTTTGGAAGCCCTCTGGTTCGCCGCAGCGCAGGGGCACTCCAGCCGCAATTTGCAATCCGGTGGCCATGAATTTTCTACCGGATTGAATTTCGGGATCGTTGGTGTAGCTAACAATCACCCCTGGTGCCTGGAAGCCGGGAGCCGCCACACTTTTGATTCCCTTGGTGTGGAGTAAAGCCCGCACGCGATCGCCTAGTTCTTGCTGCTTTTGATGGGCTTTGGCAAATCCGAAGGCAGCAGTTTCGTTAATGACATCCCGGAAGCTAACCAGGGCATCGGTGGGCGGGGTGGCGTGGTAGGCATGGCCACCATTTTCATAGGCTTGCATAATCTGCCACCACTTTTTCAGGTCACAGGCGTAGCTGGTGCTGGTAGTAGATTCCATTGTATCTAGTGCCCGATCGCTGAGCATCACCAGTCCGCAGCAAGGAGAACCACTCCAGCCTTTTTGGGGGGCACTAATTAGTACATCCACACCGCAGGCTTCCATATCTACCCAAATGGCACCGGAAGCCACGCAGTCTAATACAAAGATGCCACTGACGCTGTGAACGGCTGCGGCAACGGCCTTGATGTAATCGTTGGGCAGAATGATGCCGGCGGAGGTTTCGACGTGGGGCGCAAAGACCACGGTGGGCTTTTCGTTGAGGATGGTAGCGACTACTTCATTGATCGCGGCGGGGGCAAAGGCGGCTTCTGGTTCGGCACTCGTGGGCTGGGCAGAGATGACGTGGCAACTGGCTGGAATGCTGCCCATTTCAAAGATCTGGCTCCAGCGGAAGCTGAACCAGCCGTTGCGAATTACTAAACATTTTTGGCCGGTGGCAAACTGGCGGGCGACGGCTTCCATGGCAAAGGTGCCGCTGCCAGGGATGATGACGGTGGCCTGGGCTTTGTACACCTGCTTGAGGGATTGGGAAATATCTTTCATGACCTGCTGGAAGCGCAGAGACATATGGTTCAGTGCCCGATCGGTGTAGACGACGGAGTATTCCAAGAGTCCATCGGGGTCAATGTTAGGAAGTAGGCCAGCCATAAATTTCACCGTGTTTGTCGAGCGCGTTTTTGCCGGTTGTAGGGGGTCAATATTGCCCCTTGGTAGAAGATTAGAAGGATTTGGCCCCCAGTGCAAGGAGGACATCGAGACATGTTGCTTTTTGGAGAGCCGTGGTGGTCAAAAATGTCCATGGCTTTCATCTGGCGATGGTGTTGAGTCCGAGTTTGAATTTGCTGGAGGATGCCCGGCTGTGGGATACTCAGTTGGCAAAGTGTGGACACTAACTTGTGAACGCAGAGATATTTACTGCTAAAGAACCATGAGTAAGATTGATCGACTCACTATCAAGGGCTTTAAATCAATTCGCAATCTCAATAACTTTGAGTTGCGAGATCTCAATGTACTGATCGGTCCGAATGGCGCAGGTAAGAGTAATTTTGTTTCTTACTTTAGGATGCTCAGTGAAATGGTGGAGCAGCGACTGCAAGTTTGGACAAGGCAGCAAGGATCCGCTGACCGCGTTGTTAGTTTTGGAGTCAAGGAAACCAGCAAACTAGAGTCTTCCATTGAATTCGGATCAAATAGCTATCAATTTGAGCTATTACCATCAACAGATGGTGGTTTTTTCTTTGGCAAAGAGCAAATAGGGTTTTGGGGTTCTGCTTACAATCAGCCATATTTATACAATCAGCCATATTTAGAAGTGATTAGCTCTGGTCAATTAGAATCCAAACTGAAATCGGTAATACCTACAAAGAAAATAGCAGATTTCTGTTATCGATCAATTTCCGATTGGAAAATCTTCCACTTTCATGATACTAGCGATACTGCTGGTGTTAAGCGGCTAGGGGCCTTGCATGACTTCCAATATCTCCGTCCAGAAGCAGCGAATTTAGCGGCCTTTCTTTACCGTTTACAGAATAGTACTTTTAATGAATACATGCAAATCATTCAAGTCGTTCGCTTAGCTATCCCATTTTTCGATGATTTTGTCCTCGATCCCCAATCCTTACCTGATGGAGAAGAGCAAATTAGATTGCTATGGAGACAAAAGAACAGTGATTATGCACTTTGGCCAAGTCAGTTGTCTGATGGTTCCATCCGCTTTATTTGTCTGGCAACAGCTTTATTACAACCAAAGTTACCTAGTACCATTGTAATTGATGAACCAGAACTAGGACTACATCCTTATGCTATTACCTTGTTGGGTTCTCTGATTCGATCGGCCAGCAAAAAGACCCAAGTTATTATTTCCACCCAGTCTGTGGCGCTGGTGAATGAGTTTGCGATCGAGGATTTAGTGATTGTGGAAAGCGAAGAAGGTGCCACGGTTTTCAAGCGATTGGAACCCAGCGATTTTCAAAACTGGCTATAGGAATACTCCACGGGCGAACTATGGGAAAAGAACGTTTTGGGTGGGAGGCCAAGATAGTGATTCGAGTGTATGTTGTGTGTGAAGGTCAAACAGAAGAATTGTTTGTCAACAAGATATTGTCAGACTTCTTTGTTGCTCGCGATATTTACCTAACCCCCAGACTCATTGGTAAGCCCGGTCATAGAGGATATCAATGATAGCAAAATCACTGCCCCCAGTAAGCGAATTGCTGCCCTGTACCCAGCCTATGATAAACCTGTTCATGGCTCCTTGGCTGCTTTGGGAATAGGACTGGACAAGATCAGAGAGGAATGTAGCCTTTTTGATGCCTGGCTGCAGCAGCTCGAAAATCTTGAGGAGTTATAAAATTCATAATTCAAGTTCACCAATAAAGAAATTCAAAGATGACTATTTTTTTCTATGTAATGAGAGAAGAACCCTATGGCTGCTTCTCGAACTTTTCGCCCCATGGCGTGCAGTTAGATAATCTCTGGTGGCCTACGGTGGAACACTTTTTCCAAGCCCAAAAGTTTCATGGTACTGCCCATACAGAGCAGATTAGATCTGCCAAAACTCCCAAGGATGCAGCGAATCTGGGCCGCGATCGATCCAAGCCCCTCCGGCCCGATTGGGAAGCAGTCAAAGATGGCATCATGCTGCGGGCCGTGCTCTGTAAATTCCAGAACCACCCCACCATCCGAGAAATCCTACTGGCCACTAGTGAGGAAGAGATTGTCGAGAATGCCCCCGGCGACTACTATTGGGGCTGCGGTAAAGACGGCAGCGGTAAGAACATGTTGGGCATTACTTTGATGAAAGTGCGGGATATTTTGAATAATCCGGTTGCTCAAAAATAGTTCGAGTTTCCCCCGCTCAGTGGGGGAACAATATATTCAATCGGATCGCTAAAAGGCAGCTTGCATCAATAACGAGCTGCCTGTTGGTAAAACCTTGATTTCCTTAAATCCCTATTGAGCTTCGCTCTGATTCCAGGGGGCGATAAAGTTCAATAGCAGCAAGCCTGGAATAGCAGCCAGAGAACTCAGCAAAAAGAAAGCAGGCCAGCCAACATTGGTAGCGATCGCCCCCATTGGGGCAGTGATGAAGCTCTTGCCTAGCAGCATCAGGCTGGAAAATAGTGCATATTGGGTAGCCGAAAACTGTTGATTGCACAGCTCCATCAAAAAGGCCACAAACACCGTTGCTTCCATCCCGGCAAAGAAGAACTCCGTATTGATCGCTGTCAGCAGCAACAATTGACCTGGAGTCTCGGTCGGAGCCAATCCTTGCGTCGCTTGAGCCAAGGCAATATAGGGTAAAATTCCGATCGCCAAGAGGATACTGGATACCCACAGCGATCGATTCAAGCCAATTTTACTGAGCACAGAGCCACCAAACAAGGCTCCGACGATCGTTGCTATAATTCCAATCCCACCTTGAATAGTGCCAATCTCCGTGGCCGAATAGTGGGCTATCTTCAGCAAAAATGTCGGAGATACACTTTTTACCATGTAGTCACCAACTTTGTAGACCACGATAAACAACAAAATCAGCACGCCAGGAACGGCACCTTTACGGGCAAAAAAGTCTTGGAAAGGCAATACCACCGCATTCAGCAAGGAACTCGGTGCATGATTTTCATCCACCGGTTGCGGTGCCCACAGAGAAGTAGTCAAGCCTACCAACATCAGAGCAGCTAGGAGCAAATATGCCTGATTCCAGCTGAGGTGAAAAGGAAAAGTAGTATTTTTCGGATCTGTTAAAACCAAAATCACGCCGCTGGCAAAGAGCATGGCTAGGCGAAAGCCCAAGGTGAAAACTGCGGCCCCCGCACCCTTTTCTTTGGTTTCTAGCACATCGGTGCGGTAAGCATCGGCAGCAATATCCTGAGAAGCACTGAAAAAGCCGATCGCCGCCGCAAAGATTGTCGCTAGTTGTAAATTACCCGCGGTAGGAGTTTGGAAAGATAGGATGACCATGGCAGCAATGATGATGCATTGGGTCAGCAGCAGCCAGCCCCTTCGCCGACCGAGGAAGGGCGGTGTGAATCGATCTAAAATTGGTGCCCAGGCAAATTTAAAGCCGTAGGGGGCAGCGGCCAGAGCCGCTACATTGGTAATATCCCCAGTGCTCACCCCGGTCTGGGTCAACCAGGTTTTTAGGGGGACGTCAATTACTTGGGAGGGCAGGCCAGAGGCAAATCCCAGCAGCAACAGGGCCAACATCTTCTTACTAGTGAAGACACTTAGGAAAGAGGGGGCTGATTTCACAAACAATTCTCCAAGACGGTGAAAATAAAAGGTTCCAGCTCAGAAAAAGAAACCGGGCGGAAGACACTAGTTCATTATGTCCGCACCAAGGAGAACTTTGTTGCGCTATTGGCCGGGAAAGAGTTCGGAAAAGAGTGATTCGTAATATTTCTTAACGAAGTCCCGGTTTTCCGATCCCGGAGGACGGGTACTCCCGTATCGGCCAAACAATGTTGGCGCTGACCCGTTTGAATACCTATGTTGAGCGCAGACTTACCCCCGACATTTCCCGACCGCCCGCCCAGTTTTTCCCGACATCATCCCCTCGCCGTTCGCTGAAGCCCTGCCTATGCTGAAAACATTCCGCTAGCAACCTTAAGGCCATGCAAGACACCCAGAAATACAGCACCCTCCTGCACCTGCTCCGCGATCGGCAAGGATTCTTGGAAGAAATCCACAACAACGAAAGACTAAACAGCAAAATCATGTCCCTGCTAGCGATCAGCTTTGGGGGCTTCTTTCTCTACGGCGGCATCATTGGAGCTACCAATAGTACGCAGCCCCTCCAGATCATTTCCTCCGCCGTTAAACTGCCGGCCCTCTATCTAATTACCCTGATTGTCTGCGTACCCACCCTCTACATCTTCAATGCCTTCTTCGGTTCCCAACGCAGCATGAAACAGCACTGGGCCTATTTGCTGACCGCGATCGCCGTCATCTCCGTGTTGCTCTGCAGCTTCGCCCCCGTTAGCCTCTTCTTTTTGCTCACGGTCAACGACAAATTCTTCTTCCTGTTGCTGAATGTCGCTATTTTTACGCTCACAGGCATTCTGGGCATCTCCTTTTTATACCGGATGATGAAGCCGATCGACAGTGATGACTTCGCTCCCAACGTCAAACTCCGCACCAATATTCTGCGCTTTTGGTTGATGCTCTACGGCTTTGTCGGTACCCAACTGGGTTGGACGATGCGTCCTTTCTTTGCCACCGGCCATAAATTCGAGTGGATGCGGCCCACCGAAGGCAGCTTCTTCACCGCCATTTTAGAATCAGTCCAACGCTTTACCCACTAGGGCACAGGAGATCGCCACATGACCCCAGATTTATTCGAGCTGATCGTTTCCCAGCGGGAACTAGAGCATCTCACCACGCTCGAAATCGGAGAACTCTTGGTGGCCAATACCTACCGGCCCAGTGCTCTCCAAACATTCCCCGGCATCAGCCGCTTTCTGATCGCCCAATGCTTAGGGATCGGCATCATCGGCATGACCACTGTCCTACCCGTATCCAAATTCTTTGATCACTCCCCCCACCGCAACCAAGAGATCCCGATCTACTGCACCACCATCACCCTCGTCATGTTCCTCGGCGGCAATTACTATCTGCACTGGCGACAGCGCCAAGTCAAAGTTCTGCTGCGCCTCCTAGACGAAGTAGATAGATTCAATCAAGTGGTGCGATCGGCTACTCTTATGCACCAACTGGCCCAAGTGGGCAGCAATCCTCCCGATGCCTCGGAACTCGCAGCAGTGCTGAGCCTAACCCGCCAAAATCTGCTGGCCAGCCTCCAAATAGACCAACTGCTCCGTCATTCCCAACGCATGAACTATGGACTCTGGCGGAACATCGAAGAAAACCTGGCCCATCTCCAACAGATCGATAGCAACGCCACCGCCGCCGAATACGGCCAGCTCCTGGCCATGGCCGGACAAATTAGCCAGGATATCTATCGAGAGCTTCGCTCCTAGCCAATTGTTTGCTCCGGGGCCGCTACTGGCTCAATCGGCAGTAGCGTCCGCTGACTCAGCCACCGTTCGATCACTTGCTGGAGCTGTTCGATCTTCACGGGCTTCGAGAGAAAATCATTCATGCCCACCGCCAGGGCCTGCTCCAGATCGGACTGCATCACGCTGGCCGTCAAAGCAATAATTGCAATATCTCGCCGCCGATCGGGCAACTGGCGAATCGCCGCCGTCGCCGCATAGCCATCTAAAACTGGCATATGGCAATCCATCAAAATCACATCATAGACCTTCCGAGCCAGTTGCTCCAAAGCTTCCTGACCGTTATTCACCACATCCACCCGGTAACCTAGCTTCCGCAACTGGCGCAGGGCCACTTTTTGATTCACCTGATTATCTTCGGCTAACAAGATATCCACATCCACCCGTTGCACCGGCGCAGCTACCACTGGTACCGCTGACACCACTTGAGATTGTTGATGAGGAGCGATTAACTCCGTACAGAGGTTGCTCAATCGAGCGGATTTCACCGGCTTAAATACATAATGTACTCGATCACCTAGCTTGGCATTGGCCGATTCATAGCGATCGAAAGTTGTCATCACAATCACCGGCACCGCCGCCGCCAACAGTTCCTGAATCAAACCATCGGTGCTACCCATATCCCAATCGATCAATGCCAACTGCGGCCAAATACCTCGCTGAAACTGTCCTGGATCCGCCAAGCCATTAGCTTTCATCCCCCACTGACCAGTAATTCTAGCCAGCGCCTGTAGCCGATGAGTCCAACGATCTACAATTAAGATCGATACACCTTTCAAAGGAGGCAATGACAGCTCGATCGGTACTGCCAAAGTCCGAAAATCCAACTCAAACCAAAAACTAGAACCATTACCTGGAGCACTTTCCACCCCGATCCCCCCACCCATTAAACTCACTAGTCGCTGACAAATCGCCAGACCTAAGCCAGTTCCACCATATTGGCGAGTGGTAGAAGCATCGGCCTGGGAAAAAGATTGAAATAGCTTATGCAGATTTGCTGGCGCAATCCCGATCCCCGTATCGCTGATGGTAAAGCGCACGCGCGTAATTTCATCACCACTGATCACAGGCTGCACATCGATCGATACACCGCCCTGCTCCGTAAATTTGATCCCATTGCCAATCAAATTAGTTAACACCTGATTTAACCGGGTGGGGTCACCAACCACCAATACCGGCGTGCGTGGGGCAATCCAATAGCTGAGATGCAGATTTTTACTATGAGCGCGATTAGCCAAAATCTCAATTACCTGTTCCACCTGTTCGTTGAGGTTGAACTGAATCGATTCCAACTGCATCTCTCCCGATTCCAGCTTGGAGAAATCCAAAATCTCATTAATAATCTTGAGTAGATGGTCGGCACTGACCTTGATCGTAGAAACAAAGTCCTCTTGCTCAGCATTTAACGGTGTCTCCAACAACAAATTTGTCAGACCCACCACTCCATTCATGGGCGTGCGAATCTCATGGCTCATATTGGCCAAAAAGGCACTCTTAATGCTCACTGCCGATTCCGCTATCTGCCTAGCCTTCTCTAGAGCAATATTTTGCTTAGTTAGCTCCTGCCGCCGCTGGATCTCTACTTCTAAGACCAGCGACTGTAGCTGCTTGGCCGCCGTGATATCTTCGATCGCAATCAACACCCCAATAATCGATCGCTCCATGGGCCCATCGTAACCATCGCTCTGCAAAGCCTGCCATTCAGTCAATGGCTCTAGTTTTAAATTGAAAAACTGATCGGCTCGCTGTACTTCCTTGGGAGCCACATATTCGCCCTTCGCCAATTGAGCCAAAGCTTGTCGCCAGTCTGCTCCACTCAACCAATCTGGGATGAGGGATTGTTCCACCTGTTGATCCACATTAGTTTGGAGCCAAGTGGCGGCCACCGAATTGCAAAACCAAATCCGTCCATCCAGCTCCGTAGCTAGCAAACCCATCGATAAACTATGGGTGATGGCCGCCTGGGCCGACTGGGCCCGCCCAAATTCTGCTGCCAGAGATGCCAGCCGGGCGACCTGAGCAAAGGGCAAGGTTGGCGAAACTAAATCGCTCGGTTCTGCACCGACCGCACTCAACACATTTCCCGAGGCGATCGGCGCAATGCGATGGGTTTGCCACAGCTGAGAAATCTGTCGATCTAGCAAATAATCCACATAGAGTCGTTCGCTAAAAGTAACAGCTACACCAGTAGCCGCCATTGCCGCCAAGGGCACTGCCACCCAAAGCAAATAGTTAAAATGGAGAGCGACGATCGCCAGCACCACCCAGGATCCACTAATAATTAATAGCAGCAACAATCTCATACTGGGCCGACCGTGGCTCAAACGCCAGCTCAGCAGAGGTGTCAAGCACAACAGGAGGAGGATTAATAAAGCCTGATTACTCGGGTGCAGACCGCGCTCGTTCAGCAAATTGTCGATCGCCGTCGCCTGCAGATGAACGCCATTGGCACTATTGAAGCGATCAAAGGGGGTGCCTAGGCGATCGATATTCTGAGTCGCAATCCCTACTAATACGATTTTGTCTGTCAACAGCCGCTGGTCGAAACCCTTGGATAGCACTGCCTCGGCTGAATAGGTAGGCATCTGTGGGGCCGCAATGCTCCAGTTCAACCACAGCTCCCCATTCTGGGGTAAGTTCGGGGCATATTTGGATGCTCGGGCCACTTCTAGACTAAAAGCCGGTCGCTGATTTTGGGTAACAGGTAAGGTCCGAATCAAGCCATCCAAATCCTCCGTCCCATCCAGATGTACCATCCCATCGGAGCGAGAAGTCCGGCGGGAAACTAGCGGCTGACTGTCCCACCCATCGGCTAGCACCAAGGGCACGCCGGGCACCCCAAAGTCGCCATGGCCTTCGGCAATCCCGCGATCGGCTAAGGGAAAAGTCCAGCCTACAGCTTTAGCCCCTTGCAGCTTGGTCAATAGATCCTGATAACGTTGGCGGGGCCAGGGAAAAGCGCCCAGCTGCGCCACACTGGCATCATCGATCGCCACGATCACAATTCTTGCATCCAAGGCTCTGGCACCCCGCAGCCGAAACAGCTGACGGTAGGCGATCTGCTCGAACTGCTGCCAAGCCCCCAACTCCAACAGCACGATCGTCAGCACTCCCGCCAATGCGCCAGGAGTCCAGCGCCAACTAGAATCCCACAAATTGGTCAAAATATTCTGAAGATATCTCCGGGCCTGTTTTTTCACTAATTTCATGCCACAGCGCTACATGGATTGCAGAACGGAGGTAACCATCGCACCACTGATTTGGTCGGTGATGACCGCATGGCCGATCTTATCCGCCAAAATAAACCGGACTTTTCCGGCCTGCACCTTTTTATCCAAAGACAACCCAGCCACAATTTCTGGGATGGATAAACCCGCCGGCAGTTTGGTGGGCAGGCCCGTTTTTTGGATCGCTGCATCCTGGCGGGCGGCATCGGCTGCGAACCAGAGCTGAGCCTGTACCCCCAGCTGGCCAGCAGCTACCATCCCGATCGCCACTGCCTCTCCATGGTTCAGCAATTTATAGCCCGTCAGACTTTCCACGGCATGACCGATGGTATGACCGTAGTTCAAAATAGCCCTGATGCCGCCTTCTTTCTCATCTTGACTGACCACATCCACTTTGGCCTGGGCCGATCGACGCAGAATTTCTGTCAGCAGCTCTGGGGCCAGGGCCGATCGCTGATCCAAGCGCGGAGCTGCTTCCAACATCGTCAATAGCTCTTCATCCCAAATAATGCCGTATTTAATTACTTCGGCCATTCCCGCTCGCCATTCGCGACCGGGTAAAGTTTGGAGCACCTCCGGATCGATCGCTACTAAGCGCGGCTGATAGAAGGCTCCAATCAGATTTTTGCCTTGGGGATGGTTCACGCCAGTCTTGCCGCCGATCGAGGCATCCACCATCGCCAATAGGCTAGTGGGCACCTGAATGAAGTTGATCCCCCGCAGCCAAGAAGCAGCAGCAAAGCCAGTCATATCACCAATCACTCCGCCACCCAAGGCCAGCAGGGTAGACGATCGCTCTAGGCGCTGCTCGATCGCCACAGCGTAGATTTTCTGAATGGAATTGAGAGTTTTATAACGCTCGCCGGGGGGGAGTAGGCAGGTGGTGACTTGGAAGCCAGCGGCCCGCAAAGATTCCACTACGCGCGCTCCATAGTGCTTGAAAATGGCTGGATTGGAAACCACCACGATTTTTTCACCGAGTTTTAGCTCCCGGCAACGGTCGCCCAAACGACCCAAAACTCCGGTGGCGATTTCAATGTTGTAGCGACTGGTGGGCAGTTCCACCTGAATCCTGGCTTCCATAGATGACTTGCAAAATTTTAAGTTCTCTCATCCTACGCGATCGCCAGACTGGTTACTATCGGTTAATGGCGCAAAAGCACTGGCTATCGGCGATCTATCCCAGCGGCTTTGAGCTTGGGTCAATCTAATGAGAAAATAACAGAGCATCTTTGCTATCCCGTTGCCATGTCCCAGTTTCCCCACGACAAACTCAACAAAAACCTGGCGGATCTTTGCCTGAGTCAATTTGGAGCATTCCAGCCCCAGCGATCGGTGTCGGGAGAAACCAAATTTATAGATATCTATTTCACACCCCAATTTCCTATCCCTGAGAGTGCTCAGTTGGGCCTGCTCGGCAAGTGTGTTGGCAATCAGCCTGTGGCATTAGAGCCGTACAGAAATCCCGTAGATGTCGATGAAATCCGAGCCTGTCTAATCAAAATTCTAGAAGTTCAGCAAGAACTCGATCAAGAAGCCAAACAGTCCGGTGGCAATCTGCCCCAAGCCTTTATGTGGATTATCACCCCGACTCTTGCCCCGCACAAGCTAGACAAATGTCATGCTGTGGGCGATGAAGAAACCTGGGGATCTGGCGTTTACATCCTGCCAGCGTTTCTACAAACGGGCATCATTATTGTCCATCAGCTACCTGTCGCCCCAGAAACTCTATGGTTTCGCTTGATGGGTAAGGGTAAAGTTCAACAGGTGGCGATTGCTGAAGTAGCAGCCCTACCCCTAGACCATCCCTACCGCAGCAATGCCTTGGATCTGCTGCTATCCTATAAGGTAGAGTTAGAAGCCAAACAAAGTACTGAACCCGAAGAGCAGGAGTTAATCATGCAGCTGTCACCTTTATTACTAGAACGCATTGCTGCTGCCGAGCAAGTTGGTGAACAACGCGGTGAACTACTTGGCGCGCTCAAGGGTCGTCAAGAGATTGTGCTTCGTCAATTGACCAGAGTGGTTGGTTTGGTGTCAGAGGATTTGGTGGCTCGGGTGAAATCTTTGTCTTTGGAGCAGGTAGACGATTTGGCAGATGCTCTTTTGGACTTTGGGCAGGTGGGTGATGTGCTGGATTGGCTGCGAGCTAATGAGTAGTTTTAGACCAAAAATCCTCACGGTTCTGGTTTGCTATGGCAGAGTATCGCCAATTCGATCGAACTCCCTAGCCCCAAAAATCGCCTCGGCATGCACATAGTGCTTGAATTCCAGCAAGTTACCAAAAGGATCCACCAAGAAAAGACTGTAATGTTCGGTGATTTCCCCTGCAAACCTGCGTTTAGACCGCTGATGGAAAGCCAAACCCCGATTGATGGCCCGTTGTTCCAGCGCCTGCCAATCCTTGAAAAGTGGATAAATCAGCCCAAAATGGCGGGGATAAATTCCGGCCTGTGCAGATGGCAAGGGCTGAGTAAGATGTCCGACCAACTGGTGCCCGCCCAGATTGAGGATGATCGAGCGATCAGTTTCTCGGCCCAGCACACAGCCCAGACCCTCCACATAAAATTCTTTGGCCTGCGGGATATTGCCCACCGGAAAGGCCAAGTGAAACATCAGGGAATTTTCAGACATGGAATTACCAGCCAGCATCAATGCTTCCCACTGTAACGGGAACAAGCCAGAATCGCCGCTGGTCGTTGGGGGAAGGTAATGCAAATCCCTCACAACCATCTCCATGGATTACGGAGAGAAATGCAGTGCTGCTAGGCTTCCTCTGGCCATCGACCAGAGTCCATCCCCCTAGTTCAAAAACTACTTGTATTAGATCTAGAACAGCTGCATCCATAGGGTGCAGCTTTTATTTTTTGCTACTTTCTAGCTGTTGAATTAAATAGCCGATCGGCAAAGCATCGATCGCATAGCGAGCAAAGAAAATACTGTCTTTCTCCGCAAACTTCAGCTCCGCCGATAAAGCCCGCAAAATCTCGGCCCCAGCAATTAGGTCATTGCCAGAGAAAGTTTTCTTTTGGATTTTGGCAATATCTTTCTCGGCTCGCTTGCGCTGCTCTGGCGTGCAAGCGCTCAGATTAGGCTGAAATAAAGTCTTGCGATCGCGAGTAGCATTGATATAGAAAGTATTAATATCCTCGGCCCGCAGCCGCGTAAAACTAGCTACCCGCTCTTCCTTAGTATTGACGGTCTGATCCTGATCGCAGGGATGAGTCAAGGTCGCCAAAGCCCAAGCAATTCCACCGGCTAAATAGATCCGACTGGTATTTGCAAAGGCTGGAGTCAGGCGAGTCGTCTGCCGAATTTGAGGTGTCACCAGTTCCTTCTTCAGCCTTTCTGCTTCCGCGATGAAGCTTTGATCGCCCCGTTTTTCATCGACCTTTTTGGAAAAATCAGCGGTGCCCACAGATATCCCATAGGTCTGATACTCTTTCCCATTCAAGAAAGCCCCCTTGGTATTACCGGAGCCGATATCCACCGTAATCACCTGCTGCCGCCGGTATTCTGGTACCACCCCATCGAAAACGAACTTGGCTTCATCTGCTACGGAAATGAATTTCATTTGCCGCCCAGTAGCAGCCTCGATCGCCTTGGATAGAGCATCTTTGTGCTTGGCTTTTTCGGCCAAGCCACTACTGCCATAGATGATAATTTGCTCACAGGGAATTTGGAATCGTTCCTGCAAATCCTTCATCGTGACACTGACTCCCTGCACTGTAGCTTCTTGGGCTGCCGGATCCGATGGCGTAGTATCTTGGGTGGGGATCGCTTCATCTCTGGCTTTGTACTTAAAGCCTTCTTTGTTCACCACATCTAGCTCATGAATCGCCTGGGCTTTGATGCCCTTGCTCCCCACTTCCACCACCCCATAGAGATTATTGCCAGATTTCCGAGACAGCTCCTTGGTTTTGCAAACACCAGTAGCAACTGCCACAGCTCCATCCCCATTACCTTTATCACCAACCACCCCGGTTTTTTTCGGAGACTGGCTGCCCAAGAGGATCAAGCCAAAAGCCGTGGAGGCCAGTAGACTTAGGGCAGCGATCGCCCCCAAAATAATTACTCCTTTGCGACTGGCTGGCTGTGCAACAGTTGTGGAACCGGCTGCGAAGGTAGAGCCGGTCTGGGTGGTTTGTCCTGATTGGACTGTCTGGCCAGTATGGAAAGGTTGGATGGTGGAGAACTGGGGCACGGTGGCGTTTGCTGGAGCCGCAGGGCCATCGGTTATGGGTGGATAAAGACTACTGCCCGATTCCACAGCTCCAACACTTCGAGATCGAGAAGTGGTCTGATTCGCCGCCACCCAATCGATCAATTCTGTGGCATTAGATGGTCGTTGTTCAATCTCCTCATTCATCATCCGCTCGATCTGAGCCACCAGTGCTGGAGAAAGGTGCTCGACACGAGTCTGCCAATTCCATTCGCCGTTACCATCACGCATGGCTGCAATTTGCTTGCCAGTCAACAAAAAGACCAAAGTGCGCCCCAAAGAGAAAAAGTCCGATTGGGGAATAGCACGGCCCATGGTCTGTTCCAGAGCCGCATAGCCCGGCGTAAAGATAAAAGTACCAACGGGCTGTTGCGGTACTCCTTCATCAAAGCGGCCCACTGCTCCAAAGTCGATTAGGGCCAACTGACCATCCGGTTGCAAGATGATATTAGAGGGTTTGATATCCCTGTGTAGCAGTTTTTGGTTGTGAATTTCTTGGAGGATGTGAGCGATCTGATCCAACCAGTTAATGGCGCAGCGCTCGTCGATCGGGGTACCTCGTTGCTTGATGTACTCTTCTAGATCCGTACCCAGGATTTTTTCCATGACCAAGCAATGGAGCGGCGTGGGCCGGTTGCGAGGATGAAATTCAAAATATTCTTCGGCCTTGGGAATGCCGGGATGATCGGAGCGATTCAGCACCTCAAACTCCCGCTGGAAGAGTTCGACCGCCTTGGGATTACTATCCTTAAGTACCTTCAGCACCCTAGGCACTCCATGATGGATTACTTCGTAGGTATCCGCAAAGCCACCCTTTTCGCTGAGCAGCCGTACCACTTGGTAACGACCCAGTAACAGAATTTCTGAGCCACAGTTTTTGCAGAACAACTGATCGTCAAGATTTTTTTGCTTGCAGTCCGGATTAATACAGAGGCTCATAGGATAATGTACTGGCTCAAGAAAAGTCGAGATCGCTCTGGCCGAGACAAACTCTCGTAACCTATTGTACTGCAATAATTCCAGTGAAGAAGTGCTTTGCTCTCGACTCTCTTCATTAGCCCAAATGTTGATAGATACTACCGTATTTACTCGGATGTGAATCACCAACACTACAAGTTACAAAGGTAAGAGTCCTATGCACTACCTACTTGCCAGCTAGATCCACCCCAACTCTGTAGAAACAACTTAAGTAGTTATTCAGTAAATCATTGTATTAGAAAAATGACTTCAGAAATCTTGCAACAACTGCATTTTTGCAGCAACAAAAGATTTACCGGCAAGCTCAGCATCATCAGCTTAGACGGCAACAGCATCGACAATCTTCAAGGTTATTGCTGGAATCTATACTTCTACCGTGGTCGATTAGTCGGAGACAGTGGTGGTGTCCATCCAGTGCGGCGCATGCGGCGACAGTTTTCTCGGCAGTATATTGAATTGCCCGAAGAATTAGAGGTCAAGCTGCTCAGCTCGGCAGAGACCAAGAATCGTAATTATTTCATAGTAGGCGAGTTGCTGACGAACCAGTATATTGATCGAGATCAAGCGGAGCAAATTATTGCGGGTAGCTTGATGGAAGTGCTATTCGATATTTTCCAATATGAAGCAATTGGTAAACTCGCTGACAAGTCTCGTCTTTCCTGCATTCTAGAAAATGATAAAATTGATGGTGCAATGGTTCCAGCTGTACTACTGAAATCTGAGCTACTCTGGGAAGAAGCCTGGTCAGAACTTAGGACATGGCAAGAAAAAGGGCTGATGAAATATTCGCCCAATCTCTGCCCAGAAATTCATGACTTTGTGAATTTTCAGGCCATGACTTCGGCCAAGACCTACCACAAAATCGTCAATTTGCTAGATCCCGATCGCACCTTGCGCGACATTGCTACCAAAATTGATGAGGATCTCTTGATCGTTACTTCTGGGCTGGCTAAATATCATGAAAAGAAAGTGCTTTCTTTCCGACGGATTGGAGACATCAGTTCCGTAGGCAAGCGACTTTCCACCGGCATTGTGAACACTACTAGCTCTAGTTTGTTCAAGGAGCAAACTAGAGCTACTAACAGCTCTACCAAGCGTTTGATTATTCACATGGGTGATAATGATGCCGAGATGCGCACAATCGAGACTATTGTGCAGAAAGCAGGCTATGACTATACCAATTTGCGAGAGCCAGGGCAGGCGATGATTGCTTTGCTCCGCTGCAATCCGGAGCTAATTATTATCGATAGCACCGCTAACTTTAATGCCAACGATTTTTGCAGCCAGCTGCGGCGCACCAGCAAGTTTCGCGATACACCGATTGTTTTACTGCAAAGTAGTGACAATGTGGTGAGCTGGATGCGGAGCAAAATGCTGAACTATAGTGAGAGTATTACCAAGCCGATCAGTCATCAAAAGATTTTTACCCTGATCGATAAATACCTGAACCGACTAGTAGCTTCATAACCGGCGGGACTCAAGCTCTTTCCGCCGCCGCATCATTTTTGGTGCGTTGGCGACAGCCCGTATCGATAGAATTCTGGAGAGATTCAGCCAAATCCCGGTAGTTGCGCGGATCGCCCTCGGCGATATTGGTGCGTTCTTCACCTTTGCGGGCGTAGAGATTACTGAGGATTCCTTGCCAGTCGATCGCTGGCGGTACATCAGCCACATCGATCTTGGGAGCAACTGTGGCCTGCTGGGCATATTGGGCACGGGCCCGTACGACCCCGACTGCATCTTGGAGACTAATGGTTTGGAGAATCAATTGGATCTGCGATCGCCAAGCAGGATAGTCGCCCAGGGCGGCAGCTAGTTCTTGCAGACCGACCACCGCCGAGTAACGCACCACCCATTCTTCATCTTCTTGGGCGACAAAGGCCAGAGCTTCTAGGGCTTCTTCTTGGGCGATTTCCAGCAGGTCTGGGGGGAACCAATGCCAGCGCATGGCTCCTAGGCCTTTAGCAGCGGCCCGCCGGACACTGAGGGCGAAGTCGGCGGTGGCAGCACCCAATAGGGTCACCAATCCTCTGGGGTCGCCGATGCCAGCTAGGGCACGAATGGCCCAAGCACGAGCGGTGTAGTTCCGGCCATCCAGCTGGGCCAGAATTGGCTCGACGGCCGGTTCGCCAATTTGGATCAGACCATCAACGGCAGCGACGGCGGCTCCGGGATTGTTGTAGCTGAGGGCAGCGATCAGGTGAGGGATGGCGGCAGGACTGCCCGTAGCAGCGAGGTTTTCCATGGCTCGCACGAGGCCCATGGCGGAGTCGGCGGCTTCTACAGCTTGGATGAGGGATGGGATAGCTGCGCTGTCATTTTCAATGATCGACATAGTGTGAGGGAGAACAATAAACGGCCCCAGAGATCTCATTTTCTAACATCTGGAACGATAATTAAAGAAACTTCAAAGATCTTGACCTTGCCAAGCAACATTAAGCTATTATACTAGATGAACACCTTGAATTACTAGTAATTAAAAATTTTCTTTGGCTCTTGCTCTGCATTATAATTAGCTGGCAGAGCAATGAGGCGGAAAGGCAATGGATATTTCGATAAATCCGGTCTATCAAGGACAGTTTGGGGAATTTACGATTACCGATCGCGATCGCCAGGAAGTAATCCTCTACCGGACGGGGTTGGCGATCGCCGGACTGAGCTTTGCTTTGGGCGTAGCTTTGATTCTAGGGATGGGAGCCAACGCTCTGGTGCTCCAGGGATTGACGATCCTCTTTGGATGCTTTAGTTTGGGCCTGGGATTGAGCCTTTGGACAATTCATATTTACATGAAACCTCTCCATCGCGCATTACAGCTATTTTGGCTGATTGGCAGTATCGCAGGATTGGTTTTTACCGTATACAGCCCGGCATCCCTGAGTGATTTTGTCTATCATCAGCCTTTGTCGCTTTTGGGGATTGGCTTTATCTTTGCTGCTCTCACGGGCATTTTTATCAAGGAAGCCTTTTGTTTCGATCGGCTGGAAACTAAATTTCTAGTTCCGTTGGTGCCCTTGTTGCTATTAGGTCATCTATTTTCCTTGCTCCCACTCCCAGTAGAAAAGACCCTATTAGTTTTGTGGGCCGGACTTTTTCTGGTTTTTGTGGCACGAAAAGTCCTGCAACCGATCCCACCCGATATTGGGGATAAATCGGTCTTTGCTTATCTGGCCAAACAATGATTCTGGAAGTGGCCTTGCTCCAAGCTATATTTTATGGAGAATCAAATTTGACTTGATACATCTGAAATAATTCTCCGGCCTTCGTCGCCGTGATCTGGCCACCAGCTTCTTGCACCAGCTCCCTAAACTCCGCCAGCGGCGTGAGATAGACCTCCGCACCCAAATACATTTCCAAAATCGCCCAGTTCTCGGCCATTTCCGCATCGGGATCGATCACATCAAATATCAACCAGCCATCGGGCTTCAGCACTTTTTTCACCGCCGCCAGCACCAATTTCCAATAGTCCGGCGGATAGTAACAACTAAAACCCGTCGCGATCGCCCGATCGAACATGCCCTCCTCGTATTTCAACACATGGGCCGCCCCCGGTTGCACCCCCTTGAACAGCTTACTATTCAGCTGGGAACCCCGAGAGTTCAGCGCCTCCCGCGCCGTCACCCCAATTTCCTGACCGTAGAAATAAGCCTGCCAGTCGCACCAGGGATAGATCAAAAAGCTCAGGCCACAGCCCAAATCCAGACAGCGGTGGTTCTTTTGGAATTTGCCCAACTCCCAAAAGGGCGAAGTAATTTTCGGCTCCAGCTCGCGGCTCACCCATTGGCGAAACAGCGGCATGGCTTCCACCTCCGGCGGCAAAGACACCGCTTCCTGGCGCAGCTCTCGATCGAACCTTTGACCCACCCGATCGATGTGGCTAGACCAATCCTGAGGTGCAGCGGGGATAGAGCTATACATAATTCTGACACTGAATTCTAGATAACAACAGCCTACGCCTCTTTGGTGGTGAAAGCCACGCCGGTAACAGAGAAATTTGCCAAAACCTGGGTAGCTTGCTCCAGCCGCCGCCAATCCACCAGATGTCCTTTATGATAAAGAACAGTATTACTGTTTTTTATGGAAGTTCCTTCCCTCCATCCCGACACCATTAACGAAGTTAAGGCCAAGGCCGACATTTACGAAGTGGTCTCCTCCTACGTGGTACTGAAAAAACAGGGCCGCGATTTTCAGGGTCTTTGTCCTTTTCACCAAGAGCGATCGCCGAGTTTTACGGTCAGCCCCAGCAAGCAAATGTTTTACTGCTTCGGCTGTCAGGCCGGGGGCAATGCCATTAAGTTTTTAATGGAAATCAACAAACGCTCCTTTGCCGAAGTGGTACTGGATCTAGCTCGGCAGTATAACGTCAATGTCCGGACCTTAGCTCCCGAAAAGCGTCAAGAGTTGCAGCGCCAGCTCACGGAGCGCGAACAGCTGCTAGAGATCATGGCCGTGGCCGTGGACTTCTATCAACATGCTCTCCAGCAGCCCGCGGGCCAAGCAGCTTTGGCCTATCTCCAAGGGCGACAGTTCTCCCCAGAGACTATTAAGGACTTTCAGTTGGGCTATGCTCCGGCCAGTTGGGATACTCTCTACAAGTACTTGGCGATCGACAAGAAATTTCCGGTGGAGCTATTGGCTGCTGCCGGATTGGTGATTCCCCGCAAAGAAGGGGGTGGCTATTTCGATCGATTCCGCGATCGGTTGATGATTCCAATTTGGGATGGTCGGGGGCGGGCGATCGCCTTTGGTGGGCGCAGTCTGGATAGTCAAGATGACGGGCCGAAGTATCTGAATTCCCCAGAAACACCCCTGTTCGATAAGGGCAAGACCTTGTACGGCTTGAATTTAGCAGCTCCGGCCATCAAGCAAGAAGATCGCGCCTTGGTGGTGGAGGGCTACTTCGATGTAATTGCCCTGCATGCGGTGGGGATTACCAGTGCCGTGGCTTCCTTGGGGACGGCCTTGAGCGAGTATCAAATCAAGCAGCTCCTACGCTTTACGGAATCTAAGCAGATTGTTTTTAATTTCGATGGCGATCGGGCCGGGACGAATGCTACCCACAAGGCGATCGAGTCCGTAGCAGAGCTGGCCTATCGGGGGCAGGTGCAACTGAAGGTGCTGAACCTCCCAGCGGGTAAGGATGCCGATGAATTTCTGCGGGAGCAGAGCAGCGCGGCCTATCGCGAACTCTTGGATGCTGCACCGCTGTGGCTAGATTGGCAGTTACAAAGAGCCGTGACTACGGTGGATGTGCAGGATGCGCGGGGGTATCAGCAGGCAGTGAATGAATTGGTGAAGCTGCTCGGCCAAATTTCCGATAGCACCACCCGTACCTATTATGTGCAGAAGGCGGCGGTGCTACTAGGCGGGGAGGATGTCCGCCAAGTGCCCTTGCTGGTGGAAAATCTGAACACGGAGATCCGTCGCCGGGAACGACAGGTGAAGCGCAGCTTTGGGCCGGAGACCGAGCCGGAGCCGCCACCGGAGCCGATCGCCACGGTCTTACCCCAGCAACGATCGATCGAGCAAGCAGAGATCCTGCTGCTGCGGCTCTATCTCCATTACCCAGAGCATCGGCTGTCTGTGATCGAAACTCTGGAAGAATCCGATGTGATTTTTACCCTGCCCCACCATCGCTTTATTTGGCAGAAGATTGTGGATGCTTGCCAGCAAGGGACGATCGACTACCTAGATCCCCAGCTGATCGACTATCTCCAGGATTTGCACGGCAGCTACGCACAAGAGATGGGCCGGGTGAACCATCTATTCCATTTGGACGAACGGACGGCCTACGAAATTCAGCGATCGCCTTTAGTAATTCGGGCAGCGGCGGCCTGCTTGGAGAAGGCTGCCTGGGAGCGCCAGCGCAGCTACTATCTGGCCCAATGGCAAAACAGCGCCCTCTCGCCGGAGCGCCAGCAGGAGTACTATAAGCTGTTCTATGAGGCTCAGGAGAAACTGCGGGAAATCGATCGGCAGCGGCTCTTTAGTATCAGCGATCTACTGGCTACGGAGTAATGAGGTTGGATTCTTTCACGAAGTGTTGTGCTAGCAAATCGGGATTTATGGGCTTCCGGGATTCCTGTACAATCATCAGGTCTAGGAGATCTCCGAATTTAATAAATCCAGAATCTTAGGTTTTGTTGCGGACACTCGGCCAGAGTGGATGCCTCGAAACATTTATGGCTGGCCATAGGTCTTAGTTAGTAGCATGAAATATGCTATAGGCCGGTTCACCCCACCGTCTTTCAGGCTAAGATTATGTGCCATCATGCCGAATTGATTTTTACCAAAGGCAGAATGAACAAAAATTTCAGCTGGTGCATCTTAACTACCATTATTTCCACCGTCCTAACCGCTCCTGCCGCCGAAGCGGCCCAATTGGTAGATTGGCGTTTTAACACATCGCGCAACGTAATTGGCTTAACTACTAGTGGTGCCGTCAAGCCATCAGTTTTTCTATTGAGCAACCCCAATCGCCTAGTCATCGATTTGCCAGGAACGGCCAAGAAAGGCCCGACAATCCGTGAGCAATACAACGGAGCCGTGCGCGAAATTAGGATCTCCCAAATCGGTAGCAGCACTACCAGAGCCGTGATCGAGCTGGCTAATGGCTACGGGGTATCAGCTAAAAATATCAAGGTGGCCAGCGACTCTCCCAATAAATGGTACGTGCGCCTGAAGTCGATCGAAAGTGGCATTCCCCCTGGCCCTGGGGAGACCAAAGAAGTGATCCCCGTGCCCACCGAAGGAGCAAACGTGCCAGAAGCTCCGCCGATCAACACACCAACTCCGCTCCCCGGCCCTACTTCACCATCGAGTCCATCCTCCGGTAAACCGGCTCCCCGCAACGTGTTGGCTAGCCTACCCAAAGGCCGTGAGCTGACGGGCCTGCGCGCGCAGCTCAAGAGCTTGATGGCAGACTATAGTTTCCTGTCGCCGGGGATCTTCTTCATCGATGTGGAGACTGGTAACTATGTGGATATTGATGGCAGTAAGGTCTTCCCTGCTGCCAGCACTATTAAACTACCAGTACTGCTAGCTTTGTTCGAGGCCGTAGATGCTGGCCGCGTTAGGTTAGATGAAACCTTAGTGGTGACCAATGCATCAATTGCTAGTGGTTCTGGCAACCTACAGTATTACCGAGGAGCCAAGCTGAGTGTCTTGGCCACGGCGACCAAGATGATTACTATTAGCGATAACACCGCTACTAACATGCTGGTTAAGCGCCTGGGTGGACTCGCCGCCGTTAATGAACGCTTTCGTAGTTGGGGCTTGGAAAACACCTATATGAAAAACTATATGGGCGACTTCCGGGGTACCAATAAAACCAGTGCGATCGATCTAGTCAGAGTCTCGGCTCTAATTGCGAAGCGGATGATCGTCACCCCCGAGAGCCGCGCTAAAATCTTGGATATTCTGAACGCCACCGAGAACCGCAAGTTGCTCTGGGCGGGCCTGGGCCAAGGGGCACATATTGCCCACAAAACCGGCGATATTGGCTTTGTGATTGGTGATGCCGGGATTATCGAAAAGCCCTCAGGGAAGCTCTACTTGGCCGGGGTATTCGTGCGCCGTCCTTACAACGACACCCGTGGGCGAGACTTTGTGCAGAAGGTTTCACGGATTACCTACAACTATTTCAACTCCAGTGTTAGTGCGGAATTACCGCCACTAGTGCCGGGAGCCGATCCCGATGAAAATCGGGAACTGGATTACCCCAGTGCTATCAACAGTGCAGAATTGCCGCTGCCGTTGCCTGGGGTTGTTCCAGATGAGGCACGTGACCGCAGCGCTCCAGCCAAATAAGCTGGCTCTGGGGAATGAGGTGGTTAAATTGCTGGGCATCTTTGGTGCCCAGTATTCGATCATGCCTGCCCCAAAGAATAGTGGTGGGCGGTTGGATGCGATCAAGTCGCTGGGCATAGTTGCCATAGCCACCGCTTTTGGTGAAGCTGATCAGAGCTGTACTCCATTGATCGCTGGCCAAATGTAGCGCCGCACAAAGCCTGGCGTCGGCACTGGCATATTGGGGATCGAAGTAGGCAGATTTGCTAATGCTCTGACGGATGCGGGGATTGCCTAAAAAAGCCGTGGCCCAGCGATCGAGTGGTGGCACCATGAATTTGCCAATTTTGGGTGGCTGCTGAAGACCGGCGCTGTCGATGAGGATCAGCTGAGCAACGGCTGCCGGATGACTGAGCGTGAAATCGATCGCTGCTGCCCCGCCCATGGAAGCCCCGACCAACACCATTGGTCGCTGGATCTGGGACTGCCAAAAGGCTTGGAGGTGAGCAGTGATTTGGGGGGGGCTATAGTCAATTTGGGTGCTCCGCACCCCAAACCCGAAGCCCAGCAGATCCAAGGCCCAAGTTTCCCGCTGCTGGGCGAGCAGGGGCAAGAGGCGACGGAATTCCATGACGGAGCTATCAAAGCCATGGAGGAGCAAAATCGGCGCGCCTCCCTGGCCGGCCTGCACGTAGCTGCTGGCAATATGCACACCAGCTAGGTCGATTTCTTGGTAAAGAATTTTCTGGAATAGTTCAATGGAACTGGATTCAGTCAGTGCTTGGGCAGCGGTAACGATCGAGAGAGGCAAATACTCGGACATGCAAAAAAGCGATCGAACTTCTTCGATCGCTCAGGATGAAAACGGTTGTTAATTATTCTACCTGGATGGCGTTAACATCAATGGAGTCGACGGTGGTGGGAGCAGCAGCGGTAGTCTCATCAACGCGGATGCTTTTTTCTTTGAGCTTAGCGCTGGCTAGCTGGGAAAGTTCGGTGACCAGCAGACCGATCACGACGGCGTCGTCGATCCAGCCAACTACTGGAAATACATCGGGCAGCAGATCTACTGGGCTAACTAAATAAACGAGAGAAGCTCCTACTACCCACCAACGATATTTGGGATTTTGGAGCAGACCGCGATACCATTCGTAGATCGATTGGATAGAGAAAGAATTCATTGGCTTAACCTAACTGGTTCAACAATTGCTATTGTGGCAGAGTGTCGCCACAAGCATGGTTAGGTTAGCTACACTCTAAAAGTAGTAGATGCCGATCCCGTAGGACGGGTACTCCCGTATCGGCCGAGGCTCCAAAGTCCTAAGCTAACTGCAACAAAGCAGTCAGCCGATCGAATCTTTCCGTCTTCTTCCGCAGGAGGGCATTTTCACTGCGCAACAATTTTACTTCCGCTTGCATGACCTGCCGTTGGCGAAGCCTCTCCTGTGGAGAATCGCCACGACCCACCAGAGATAAGTGCTGCCGCAGGTAAGCGATCTCCTCCATCATTTCAGCCAAAGAGCCATTCAGCTCGATCTGTCCGGCTGGAACTGCATCCTTAGCAACATCTATAGCCCTGCTGGGGGTGGCGGTGTGCAGCTGAGCTGGAACGTGGGCCGGAACGCCAGTAGCTGGATGCTGACCGCGCAGTGTATTCAAGTAACCAGACAACTGCTCGATCGAATAGGCATTCGTCCGGCCACTCAGCATCAATGATACCTGGGGCTGGCTGAACCCCAATAGCTCGCCGATCGATCGCTGACTGAGCCCCTGGCGCGAGATTTCCTCGACTATCTTTTGTACCATAACTGCTTTTAATTCAATCTCATCAGCATTTTTAGCCTTGCTGGAAACTTGGTCAGGACTGGTATCCTGAGCTGCTCTGCGGGCAGGGATACTATCAATACTCTGAGTCTGATTTGGCTGGTTTTGGGGGCTGCGGCCATGCAAAATGTTCAAAAAGTCCGCTAATTGCTCCACCCCATAGGATTTCACCTGCCCCCGTAGCATCATGGAAACTTGGGGTTGATTGAAGCCCAGCAATTCTGCTACGACTTTGCGGGTCAGGGACTTTTCTTCGATGATTATAGCCATCTGCCGGACTAACTCAGCCTTTAATCTGGCAGCATCAGGAACGGAGATCGTCGATACTTGTTCGCTCGCCGAGCTTCTTTTCTTGATTAACATAGTTGTCTTGGAAATTTTTCTGTATCAGCTTATCATCCTTTGTACATGAGAATACAACGGAAAACTCACCATAGCATGCTTCATATAATCAGTGATTTGCAATAGAATTACCAGCTGAACTATTTGAATAGTGATAATGAAAAACAATAATCACAAGAAGCGCTCGACTAATTCTCCCGTCGGAACCAAGCAGATATCACGGCGACCGAAGAGGGCGAAACGACGAGCAGCGAATTCATCATAGGCTCGATCACGCGCGGTTTTTGGTAGCCACTGAGCGGCACCCAGTAGCGGCCAGTTTAATTTAGCCAAAATGGCTAAGACTGCATCGCTCTTAGTTAGAATGAGTTCTCCATCCACCAACATCAAAGTTTGAACATTTTCGGGATCTAGTCCCTGCTGCTCATATAGCTCGCGGCCCAGGGGGGACTGAATCGAAGTGAATTTGAATAGGGCTTGGTGATCGATCGATACCAGCCACTGCACCGCATCGCTACAAAAATTGCAATAACCATCGAATAGGATCAGATTGTGATACTTCATTAATCCATTACCAACTCACCTGTGATATCTAGGCGAGTATAGCGACCCACATCAATAAAAGTCGTTGCCATCGTCTCGTAAATCACCGGACTGATCCAGCCCAACTGCTTGAGCAAATAGAGAGCCGTAGCATACTTACTCCGCCGACTGCCATCGTTAGCTTTGATTGCTAGGCCCATCCCATCACCAATCTTGCCGATGCACTGAATCCCCTCTGCTCCAGATTTGCTGACTAGCTCGCCCTTCGATAGCTTCATTAGCTCCGTATCGAAGTGGCCCTCACCCGCGATCCATTCTGGATGATGGATCATCGCCCGCACGACTCGCTCCAATTCCACACTGTCGCCGGCAGCCAAATGAGCGTAGAGTGTCGCCATTTGATCCAGTTGGAATAGATAAGTGGGTGCACCGCAGTCATCATGAGCAGAAATAAATTCATCGGCAGGCATTTTCAGCAGATCGGCCACCTGCTGCAAGATTGTCCGTTGGAGCGGATGCTGGCGCTCTAGATAGTTGTTTAAAGGCCAGTTGTGAGCTTTACAGACCGCCAACATCCCAGCATGTTTGCCGGAGCAATTGTGCTCTAAGCAACTGGTGCAGCCATCGGGTACGGGGCACTGCAGGTGCTCTGGTTCTAGTTCGGCGCGCCACAGAATATTAAATACCTGACGAGTGTGGGCAATTTCGCCCCCATGGGAAGCACACATGATCGCCAGATCTCGATCGGTCAACTGAAAGCGCTCCAGTACCCCACTGTTGATCGCAGTCAAGGCCTGGAAGGGTTTGAGGGCCGATCGAATAAAGGTGGCATAGCTGCTCTCACCGGCCACCGACAGAGTACGGCCCCGCCGATCGCAGACTACTGCTTGGGCATATTGCACGGATTCCTCCAGCCCTTCGCGTAGTAGTCTGAGCTTAATTTCTGGTGCGCGTTTTCCCCTAGTCATTTAGGTTGCTCCGGGTGTTGTGGCCGCAGTCATTGTATCAGAGAGTCACAGAATCCTGTCGATCTGCCAGAGCAGGCTACCCAAGGCGATCGCTCCGCCCATGGCTAGAAAAGTGCACTGAAGGCGGCGAATGGTCGGCTGGACTTCATGGATGGCTAAGAGCCGATCGCGGTCTAGCACCGCAGTTGTCTTTGTCCAAATCTGCCCATCGTACCAGCCAGATTCTTCGTAGGGCACGCTGGCCGCCCGCAGGCGACGAGCCACATGAGACCAACCACTGTAGAGATAGATAGCAGTCAGGGCCACAAAAAACATCGATCCACCAGTGGCTGTCAGGGCAAAGTGCAGAAATTCGCGCTGCCAAGGAAAACTAACATGGGCGATCGGGCCGCTAATTAGTAGGCCGCCAACCCAGATCCGGAAAAGCTTGTAGCTGTAGGTTGGCAGGCCCAGCTTACCCCACTTAAAGAACCAAGACTCTTGCAGCGCCTGATATTCGTTGATCGGCTGCTGTTCTTGGGGGACGGGACATGGGGAAACACTAGTCATAGGAGTGGAGCAAAATTCTAATCTATTTTGGATCCTACAAGGATTTCCTCAGAAATACCACTGTCCAATAGGCTTCAACTCTTTTTCAGACTCCGCGATCCATAATGATCAACAGTACGATGCCTAATCCGAATCTCTCAAGGTTGAGCATTAGGATTGCAATCAAATAGTTTATCCGTTGCGGCTGCGTACGATGGAACCTATTGAATTCATAAAAGCCTAATGTGGCTGCCGAAAATTCTTGGGGATTACTGAATACGCTGGTAGGGGCGCATCGCTTGCGCCCCTACCAACGAATTCCATGGGGGATTTTGGGACTGGCAAACACTAAAACCTCCATTCCATCAAAAACTTGAACATCGAGTATCAGATACTGTAAAATTAGTGTGTATGATCGTATCCAGTCTAACGTCATCTGCATCAGCGGACGGCATGAAGACTCAATGTTTCAGCCCACAGGATTTTTGAATTTGGAAGTGCTATGCAAAATCTGAGCTATAGGACTTCCAATAAACTTTGAATTGCTACGGCTCGCTCCATCTCTCGCGAATTTAGATAGATGCCCAATAAATTATTGAGCATTCTACCAACTATTTGCCGCTTCGTGACGGTTGGCAGCAATTCAGGCGTCAGGCGAGGGATCTCTTGCTGGTAGATCTGCATTAACTTTTGGCGACAGTCTTCGGCAAACAGAATTTCGCCGCCATTAAAAGCATCCACAAAAATGTCCGACTCCTCAAAATCCGGCTGGATCAAAAAGTGTCCCGGCATCCCAATGCCCACCATCGGAAAATCGATCCGGCGGGCAATTTCCAGGTACAACACCGCCAAAGTAATCGGAATCCCCTGGCGACTGGCCAGCACATCATTCAGAAAGCTATTACAGGGATCGTAGTAATTTTGGGTATTGCCATGAAAACCCATTTCTCCATAGAGATAGCCATTGATGGTTTGAATCATCCGGAGGGGATAACGAGAGGCCGGCAAGCGCTCGGCCACCCCCGCAGCCATTTCATCCAAAAGTTCCAACTGCGCATCCACCTCCAATTCTGGATAAGCCGTCTGGGCCACATAGAGGGCCGCTCGGCCCAGGTCGATCGCCGCTTCGGCTTGGTTGAGTTCTACCAAGAGTCGATCGGCTATTTCAGATAGCGGAAAATCAGATGCAGCCATAAGTCTTAAAATGCCTTGCCTACGGAGTTACCAGCACCTTGGAACATCAAGTAAGAGAGAAAGAAATTCGAGATGAAAATCAACAATAGCGACATTACCACTGCATCGGTCGTCGATTCCCCCACTCCTTTGGCTCCTCCACTAGTGGTCATCCCCCAGTTACAACCTACGATCGCAATCAAGGCCCCAAAACAGACCCCCTTGATCATGGCACTGGTGATATCCCAATCATTCAAAAAATTCTGACAAGATTCAATAAACACCTTTTCAGACATGTTAAAAACCCTGGTCGCAACCATAAAGCCCCCAAAGAGACCAGCTCCCAAAGACATGATCGTTAACAGGGGCACCATGATGCAGCAGGCAATCAGGCGAGGAATCACCAGATAGTCCACCGGATCGGTCTTGAGAATATAAAGCGCATCGATCTGTTCGCTGACCTTCATGGTGCCCAGCTCCGCCGCAAAGGCCGAACCCACCCGGCCAGCCACCACCACCGCCGTTAAGACGGGAGCCAACTCCCGCGACAAAGCCAAAGACAAAACACCACCTACGGCCTGACCGGCTCCGATACTAATGAATTCTCGGGCCACCTGAATCGTGAACACCATACCTACGGTGGTCGAAATCAGCAGCGAGATAAAGAAGGAGCCAGGGCCCACCACATTCATCTGCTCCACTGTGTTCGTGTAGTTAAACTTCAGCTTGAGAATGTGGATCAGCACCTGACCACCCAGTAGAATTGCAGACCACAGTCTTTTCAGCCATCTCAGCATAGATTGTGCGACTCGCCAGCGGCGATGTTTTGCTAACGGAGAACTAGGACAACATCCTAGCATCCCTCAGTTGTCCCACAGCCTGCGGCCTTCGCCCGAATGTAGTCGAGCGTGAGCATCCCCTAGCAACTTGGGAATATTTAATGCTTGCGGGCAGCGCGGCAAACAGTCGCCGCAATCCGTACAGTGGTGACCCCGCTGCCCCGGAAACCAATGACCAGCATTTTCCAACATCCGGTAGCGGTACTGGCCGTAACTAGTCATATCGTAAGCCACCGCTAAATTGCGCAGGCGCAGAATCTCGGGGATGGCAATATCCTCCGGACAGGGTAAACAGGCCTGACATTGGCGACAGAGATCAGCTCCCAGCGCAGCTTGCAAATACTGAGCCAATCGCTCCAGCGTCGCTGCTTCCAATTCATCCAATGGCCCAGCCCCGATCGCCAGTGGTGCCACCAACTCCTCCGGTCTAGCTGCCCCTACGCTCAGCGTTGTCACCCGCTCATCTTGCAACAGCCAGCGATAGGTCAAGGCCAGGGGCGTATAGGGCTGACATAGTTCCAGCAGTTTGGCTGAAGGCTGAAACAATTGGCCACCCTTATCGCCGGGCGAAATAATAAAAACGCCCATATCTTGGGCTTGGGCTAGCTCGATCGCCGGAGCCAGTTTTCGGGAAAAATAGTAGTAATGAAGATTGACAAAAGAAAAAAGACCCGTCTTGATCGCCCGGGTGACCAAATCCAAATCTCCATGGGTCGAGAAGCCAATATGCCTGACGATGCCCCCTGCTTGGGCTTGCTGCAAAGCCGGAACCAGCCGCTCAATCGCCTCAGTCAAATGTTCCGGTCGGTTGATTCCATGAATCGCAATACAGTCTAAATAGCCAGTCCGCAGCCGCGCGAGGATGGCTTGTAGCTCCTGCTCCACATTTTCCACCGAGGGCAAAAGCTTGCTAGTGATATACAAATCTGCCCGAGCCAAGCCTCGACCCAATGCTTGGCCCAAATATTCTTCGCTGGGGCCATAGCTGGGAGCAGTTTCCAGATGATTAACACCCTGCTCTAGGGCGGCGACCACCGTGCGGTAGTAGACCTCCGGTGAGGCCAGGCAGCGCATGGTGCCCAGCGAAAAACAGGAGATGGGGAGTTCGGTACGACCCAACCGCCGGTACTGCAAGCTAGCCCTCTAGCTTATAGCCACTACGCTTGATCAGATCCGATGGACGCAGGTCGGCCACAAAATTGCTGAATGCTTGGCGTTCTTCTTCATCCGCATCTCGATCGACCGGAATCGAGGCATCGGCGATGACTTCTTCCATCACCCAAATAGGAGCCTTCGAGCGCACTGCCAGGGCGATCGCATCGCTGGGGCGGGCATCGATTTCCTTGAAAACGCCATTTTGCTCGATCACGATTACGGCGTAGAAGGTATTGTCCTGTAAGGCATTGATCAAAATCCGATCGATCGTCACCCGACAGCTTTCCAACAGATTGACAATCAGGTCGTGGGTAAAGGGGCGCGGTGGAGCCTGCTTCTCTAGGGCATTAATAATTGCCTTAGCCTGGTCTTGACCAATATAAATCGGCAGCGCACGGCGGTCGGAAGCATCTTTTAACAAGATAATCGGACTGCGAGAGACTGCATCTAGGGCGATCCCGGCTACCTTCATTTCGATCATGGACTTCTACCTCTTAGGTTAGGAAATATCGGCTAAATTTCAGAAACATTCGGCAATCTGTTAGATACTTGCTGCCATTGGTGGAGCCTCTCTGCAAAGGCAGACGCTACGCGAACGGAACGAGAATCGAAAGGCCAACCAAGTGTAATGAGTTTGGGCATGTACATAGCATGACTCATGAACGCTACAATCGGGTTAGCATTTTGACTGAAAATAAATGTTTACAGGACTGGTTCAGGCCCGGGGTAAGATACGAGTTTTGGCAGACGACAAGGTCGAAATCGCGATCGATTCAGCCGCAGCCAGTGTCATAGTAGCAGATTTGGAGATCGGTGATAGCGTTGCTGTCGATGGAGTCTGTCTGACGGCGGAGCGAGTTTTGGCCAATGGATTTATCGCCACGGTTTCGCCAGAAACTTGGCAGCGCTCTACCTTGGGTAATCAAGCTGGGCGATCGGTGAATTTGGAAACTTCCCTGCGGGCTGGGGGCAAGATCGGCGGCCACTTTGTGACGGGCCATGTGGATGGCTGGGGCCAGTTAGCTGTAGCTAAAGCAACGGCGGCAGCTTGGGAGCTGCGCTTTACCTTACCCCCACCCCAGCCTTGGCAAGAGCCGATCCGTAAGTACATCGTCTCTAAAGGCAGTATTGCGGTGAATGGGATCAGCCTCACGGTGGCCAACTGCGGTGATGACTGGTTTACGGTAGCTGTTATTCCCCACACCTATCAAGCAACCAACCTATCAGCCCTAGCGGCTGGGGATTTGGTGAATTTGGAAGGGGATGTGTTGAGCAAGTATGTGGAGGGATTATTGCGGCCCAGTAGTTCGCCAGTGACTTTGGAGTTTTTGGCCGAGCATGGCTACGGGTAGATGATAGATTGGGTCTCAGCGACCCCCGTTTGTTTGAAATTCACAGGGCCGAGCCACGGCGATCGCCAATAATTCATCGTATAGCTGCGCGTCAATTTCTTGGGCTCCAAAGCGCTCCAAATGAGGATTTTGCATCTGGGCATCGAACAGGGTAAAGCCCTGGGTTCTAAGGTGTTGCACCAGCTGTACCATCGCTACTTTTGAGCCTTCGGGGATTTGGTAAAACATCGATTCGCCGATGAAAGCACCGCCGATCGCAATGCCCAAAATCCCCCCCGCTAGCCGATCGCCCTGCCAAGTTTCAAAGCTGTGCGCCCAACCTGCTTGGTGCAGTAAGTGATAGATATTCTTTAAATCCTCAGAAATCCAGGTCTCAGCCCGATCGGCACAGCCTTCCACCACTTGACTAAATGCCCGATCGATCCGTACTTGAAAACGCGGGATCGATCGACGTAAAGACTTGGGATAACGAAAGCGCTCATCCAAGGGCACGATCGCCCGCTGCAGGCTGCTATACCACTGAAGACCGGTTACTTCGTCGGCCATCAGAAAATACCCAGCGGCATAGTTGGCAATGATTTCTTCAACTTCAGACATAAAAAAATCCCGCAGAACGCGGGAAATGAATCTTAACTTACGTAGAACAAAACTATATTTCGTCTTCCACCAAGTCTAGGGGGTCGTATTCAGTTTCTTCGACCATCTTCGGCTTAACGGGAGCGATATTCACGATCGGCTTATTCAAAGCTACCATCAACGGTGCTGGGTTGGGAATAAACTCTGGGATAGCAGGAGCGTTGGCTGGCAAGGAAGCCTGGGCCATCTGGGGCATGGGGTTGCTAAAGCCATCCCAGCCAGCAGCGAGCGTACCACCAACGGTCAGCACCGCCGCCGCCAAAGCACCGCCGCCGATCTTTAGCCAATTACGCTGACGACGTTGGTCGATTTTAGCAAACACTTCCTCGGCATAATTATTAGCTGGAGCTACGGTCTCGCCCATGGGCATCTCGACCCAAGATTGCTGAGTGGAGCGCAGTCGCTGATGCATCATGCGGAAAGCGCTATCTTCTTTCAGCCACAGCTCTACCTGCTGGCGCTCTGCTGCGGTCACCTCATTGTCGAGGTAAGCACTCAATAATTCAAATTTTTCGGTTTTATCGACAACGTTTTGGTCTGGCATAGTTCTGGCTCCGGGCTACCCACTCAAGGAATTTATTCTAACTAATGATTAAGGACTAGTAACTTAATATGCACTAAAGTTTACGAAAAACGATCAGGCTCCCAAATAATCGCTGAGCTGTTCCTGCAAGCGCAGTCTAGCTCTCGCAATCCTGGATTTGACCGTCCCGATCGAAACCTGAGTCACTTCGGCAATCTCCTCGTAGGAGCGGCCATCGATTTCCCGCAGAATAATGGTCTGGCGGAAAGCCTCGGGCAGTTCGGCGATCGCTTTGCGCAACTGATCGTAAAATTCGGTGGTGGCCATATTGTCTTCGGGACTAGGACCATCGGCAGCTATCTCCCAATCTAGCTCGCTGCCATCCAATAAAATCGGCGCATCGAGGGAAAGCGGCTGACTGTTGCGTTTACGTTTGCGCAGCTCGTCATAGAACAGATTGGTAGTAATCCGGCTCAGCCAACCCCGAAACTTCTCCGGTTCATTCAGATTTTTAATATTCCGATAAACCCGAATCCAGACCTCCTGAGATAGGTCAGCCCGATCTTGCCAATCGGGGGCCAAATGGTAGAGCAGACGATCCACATGGGAGCGATAGCGCTTCATTAGCTCAGTCAAGGCTGCTCGATCTGGCCTGACCCCAATCTGGGCCTGTAAGATGAGTTCGTTATTGGATAGCTTGTCTACTTGCACTCTCTGGTGGGGGATCCCAGTCTCCAGCGAAGACCAAGATAGTGAGATTGACTGATTCATGGTGGAGTATTCTACTAAACGCATCCGGCCTGAATCCTAAGACACAGAGTATCAGCAAATGTTCCAACTTAACTAACGTTTTTCCTGGAGGGCTTGGCCGAGTCCTTGGATGATACCCTTGCCGACTAGGCCCAATCCTCGACCAACGACCTCCGTGAGCAGATAGACCAAAACATTTCCTACCAGGGTGCTAGTGGCCTGGGCCAAGGGCACGATCGCATCTCGCAGCTCTAGGGAGATTGTCAATAACCAAGGCAGACCGCGCAGCTGTTCCAGTTCCTGACGGCGCGGCCCATAGATTGCCTGCGGATAAATGCCGCCATCTTTGATGACCAGGAGCTGATGGCGACTCTCAAACATGGCGATCGGCTGCCAGTAATGACAATCTAGATAATACTGCCAAGCAAGATGATTACGAAAACGCGCCAGATCCCTCGTCGCTAACATTTGCGGGCGATAGAACTGTTGCTTGACCGGCTCTAGCTCACCAAAACGATTCAGAAAGGGAGCCAAAACGGCGTTGGCTAACTGCACCAACAGGTTGGATAGAATATTGCGCACCTGGGCCTCTGCGGGCATACTGCCATGAGGTTGCAGGCGATTGTCCACATAGATATCTTGCTGGCAGAGCAAATATTGGAACAACTCCGTAGTCAAAGGAATCTTTCGTAATTCTGCGAGCACTCGCTCCCGATCGAGCTGGAGAGCCTCCATCACCGATTGCTCTCGACCCTCCACCGCCAGACTATAGTAACGGCCAAAAAAACGCTCGCTACTGCCCAACCAGAGATCGGCCAGCAAACTGTTCTCCAAGGCCACCAGCCGCTCCGGTGAAATACCTGGCAGTTCTGACATGGTTGCTTGGAACTGCTCAGCTACCGATCGCAACAACCGCTGGCCGCAATCTGGCCGCAGAATATCTAGCTCCAGGGTGCGATCGGTGCAATTCTCTAGCGCCCGATCGGCATAAAAACCCAGCAACCGTTCCCAACTCTGGGGCTGCACGATTTCTGCCGCTGGGGCGACCACGAGCAGATTGGAGTCTGCCACTGTCAATATTTGGCTGGGTGATGGCTGCCAGCGACCGAGGAACCAAGCCGCGCTCTTCAGCTCCCGCCTGCGCCCTTGCCAAAATAGTCGATCGATTGTAGGTAGGTCGTTACGCTGGAGCAGGCGCTCTAGGCGCAACAGTTCTCGTTCGATCTGCTGGAGACCGATTTGCTGCCAGTGTTTTCGATGGGGTGCGCTCATGGGAAAAAGCTATGGTTTGGCCTCAGTGGGGACACTGGACTTGGGTTTGGTCTTGATCGTGGAAGTCCAGTACTTAATATACTGCTGCATCGGCTTGTGGAGGTTGCTATCTTCTGGAATTGTTTTACCTAGGTCGATCGCTTCTTGGGCATTACCCTTTAGGAACAGAACCTCCGCTGCCTTAAATATCTTGATATTTTTGGCCAGGGGTAACTGCACAGTCCATACTGCGATATCACCTTGGGCGGCACGATACAATCCTCGATCGGAACCAATGGTCTTGGCAGTGGCAATTGCTCCATCTAGATCCCCAGCCTTCGCCAGAGCCCGCGCCTTTTCTAGGATGGGCTGGTCGGCACCATACTGCAGAATGCTGTTCCAGTTAGCAATGCTCCCCTGGGCTTCCGTATATAGGGGTTGGCCGCTGGGAATTTTGCTGGCGATCTCAATGGCATTGCGGGCCGCCGCTACGGTACCCGCCTGGGCCACTTCGTGGGCTTCGGCTAAAACACTGCGCCGGGCCGGCAGCCTTTCGCTGGGTGCTTTGCTCAGGGAAATCCAAGACTGGGCCTCGGCATAGGCTGGCACGTCTTGGGGCACTTTTTGAGCGATGGCCGCCGCCTCACCATAATTGCGAACTGCATAATTAGCCGCGGCCAACGCCAACAGTTTCCGGCTCCAGAAAGCTCTCTGGGCCTGAGCGTGGGGCTTGATGTAAGTATTGGAGCCAATCGTCGCTGCCATGGAAATGGCCTTGGCCAGGTTGTCTGGATCGTCGCTGAAGAATTCCGGCAGTTTCTCCCGATTCTTGGCCACCCGATCGGCAGCTTGGAAAGCATCCCAGCCATCCTTTTGCTTGGCGAACTCGATGGACATTTCGTGGTACTTAGTCCGGTACCAATAGGCACTCTTAAAAGAGCGCACCTTAGCCAAGTAACCGTAGCCAGCATTCCAATCGAAGGTTTGCAAAGCTTGTTTGAACTCGACGGTGATGTCTTTGCCATCACTCCACTGCTCTTCCCACTGCAAGATCAATTCTTGGGCATCTTGATAGGCCGGACTGTGGGCGGGGATTTGTTTGACATCGGCGATCGACTGCTGCAGATTGCCGCCGTTGGCCAGTTCCAGTTTGGTCAAGCGCAGCAGCTGCTTAGACCAGTCACCCAAAAGGGACTTGCCGTCGTTGTAGAGAGGATCGATCTCCGACCAACCCTTGACTAAATTGATAGCTGCGATCACCTGCGCTTTCTTATTAGTCTCCGCACCTAACTTGGCGCAGTAAAGGCGTTCACTATCTGTCGCAATGATCGAAATATGCTTACAGTCCGGTACTGGGGGCACGGCGGTCAGCAGCAGCAAGCTCAACAGGCCAGTTCCGGCGGTCAAGGCTACGGCCACCAACCAGAATATCGACCAGGGATCGACCTTGACCGCCGGGACGATCAACTTACTGACAGAGTTAGCCAGGGCGGCCAACTCCCCCGGTGGTTCGTACATTTCGGACTTTTCCAGTTCGGTGGGTGCATCTACTGGATGCGGGGATTCTACTGCCTGCTGGTCGCCAGCAGCATTCAACGCCTCTGCCGGACGTCGCTGGAACAATCGACCCAATTTACTCCTCTCCACTGTGAATTACACCCTCGAACGAAGTGATTGATACTCTGAACCAATGGCGTTGGCGAAGCTTTCCTTTCCAAGAAACATTCACCGCTGCAAGTCCGAAGCCTTTGGAATGGTCTAAGTTTAATATACTTTTATCACCTTTCACAAAGTTCCATGACTATCCTTTCGACGGTCTCAATAAAACCATTTGAATTGTCGCCCTCGCTACATTTTGCCTGAGAGAAATAGCTTTCCACAAGATCCTTAAGTGCGGAAATTTCACCAAGCTCTGCGGGGCTTGATGTGATAGCTTCGGAGGAAAGATTCTCCACAGCATATTTTAAAAAAGATGACTACGATCAGCGAACAAGGCAATATCACGATCCATACCGAGAATATTTTCCCGATCATCAAAAAATCTCTCTATACGGATCACGAGATTTTTCTGCGGGAACTGATAGCCAACGGCGTAGATGCGATCGGCAAGCTCAAGATGGTCTCCATGGCCGGGGAACTGAGTGGCGACCTGGGTGAAGCCAAAATTACGCTGGCAATCGACAAAGACAAGAAGACCCTATCAATTAGCGATACGGGCATTGGCATGACCGCCGATGAGGTGAAGAAATACATCAACCAAGTGGCCTTCTCCAGTGCCGAAGAATTCATCCAAAAGTACCAGAAAAGCAACGACCAACAGATCATTGGTCACTTCGGCCTGGGCTTTTACTCGTCCTTTATGGTAGCCAGCTTAGTGGAGATCGATACCTTCTCCTACAAAGAAGGGGCCACCCCCGTCCATTGGTCTTGCGATGGCTCTCCCCAGTTCACCCTCAGCGACTCGGAGCGGACTACCAGAGGCACGACCATTACCCTGACGCTCCAGGAAGAAGAACTGGAATACATCGAAGAAGCCCGGATTAGGCAGCTGGTCAAAACCTACTGCGACTTCATGCCCGTAGCCATTTTCTTTGAGAAAAAAGCCGATGATAGCGAACCGATCGAACTAGTCGAAGAACAGATCAACAAACAGCGCGCCCTCTGGAAAGAATCGCCCCAAAACTTGACCAAGGAAGACTACCTGGAGTTCTATCGCTACCAGTATCCCTTTGAGCCAGAGCCTTTGCTGTGGGTGCATCTGAACACTGATTACCCCTTTTTGCTGAACGGCATCCTGTTCTTTCCTAAGCTGAAGCCAGATATTGACGTCACCAAGGGACAGGCCAAGTTATTCTGCAACCAAGTATTTGTCAGTGACAACTGCGAGGAAGTGATCCCCAAATTCCTCACGCCCTTACGGGGAGTCATCGATAGTCCCGATATTCCCCTGAACGTCTCCCGTAGTGCCTTGACCGCCGATCGCACGGTCAAGCGGATCGGCGACTACATTGCCAAAAAAGTCGGCGACCAACTCAAGGATATCTATCAGACCGATCGAGCGGCCTATGTGAATGCTTGGCAAGACCTGGGCACCTTCGTCAAGTTCGGCATGATGAACGATGAAAAGTTCAAGAAGCAAGCCGCAGACATCACCATTTTTCGCACCACCTTTGAGGCTGCACCAGTTGCCGAAGATGACGCTTGGCAAGCCACTGGGGGCGAAAACTACACTACCCTTCAGGAATACCTGGAGCGGAACAAAGAAAAGCACGAAAACCGAGTTTTCTACTGTACGGATGCGGTGAGCCAAGCCACCTATGTCAGCCTCTATCGAAGCCGAGGCATCGAGATTCTGTTCTTAGATTCCTTTATTGACAATCACTTTGCTAGCTTCCTCGAACAGGAATTTCGGGAAGTGAAGTTCTCGCGAATCGATTCCGATCTGGATGATTCGCTGTTGGAAAAAGACACCCCGGAAATCGTCGATCCCGCCACTAATAAGACCCTGGGTGATCGAGCCAAAGATCTCTTCACCCAAGCCCTGGGCAAGCCGAAGCTGACCATCCGCACCGAGTCCCTGAAGAGTGACAATCCGGCAGCGGTGCCCCCAGCCATGGTGTTGCTACCGGAGGAGCAACGGCGGATGCAGGAAATGATGGCGATGATGCAGCAGCAGTTGCCTGAGTTTCCGGAAGAACATATTTTGATGGTGAACACCGCCCATCCCCTGATCCAGAACCTAGCAGCCATGTCCCAAAGCGCGATCGTCCAGCCCGACGGCACCTCCGCCCAACAAGAGCTGGTCGATACCCTCTGTCAGCATATTTATGACTTGGCTCTGATGGCTCAAAAGGGTTTCAATGCAGATTCCATGAATGCCTTTGTGGAGCGTTCCAACAAAGTGTTGACCCAGTTGACCGAGAAGTAGCTGGGGGCGATCGAATCCACTGATTCCCAGGATTTCTATGGATTCGATCGCCGATTACCCCGCGACCCGATAATAGGATTGTCACCATCCCCGCTCCATTGGTTATGTTAGATCTCCTGGCCTCCGGCATAGCCAACGAATGGCTGCAAAACAACAATATTCTGCCCAAAAACGCCGATCCGGTGCCCTTGGTGAGTACCTGGCAGGGAGCACCGCTGCTGAATCCTCCGATCGCCCTGGAACCCCAGATCCAGCAGGCCACCGATGGCTATCTGCAAACATTGAAAGGGATGGGCTTAGACCCTGGCAAACAGGGGATTTGGATCCAGACCGATAGCATCAATCTATTGAGTCACCAGGCCGGTCAACCGCTGCCCGCGGCCTCCCTGACCAAGAGCGCCACCACCTTGGCAGCCATTAAAACCTGGGGCATCAACAAGCGCTTTGACACCTTGATCGGCATGACTGGCAGCCTAGATAAAACCACCGGCACCCTCAATGGTGATCTGGTGGTGCAAGGAAATGGGGATCCGCTGTTTGTGTGGGAAGATGCGCAGGCCCTGGCCTACAGTCTCAACCAAATCGGGATCCAGCGCGTCACTGGTAACTTGCTGATGACGGGCAACTTCGCCATGAACTACCAGCGAGATCCCCAGCAAGCTGGAGATCTACTGAAGCGAGGACTGAGTGGGGCAACTTTGGCCCAGAGCCTGACCGCCGCGCAGCTCAAAGATGTCAATGTGATCAAAGCTCAAATTAGCAAGCTGCAGACCTTGGGTAAATTTCAGGTGGCGATCGGCGGCCCCGTAGTTCTGACAGCCATCAGTCCCACCACAGTCCAACCCCTAATTCACCATCGCTCCCTGCCCCTCCAAGCTATCCTGCGGGAGATGAACATCTACAGTAATAACGAGATCGCCCAGATGTTGGCCGATGGAGTAGGCGGTCACGGCCAAGTGATGGAAATTGCCGCTACCCAAGCCGGTGTTCCCCTGACTGAGATCCAACTAGTCAACGGTTCCGGCCTAGGAGTCCAGAACCAAATTGCTCCCCATGGGGCCAGCCAGATTCTGCGGGCTATCCAGCGCCAAGCCCAATCCCAAGGCTTGACCCTGGCGGATTTTTTCCCCTCTTTCGGGCTAGATACCAAAGGTAGTATGCTTGATCGACACATGCCCCAGGGCACTACGGTCAAGACCGGAACCCTGAAAGAAGTCAGTGCCCTCAGTGGGGTATTGCCCACCCGCCAGCGCGGCCTCGTGTGGTTCACGATTATCAATCGCGGCAGTCAAATTGCCCAACTACGCCAGCAACAAGATAAACTTTTACAAACTTGGCAAACTACTTGGGGCACCCCAACTGGTTCTCCGGTGGCGATCGCCCGTCGGAATCTGGTTCCTCCCGATCTAGGAGATCCGCAGCGCAACGAAATACTATTAAAATAAACCAAGTGGCGATTGCCTTGCCGGAAAACAGCCGGGCCTCGCGCCATCAAAAACATCAGGGTAGCGGAACTAATTATGGCCTCTGTCCATGCACCAGAAAATATTGATGAACTAAATCAGCAGGCCCTGGCTACCCTAGCCAGAGCCATCACCCTGGCCCAAGGTCGTTTTGCTCTGATGATTGTGCGTTGTAACTATCAGGCACTCCAGCGGCGCTGTGCCCCCAGCTTGAAGTCTGCTTGTCCTGTCCAGATTCAAGAACTAGCCTTTCCCCAACAGCTAGAAACCATTTGGCAGCCAATTATCAATGCCACCGCTCACTACCGCCAAAAGGCTTTGATGGTGACGGGGCTAGAAGATATTCAGAATGCCTCCTCTCTCCTCCGTAACCTAGAAGTAGAACAGTCCGAACTGATTAATCGCTGCCATTTGCCGATCATCCTGTGGCTAACCGAAGAATCTTGCAGCAATCTAGTGAAGTTAGCGCCGCGCTTCTATGCTAATGCGGTCACTTGTATTACCCTGAAAGCCAGCGATCCAGACCTAGATATTCTCTGGCGCGAATGTTCCGATCGACTGTTTGCCGAAATCGTGGCCCGGGGAATCGATCGATTTGCTGACAACCATCAGATTGGTTTCGGCGAACAATCTCGGCAACGCCGTGAATTCAAGGCCGCCACTAAAGATCTGAATCATCGGGAAGCAGTGCCCTTGGCTCTCACGGCCACCTGGCACCTGATCCTGGGCCGAGACTATCAAACCGATGGCGAAATTGGTAAATCCTTGGTGCATTATCAAAAAAGCCTGAATATTTGGGAGCAAATGCAGGGCCAAACGGCCAGTGGTGAGTTGAACTCTTTCACCCACGATACGCTGCAAATTCGTTGGGCCTTAGTCAAACTGCACATGGGCTACTGCTACTATCAGCAAGCTCAGGCCGCTGGTACCGTGGGCCAAGCCAGTTGGCAATTAGCCAGAGATACTTTCCTATCGGTAGTCAGGATTTTCGAGCAGCAACAGCGCTTCGACTTGGTGGTACAGGTGCTGACTCTCACGGGCGACACCTTGCGGGCCTTGGGCAACTGGCTGGAACTAGAAAATATTGCGAACAGCACCCTCAACCAGCGAGAGATGCAAGACCAGCCATTAAATCTGGCCCAAGCCCATGGCTTTTTGGCAGAGGTGGCTCTACATAATAATGATTTCGATCGAGCGGCGGATCGAGCCCGACGGGCCTTACATCTCACCCAAGAGGTGGCCGATCCCAGCCAATCGCAAATCGGCAATGCCAACTTGGCTCGCTACCTACTCCAGGTCGCCAAGGCCGAAGCTCGCTCCGGTGAATTTGGCAGCGCCCTAGACCGCCTGGAACAGGCCAAGTCCCTGGTGACTCCCGATGGCAATGTCCAGCTCTATTTGGATGTGATGCAAGAGCTGCGGTTGTTGTATTACCATACGGGCCAGTTCTGGGAATCTTTCCAGATCAAGCAGCAGCAGCAGGTAATTCGCTACGAGAAAGGCTTAGCCGCTTTTGTGGGCACCGCTGCTGCTCCCGATCATCCCAGTGCCATTTCGGCTTTGGGCCGAGAGCAGGATGTGCGGGCCATTTTGGAGCGTTTAGGCGACGAAGAGCGATCGCTACTGGTCATTCATGGCGAAAATGGCATGGGCAAAACGGCTCTGCTGCAAGGAGGCTTAATTCCAGCCTTAATGGATAGCACTCTGCAAGGCCGATCGGTGGTGGTGGCTTGCCAACAGGACTATCACGACTGGCCTACCACTCTATCTGAAAGTCTATCTCAAGCCAGCGGACTGGCCACGGTGCCCGGTTCTGCCGAGGTGGAACGAGTCCGCCAACAGCTCTACTTCAATATCAATAGCAATCTAGCCACCGTACTGGTTTTCGATCAGTTTGAGGAATTCTTTCTGGCCTTGCCCACACCCCAGCAACGTTTAGAGTTCTATAAATTCCTCCAAAGCTGTCTGGCCCTGCCCCATGTCAAAATTTGTCTGGGCATCCGGCAGGAAAATCTGCATCAGTTATTGGATTGCGAACGATTTTTAGATTTGCGATTCGCTGGCAGAGAAGCTCCGCCAACGATTGGTTATAGTCTGCTCGATCGACAAGTTCGCTATCAATTGCGCAATTTCAGTGCTGACCAAGCCTGTAGTGTGATCGAGCGCTTGACTAGCAACTGTCGCTATTACCTAGAACCAGCTTTGGCCGAACAATTTGTGGCGGATTTGGCCGATGAATATGGTGAAGTGCCGCCAATTCAGTTGCAAGTGTTAGGTGCCCAGCTCCAAGCGGAGAACGTTAAAACCATTGGTCAATACCTACAATTGGGCCTCAAACCCCAGCAGTGTCTGATTGAAAGGGCTTTAGACGAGAGCATTCGCGACTGCGGTCGCGATAACTACGAGGCAGTGCTGGCCACGCTGTTTTTGTTGACCGATGGTCGGGGTCAGTGCCCCCAGCGGACTTTTTCCCAGTTGTTGCCAGCCACCCGCAATCTTCAGGATATTGATAAACCCAAGCGGAGCAAAAGAGTGGCTTTGATGGCTCACCAGCACAATTATTACGCCCAGCTGCTACTGCTCTTGAATATTCTGGCTGGTTCTGGTTTGGTAACTTGCACGAAGGCGGAGCCGGAAAATCGCTATCAGTTGATCCATGGATCATTGGTAGAGACAATTCGCAATAAATATGGCGATCGCTCGCTCGTCACCACCGCTGCGGCCTCCGTTCGATGGCGCGGTTTATCCCGGCGCAGTGCCATTGCTTGGCGGCGCTGGAGCCGCAATCTGGCTCCAGCAGTGCAGCAACTGGTACACAACCCCCTGTGGGCCAGACTCTGGCAGGGTACCCGGCGGGCCGTAAATCCCAGTGGATTGGTGCGGATGGCCATGCCAGCCGTGCAGGCCATCCGCTCTGTGGCCCATGGTAGCAACGATGGCAAAAAGTCTTAGTCATGGCTGAAGTTCGGTTGGTAGAAATTTCCCGCCAATATGCCCAGCAAACGGTGGTCGATCGAGTATCCCTGACTATTCCTGATGGCGAATTCTGGGTGTTGGTGGGTGGCTCCGGCTCCGGCAAGTCCACGATTCTGCGCAGCATTGCTGGCTTGGAAACGGTCTCTGACGGTCAGATTTATATCGGCGATCGGTTAGTTAATGAGGTACCGGCCCGCGATCGAGATGTGGCTATGGTTTTTCAGAACTACGCTCTCTACCCCCACATGAGTGTGGCCGAAAATCTGGCCTTTGGCCTCAAAATGCGCAAAGCCCCAGCGGATTTCATTAAAAGTCAAGTTCAAAAAGCAGCGCAGATGCTGAACATCAGCCACTTACTAGAGCGCAAGCCGCCCCAGCTTTCTGGTGGCCAGCAGCAGCGTGTGGCTCTGGGCCGGGCGATCGTCCGCCAACCCCAGGTTTTTTTATTGGATGAGCCCCTTTCTAATCTCGATGCCCAACTCCGGGATGAGACGAGGGCAGAACTCAAGAAGCTCCATCAACAGGTGGGCATCACCACGATCTATGTCACCCACGATCAGTCCGAGGCCATGACTTTGGCAGATAAAATAGTGGTGCTGGCCAATGGTAAGATTCAGCAAATTGGCACGCCCCAAGAAGTATACGATCGACCGGCTAATCGCCTAGTGGCAACTTTTCTGGGCAATCCGCCCACCAATATCTTGCCGGTCAGATATGGTGATGGCTGCTGGCAAATTGGCTCTCAGCCCATTTCGCTGGGCCAGGCATACCCCCAATTCAAGAACCTTGATCTGGGCATTCGGCCAGAGCATTTATCTTTAGATGCAATCACCGGGGCTAATACTCTCCGGTTGACCGTTATGCTCCTGGAACCCTTGGGCCGAGAGACTTTAGTGAAAACCCAGTTACTGGGCACCGATGCGGTAGTGGATTTAATTGCGCCAGCCGGGTGGAACCAATCAATCGGCAGCGAAATATCAGTGTATTTCCATAACAAAGATCTCAGGATCTTTGATCCCCAGCAGGGTGATGCGCTCGACGATGGCGAAATATCAAATTGACCATATCACCAACATCGGGCTATCCCAGATATTCAGTGAACCCCTAGATATCAATCTTGCCAGAATAAATCAGACCCCGCTGAATATCGATCGTAATCACCGATTCATCGCGGATACTAGTAGTTGCATCCTTGACTCCTACCAGCACCGGTTTGCCCAAGCGCAACCCCACTGACGCGGCATGACAGGTCAAGCTATCCTCCTCTACGATAATGCCCGCAGCCTTGCGGATCGCTTCTAGATAGCTAGCATCGGTGCCCTTGACCACCAAAATATCGCCACTACGGAAATTTTGGATATCTTTGATCGATCGAGCAACCCGGGCAATTCCCGTCACTGAGTCCTGACCGATACCTTTGCCCTGGCCAAGAATCGCCGTCACCACTTCTACCTTAATCAAGTCCGTGGAACCGGCAACCCCTTGGGTACCGGAGCACAGCACCACCAAATCTCCTTCCTTCAGCAGCTTATTGGTGCGGGCAATTTTGACTGCGGCCTGAAAAGTCTCGCCGGTAGTTGGCAGATCCAAGACCAATAGTGCATTAACGCCCCAAACCATTTGGAGGCGACGGGCCACGTCCGTATGGGGCGTGATCGCCAAAATTGGTTGGTGGGGACGGAACTTAGAAATACTGCGAGCAGTGGAGCCAGTTTTGGTCAGAGACATAATTGCCGCCGCATCTAAATTCTTGGCGATCGCCGCCGCCGCCGAACTGATCGCGTTGGGAATGGATTTCTTATCGTCTTCTTGGGTTCTACTAAAGCGTTCCTGTTCCGTACGGATGGCAATTTTGGCCATCATTTTCACGGCTTCCACCGGAAACTCACCCACGGCGGTTTCGTTAGAAAGCATCACCGCATCGGTACCATCAATAATTGCGTTGGCCACATCGGAGATCTCTGCCCGGGTGGCCCGGGGGTTATTCACCATGCTGTCCAGCATTTGGGTAGCCGTGATGATCGGAATGCCCAGCCGGTTAGCTGTGGCAATCAAGCGCTTTTGTAAAATTGGCACATCTTCGGCGGGCAACTCTACACCCAGATCGCCTCGGGCGACCATGACCCCGTCGCAGAGGGACAGTACGGCTTCCATTTGCTCGATCGCCTCGTGTTTTTCAATCTTGGCGATCACCGGTACGTCTTTACCAGCGTTGGCAATTAATTCCTTAATCTCCAGCACGTCCTCAGGGTTGCGCACGAAGCTCAGGGCCACCCAATCTACACCTTGATCAAGACCGAACATCAGGTCTCGCCGATCCTTATCAGTCATGGCCTTGATCGAAAGGTATACCCCAGGGAAGTTCACGCCCTTATTATTAGAAAGCTTCCCGCCGACCACGACCTTGCAATACAAGGACTCGCTGGCCAAATCCACCTTTTCTACGACCATTTCTACCTTGCCGTCATCCAGCAAGATTATGGCTCCATTGGGTACTTCTTGGGCCAGTTTGTCGTAGGTGACGGAACTTTCGGCTTGGGTACCGGGAATATCGCGGCTAGTTAATAGAAAAGGATCGCCGTTTTTCAGGACGATCGGGCCATCTGCAAACTTACCCAGTCGAATTTTTGGTCCTTGTAAATCCTGCAAAATGCCTACGGGCCGCTCCAGTTCGTGGGAAACCTGCCGAATTAGACGAATGCTGGCTAGATGGTCGTCATGGGTGCCATGGGAAAAGTTCAGACGAAGCGTCGTTGCACCAGCTAGGATTAAATCCTTCAGTACCTGGGGTTTGCTAGTGGCGGGTCCAATCGTAGCGACAATTTTGGTACGGCGCTGGAAATCTGACGAGGGCATGACGGAATGGGGCGAGGGACGGCTAATGCTAGAGCGGATATTAGCACAGAATGCACCCTAGGCAACCAGATACTCTACCACTGCTTGGGCGATCGATTCGGTACCATCCTTGGGCAAGCCAGTGCCTTGGCGGGGCGGCAGCATCGGCCGCTGCAAAAAGTCCCAGTTACCGGCAAAAAAGTCGGCACTCTCGATTAATTGGTGCCAGCTACGGTCTTGCAAGCCAGTTTGAATAACAGCCGATTCCGCAAAACCGCTGCGGGGAATGGTGGCCACTGGCAGATCGGCGATCATAGCTTCGGCATAGGTGGTATAGCCCGGTTTAGAGACTACTAAGCCACAGAGCGGAAAGAGATCCACTGGGCGGTAAGGCCGACCGGCATCACCAGTAGGATCGGGAATAATCCGCAGGTTAGGCAACTGGGGAGCCGATCGATCAAAGGTTAAAAATTGCCAGTCTGGAAATTTTGCTGCGGTCTGATAGGGAATATTTTGCAGACCCAATCCACCAAAAACCAGTAGAGCAGTCCGCTCTTTGGGATGGTAAAAGTCCCACTGGTTCCGTAGTTCATCTTCTGTCCAATAGGGTTTGCCGCCGGTCAGTCCCACATCCTCGATGTGAGGGAAGCGATCGAGAGATTCGCTCAAAGGTAGCCGGAAGAGCCGATCACACTCTCCATAGCCCCGGCTAATCCAGTCGCTCAGGTTGGCAAAATCGGTGCCCCAATCCCGATAAATAAAGTCCCAGCCAAAGTTGGTCGCGGCCCAACAGGGAACATTGGCCCGGTGCGCGATCGCGCCAGCCAGGGGCGGCACATCGGCGAGGACGAGCTGAACTCCTTGCTCTTGCAAGAAACGGGCTTCGTTTTCGACGATCTCGGTCTCGGTCGCTCGAATTTTTTGCCAAGCCTCTAAGGTGGCGGGCAGGTTCATTTGCAAGCTATCGGCCTGAATGACCCCTACGTCGTAGCTGTAGGGCCGGTACACGAAGTCTTGGGGTAGATAGCTGGCGATCAGCCAGCGCGGAGCAGTGGTGGTGACGATCGCCCTCACGTCGGGTAGTCGTCGCTGAATTTCCCCGACTAGAGCTGCGGTGCGGGCCGCATGACCAAATCCGTGGTTGGTAATGGTTACATAAATTGTGGGTCGATCGAAATCTGGTAAGTTAATGTCAACCATCGGCAGCTCCGTACAATCGTTCCAGATTACTACAGCTTTTCCGGGAATCTGCTAGAAGTTACAGCCATGTCTGGGAAAACCCGCGATCCTGCAGGACGGATACTCCCCCATCGGCCAGCACTTCCCGAAAGTATCCAAAGCATCTTCCCAAGTTCTTTATAATTGCCGATTAAGCTATAGATGAAATAGAAAATACAGAATTTATCACGACTTCTCAAACAGGAAGTCTATCAGCATGAAACGCCTAATCATCACCGTCCTGGTTGCAATGGCTGCGTTCCTATCCACAGCCACCTCAGTGAAAACGGAAATCCCAGAGGAGTGTTATATGATGCTAGTGACAAGTGGCAATACTGTCAGCTCAGAGATAACTCCGCTTGAGCTGGTTTCTCGTGCTTACCAAGGTGCTTATCGTAAACAAGGCATTCCTGGTTTTGGCACATTTATTTCTGATTCTGTCAGTGGGAAAATCAAGGCAAAAGACTTGATTCAGGCCGCGATCGATGCTGAACAACTGCCGCCAGCAATCATCACCGATCGCAACTATCTCAATGCCGTTGACATCCTGCTGAAATAGCGAAGGTTTTCGCCAGCAATAATCCAGCGAAACACAAAAGCCAGGGATATTCAAAAGAATGCCCCCTGGATTGTAGGTGCTATAGTACGGAGCAACCCAATTTAGAACTTAAAACCGATACCGATCGAAGTAGCCATTGGACTATCGCCAGTAAAGGGAATCGCGACGCTGCCAGTCAGAATCAAACTCTCGAAATACATATCCAAGCCCGCTTGGGCAAAGCCAGTAGTGCGATTATTCACACCGGATTCGTAGCTAACTCCGGCTCCCAAGAAAGGACTGAAAGTCTTGGCCGGATCGCCCATGTCAAAATTATAGTTCAAAGAAGTGCTGTACTTGGTGCCTACACCAGGCGCACTGTTGGCAAAGCTCACTCGGCTGCGGAGGGACATCGTATCCGACAAAAAACTGCGGTTTTCAATGGCCCAGCTAGTGTTATCACCTTCAAAGCTGATCGTAGGAGCAAAGGCAGACTGGGGCTGAACTTGGCCATAGGATGGAGCTGCAATCATAAGCAGTGTACCGATCGAGGCTGCGGTAGCTAGAATCTTGTTCATTTTTCCAACGGATAGAGACACTAAAACTTAGCGTTCCCGCTGCAGCTACGATCAGCCCACTTCTTCCCAAAAAACTTGGAAATTGGCTCACCCTAAAGGTATGTGAAGGACGTACTAGTCAAACTCAGGTTACTAGCACCAGCAACGAAGCCGATCAGTTCTGGTTGACCAAAGAGAGTGCTCTGAATCAGGGTGCCCTGTTGGGTTCCATTATTCGGAGCGGTGCCGGTGGCCAGTACATAGTCTGCGGCCTTGCCCTTGAGCTGAATCGTGTCGCCAGCAGCGAAGCCGAGGATGGCAGCGTAGTCTGATCGACCAGTGTTAGCATTGTTACCATCGTTGTAGTAGACATTCAGACCGTCGCCCAGTACGTAGCGATCATTGCCGGCATCGCCCTGCAGCACATCATATTCACCGCGACCAGGATTGACACCCAAAGGATCTACCCCAATCAAAGTGTCGTTACCAGTGCCCCCAAATAGGCTATCATTGCCCGCACCACCAATCAGATAGTCGTTACCGGCATTGCCATTTAGCCGGTCGTTGCCGTTCAGACCTTTGATAACTTCATTTACAGCGGTACCATTGATCGTGTCGGCATTATTCGTACCATTCCGAGCAGTTAGTCCTGCGGTGCTATCCACGATCATCAGGCTGGCAGTGTGGGCAATATTCTGATTAAAGGTCAGCTCGATCTTGTCGCCGGTAATCTTAAAAGCATCGGCCCCAGTCACACTATAGTTTTGAGTGGCAGAAATAGCTTTCATATCCACAATCACTTTACCTTCACCATTAAGGCTAAAGCTGAGGTTACTGCCATTGCCAGTTACGGATACTAGTTCCGATCGCGCCGCTAGGGATGTAATATGGCTGACATCGTCGGCAGCGGTGCCAGTATTGGTCAGGTTGATCGTATAGGTGCCCCCGGTCTTGGTCGTAAATACCGAGTCATCATCGTAAGCATAGTAGCCAGTAACATTCTTGATGATTTTGTTTGGTTGGTCGATATCGATCGCAAACTTGCCAATATCCGTGGCATTAGTCACCTTGGCTGTGATGATGTCGCCCACTTGGTCGACGGTGAGGCTCGATTTCTCGAAAGCTCGAATCCGCTGCTGCGCATCATTTAGCGTGATAAATTCCGTTCCATCATTAGCAGCCCGGGCAATGAAGTTTTCATAAATCGCCTTGGTATAGCCGGGTAAGGCTGCGGTGATTCCA
>JANMHS010000048.1:0-17099 GCA_031375385.1 Synechococcales cyanobacterium OTE_70_metabat_200 | reverse complement strand
CGCCCCCGCATCTGCGGCCTTGACGTTGTTGAAGGAGGGGAAAATCAGCGAGTCATACTGGGCGATCTTAGTCAGATCCTTCAGGTCGGCTTCCGTGAGTAGATCGTAGGGCACACCGGCCTGCATCGCCTGATTCTGGGCCGTGGCAAAGAGCTGATTATAAGCTTGCTTGCTAAAGAATTTGTTGGCAGAAGTCTCCGAATAGACAATTCCCACTTTCTTGGCCAAATCAGTGCGCGCAGGCAGACCAGACCCCCCGACGGTGAAAGACGCACGGGTATAGTCGCCAGGGAGGAAGACCGTGTTGTTAATATCAGCTACCGCATTGAGACCAGCGGCGGATACTGGTAGCAAGGCCTTGTTGATGCCCACTTCCCATTGTTTGCCATCGGTACTTAGCTTGGCATCTACCTTGGCAATAAAGTTCTGACCGGCACCACCGCTATACAGGTAAGCATTACCATCGCTGGCAATGTTGATGTTGTACTCGGCTCCAACGCTCAGGGGCGTAGTGGGACCAAAGATTTGGAAGCCAGTAGAAGCTGTTTTATCCGTGTCCAGCCAGATCGTGGTGTTGGCTCCGATCGCCACTGCGGAGTTGACGGCAAATACGTAGCCATCGATAGTACCTTTACCATAGACTTGATAGCCTGATTGCTGGGTTGTGGGGAGGTAGTCTAACCGATCGACCGCCGTCCAGTCTGCCAAGCTGCCATCTAAACTAATGTTGCCGTAGGTACTGTTCGTGGTAGTACCGCCAGTGGCGTTGCTGATCGTGTAGGGAGCGGCGCTGTAGTCACCGGGTAGATAGACCGCATCATTGACATCTTCCAAGACATTGATACCATTGCCGCTGGCAATCCGGTCTTTGCCTACGGCCACTTCCAGAGTCATGCCATCAAGGCTGAGCTTGGAATCTAGTTTGGTGATGAAGTTCTGACCGGCACCACCGCTGTACAGGTAAGCATTTCCATCGCTAGCGATGTTGATGTTGTATTCGGCACCGCCCGCAAAGCCAAAAATTTGGTAGCCGGTGGTCTTGTTTTTGTCCGTATCCAACCAAATAGTGGTGTTGGCACCGATCGCCACCGCAGACTTGAGGGCAAAGGCATAGCCATCGACGGTGTTCTTGCCATAGACTTCGTAGCCAGTTTGACCGCTACCGGGCAGAAAATCCAGTCGATCGTTGGCAGTCCAGTCGGTCAGTGCTCCATCGAGGGTGATGTTGCCATAAACAGTTTTGGGGGCCGTGGTCGCTTGGGCTACGCTGTACTTAAACAGACTATAATCACCGGGCAGATAGACCGCATCGTTAACATCGGCCAAAAGATTGATTGCGGCGGGTGCCGTAGTTCCTAGATCTGCACCAGCTACAGCTACCTCAAAACCCTTACCATCGGCACTGATGCTGTAGTCCAAAGCCTTGACAAAGGTCTGACCGGCACCACCGCTATAGAGATTGGCCTTGCCGTCGGCTCCAATATTGATGTTGTATTCGGCACCACCAGCGAAGCCGAAGACCTGAAAGCCAGTTGTCGCATTGCTGTCTGCATCAATCCAGATAGTGGTGTTTGGCCCGACCGCCACTGCGGACTTAATCCCAAAAACATAGTTGCCAGCAGCGTACTTACCGTAGGTTTCGTAGCCAGCTACCCCACTGCCAGGAGAAACATCCAAGCGCTCGTTGCTCGCCCAGTCAGTTAGATTACCATCCACATTAATGGTGCCATAGGTAGCTTGCTCTACGTTGCGTAGCTTGCCACCCAAGAAAATGCTCTTGCTGTCATTTTCAGTTCTAATCCTCGCTAATTCCCCAGCGCTCAAGGTGCGATTGTTGACCAAGGCTGCAAAGAGTTCCCCTTCATCGCCGGGGGTATCTGTAACGTTCAGGCGCTTGTCAATCGAGTGACCGATTTCTTCTAGCAACACATCGGCAATAGCTTGGGGCTGATTCTGGTTGGCTAGCAGAAAGCGCTGGGAAAGATAAATAGTGTTGTTGTCCGCAGCGTAAGCACCGCTAGCTCCGCCTAAATCTGTGACGACTCGGATTTTTGGTAATTGGCCAGTAGCTAATTCCGAGACCAAAGCTCCGGCTTTTTCTACTTCCCAGCTAGTCCCAAAGGTTGTCCGCATCCGCTCTAAAAAGGTGGGGGACTGGGCAAACAGAGACAACTGGGCCAAGGCCAATTGCAGTCCTTCGCCTAAGAGTGGGGAAGATTGAGATGCTTTTTGGACTTGCATGGCCATGGTAGTAAAAATAGAAAGCTCCGGGGTAATTGTATCTATCTTATCCATTTCCGCAGACTGTAGTCACTAGTAGATATGGCTGAAAGTATCGTCATTATTGAGTTTCGGCAAAAGTCAATGATCTCGATCACAGTAAAACGATGCCCATGACCGAATTGCACAAAGTTTATACAACTTTCTAGAAACCCTAGTTCGCGCACGCTTCGCGACCAAACACCTAGAGCAGCTACCAGCATTCAAGATCGAAGTCAGGTATGGATAAGCCGATCGCCACCGTAATATATTTCCCACATAGTCGATGGATTTCCTTCGGTATCAGTAACTGGCCAGCAGCCAAATAAGCCGCAGCCTCGGCCACCGTTGGAGTACCAACCAAGTCAGCTACTCCTGCCACCGGCTGAGGCACCCGCACGATCGCTAACGACCCAGCACTAAATAGCCGCAGTCGCCAATGATACTGCTGGCAAAGCAAACTACCGATCGCTTCCTTCCTATCTAAAGTAGCCAATCCCACCACCGATTCCAGCCGCAAACCATGCAGATCGAGCGTGCGCTGGATCGCTGAATCGATGGCCTCCAGACCAGTATCAGTTTGGCACCCCATCCCGATCCAGAGCTGCTCCATCCTTTAACTCTCCACTCAACTATTATCCAAATTTGATCTTTAGATAATCTTCCTCCATCTTCGCCCCCGCCGGTTGCAACGCCGCTAAAGCTTGTGGTAGTACCAGATTCCGGCGATGATTGCCGATCCGAATATTCAACTCATCCCCCGTTTTATTTAACTGCACCTTGTCCTTAGGAATCCCTGGCAGATATAGCTCCAAATTATATTCATTGGCACCCAGCGAGACCACCCGCATAGTCACCTCTTTGTAGTAAACCTGAGACGGATCTTCATCCCCTGGATACAGGACATTTTTGAGCCGATCGAGCGCCTCCATGCCACACATTTCCTCCGGAAACAGCGGCACTTCCTTGACTGGCAACGGCGAAAAGTTGTCATGGAGTTCCTGGCGATACTTCTCCTGACTCTCCTTCCATCGTTTAAAGAACGGGTCGGTCACCTCATCAGGAATAATCCGATTGGCAATCACCAAATCCGTCGAAACATTATATAAACTCAGATAGGCATGGGCGCGCAGAGATTCCTTAATCACCATTTTTTCTGGATTGGCCACCAACCGCACCGAAGTCTTCGTATTATCCATCAGCACCTTTTGCAGGGCCTCGATCTGCTCATAGAATTCATAGGGCGCATCCATCACCTCCTTGTCTGGCAAAGAAAAACCCACGATCGGTCTAAACAAAGGCTCTACCAAAGGTCGCAAAGCCACCGACACCGCCTGCAAAGGCTTATAGAAGCGGCGCATATACCAGCCCCCCACCTCCGGCAAACTCAACAGGCGTAAGGCCGTGCCCGTAGGAGCCGAATCGATAATCAGCACATCATAGGTGCCCTCATCGTAATGGCGCTTCATCCGCACCAAACCAAAAATCTCATCCATCCCCGGCAGAATCGCCAGCTCCTCGGCCTGTACCCCATCCAGACCGCGGGCCTGCAACACCTGGGTAATATAGCGCTTCACCGCGCCCCAGTTGCCCTCTAGTTCCATCAGCGCATCCAGCTCCGCTCCCCACAGGTTAGGCCGCACCTCGATCGGGTCATGGCCCATTTCCAGGTCGAAGCTATCGGCCAAAGAGTGAGCTGGATCGGTGCTCAGCACCAAGGTTTTATAACCAAGTTCAGCACAGCGTAGCCCCGTAGCTGCTGCCACCGAAGTCTTGCCCACGCCGCCTTTGCCCGTCATTAAAATCAAACGCATAGTAATTTGCTGAATTTTGCCAGAGTTAATGAACGATTAGAATTGATCGAAAGCTCTCAATTCTTAACACTTTAGCGAAAAACGCCCTGGAATGCTTCCCAGCGCTCTTGGTAAATCGTTGAAACTCAGGACTCTAGCTAAAATAGCGAATCTGGCAGAATCCGATTCAGAATCAGCGGGTCCACTTCCTCCGCCAGGAAGACCCCAATCTTGCGCCCGATCGCCTCACGTAACATCTGCACCGCTAGAGCCAGCGTACGCAACTCCGGACGAAAGGTCAGTCGCTGCTCCGAAACCTGGGCCACTTCCGGTGCGCGAGTAAATAGTCCAGCATTGATCGCACTCAGCAAAGCCACCTTGACTGCCTCCGCCGATACCTTACCCTCTAAGCCACTGCAAATCACCGTGGTGGCCGTCGCTAAATCCACGCCCTGGAATGGATGGGCCACCAACCAAGAAAAAATGTTGTAAAGATCCGGCAGGGGTGGCAGCCGATAGATCGGCGAACCCGCTGCCAGAATGGATTGATAGGTTTCCAGAGAATGGGCAGTACGGGCCATCAGGTCTGGCAACACATCCACATCTGGGAGTTGAGCGGCGTTACGCATGCGGAGGACTACCTGAGAGGGGGGAATCCGGGCAATGCAGAGTTCGGAGCCACTACAGACGTATTGCATGTATTCGATGAACTTGGCGAAGCCAAAGCGAATCGGTTGGAGGTCTGGAATGATTTGGCTGATGGCTTGCTGGATTACCGAGAGATGGATGCCGCTGACCAACAAATCCGATCGACAGATCCGATCATTGGCGTACCAGTTCAGAATTTCGCGGGTTTTAGCGGCCTGTTCTTCGAGCTGGCCGGTCTGGGGGCGACGCACATGGACGATCAGGCGGGCATTGCGCGGATCGATGCCATCGAGAGTTTTGATAATGGAGCCATGGGGGCGTTGGCGCTCGTCTTCACTGGGTTCGGCCACGCGCACGAACCGATCGCAAACTGCTTGAAAGGTTCTATTGGCAGCATTTTGGTAAGCACAACCCACTACGGTTTTGCCGTATTCATGGAGTTTTTTGGCGAGGGAAGCGAAGCCACCGTCACCAGAGACGATCACGAACACATCTAAAGAAGGACGGATATGGGCAATGTCGATCGCATCGATCGCCAGCTGGATATCGGCGGCATTTTTCTTGTGCTCGCGGGCGAAGCCAAAGACCTGGATGGGGTCGATCCCCAGTTCATTAATTTCACTGCGCATGATGGTCAACCGTGGGTCGCTCCAGTTGGCATAGGCCCGCTGGATGGCAATCTGCCCGATCAGGTCCGTTTGGCGCACTGCAGTCAAAATTTCCGTCAGGGAGAGGTTGGCAATGGTCTGGCCTGAAAAGCTATAGCCCTTGAGCAAATTTTCGATATCGTAGAAAACGGCTGTATTAAAACTCACGACAAAATCACCACACTCACTAGCAATCATTTGCCATTGTAGCGGCAAAGAATCCATTTGCAGATTACGCCCGATCTTTACCTAGTGGGAGATTCCTTAACATTGCTTCACTGTTTTTGAGTCAAAAATTAGCATTCGAAGTCTGATTAGTTAGTTATCTTAGAGGTTGAGGGCGATACGTGCTTTGCACAGGCTTTGCCAACGTCCTAAACTGTACCATCTAGCCCACATCGACAGCGCAGGAGCTGAGACTATGTTCAACACTTATAATAATATTCCAAAAAAACCTCAAACCTGGCTGATTGCCTTGGCAGGGATTATTGGCTTTTGGCTCAGCGCCACGGTTTTGCTCGATTTTGCGATCATGCCTAGTATGTATTTCAGTGGCATGATGAGCACTCCGAGTTTTGGCTCTGCTGGCTATATGCTGTTTTCGATGTTCAACCGGATCGAGTTAGTTTGTGCGGGAGTAGCACTGTCCGGTGGTCTGTGGTTTTTGGTTTCACCAAAGTACAGCAATCGGCAGAAGATTGAAGTGGGCTTTTCGGCCGTGATGCTGTTGACGATCGCCCTTTGCTATACGTTCATCCTGACTCCCCAAATGGGTGGGCTATCGGTGGAACTCCATGCGATCGATGGCCTTGGTACTTTGAATGCGGGTCTGGAAGATTTGCAGATGCACAGCACCCTCAGCTCCGTTCCGGCTGGCATGAATCAAATGCATATAGTCTATTGGGTGCTGGAAGCTGTGAAGATTACTGCTTTGGCTTCGATGTTGGGCTTTGCCTATCGTCAGTTGGTGGGAGCCGAGGGCTAGCTTGCTCGCCCCGGCATTCCTGATAGAATCGAGAGATTGCTACCAGAATTCCCATGACAGTCACTCCTCCCAAGCACCTAAAATCCAAAGCAATGAAGCCCGGCAGTCGCCGTCCAGCTCAGGAACTATGTAGTGACTGTGGACTCTGCGATACCTACTATGTTCACTACGTAAAAGAAGCCTGCGCGTTTATCAATCAGCAGATTCCGGCGCTGGAAGAGCAGACCCATGGACGCAGTCGGGATTTGGATAAGGAGGATGACCTGTATTTTGGGGTGCATCAGAGCATGACGGCAGCGCGGAAGATCGAGCCAATTCCCGGTGCCCAGTGGACGGGGATAGTTAGCTCGATCGCCATTGAGATGTTGGAGCGGGGTTTGGTAGAAGGTGTGGTCTGCGTGCAGAACACGCCGGAGGATCGTTTTCAGCCAAAACCAGTGATTGCGCGGAACCGGGAGGAGATTTTAGCAGCCCGGGTGAACAAGCCTACGTTGTCCCCTAACCTATCGGTGCTGGAGCAGGTGGCTCAGTCGGGCATGAAGAGGTTGTTGGTAATTGGTGTAGGTTGTCAGATTCAGGCTTTGCGGGCGGTGGAAAAAGAGTTGGGCATCGAAAAACTCTATGTTCTAGGCACGCCTTGTACGGACAATGTGAGTCGGGCTGGTTTGCAGAAGTTTTTGGAGACCACTAGTCGATCGCCTCAGACGGTGGTGTATTACGAATTCATGCAGGATTTCAATGTCCACTTTAAGCATGAGGATGGCTCGGTGGAGCTGGTACCTTTCTTTGGTCTAAATACTAAGGAACTGAAGGACGTGTTTGCGCCTTCTTGTTTGAGCTGCTTCGACTATGTGAATTCCCTAGCGGACTTGGTGGTGGGCTATATGGGTGCGCCTTTTGGTTGGCAGTGGATGGTGGTACGGAACGATCGAGGCCAAGAAATGATGAATTTGGTGCAAGATCTAATTGAGACTCAGCCGGTATCCTCCCAGGGAAAAAGGGCCGAGGCGGTGCAGCAGAGCATTGGGGCCTACGACCAAGCGATGACCCTGCCCATGTGGGTGGCCAAGGTTTTAGGGGTGGCCATTCGAAAGATTGGGCCAAAGGGTTTGGAGTATGCCCGCTTCTCGATCGATTCCCACTTTACGCGCAACTATCTGCACGTTAGGCGCAATCACCCGGAGAAGCTAGATCAGCATGTGCCAGCGTTCGCGCAGAAGATTGTAGAACAATATAAACTACCAGATAAGTAGTCTGGGAATCGATCGAATAGCCATCGCTCTCCCCTAACGACTAAGGGTACGCATGAAACGTTGGAGACCACTGAAGATACCGGCAGCTTTGGGTTGAGCTGGTGCGGTGGCCGTACCACCAGCTAAAAGGTTGTCCAGTTCGTCGCCCATCGGCTTGTGGTCTAGTTCGGCAATTACCTCGTAGGCTTCACCGCCGCTGGGAATCTGCCAAACTTGCCAGGGGCCTGGGAAACATCGGTAGATAATCAGGTCATCGGCTAGGGGCTTGATGTAATAGGCGGTGGTCAGGGTGGTAATGAATCGATCGCGCAGTTGGCGGGCCGCGTAGCCAATCCCCACGATCGCCGTATCCTCTAGTTTGGGGAGTAATAGCACCACCGGTCTGCCCTCAGCTGCCTGACAGAGTTTTTCAATTTGCTCCACTTCCACCGCCGAAGGCTCCACGGCCACAAAGAGTCGATCTTCCGGCTGGATCTTTTCCGACACTGGACTGCGACTACTACCCATATCAGCGATCCGGAATTCGGCGTTAGACCAATCCCGCTTGGCGAGTGCCGCAGCCCCCGTATCCGTGAACAATACCCGTAGGCCGCTGCCATAGTCCGCAAACACCGCCAAAAACTGCTCGGCAACTCCCATGAAGCGCAGTTCGGGATAGATGATTTCGGCAGTAATCTTGGTGTGACCGGCGGCGATCGCCGCTGTCGTAGCTGCTTGGGCTTGGGCGATCGACTCTTCTAAATTCTGGGGCAACATGGCAAACCTTTTGACTCCTGCAAAATAATTTTAAGCCATGGTTGATTCCTGCGGAAAATTTCCTGCCAGTTCTGGCCCAGCTCTCCGGGAATTTTTTGGAGTATTGTAGAAAAGAGTCGCAACTATTCATACACCAAAATATTCCTATGCTCCTCTCCGTCGATCTGCAAATCCCCTTTCCGCGCGACATTGTCTACGCTACCTACCGGGATAACCTGATCGATCTGTTGCCTTACATGCCCGACGTGCGCAGTGCCACCATTAAGTCCCATCGCAATGAGGGCGAGGATATCTATACCGTTTGTGAGTGGCAGGGTGGCGGCGAGATTCCGATGGCAGCTAGGGCCATCTTGAATGAGAGCATGTTGTCTTGGACGGAATACGATCGCTGGGATGCAGCGGAGTTCATCTTGGAATGGCGGATTGAAACCCATGCTTTTACGGAAGCTGTTGCTTGCCGGGGCAAAAATCGCTTTATTGCCGATGGCCAGCGCACGATCGTAGAAAGTCGCGGAGAATTGACGATCGATGCGGCCCAAATCAGAGGGGTGCCGAGCTTTTTGGCCAGTGGCATTGCCAGTGTTGTGGAAGATTTCCTCAGCAAAAAAATCGAACCCAACCTCCGCCAAATCGGTACAGGTGTGAGTCAGTATCTAGCAACTAAAAAATCTTCCTAAATCTTTTTCACAAGTTCTTAAAGTCCCGCAGATGAGGCACATCCAGAATGTTGGCAACGGAGGCATCTTCGTGGAGGAGATGATGAACCAAGAGGAACCCGACGATCGTCCAGGTTTGGTTCGTACGAGCCTGTTGACCTTGCCAAGTACCGGTCGGCCCATCGAAATACTCCGCCCATTGCTGACGGGGTAACTGGCTGAGCAGAATATTGTAAGCTTCCTGCAACAAACCACGCATCTCCTGAATAATTAAGGCATCAGATTTGGGATGACGCAGCACCGCTGCGGCCAGGAACCAGAGCAGGCAGGGCCAATGGCCCCCATTGTGATAGCACCAAGGTAGGTTTTTGCGATCGAACCCGGTCTTTTTGCGCCAGTCCACATCCTCCAATGGTGGATGACAGATCCGCAGGGGCATTTCAGCCACCAGATCCTTACGATTATTCAGGATCAATCGGAACATATAGATCTGCTGAGTTGGCGTGACCAAATCGAAGATCGCACCCAGACAATTACCTAACGTAAAGAAACGAAAATCTGGACGACCGGTGCGCAAATTGCCAATCAGGTAGCCACCTTGGTTGCCCAGCCAATGTTGTAGCCAGTGAGGAATAGTTTCGGTCTGAATGTTGTATTCATTTTCGATCGATTCCCCATACTGCTCCGTGGGTCGCCGGCGCAGCACCTGGACGGTCTTACTGGTCACCCAGTAATGTACCAACATATAGCGGCGCAGCCGCTTCACCCAAGTCAAACAGGCACCCAGCCTTTCTTTTTGACTGCTACTGACCGTGCCTCGGCCCTGGCGATCTTTCAAGTCCATCTGCAACAGACCGGCGGCGCTCAATAAAGCTCCATAGAGAAGACTTTGGATTTCTAGTGGCGCGCCCCACACATCCATCGGTCGATCGATCATAAAGGCTCCATCGGGCACATAGAGCGTCGGCGCATCCCGAAAGCCAGGGTGCAGCACTAAATTCAGGAAATTGTTCAGCCCATTTTGCACCGCCGGGTCCCTGGCGAAATCCTGGTCTCCAGATTTTTGGACATAGGCCCAGGCCAAAATTGGCCACCAGAGAGTGGCATCGATCGATACTACCCGCCCGATCGCCCGTTGGCCGTAGTCGGGCACTAGCTTACCATCTATCTCCACAAAGCTAGTAGGGAAAATACCTTGGGTCGCAAATTGCGTGCTTTGGAGTCGTAGACAGGTAGTGAGAAACTTTTTGACAACCTCGTACTTACCTTCCAGCAGCATATAGGTCATCACCGGCACATTGTCGCGAATGAAGATCTCGCTGTAGTTCAGCTCTGCCCCTAGCTTAGCATTGTGGCCCGGAATGGCCGCCAGCGAACCACCCCACTGCCCATCGATTTCCACCATAGCATGCTGAAACAACAGATCCCGGGCCGTTTTGACAGCGGTTTGAGCATCCATGACATTTTCCCCGGCAAATTGGCTGGCTTGAAGTTTGCTTTGCTATAATAGGCCATATCGGGGTTGTAGCTCAGCCGGATAGAGCGGTCGCCTCCTAAGCGACAGGCCGCGCGTTCGAATCGCGCCAGTCCCATCTCCACCAAGGTCGTGCCCAGGTCGTGTTAGTCTAGAACTCGCAACTCGGCCGTTAGCTCCGCCGCAAATTCTTGGTGTCCGCCTATGGCCATTAATGCATCGTCTCCGAAAGAAGCCGCGAAACCGCCTGGTCAAAAACGGCGGCGGGGGCGTGGTTGGCTTTGGGGGGGGCTATGCCTGGCTGGATTGTTATTGTTGCCGCCGGGTTGGTTGATCTACCGAGAAGTTCAGAATAAAGATCTGAAGCCCGAGGCTATTTTTGTGCTGGGGGGCGAGACCCAAAGGGAAAAGTTTGCTGCCAGTTTTGCGGCTCGCCATCCCAATCTCCCGGTCTGGGTTTCCGGCGGTGCGCCCAAGGACTATGCTCGACGAGTGTTTGCCAATAAGCAGGTGGATTTGCAGCGGGTGCATCTGGACTATCAGGCGATCGATACTCTTTCCAACTTCACTTCCCTGGTGGATGAACTCAAGAAATCTGGTGTGAAAAGTGTCTATTTGATTACGTCTGACGATCACATGACTCGATCGCGCGTGATTGGTGAGGTGGTTTTTGGCAGCCGTGGGATTGCGGTCAAGCCCGTCAGCTTTGTGAGCGGTCGCCCCGATGAATCTTGGGAAAAGGTGTTATTGGATGGCAGCAGGTCTATTTTTTGGCTGGTGACTGGTAACAGTGGCAACAGTTTGGTCAAGGAATACAAAAGATTGCCCTGAAATCCAAATAGTCTCGACAACGATCTTCGATAACAACCCAATGCATTAACTGAATCGGCAACAAAAGTTGTCACAATTTTGGCTGATGACATTTCACTAGATCTGCTAGATAATTATTCTGGCATTCTTTTGGGCTGTGCTCAAAGGCTACTAAACTCTTGCAAAATCTCTTCACTATCACCGGATTCCCATGGCAATTGTAACGGGTACTGCTAACGCTGATGTTTTGACTGGTACAGCTTTTGATGACCAAATCAGTGGTCTGGCTGGGGATGATACCTTAAGTGGATTGGCTGGGGATGACTCGATCGAGGGCGGTGATGGTAACGACTTGCTGAATGGTGGGGCGGGCAATAATACGCTAAATGGCGGTAATGGGGACGATCGCTTCGATATCCTCACTGGCAGCAACACCATCATTGGGGGTTTGGGTTTTGATACTTTGTTGAGGGTGAATTTTAGTGGCCGCACGGATGGATTTAATATCAACTTAGATAGCAATCCCAGTGGTTTGGCGATCCCCAATGTGGTCTCACTGACTGGGATCGAAGGTATCACTTCTTTTATTTCCGGTAGCGGCAACGATGTGATTACAGCTACAGCTAACTTCCAGCACGAAGTTTCGGGGAGTGGTGGCAACGATTTTATCGAAGGTGGTGCCAATGTAGACCAGTTCCGAGGCGATGGTGGTGCAGATACGTTGTTTGGTGGGGGAGGGAGCGATCGACTGTTTGGAGACTCGGTGGACTTTGAAGGCACCTTTATCGCTCCCGCTGCGGATGTCATTGATGGTCAGGATGGCGATGACCTCATTGAAGGTGGGCCGGGAGCCGACCAACTCTATGGTGGTAATGGTCTGGATACGATCCGCGGCGGCGATGATAATGATCTGATTAATGGCGGCTTCGGTAATGATCTGCTGGAGGGCAATGGCGGCAGCGACAATATTTTTGGTGACGAAGGTAACGATATTATTGCGGGCGACGATTTGGGCGGGATTGGCAACGATACCCTCGGTGGCGGTGGTGGTGACGATCTGATCGAAGGCATCGGTGGCAACGATTTGCTGCGCGGTGGCGATGGGTTCGATACGCTGCAGGGTGGCGATGGGGCGGATACGTTGGATGGGGAAAGCGGTAACGACCTATTGGAAGGTGGTGCGGGGATCGACCAGCTCTATGGAGCTAACGGTAATGACTTTTTGCGCGGGGGGGAGGCCGATGATTACTTAAATGGTGGCCTGGGCGATGACACCCTCGATGGTGAAAATGGCAATGATACCCTGTTTGGAGATGGCGGCAACGACCAACTCTATGGGGCAAATGGGAACGATGTGCTATTTGGTGGCGATGGATTAGACCAACTGTATGGTGGTCTGGGCGATGATATTTTAGATGGGGAAAATGGCAATGATTTGCTGTCCGGTGAAGCGGGTGACGATCAGCTCTATGGAGCCAATGGCGATGACAGTCTATTGGGCGGGGATGGTCTCGATCGGCTCTTCGGTGGCGACGGTTTGGATTTCCTGAATGGTGGTTTAGGCAATGACATCTTGAATGGTCAAGACGGCAATGATGCGGCTTTTGGGGAACAGGGCAACGACACGGTTTTTGGCGATGGTGGTGATGACTCGATCTATGGTGGTGATGGGAACGATCGAGTAAATGGCGGCAGCGGCAATGACTTAGTCAATGGTGGTGATGGGAACGATCTAGTGTTCGGCGGCGCGGGCAACGACCTCTTGGTCGGCGGTGCGAACCAGGACTTTTTTGTGTTCGATTCCTTGGCTCCCTTCATCGGTATCGAATTGGGTGTGGACACGCTCCAAGACTTTGAAGTGGGCAATGACCAGATCGTGCTAGGCAGCCAGACTTTTGCAAATGTCACCAATCTAGCCACGCAGTTTGCCGTGGTCACGGCGGATACGGCGGTGGCGGCCAGTGCGGCCTTAATTGTCTACAGTCAGGGCAGTGGAAATCTGTTCTATAACGCCAATGGGGCGGCCGCCGGTCTGGGCAGCGGCGCTCAATTTGCGACGTTAACTGGTTTGTCAGTCCTGAGTGCCAAAGACTTTACGGTGGCCAGCGCAGCTACCTACAATACATTTATCTAAGGATCGTGGATTTTTGCCCTCACCCCAGCCCTCTCCCAAGCTTGGGAGAGGGAGCAGGAGTGCTAAGCTTTATTCAATTCTCATTCCTAAGGATTCACCGATCTCTGGAGCTGCCCGAAACCCAATGGCACGATGGCATCCACGGGCCTAAGATCGATCGCTGCCAGTCTCCAGCACCTGCACCAAAACATAGGGCGACACGATCAGTGCCCGAAACTTTGGTGATGCTGTATTCCATGCGCCTAGCAGATCGACAGAAGGCTTCATAATCAACTGTTCGCCGATCCAGCGCTGGACAGCCATGGTGTTGTCCTCGGCAATCGCCACGCCCACATCCACCAAATCCAAACCGGGGTTCACAATCACCACCGCATCCTTGTGGATATGGGGTTTGAGCCAATCCAGTTCCGCTTCATCCAAAAGTTCGGTGAGCTGTTCCCGTAGTTCTGCTGTCATAATTCTGAGATAGACGATCTGCCAACGACAAATATCATTATGCTGCAACGTGTGCTGGAACCGGAAGTAATGGATACTTGGGCCGAATCCACGGCCTACGATGCCATGGATTTTGGGGAGATTAATGGTGACTTTGCTCGCACTGCTGCGGAGCTACATCCCCAAGCGGTGCGGGTCTTGGATATTGGAACTGGGCCAGCTCGCATCCCCATTTTGCTCTGTCAGCAACATCCTGGCTATCGAGTCTGGGGCGTAGATCTGGCCCAGTCGATGCTGGTATTGGGTCGGCGCAATGTGGAGGAGGCGGGGTTACTCCAGCGCATTACCCTGGAGCTGGCTGATGGGAAGCGGTTACCCTATCCCAATTGGGATTTCGACCTAGTAATTTCCAATAGCGTGGTACACCATCTGCCGGAGCCGATCGACCTGTTTCGGGAAGCAGCGCGGTTGGTGACCCCGATGGGCGCAGTCCTGATTCGGGATTTGGTGCGGCCCGCAACGGTGGCAGAGATCGATCAGATTGTGGATGCAGCTGGAATTTTTGATGCCACGCAGCGGCAGTTGCTCTGGGATTCACTCCATGCTTCCCTGACGATCGAGGAGGTGGAGAAATTAGTGCAGGAGGTTGGTTTGGCCGGGAAAGTTGAGCGATCGAGCGATCGACATTGGACGCTGGCCATTCCACCGCAAGTCTGTTAACAATCATCCGGTCACCCCACATCTCTTTACAAAATCCAAAGGAGCTAAAATGTCAGCAGTCAATCGTAGAAAATTCCTGTATTTACTATCATCCGCCACCCTGATATTCACTAGCAGAGATTCCAATGCCGGTGGTACTCCAGTGCCGTGGGAGGCGGTGCGCAAAATCGACATGAAGGGCGGGCTAAAAGTATTTTGGAATGTTTATGGAGGCGATAATAAAAAGAATCAACAATACGCAGCCGAGCACGGCCTTAAGATATCAGACATATTAAACACCTTTGTGGACTACCCTGGAGGTCAGAAAGAAAATATTTACAATTTCCTGGAGAAGAACCGTCAAAACCCTTGGCTGAAGCCAACATTTTTCGAAAAGACGATCAGGAAAAATATCAAAGGTGCCGAGCATGACGGCATTATTCTCGTCCATGATATTGAATTTGAATTCAGTAAAGATGTCGAAAAAGCATGGCAAAATCCATCGATTAGGAAATCCGCCAATGCCAAAAACCTCAAGGATTTCTCCGAGAAGTATTATCGAGAATGGGCTAGTTGGTTCTATCTCCCTTGCAAGTGGTCAAAAGAGATGAATCCGGGTAAGCAAGTTGGTATATATGGCCCGCAGGTTTTTGATCGCGATTATTGGGGGTTCACTCGCCCAGCGGAACTGGAGAAAGGTCATCAGCTAGATCTAAAGCTATGGAAGCATATCGATCCTTATGTAGATTTCTATGTTGCCAGTATTTACGTTTTTTATGATCTACCTGATTCGATTTATTACATGGCTGCCAATGTGGAGGAAAACTATCAGCGCAGTCGTCAATTTGGCAAGAAACCTTTATATACTTATGTCTGGCTCAGATATCATCCCAGCGCTCAAAAATTGTCCGAGCAAGAAATAGCACCTTATTTAGCCGAAGCCATGGCGATCGTTCCCTTCTTCACAGGGGCAAAGGGGACTGTACTATGGGGATGGGAGCCTAAGGCAACTGGGCAATACTATCATAACCTGCCAATCTTCATGAATGCGCTGGGTCGAGTGGCGGATTTATCGGCAAAGATAGCTAGTGCCCAGTTAATTATCGATCGCCCTGCCCACGAGCTATGGCGTAATAAACAACCATTGGTGCGCAAGTACAAGGTAAGTGCGAGTGAGTGGGTCGTTATGGCAGTATTTCCTTGGCAAGAGGAAAGCGATCGGAAAATTGTGGCTACTAATTGCGGATCCCAATCAGTGAAATTGGAGATTCGAGGCAAACACACAGAAATATATCATTTAAAAGCAGGTGTTCTTCGTCGAATGTGAAGTTGGATGGGTTGGGCTGATACTATGCCTGCCAAAGCAGGGTACCAAAGGCATCAACCATCGGTACTCTATTTTCAGGAAGAGCGGGGATCAATTAGGCATAGATAAATGCTGTACTAGTCAAATTTAAGTTGGTAACACCGGCGACAAAACCGATCAGTTCTGGTTGACCGAAGAGGTTACTCTGAATCAGGGTGCCCTGTTGGGTACCGTTGTTCGGAGCGGTGCCAGTGGCCAGGACGTAGTCTGCGGCCTTGCCCTTGAGCTGAATCGTGTCGCCAGCAGCGAAGCCGAGGATGGCAGCGTAGTCCGATCGACCGGTGTTGGCATTATCACCATCGTTGTAGTAGATATTCAGACCATCGCCCAGTACGTAGCGATCATTGCCGGCATCGCCCTGCAGCACATCGTACTCACCACGACCAGGATTGACACCCAAAGGATCTACCCCAATCAAAGTGTCGTCACCGGTGCCCCCAAATAGGCGATCGTTGCCTACACCACCGATGAGGTAGTCATTTCCGGCATTGCCATTGAGCCGGTCGTTGCCGTTCAGACCTTTGAGCACTTCATTGGCAGCGGTGCCATTGAGCGTATCGGCATTGTTGGTGCCATTCCGAGCCGTGAGCCCCGCTGTGCTATCCACGATCGTCAGGCTGGCAGTGTGGGCAATATTCTGATTAAAGGTCAGCTCGATTTTGTCGCCGGTAATCTTAAAAGCATCGGCCCCAGTCACACTATAGTTTTGAGTGGCAGAAATAGCTTTCATATCCACAATCACTTTACCTTCACCATTAAGGCTAAAGCTGAGGTTACTGCCATTGCCAGTTACGGAGACTAGTTCCGATCGCGCTGCCAAGGAAGTAATATGGCTGACATCGTCGGCAGCGGTGCCAGTATTGGTCAGGTTGATCGTATAGGTGCCCCCGGTCTTGGTCGTAAATACCGAGTCATCATCGTAAGCATAGTAGCCAGTAACGTTCTTGATGATTTTGTTTGGTTGGTCGATATCGATCGCAAACTTACCAATATCCGTGGCATTAGTTACTTTCGCTGTGATGATGTCACCCACTTGATCAACAGTGAGGCTCGATTTCTCGAAAGCTCGAATCCGCTGCTGCGCATCATTTAGCGTGATAAATTCCGTTCCATCATTAGCAGCCCGGGCAATGAAGTTTTCATAAATCGCCTTGGTATAGCCGGGTAAGGCTGCGGTGATTCCA
>JANMHS010000078.1:0-2675 GCA_031375385.1 Synechococcales cyanobacterium OTE_70_metabat_200 | reverse complement strand
AGGAAAGTGTAATTTGAACCATGCCTCCCTCACGAAAGCAAGCTGTGTTACTGGTTGATGGCTACAACGTGATTGGAGCCTGGACAGATTTACACGACCGTCATACCGATCGCAATCCACTCACTTCGGGATCGAAAGCCGAATAAGAAGCAGCCCGGAGCAAACTCATCGAAGCCTTAATTAATTACAGTGCCTTTGAGGACTATCAGACCAAAGTAGTTTTTGATGCTTACAGTCGCGATGCACCAGCTTATTGCGAGGTAATTACGCCCAACTTATCGATCCATTACAGCGACTTTCTCGAAACTGCCGATACATACATTGAGAAGTTCTGTGCGGCATTCCGGCACGATCTTCAGTACTCCGCTTCGAGACTGATTGTAGCAACGTCCGATCGTGCCCAGCAACTGACCGCGATCGGCTTTGGTGCCGAATGGATTTCATCGCTACAGTTGATCTCCGATGTCGATTTTAGTGCCAAACGAGCGAAAAGAAGGCACCGCCCGCAGAAACAATCTTCTGGAAGATTTTTATTTAACTCCCTCGATCCCAAAGCGCAGGCTAGACTCTCTGCACTCCGTCATGGCTTACCCCTCGACGACACCTGACCAGCGCTCCCCATCCTTAACCAGCTTAATAATTCCGCCACATGGCAAATCATGAGCCAGCCAGTCATCGTTGCCAGTTAAGGCAGCTACGATTCCCAGTACAGAGCCTTTGTGCGCGATCGCTAACATCTGTTCGCAGTTGTCACTACTGAATTTGTGTGATATCTTGGTAAGACGTATGTTTAGTGCATCTGTAGTTTCAGGGTAACAGGGCACAAGTCGAGATTGATAACCAGCATCAATATTTGGGTAATAGCGCAACAATTCATCGATCGGAGTAGTTGTGGGAAATTCTGTCGTCCAGTCTTGACACAACCACTCACACAAACCCCATTCCAACTGAATCGGTAATTTTAGTAATCTTGCCAGCGGGTCTGCTGTCTGAATCGTTCTGAGAAAGGGAGATGTATAAATCCGATCGACCCCGATCTCGCTTAACTTTTGAGCCAACCAGAGCGCTCGATCGTGCCCTTGAGTCGAGAGTGGCGGGTCGTAAGGATAAATTGCTCGATCGAACCATTCTGGCTCGCTGAAGTCCAATCTATGTGCGTGGCGAACCAACCAAAATGTTTGCATTAACTTTAAATAACTCCAATTTGTGCTGTAGATCGCCTTCGCGTAACAAAATCTTAACTATGATGAGAGTGAAAGTAAATCGATCGAGACGGTTATTCGGGCATGTTTTGGCGTGTATACCGACCTGACAGTGACTTCACCCGTGCGAAATCATTACTGTCAGCCAATTGGCTGAGTATGAAAAAAGATCGCCAGTGAATGTATACAAATGTTAAGATTATTAGAATAACGTAAAAGTAAACTTGAGAACAAACTGTAGCTAAGGCTAGTTTTGGTACCGATCGATCTTCGCAGACCAATTGTACCCAATAGAGCCGCCACTGCAATCGAGATTTTGCATCTAAATCCCCACTACATTTTAGCCAGAGTCATGAAAACTGCTCAAGCATCAACCGATACTGTCCGTACCTACCTCCGTGAAATCGGGCGCGTGCCCTTGCTCACCCACGAACAGGAAATCCTGTATGGTAAGCAGGTACAGCAGTTGACGATCGTGATGGCGGTCAAGAATACTCTACTCGAAGAACTCGGTCGGGAGCCAAGTTTGGCTGAATGGGCAACTGCTGCCAACATCGACGAAACCCAACTGCAAAAGACGATCTCTGCTGGAGAAAACGCCAAACGCCGCATGGTAGAGGCTAATCTGCGACTGGTAGTGTCTGTTGCCAAAAAATATATCAAGCGGAACATTGACCTTCTAGATTTGATTCAAGAAGGGACGATTGGGATGCAGCGTGGAGTTGAAAAATTTGACCCCAGTAAGGGTTATCGGTTTTCGACTTATGCTTACTGGTGGATTCGTCAAGCAATTACTCGTGCCATTGCTGAAAAAGCGCGCGCGATTCGGCTACCCATCCATATTACCGAAAAGCTCAACAAGATCAAAAAAGCTCAACGCGCTCTCGCTCAACAATACGGACGAGCAGCGACGATTAACGAGCTAGCTGCTGAGTTGGAGCTATCTTCCAAGCAAGTTAGAGAATACCTAGAACGCGCCCGTCAACCCCTATCACTCGACCTCCGGGTGGGTGACAATCAAGACACCGAACTCGGCGATCTTTTAGAAGATCCGGGGATCTCACCAGAAGAGTATGTCACCAACTCGTCTCTTCAGGTAGATCTAGAGCGAATGATGTCCGAACTCACCCCTCAACAACAGCAGGTGCTGACGCTCCGGTTTGGGTTAAAAGATACCCAACCCCTCACTTGAAACTGTCGCTCGTCACCACCAAACACCAAAACTTGACTGACTCCTGGCACGGCTAAGAGGCGATTTGTCACTTGCCAATCAACAATCCGCCGAGCTGCCATCAGGGAATTTGGAGTAGCACTCTGTTCGCCATTGGCGACGGTAACAGCATATTGCACCACCAAACCGACGGGCGAAGTGGTGGGAGACATTTGGGGCGGTTCGACTCCTGGCGGTAGTTTACTGACAGCTTGTTGCAGTCGCTCGGTAATCAGTTGACGGGCTTGGTAGATGTCAGTTGA
>JANMHS010000029.1:0-6260 GCA_031375385.1 Synechococcales cyanobacterium OTE_70_metabat_200 | reverse complement strand
TGTCCAAATTGTGAAGTCAGCTTAGACCGAGATCTAAACGCCAGTTTAAACATTTTGCAACGGACGGTAGGACAACCGTTTGCTGCCTGTGGAGGCTTTGTCATTAGACAGCCAGTGAAGCAGGAACTCCAGTTTGTGAACTTTGGAAGCTCCCGCTAGAACGGTACTCCGTTTAGCGGGAGAGTTGTCACAGAACCAGCTATCTTCGAGACCACAACCGTTACCTTGCTCGATTCGTCAACAATTCCCTGACGGGAGAAGAATGGGATGAAGCCTTTGACTTGTTGTTGGAGCGATGGCAAGCACTGCGAGAAGGCATTTTAAAGAAAAACCAAGAATCCCAGTAGAGAGATCATCCACCGATCAGAGTACACAGCTCTACCAGGGTTCCATCGGGACAGCGGACATAGGAAACCACTTGGCCCCAAGATTTTTGGGTGGGAGGTGATATTTCTTGGGCACCAGCGGCGATCGCTCGATCGTGAGCACCAGCAACATCAGAGGTAACGAAGCCAACTTCCATGCCCAGTGGGGTGCTGGATTGATCAGCTTTGACATAGCCAGCGGGAAAGTTATCAGCTCCCAAACTATGGGCTGCAAAGGCCATCGTCGTTTCGCCAGTTTCGAGTTCACCGTAGGTGCCAGAGTCATCCACAAACCGACAAGAAAAGCCAAAGGCTTGGCAGAAAAAATTGATTGATGTTTGTACATCCGCTACGTAGACAATGGCATAGCCGAATTTCATGGTTTATAGCCCCCTGTTTCATTGATTGCACAGATTGATACCAATCTACTTACTTAAAATCGATAATAACTCAGTGACATGCAGCCAAGCATCCTTGGCCGCAACAGGATTATAACTGGCTCGCCGATCGCAATTAAAGCCATGGCCTGCCCCTGGATATTGCCAGATCCGATGGGGAATCTGGTATTGCTGGAGAGCCGATCGAATCTCTGCCACATGCTCCGCTGGAATCGACTGGTCTTCGTCGCCAAAAAACAGATCGATCTGGCCCTTGATCTCCGCCGTACGACTCACGGTCGGCAACCCACCACCGGGCGTAAAAGTCGTAATCCCCCGCCCATAAAAAGAAGCAGTCACCTCAATATCCGGCAGCGTCGCCGCCAAATAGGCCACATGGCCCCCAAAGCAAAAACCCACACAGCCAAAGCGCCGCTGGACTTGGGGCAGCGTCTTTAGGTAATTGATCGCGCCTTGAATATCCCCCAACAGCTGATCTGCCGTGGTTTTTCCCGCATAGTCCCGGCCCAACTCCAGATCCTCCGCAGTGTAGCCCGCCTGGAAGTTCGGAGCTTGACGATGAAAGAGTGCCGGTGCGATCGCCACATAGCCCATGGCAGCCAATCGATCGACAATATCCTGGATGTGCTGGTTCACCCCAAAAACTTCTTGCAACACCACGATGCCAGGACGGGGTTCAGGGAGATCGGGGTAAGCCAGGTAGGCATCGATAGCTCCGCTTGCGCCAAAGGCGAACGGCGTAGAATTCGTGGCAATTTCAACCCAAGTCATAGGAATATCTTATTAAGATAGATGTACTAACCAACTACAAGATGCTCGAACAAAATTGTAACACCAATACTGCTCAGAATTAGTCCCCTCTAGATTTCCGATTTACTGGCGATCGCCTAGTTAAAATCAATCTCAATTCAACTTGCCAAATAGCATCACCGAACTCTACAACCCCTTCCGTACATAGATGTTAAACTGAAGAGAACTCTGCTAGTACAAGAAAACAATGAGCACTATTACGCTTCAGCTATCTTCAGAACTGGAACAGCAGCTTCTTTCTGCCGCAACAGAGCAAGGCATCGAACCAGACCTATATATCCTCAACGCTTTGCAAGAACGCTTTCAAACCCACCATTCAGCTTCAACCACAGAAGCCGAGCTCATCCAGCAGATCAATATTGGCCTCTCCCCACCAGAATGGGAACAGTACCACACCCTGATTGCTAAGCGTCAGGCTGAAACACTAACTCAAAACGAACACCAACAGCTAATCGCGACAAGCGATCGCTTGGAAAAACTAAATGTCCAGAGAGTACAATCTCTACTTAAACTAGCAGAGCTACGCCACCAAGCATTACCAGAACTCATGGAATCTCTAGGCATCAATTCCAATCCAGAAATATTGGATTATGTCTGAAGCACGTCTAACTCAACAGCAAAAGAACTTCATCAAGCAACGCGCTGGTGGCTGCTGCGAATATTGCCTTAGCCAGTTGGCATTCTGCCCAGATCCTTTTTCAATCGAACATATTATCCCTCGCTCTAAAGGAGGAAGCAATGACCCAGATAATCTTGCAGTAGCTTGTCAGACACCCACCAAACCAAAATTCATAGAGGAGAGGGAGATGTCCTAACCAGCCGTCAGATGATCGAACAAGATTTTAACGCCAATCCCGATTAGAATTAGACCCCCCAGGATTTCTACCTTACTGGCGATCGCCTTGCCAAAGTGATGTCCTACATATACCCCCACAAAACAAAGGCCAAAAGTCACCAGTCCGATCATTGTCGAAACGATCAAGATCGGGTCTTGGAGTACGGCGAGGCTAATCCCCGCCGCCAGTGCATCGATACTGGTAGCGATTGACATGGTCAGCAGAGTCTTTGGGTCGAGAGGATTAAAGGGGTTTTCCTCATCCGCTGCTAGGGATTCTCGGATCATCTTAATGCCCAAGAACGATAGCAGACCAAAGGCAATCCAGTGATCTACGCTGGAAATTAAATCCCGAAAACCATAGGCTAAGAGCCAGCCGAACAGCGTCATCAATCCCTGGAAAATGCCAAAGGCCAAAGCAATGCGTAGGGCCTTGTTGACCCGAATATTTCTGATGAATAACCCGCTAGAAATGGACACGGCAAAGGCATCAGCCGCCAGACCGATCGACAACAGGGAAATAGTGGCTGGGTTCATCATAAAAAATCTGCAATCCAAAGTCACCTCTGGATTATAGGCCAATTAGCGATCGGCAAATTTTCACATTGATCTCATTATTGCCAGGAGTAGTGAGCTAAGACCATGCAACAAATTAGTCGATCGACTATCTTAGAAAGTGAAAAGTACGTAAATTTTTATGAAGCTACCGGAATTGGATTCTGCTACCATCGATCGAGTATTAGAAATGGCCTGGGAAGACCGCACCACCTTCGAGGCGATCGAGCTCCAGTTTGGGCTTTCGGAATCTCAGACGATCGCTTTAATGCGCCGGGAAATGAAAGCCTCCAGTTTTCGGATGTGGCGCAAAAGAGTGACCGGCAGAGCCACCAAACATGCTACCCGCCGAGACTTTGTTGCCGGGCGGTTCAAATGTCCAACCCAGAAATAACTGGTGGACGTTGCAGAATTGGCAACAGCATCAGCGATCAAAATGATCCCATCGTAGGATAATCTTGCATAGAGACATCAACAGCGGTGGCATCCGCGAGATCTAGAGGTGACGAGAGTGTGGTTGCAGCCAGAAATTATTAATTGGACACAGATTTTATTAAATAGCTATCAGCAACTATTGGGCCAAGAATTGATCGATCGCAGCGGCACTCCCGCCGAACAGTCCCAAAGATTGTCCGAAGCGACCTGGGCGATCGTCTCCCATGGCACCGAGAGCGATCCGGTGCTGAACTATGGCAACAAAATAGCCCTGGACCTGTGGGAAATGGACTGGCAGACTTTTACGGCCACCACCTCTAAGCAAACCGCCGAACCAATTAATCAAGCCGATCGCCAGCAGATGCTGGCTCAAGCCCAAACTCAAGGATTCATCAAAAACTATCAAGGCATCAGAATTTCCCAAAGCGGCCGTCGCTTTGCAATAAATGACGCAATCATCTGGAACCTCCAAGACCATCATGGACAACGCTGTGGCCAAGCAGCCACCTTCGAGCACTGGCTATTTTTATAGCTCCACATCATCATCATCTCACTATTTTCTTTTGAATTCCTATGGATATCGAACTCCAGCAGTACCTGCGGGCCAATGGGCTGGCAGCGCTGCTGACTAATTACTACATCAAAGCTACCCCCCACCAGCAGTTCCCCGAATTGCTGTGCCTGAAATATTCTCAGATCGATTCGCCGATGGGTGAAAAGATCTGCCAGCAATGCCGGGGCATTATCTTAGATAAATCCCAGGACTGGCAGATCGTTTCCTATCCCTATGATAAATTCTTTAACTATGGCGAAGGCCATGCGGCCAGCATCGATTGGAACACCGCTCAGGTCTACGACAAGCTGGATGGTTCATTGATGACCCTGTATTTTTATCAAGGAGAATGGCGAGTTCAGTCCAGCGGCACTCCCGATGCTGGTGGTGAAGTGAATGGTTTTGGCTTTAGCTTTGCCGAACTCTTCTGGAAAGTCTGGAAATCCTTGGGCTACCAGCTACCCACCGAAACCGAGTACTGCTTTATGTTCGAGATGGTCACCAAGTACAATCGAGTGGTGGTGCAGCCCCAGGGCGAACAGCTGGTGCTTCATGGTGTGCGCCATGTACCCAGCCGCACCGAAGAAGTGCCTAAGATCTGGGCCGATCTATACCAATGGGAACCAGTCGTTACCTATCCCCTCACCACTTGGGATGAGGTGTTGGATGCAGCCAAAACCCTCAATCCCATGGAATCGGAAGGCTATATTATCTGTGATGCCCAGTTTCGGCGAGTCAAGGTCAAGTCTCCCCAATATGTGGCGATCGCCCATCTGCGCGATGGTTTCTCCACCCGCCGGATGATTGAAATTGTCCGCACCAACGAAGGCTCGGAGTTTCTGAACTATTTCCCAGAATGGACGGAGCTGTATCAAAATATCCAAAGTCGATTCCAAAAATTGACTGAGGAGATCGAAGCAGCCGATCGCCAATATGCCGGAATTGAGCATCAGAAAGACTTTGCCTTGGCCATTAAAGACTTGCCCTATGCGGGGTTGTTATTTTCACGCCGGGCCGGGAAGATCGAATCGATCGCTGCCGGTCTACGGGAAACCACGATCGCCAAACTAGAATCCCTGATGGGCACGGACTTCGTAGACTTTAGCTAGTGATATCGGCATTCCCCTATCCCCTAAGGGGGACTTTCAACAGCTGCCCAAAAAATTATAGTTATCCAAATCATTATTGAATCACCATGAAAAAAGTATTGATTTTATTGGGTTTACCAGCTTCTGGAAAATCCACCTTCGCTAACAATCTACTGTTGAAAAATCCCGGCACCTGGGTGCGTAGCAACAAAGACCTGCTGCGGGAAATGGCTCATGCCTCCCACTGGAGCAAATCCAACGAGAAATTCATTGTCAAGTTGCGTGACCAAATTATTTTGATGGCCCTCGAAGATGGCAAACATGTGGTGATCGATGATACCAATTTCGGCCATCATATCGACCATATTCGCTCACTAGTCAAAGGTCTAGCCACGGTGGAAATCAACGATTCTTTCCTGCAAGTACCAGTGGAAGAATGTATTCGGCGAGATTTATTGCGATCGCGCTCCGTGGGCAAAGATGTGATTATGGAAATGTATCGGAAATTCGTAGAAGTCCCCGTTCCTCCCTTGGCAGCGGATCCCAATCTACCCGCTGCCCTGATCGTGGATATGGATGGTACCTTGTCCCTGCTCAATGGGCGCAATCCTTTCGATGCTTCCACCTGCGATCGCGACCCCCCCAACCAACCGGTGCTAGACACTGTGCTGCTCTGGCAGCAATCTCTCCAGGTCATCGTAATGTCTGGTCGGACTGATGACTGTCGGCCTCAGACCGAAAAATGGTTGGCCCAATATGGCGTAAAACCCGCCGGTATCTTCATGCGCGCTACTGGCGACCAGCGCAAGGACTCGATTATCAAACAAGAACTCTTCGATCGCCATGTCCTTGGCCAGTATAATGTCAGGTTTGTGTTGGACGATCGCAACCAGGTGGTGGATATGTGGAGGAGCTTGGGCCTGACGGTTTTCCAAGTAGCCGAGGGAGATTTCTAGAAACCTTGCTAAATTTGAGACATTGTTATACCAATGTTTCTTCTGGGTCGTAACTATGTTTTCCACTAACTCACTACCAGCTAATGGTTTACTGGGGTGCAATGTTATGACTACGAATGCAACATATCAGGTAATTAATGATATTAGTTCTTTTTCTTGGGTAGTCTTTTAGCTTCTTGGATGTAAAGAAAATCGATCTTTTCCATTGTGGTAGTGTCTAGCTGAGGTGGTAGGAATTTTTGGAGCAGGGCTAAGCAGCCAGCAA
>JANMHS010000010.1:0-18145 GCA_031375385.1 Synechococcales cyanobacterium OTE_70_metabat_200 | reverse complement strand
CGCCCCCGCATCTGCGGCCTTGACGTTGTTGAAGGAGGGGAAAATCAGCGAGTCATACTGGGCGATCTTAGTCAGATCCTTCAGGTCGGCTTCCGTGAGTAGATCGTAGGGCACACCGGCCTGCATCGCCTGATTCTGGGCTGAAGCAAAAAGTTGGTTATATGCCTGCTTACTGAAGAATTTGTTAGCGGAAGTCTCCGAATAAACAATCCCCACCTTCTTAGCTAAATCGGTGCGCACCGGTAGGGTGGAACCACTAACCGTCAGCGGTGTGCGCGTATAGTCGCCGGGCAGGAAGACCGTGTTGTTAATATCAGCTACGGCATTCAGCCCGGTGGCCGATACGGGTAGTAGAGTTTTGCTGACGCCCACTTCCCACTGTTTGCCATCGGCACTGAGCTTAGAATCGACTTTAGCAATAAAGTTCTCGGCAGCAGCACCGCTATAGAGATAGGCAGTGCCATCGCTAGCAATGTTGATGTTGTACTCGGCTCCGACGCTCAGGGGCGTGGTTGGCCCAAAGATCTGGAACCCGGTGGTGGCATTTTTATCGGTATCCAGCCAGATGGTAGTACCAGCTCCCACCGCGATCGCCGAATTGACCCCAAACACGTAGCCATCGGTGGTAGTCTTGCCATAGACTTGGTAGCCTGCTTGCTGGGTAGTGGGCAGGTAATCTATTCGATCAACCGCCGTCCAATCAGCCAAGCTGCCATCCAAACTAATGTTGCCAAATTTGGTGACTGGAGTAGTGATGACATTACTCACGGTGTAGGGGGCAGTGCTGTAGTCACCTGGTAGGTAGACTGCATCGTTAACATCGGCCAAGACATTGATGCCATTACCTGCTGCCACTCGATCTTTACCGACGGCCACTTCCAAGGTTTTGCCATCGGCACTGAGCTTAGAATCTAGCTTAGTGATAAAGTTCTGAGCATTCCCACCGCTGTAGAGGTAGGCATTGCCATCGCTGGCAATTTGCACGTTGTATTCGGCTCCACCGGCAAAGCCAAAAATCTGGTGGCCCGTAGTCTTATTTTTGTCTGCATCGATCCAGATGGTGGTGTTGGCTCCGATCGCCACAGCGGATTTGATCGCAAAAGCATAGCCATCCAAGGTGTTCTGGCCATAAACTTCGTAGCCAGGTTGGCCACTACCGGGTGCTAAATCGATCCGATTGGCCCCAGTCCAGTCAGTCAAAGCTCCATCCAGAGTGATGTTGCCATAGACAGTTTTAGGCGCTGTGGTAGTGGTGGTTTGGGCCACACTGTATTTGTAGAGGCTGTAGTCACCGGGTAGGTAGACCATATCATTAACATCAGCTAGGACATTAATTGCGGTGGGGGCCGTCGCAGATAAATCCGTACCAGCAACAGCTACTTCCCAACCCTTACCATCGGCGCTGATCTTAGAATCCAATACCTTCACAAAGTTCTGGCCTTCGTCGCCCGTATACAAACCAGCCTTGCCGTCGGCACCAATTTGAATGTTGTACTCTGCTCCACCAGCGAAACCGAAAATCTGGAAGCCAGTGGCCGCATTCCGATCCGCATCGATCCAAATAGTACTAGTATTACCGATCGCCACTGCGGACTTAATCCCAAAAACATAGTTACCAGCAGCATACTTACCATAGGTCTCGTAGCCAGCCACTCCACTACCGGGCACTAGATCCAAGCGCTCGCTGCTCGTCCAGTCCGTTAGGTTACCATCCACATTAATGGTGCCATAGGTAGCTTGCTCTACAGTGCGTAGCTTGCCATCCAAGAAAATGCTCTTGCTGTCATTTTCAGTTCTAATCCTCGCTAATTCCCCAGCGCTCAAGGTGCGATTGTTAACCAGGGCTGCAAAGAGTTCCCCTTCATCGCCGGGGGTATCTGTAACGTTCAGTCGCCGATCGATCGAGTGACCGATTTCTTCCAGCAATGCATCGGCAATAGCTTGGGGCTGGTTTTGGTTGGCCAGTAAGAAGCGCCGGGAAAGGTAGATGGTGTTATTGTCCGCAGCATATGCACCTTTGGCTCCACCCAAATCTTTGACCACTTCGATTTTGGGCAAATGACCAGTAGCTAAATCCGCAACCAAAGATCCAGCTTTCCCATCTGCCCAGCTATCGCCAAAGGTCGTGCGCATCCGCTCTAGAAAGGTGGGGGACTGGGCAAAAAGAGACAACTGCGTTAGGGCTAGATGCAGTCCCTCACCAAATAGGGAGCTGTGGCTAGATGCTTTAGTTACTGGAATAGCCATGAGATAAGTTAATGTTAAGAGCTGGACGAACTACCCGAGTATATATAAATTCCTCCCGGGAAGTCACTAGTAGATTTTGCTGAAAAGCTGATGATTCTTGGGTTTAAAGAAAAGTCAGCGATCTCGATCGCAGCTGGAACTGATTTCGATCAATAAAATCAGTGATAGTTATGTTAATGACCCCAGAGCGTGGTATTTCTAAAGGTGTTGCTAGTACTGATGATGCATGGAAAAGACAACCAATCCTTGGGAATATAAGCCTTGGTGGTGCCAACCCTGGTCAATTTTGCTCACCGGTAGCCTACTGATCGCAGGTAGTTGGAAAGCGATCGACAATTTCTGGGTGAGCGCAGCACTCTCGCTGCCAGTGCTATTGTGGATGGTCTACTTTTTACTGATCTGGCCCCCACTGGTCAGAGAAATGTTAGTGCGCGAGCTAGAAGAGACTGCCCCTCAGGAAAAAAATTGACCATCAAGAATCTCACCAGAAAAATAGTGCGCCCAGCGCCAATGCCAACCAAATCAACAACACCGATCGCGTCAGATTCAAGGCCCGATCGATCACACCGGCAGCGATCGGCACCAAGTCATCCCCCAGCAACGGCTTGGATTTTAATTCGCCCTTGTAATAATTATCACCACCTAATTGCACCCCTAATATCGCCGCATAAATACATTCACTCCAGCCGGAGTTAGGGCTGGGATCATGGATGGCATCGCGCTGACAGATTCGCCAAACTGTCAAAGGTCGCCCAGATATCAGACCCAAGGTCAACACCGTCAAGCGACATGGCACCCAAGTCACCAGATCCTCAAACTTCGCACTAGCCCAACCCAGATGTTCGTAAGGCGATCGCCGATAACCCACCATAGAATCCAGAGTACTGGCAGCCTTATAGGCCAAAGCCAAAGGCACAGGACCAATCCCAATCGCCGCCCCCAACAAAGCATAAAACCAAGGAGCCGTAGCTCCATCGATCGCATTTTCGGCCACGGTTTCTAAGATCGATCGATATATTTCTGGCACCGTTAATTTATCCGTATCACGACCCACATACTTACTGAGGCGACTCCGAGCTTCATCGAGATCTTTGGACTTCTGCTGGGAAGTCCCCCTTCCCAAGGGGGGAGAAATATTACCTGCACCCTCTCCAGAGAGGGATGCGGGGGGATCTCCATCGATCCCCGGCGTAACCGCCAGCACATCGATCGCCGCCGCTCGCAGACTCCGCGCCGCCAAGCAACTCGCCAACAAGATGGTCTCTAGGGCGATCGCTAACCAATGCTGCCACAACCATAAATAATGAAAAAACCACCAACTCCCCAATCCACAAAACAGCACCAAGCTAGCACACAGCCCCACCCCAGCCAACTTTTGACTCCAAGGACTCTTCAGCCACCGCCAAGTAAGCTGGCTCCAGCCGCTGATATACCAGCCCATCACCTGCACCGGATGCCACCAGCCCCAAGGGTCGCCGATCGCATAGTCCAGTGCAGCCGCAGCCACCAATACCAAAGCCGTTGCGTGATTAAGATGCACTCCGCAGTTCTATTCCTTATCCAGCTTCAGCACCGCCATGAAAGCCTCTTGGGGCACATCTACAGTCCCCACCGACTTCATCCGCTTCTTACCCTTAGCTTGCTTTTGCAGCAACTTCTTCTTCCGCGAAATATCGCCGCCATAGCATTTCGCCAACACATCCTTGCGGAGAGCCGGGATATTTTCGCTGGCGATTACTTTATTGCCGATCGTGGCCTGAATTGGCACCTTGAACTGGTGGCGCGGAATCAGTTCCTTCAGCTTTTCGGCCATTGCCCGCCCCACATTATAAGCTTTGTCCCGATGGACAATCATCGCCAAGGCATCTACCGGATCGCCATTGATCATCAAATCTAGCTTCACCAAATGATTTTCCCGATAGCCAATCATCTGATATTCCATGCTGGCATAGCCCCGCGTCCGCGACTTCATCTGGTCGAAGAAATCTGTCACCACCTCGGCCAAGGGTAACTCATAGATCACCGTAGTCCGCCCCTTGGTCAAATACTTCATATCTTTGAAAATACCTCGGCGCGTCTGGCACAGCTCCATCAGTGTGCCCACATATTCCTCCGGCGTAATCATCTCCAGCTTGACATAGGGTTCCTCGATCGAAGTGCGGTGATTCGGCTCCGGTAAGGTACTGGGATTATCGATATAAATTACTTCCCCTTTGTTAGTAGTAACTCGATAGACCACCGAAGGCGCAGTGGTAATCAGATCCAGGTTGTATTCCCGCTCTAGGCGCTCCTGGACAATTTCCATATGCAAGAGTCCCAAAAAGCCACAACGAAAACCAAAGCCCATCGCACTTGATGTTTCGGGTTCGTAGTTTAAAGAAGCATCATTCAGCCGCAATTTGTCTAGGGCTTCCCGCAATTCTGGGTATTGGTCCGCATCGATCGGAAATAACCCACAGAACACCATCGGCTTCGCTTCTGCATAGCCACCGAGCGAGTCGGGGGCCGGATTACTCACCAAGGTGATCGTATCGCCGACTCGGGCATCGCCCACCCCTTTAATCGAAGCAGCAAAGTAGCCCACTTCCCCAGCATGGAGTTCGTCCACCTGTACTTGGGTAGGAGACAACACGCCCAACTCATCGATTTGGTACTCCTTCTTGCTGGCCATCATCCGCACTTTGTCACCCTTCTGGACGCTGCCATCCACCACCCGGAAATAGACAATCACACCGCGATAACTGTCGTAATAACTATCAAAAATCAGCGCCCGCAGAGGTTGCGCCACCGTGTCTGCCGGTGGCGGTACTAGTTCGACGACCGCCTCTAAAATATCCGTAATCCCGATGCCTTCCTTAGCCGAGGCCAGAATGGCCTTGCTGCAATCCAGACCGATGATTTCTTCGATCTCCGCCCGCACCCGCTCCGGCTCGGCCCCCGGCAAATCCACTTTGTTCAGCACCGGGATAATCTCTAGGTTATGCTCTAGGGCCAGGTAAACATTGGCCAGGGTCTGAGCTTCCACACCCTGGGAAGCATCCACAATCAGTAAGGCTCCCTCGCAAGCCACCAAGCTGCGGGACACTTCATAGGAAAAATCGACGTGGCCGGGAGTATCGATCAGGTTCAGCACGTACTGTTCACCATTTCGAGCTGTGTAGTTCATCCGGGCGGCCTGGAGCTTGATCGTAATGCCCCGCTCCCGCTCTAGATCCATGTTGTCCAGAAACTGCTCTTTCATTTCCCGATTGCTGACTGTGCCAGTTTCTTGCAACAGCCGATCGGCCAGAGTGGATTTACCGTGGTCGATGTGGGCAATGATCGAAAAGTTACGGATGCGATCGACAGGAGTCTTGGTCATGGGAAAGGGGTGCAGTCAAATGAAATTTCACTGTCTCCTATTCTACCGGGTCGTTCCGTCCGAGTGGCAGCTATCTGCCCAGATCGAGCATTTTATTGATCTGTTCCGCCCACAACGCTGTGGATTCATCTAAGATATTGCGCTTGGTACTGGCCGGTGGCGGCTGGAGTTCTCCAATGCGCAACGTCAAGGGCACATGAGCGGGCAAGACCCTACCGGAAGTTTCGATCTTTTCCGTACCCCACATACTCATGGTCAACACCGGTACCTGGGCTCTGGCTGCCACCAAGGCTGCACCAGATTTCGGATTGAGGATACGGCCCGTCGGGGTCCGGGTGCCATCCAAAAACACCGCTGCACCCCAACCATTCGATAGATACTCTAGAGCACATTTAATGGAGCTAGAACCAGCTTGTCCCCGTTTGACCGGATAGGCTCCATAGAGCCGACTGGCAGTACTCAAGAACGGTACCTTGAACAATTCTTCCTTGGCCATATAAGCTACAGGCCGCCCTATGGAACAGGAAAGTAGCAGGGGATCATAGTTGCTCGCATGGTTGCTCACGACTAAGAATGGCCCTTTTTTGGGCACATTTGATGCTCCATGGATCTTGCCCTGCCAATAGGTATGTAGGAGGGGACTGACGATCGACCATTTGAAGGCGTTGTACATCAGCAGGTTGACCAAGGGTTCACGCTCTCTAGTCACGGGAAGTCAGGGATCTGGGCGATGGGTCTCAAATATTCTACTGCTGCAAGCGCGCTGGCAGTCGATCGAATCGCAATAAATCCTGCCAAGTCTCTCGATCGATCATAATTTCGGCGCTGCCATCCTGAACTAACACCGCGGCGGGCCGGGTGATCCGATTGTAGTTAGAAGCCATGCTGTAGTTATAAGCACCGGTCACGGGCACCACTAAGATATCTCCAGCAGCGGTAGCCGGCAAACTGGCATCTTTGATCAGCACGTCGCCGGATTCGCAATGCTTGCCTGCAACAGTAATGGTTTCGGTGCAGGGCGCAGACATTTTATTGGCCAACAGGCAGCGATAGAGAGATTGGTAAGTGATCGGTCGGGGGTTGTCGGACATGCCTCCATCCACAGCGATATATTTACGAATGCCGGGGACTTCTTTGCTGCTGCCCACTTGGTAGGCAGTGACGCAGGCATTGGCGATCAGGGAACGACCGGGTTCGGAGATGACTTTAGGCGGCTCGATCTGGGCAGCTGCACAGGCTTGGTTGAGAGCGGTGGCCACTCCTTGGACCCAAGTATCAATGCTCTGAGGATCGTCTAGTTCGGTGTACTTCACACCCAGTCCGCCACCCACATTGATTTCGCTGATATTCAACCCAAAGCTCTGAGCTTTGGTAAACCAGCCGACCATGACTTCGGCCAAGTCTTGATGGGGTTGCTGTTCGAAAATTTGGGAGCCGATGTGGGCATGAACACCCAGGCAGTGCAGGTGAGGCTTAGTTACCAAGTATTTGAAGAGTTCCTCGATGCGGGTGGGGTCGAAGCCGAATTTGCTGTCCAAGTGACCGGTACGGATGTATTCATGGGTATGGCATTCGATGCCCGGCGTGAGGCGCAGCATCACTGGTACGGGCCGGACTACTTTGACAGCCAGCTCAGCGAGGGTTTCGATCTCCAACCAGTTGTCAACGACGATGTTGCAACCTTCAGCGATGGCCAGTTCCAGTTCGGCCCGCGATTTGTTGTTGCCGTGGAAGTAAATGCGATCGGGCTGGGCTCCAGCCTGCAATGCCGTCCGCAGTTCGCCTTCGGAAACCACATCGATGCCCATGCCTTCGGCAATGACCATATGGCAGATAGCCAAACAGTTCCAGGCTTTGGAGGCATAGATCGGCAGGGATGAACCGTTGTAATACTTTTGCCAAGCTTGTTGGTATTCGCGGCAAGCAGCGCGCAGAGTGTCTTCGTCCAGAATGTAGAGGGGAGAGCCGAATTTCTGCACTAGGTCAGTTACCGCGCAACCGCCGATCTCTAGCCCGTCCCGATCGTTGACGGTGGCGGTCAGCGGCAGAATTTGCTGGTTGGGAGAACCGTTGAGTTCAGGTAAGTATTGGCGGGCGGTGGAGACCATGACTGTCATCAATAGGTGGGAGGGATTTTAGGTCTATATATACTATCACCAACTGTCTCCTTTGGTTTTCCAGCGACTGGTTTGGTCTGACCGAATGAGAGCCTTTGCGATCGGCAAGACCCGTCACCTATAATCTGAACGGCAAAGCAATTTAAGGCAATAGAGCGATGTCTGGACATAGCAAGTGGGCGACCATTAAACGCCAAAAGGCCCGAGTAGACGCGAAGCGCGGCAACAGTTTTACCCAGATGTCGCGGGCGATCATTGTGGCGGCGCGCAATGGTTTTCCGGATCCGGCGGGGAATTTTCAGTTGCGGACGGCGATCGAGAAGGCGAAGGCGGCGGGGATGCCCAATGACAACATTGAGCGGGCGATCGCCAAGGGAGCCGGGACTTTTGCGGGGGAGAATCCCCTGGAAGAAATTCGCTATGAGGGTTACGGGCCCGGTGGGGTAGCACTGATTATGGAGGCCCTGACCGATAATCGGAACCGCACAGCAGCAGATCTGCGATCGACTTTTAATAAGCGGGGTGGTAATTTGGGCGAGACGGGCTGTGTAAGCTGGATGTTTGCCCAAAAGGGGGTCTGCGTGATTGAGGGCGCGATCGATGAGGATGCCTTGTTGGAGGCTTCGTTGGTGGGGGAAGCGGATTCCTATGAATTGTTTGAGGAGGAAGAGGAGGTCGCTGGGGCCGAGGTGTTTACGGATGTGGCCAATTTGGAGGTGCTCGGACAGGTGCTGCGCGACCATGGCTTTAGGGTGATCGAGTCGGAGTGGCGCTGGATTCCTGGCAATAAGGTAGAAGTCTCCGATGGAGAGCAGACTAGGCAGCTCTTGCGGGTGATTGAAACCCTAGAAGCCTTAGACGATATCCAGAGCATCACGGCTAATTTTGAGTTGGTGGGAGAGGCGATCGAAGTAGCTGAGAGCTGGAGCTAATCTGGTCATTGGCGCTAGCCTAATAGCTTGGATCGGGAGGAATCTGGTGATGTTACCCAATGCTAGTGCAGTACTAAGCCTAATTACTATTTATTTACAAAAATTGGTTTACAAAAAAATATTCCTGTTTTATACTCCCAATAGTAATAGTAAAGTTCGACTTTGGAGAAAATTGTTACCTATGAAACATCCAATCTTACGTTCAGTCATCATTTCATCCTTTGTTCTATCTACTAACATCAGTCTTGTATCGCCATCGGCAGCAGCAACGACCTGTGGGTCTACATTAACTACAAATGAAAAAGATGCTGCCCGGGCAAAATTGAGAACCAATCTTGGGGCTAGTCCTTACCCAGCAGAAACCGGAGCTCAGGCTCACCATCTCATACCCTTAGACCTCTTCCAAAAGGCTGATGCTACCAAGATTTGTAATTATGGCATCAATCTTTTGGATGGCGTAGAAAACGGTGTTTATCTACCCGCTAAATATTGCACCAACAAAGCACCCAAAGCATCGCCTCCTTACCTGCACAGAGGCTCTCATCCAGTTTACACCACCTACATTGAAACTAGAATTGCATCATCAACCATCAAAGATAAAGCGTCTGCACTCAAGCTGCTGGCGGAAATAAAAAACACCTTAACAACTGGAGTTAAAGCAGATCCAGCATTTCCCAATGAACTTAACAACGCTGATCCAGTAGCTAAAAATGTTCCATGCACCTAACAGAAAAAGTTTTTATTGTGTTTTTCTCCCAGGATGACACAAGGCCCTTTATCATAACTGATTCCAACAAACATATTGATTGGATTGCCTTAGCTGAATGGATGGAAGGGAGTCGACCTTCGGAGAATTATACCCCAATCGAGTTGACTGTCGATCATCCCGATGCCACACAATTCGACTTCTACAAATGTGATGGTAGACATGATGTCTTTTCGGAGAGAGCCATTCGCATTTTAGGCGATAGTGCGTTCAAGAACTATCGACTTTTTCCGGCTAAAATCAATGGTGAGCCTTACTTTATGCTTTCCCATTGTCTTGCTGAAATCGATTGCTTCGATCGCCAGAATTCCACCTATGTGGAATGCGATCCGCCCGAGAAGCTGATGTTTTCCATTGCAAAGTTTGCCTTCTTTCCTGAGAAGATTGACCCTGCTTATTTCTTCTCAATCCCAGAATCCCAGTACCTTTTCTGTTCTCAAGTTTTAGCCGAAACTATTAATCGGGAACTGAAGGGCTTCGGACTCATTGAAGTCTTCAATGTTAACTCATAACTTCATTTAGCCGAAGAAATGGGAATCAACCTGTCAGACAAATGCCCGAGGTAATCTCGGGCATTTGTTTTGCTGGTCTCCCGATCCTGATAGGGCCTATTTGATGCGCAAGTACAGCGGCTCCGCTTTTTCATACAGCCTTTGGCTTTTATATAAGCCAGCCAAATTGTTCAAAGTCACGGCCACATCGGGGTGGTCGGCTCTTAGACTCTTTTCACTGATCTCTAATGATCGCAGGTACAGCAGCTCTGCTTTTTCATACAGCCCTTGGTTTTCATATAAGTCAGCCAAATTGTTCAAGATCACAGCCACATCGGGGTGGTCAGATCCTAGGCTCTTTTCACTGATCTCTAACGATCGCAGGTACAGCGGCTCTGCTTTTTCATAAAGCCCTTGGCTTTGATATAAGTCAGCCAAATTGTTCAAGGTCACGGCCACATCGGGGTGGTCAGATTCTAGACTCTTCTCACTGATCTCTAACGACCGCAGGTACAGCGGCTCCGCTTTTTCATACAGCCCTTGGCTACGGTATAAGCCAGCCAAATTGTTCAAGGTCACGGCTACGTCGGGGTGATCGGCTCCTAGAATCTTTTCTTTGGTCTTTAAAGATCGCAGGTACAGCGGCTCCGCTTCACCAAACCTACCTTGATCATTATACAGTTTGGCAATGCGACCCAGTGCTGTTGCTAATCGCGGAGAACCAGGGAGATTTAATTGGCTTAGCATTCCCTCAAATTGGAGCGTCAAATTTCGGAGGCTTTGCTCTGCACCTACCTCAGCCAGGATTTCTAGGGCTGGCAACAAAAAAGTCTCCAATAGTTCACTATCCGGTACACCAGCATCTTGAGCGATTTGCAAACGCTGCAACAAACCTTCGGCCCGCCGACGAGCATCATCAATGTTGGCATAGGTGCCAACACCATTCATTTTCCTGGGCTCTTCTTCACCTGCGGCCAGCAGCTGATATTCAGTCAACTTTAGCTTCGCAATAAACCAACTATGAATATCCGGCATTCCATAGAGCGAAAGCTGCGAAAAACTCGGAGTCATCCACCAAATTTGGCGCAAAGAGTTAGCAACAAGGCGATCGCGATTATAGTTCAGAACCCCCATCGCCTCCAGCAGATCAACTTGACTAGCAAAAGCATTAGAAAAACCCGAGATCGATAGCACCCCAGCGGGCAACCTTTCTATCTGAGCTAATATCGCCTCCAAGATCACCACCGGCTCCTGTTGAGCGGGTAGCGACAATTCATAAAAAGGAATATCTTGATCGGCCAAAGTAGATCGCAAATCCGCAATCACCCGCTGCCGCGAAAACTCCGAAGCAAACTCCACCTTCAGCAAACAGCCCACCGGGCGGCTCGCCCAGAGGAGCAGGCGATCGCGAATATCCCCAATAGTTCCCTTAGCTGCTTTAGCTGATTCCACCAGGAATGCCTCCTGTAACAGATCGAGTAATTTTTCCCTGTTTTGCTAAAACCTCTACCACCAATGGATGTACCCCAAACCAACGCTGACCGTTGAATTCTTGTACCGCCCGCGATTGCAACAGTGAATAAAGCACCTCATCGGTCATCTGGAATTCCTGCTGGCCACTATAGATTTTCAACAGGCGATCGGCCTTAGCTTCATAGGTAACTATCTGCAAATCGTAGGGACTCTGACCCAAGCGGCGTTCATATTCACTACGTAAATCAACAATTGCTTCATCTACATCACTACTGTTGATCGTGCCAGCCGATCGCAAACCTGCCGTATCCGCAGCGTAGTTGGTCAGCGCAAATAAATCGCGCAAATTACCACCCGAGGCCACCACCAATCGTTCCATCTGCCCCGGCTCAAACAAGTCAGGAAGAACCCTAGCCGTCAGAACATCAGCGACTGCCGCCCGGCCTTTAGCATTAGGTTGATGGTCTTGGGAAAACATCGCCGTGTCGGGCAAAATAACACCTTTAAAAGGCAGCTCCACAGCTTTGCCAGAGTAATACAAGCTCAGCGGCAAGCTCAAAATCATGTGTACGCGCAATCTGCGAAAAACATCGGCGTTGTTAATAAACAGATCCTCAATCAACGGTCTAGGAATCGCAGATTTATCAAAATCCTCTCCAATAAATAGCCACTCTTGACCCGTTGCAGTATATAATATTCTGTTGCATTCATCTAATAAGTTATTAGCAATTTTAATCAATTCCGGCAAACGATTAAAGCGATATTCTATGATTTCTTTTTTGCGGTTCAAGGAAAACTTCATTTCGCCTTTAAGCGTCGCAAACAATCCTAAAATCTTGCCCCACAAGGAGTCAGCTTTGGGCCCACCGCCAGCTTCGATGGTTATTGCTGTGGCAGATGCTTGGTCACGGGTATCTTTTTCTGTCGCAAACCAGTCCCAGATTTCTCTTAGCCTTTCTTCTGGAGGCTTTTGACCGGCTCCACCTTGATCGATCGGCGCACCGGTTTTCTCAGCCACATCGGCCATCATCGTGAGGATAATATCTAGGGATTTAAAGTTGCGCGGATCTAGGTTATTGATGGCACTGAAGCGAATAATCCGAAATTTCGAACTGACTCCCACATCCAAGCGACTGAGTTCCGTAGACTTCCCAACCCCCTGATGCCCCATGAAGAAGGTTTTGTAATAAGTTTTCTGGTGAGCACGGTTCAAACCTTGCTCTAATCTTTTGATCTTGTCACCACCCCGAACAGCATTAATTGATGGCTGGTAGAATGCCGCCAGTTCTTCCGGGGTCGTCAAAGGATCTTGCTGGAGCGTTCGATAGATCTCTTGAATAGATTGAGCGGGTGTCGTTTGGGCTAAATTCATCTGTCCTGTCCTCGGCTGGAGCTACCTACAGCCTAACCGATAGGGGTAAATCTTTTCTAGCGATCGCCCATTCTTCCTCGATCAAACATCGACTACACTTCATTGGTAAACAACGATCGATCGGCCCCTGGTGGCACCATTACCCACAGCCCCTTGGGGACAATATCCAATCGCAGCGGCGTAGTCCCTAGATAATCCCCATCGATCTGCACTGGCACTGGCCGCCGACAGAGGAACTTGACCTGCTGAGCCTGATCATAATCAATGCGTTCGTCATGAGCATGGCGGCGAGTAACGATCGACAACAAGCGCAAGGGAGCCTTCAGCATACTACGCCCCCGAATTATACAAATATCCAAAAGCCCATCATCCACCAGCGCCTGATGAGTAAACTTCAGCGCCCCTCCATAGAGCTGACTATTGCCCACCACCGCCATCAGCACCCGACCCCGCACCCGCCGACCATCCAGATACAGCGTCAACTTAGGCACCCGATATTGGCTCAGCAATTGCAGCGACTGCTTGAGATAGGCCATGACCCCCCAGGTTTTCTTTTCCCGCAGATTCACCGTCGCCGTCACCGCCGCATCGAACCCGATGCTAGCCATCAGCAAGAAATATCGATCGATTATCACACCCTGGCGCTGCCGACGGCGGGGCAGAAAATAGCGGCGGGAGACAATCGAGCGCACCCGACCCACATCGATCGAGCGGCGAGCAGCCTGCAGCAACAACATCGCCGCCTTTTCTAGATCCATCGGCAACCCCATTTCCCGCGCCCACACATTCACCGTCCCCGCAGGCAACATCCCCAAAGCCGTCTCCGTCCCGACCAACCCATTCATTACTTCATTTACGGTCCCATCGCCACCCACCGCTACCACCATGGCATGACCGGCAGCAGCAGCAGATCTCGCTAAATCTGTCGCATCCCCAGCCTGCTGAGTAGGCCGCAATTCCACTTGCCAGCCAGCGTTGCGCCATTGCTGAATCGATCGCTCCAAAGCAGCTTGCAGATTGGGAGCTTGGCCTGCATTGGGATTAAAAATCACCGTGACCGACGGATTGGAGCAGGGGAAAAGTGTCCCAGTAGGGAAATCGGACTGCATCGAAATATTTACGGAGAAGACTTTTTCTATTATCAGTGCAAAAAATTGGAATGGTGATTCTCCAGTAGAGAGAAAAAAGTTGTACAATATTATTGTACGCTCCAAGGAAAGATCGTGGATAACCAACAAATAACCTACTCACAAGTACGCGCAAATTTGGCGGATATTCTGAACAGAGTCAGTGAAAACCATGAAATTGTGACCATCACCAGACGGAATGGAGACGATGTGGCATTAATCGCTGCGGACGATCTATCGAGCCTGTTGGAATCTGTTTATCTATTCCGTAGTCCGGCAAATGCCAAGCGGCTATTTAGTGCCATGGAATGGGCGAAGTCCGCACAACCCACCCAGAGCTTGGCCGAATTAACAGCGGAGATGAAAGTTGAATCGGAAACGTAGACAGCCAGAGCGAGACGGCGAAGAATCTTTGCCCCCAGCCAGAAAAGGCTTTGTTCCAATCTTCAGTCCTGGATTTCGGGAAGACTTGCGCTGGTGGTACCGACAAGATCCCAAAAAAGCCGATCGCATCATGGATTTGCTAAGTGATGTACTGGATGGTGATCCCTTTAGCGGGCTGGGCAAGCCGGAACCACTGAAGTACGTTGCAGCCGGTACTTGGTCTAGAAGAATTGATCGGGAACATCGATTGGTCTACGAGGTGGATGTAGACAGAATAGTTTTCTTACAGGCCCGTTACCACTATGAAGATGGCTAAAGCAGTTGACCGCAGGTGACGTTGCTGGCAGTCTTAAAGGTATCATCGGTTACTTCAACGAGCGATTTCCATGGGCAAAGTTCATATTCTTGGCGCAGGCCCAGGCAGCATTTCTCACCTGACCCTGCGCGCTCAGCAACTCCTGCGAGAGGCCGAAGTGGTCGTTTACGATGCCTTGGTAGACGAGGGGTTGTTGCAAAACTTAGCAGCGAACTGCGATCGCATCTACGTAGGCAAACGGGGCGGTCAACCCAGCCCCACCCAACCGGAGATCAACCAAATTCTGGTGGAACAGGCCCAGGGCGAGAAGATGGTGGTGCGCCTCAAAAGCGGCGACCCCTTTATCTTTGGGCGTACTACTAGTGAAATGGATGCCCTGGCCGCCGCCGACTGCACCTATGAAGTAGTGCCCGGACTCTCCTCCGCTCTGGCCGCGCCCCTGCTAGCGGGCATTCCCCTGACAGATCCGGTGTTGAGCTATGGCTTTGCGGTGGTTACGGCCCATGCCCCCGAAGAACTGCATTGGGATGCCCTAGTCCAGATGCCCACCCTAGTAGTACTGATGGGTACCACGACCCTGGCTCGCCTCGTGCAAGGTCTTCTGCAACATGGCCGATCGCCCCAGACCCCGATCGCGATTATCCAATGGGCCAGCCTGCCACAACAAAGAGTCATTGTGGGAGAGCTGAGCAATATTGTAGCCACCGTAGGCGATCAGTCTCTGTCGCCAGCGGTGATCGTGATTGGCGAAGTGGTCAAGCTCCGCCAGTTTATTCGCAGCGATCGCCGGGCCCCGCTCAAAGGCAAAACCATTCTCATTACCCGCTCCCTCCAACAATCCAAGGAACTTCAGGAATTACTGATGGCCCAAGGGGCACGCACCATCGAAATGCCTACCTTGGAAATTGGCCCCCCGAGTAGTTGGGCCGGATTGGATACGGCGATCGCCAATCTAGCTGCTTACCAATGGCTGATTTTGACTTCCTTTAATGGTGTGGAAGCCTTCTTCGATCGGCTAACTGCGGCTGGTAAGGATGCGCGGGCGATGGCTGGCATCAAGATTGCGGTGGTCGGGAGGAAAACCGCTGCTACCCTACGAACCCATGGTATCCAGGCCGACTTCATCCCACCGGACTTCATTGCCGACTCCTTGGTCGAGAATTTCCCGGAACCCTTGGCTGGCCAGCGGATCCTATTTCCGCGCGTAGAAAGTGGGGGGCGCGAAATCTTAGTGCAAGCCATGACCGCTAGCGGCGCGTCCGTAGACGATGTGGCTGCTTACGAATCTGTCTGTCCCAGCCTGGCGGATCCCTTGGCCCTGAATGCTCTTAAGGATCGTCAGGTGCAGATCGTGACCTTTGCCAGTTCCAAGACCGTCCGCCATTTCTACCAGCTAGTGAACGATCAGCTCCCCACAGGCTGGCTAGAAAATTTGTGGATTGCCTCGATCGGCCCCCAAACTTCGGCTACCTGCCGGGAATTGCTGGGTAAAGTAGATATCGAAGCCACCGAATACACCATGCCTGGTTTGGTGGATGCGATTACTGCCAAATTGCAGCAGTCAATTTCTCCGCTAGAATAGAGGTCTTAGCAAAAATCATTCTTAGCCCATGTCCATTCTGGCCGCGATCGCTGTTCTAGCAGTTCTTATTTTCGTTCATGAGTTAGGTCACTTTCTGGCTGCCAGACTCCAGGGCATTTATGCCAACAAATTTTCGATCGGCTTTGGCCCCATTCTCCTCAAGTACCAGGGGAGCCAAACCGAGTATGCACTGCGGGCCTTGCCTCTGGGTGGCTTCGTGGGCTTTCCCGATGATGATCCAGAGAGCGAGATTCCACCGAACGACCCCAATCTGCTCCGCAATCGGCCCATTCTAGACCGGGCGATCGTGATTAGTGCTGGGGTAGTGGCTAATTTGATTTTTGCCTATTTCCTATTGGTCGTGCAGGTAGGGCTGGTGGGTATACCCCATTTAGATTTCCAGCCCGGTGTGGTGGTGAATGACATTGCCAGCAATCTGAGCAGTGCTGCGGCCAAGGCTGGCATTCAGCCCCAGGATATTGTGGTGTCGGTGGATGGCCAGGAGCTGGTGGCCGAGCCCAAGGCGATCGAGAAGCTGATGACGGCGATCCAGACCCATGGCGATCGGCCTTTGTCGATGCAGGTGCGGCGGGGAACTGAGCTATTGCCAATTACCGTAACTCCCGAAGTGGGGAAGGAAGGGAAGGGTCAAATTGGCGTGAAGCTGGCTCCGAATGCGATCGTCAAGAAGGAATATGCCAATGGCATCGGTGATGCGCTGCAAAAGGGTGCGCAGGAGTTTGAGAAGATTATTGCTTTGACGCTCAAGGGTTTGTCCCAGATTGTGACTAATTTCGGAGAAACGGCTGGTCAGGTGGCTGGGCCGATCAAGATTGTGGAAATTGGAGCTAATATTGCCAGTTCCGATGCCAGTGGCTTGCTCCGTTTCGCCGCGCTGATTAGTGTGAACTTAGCCATTATGAATATCCTGCCGCTGCCGGCCTTGGATGGCGGTCAATTGGCTTTCTTGACCTTTGAAGCACTGCTGGGCAAGCCGCTACCGAATAAAATTCAGGAAACGGTGATGCAGACTGGGTTGGCCCTGCTGTTAGGACTCGGCGTATTCTTAGTGATTAGGGATACGGCGAATTTGACCACGGTTCAGCAGTTCTTTAAGTAGGATGGCTACGGGCAAACTCACCAAAAAACAACGGGCCTTAGAAATCATGAGCCGTTTGCATCAATATTATCCAGAAGCTACCTGTAGCCTGGATTATGAAACCCCGGTGCAACTCTTGGTAGCGACGATTCTGTCGGCCCAATGTACGGATGAACGGGTGAATAAGGTCACCCCGGAGCTGTTCCGGCGCTTTCCCGATGCTCCGGCCATGGCCAATGCGAACTTGGCCGATCTGGAGGAACTGGTGCGCTCCACTGGCTTCTATCACAACAAAGCCAAAAATATTCAGGGAGCCTGCCGCCGCATTGTGGATGTATTCGATGGGGTGGTGCCGAATCGGATGGAGGATTTGCTGACGCTGCCGGGGGTGGCCCGTAAAACTGCCAATGTGACTTTGGCCCATGGCTACGGCATTATCGTAGGGGTGACGGTGGATACCCATGTCAAGCGAATTAGCTATCTGTGGGGTCTGAGCAAGGAGACGGAGCCGCTGAAAGTGGAAAAAGACCTGATGAAACTTCTGCCCCAGCCAGATTGGGAGAATTATTCGATTATGACGATTTTCCATGGTCGGGCGATTTGTACGGCCCGTAAGCCAAACTGTGAGAGCTGTATGTTCGCCGATATTTGTCCGGCGGTCGATCGAGCAGACGCAGTCAACGCTAAACGGAAGGGTTTGTAGGGTGCGATTATTAATCAGAACCGATCTACTAAGCTAATTTAACGTGAGTTCGGGATAAGCTATGGAGCTGCAACCTACTTGTAGCTTTGTATCCGGTCAACTTCGCCCCCCTAACCCCCCAATTCTGGGGGGAACCGGAGAAGAATGAGAATTTTAGAGGGATCAGTTTAGAAAG
>JANMHS010000008.1:0-24263 GCA_031375385.1 Synechococcales cyanobacterium OTE_70_metabat_200 | reverse complement strand
TGGACGCAAAGCCAAAAGCATCTTCCGGGTTGGCTTAGACCACCTACGCCACATTTTCCTGAACCTAGAATCCTCTGAAAGCCAGTCACTGGAATCGATACATTTTTTGTCCTGTACTTAGGTAAAAAACTAGTCCGACCTAGGTCACCTCAATCTAAATTGACGGAAGTCGTCAAGAACTTTTTCCCCCTTGACCATCCGACATCTGGAGTAGTGGGAGCGATCGTGCTTTCCATTTTAGGAAATTCTGCCACTCAATTGCTCACCAATACATTTGGCACCAGTAGCCTATCAATATTACTGATCAGCAGTGGAGTAATTGTCATCATCGCCCTGTTGATCTGGATCGTCGCTCGCTGGCGGAGTCAACCTTCAGTAGGCTTGAAGTTAGACAACCAATTCCCCCCAGCAAAGAAACGTGGATTGGTATTGCTAGTTAGCAATACCGAAGCCTGCCAGACAGCAATCGAGTTCCATCTGGGCACCCTAGAGCGATGCTGGCTGATTTGCTCTAGCCAATCTCAAGAAAAAGCCAATGCCTTAATTCCTTGGGTTGCCGAACTTTCCAACAGAACAGTTTTAGTAGAGATGAAAACGATCAGCGATGTCTTCAATCCGATCGAAACCTATGAAGCCGTTCAGTCTATTTACCAGCTTTTGCCCAAAGGCTGGACTGTGGCAGAAATAATCAGTGACTTCACTGGAATGACCGCTCAAGCATCTATTGGCATGGCGTTTGCTTGTATGGCTGTAGGTGGAGAGTTGCAATACACCCCGGCCAATACTATTGATGGCAAGCTTACTGGAGAATCGCTGCCGCCCATTGCTGTAACCCATCAAACTGCTCAGTTCCTTCAGCTTCCCTGAGTACCGAGTAATTACGAGTAATTAAATGTCTTCCTTAACCATCCCACCCCGCACCGAACTCATCGGCATTGGCATCACTATTGAAGCAGCCAAAGAACATCAATTGCTGCCGCAATACACCACAGCCTTCCATGCCTGGTTCCTAGACCAAGTTCGCCAAACCAACCCCGAACTCGCCCAACAACTCCACGACGACCAAGACGAAAAGCCCTTCACCATCTCTGGCATCCCAGAAATTGCTCAAACCTACCAGCTCCAAGCCCACCAGCCATACCGATGGCAAATCACCGCCCTCAGTGCCCCCCTCTGTAACTGGCTACGCACTTGGTTCAAACAGCCGCTGGGAAACCTGCACCTTAACTCCGCCACCTGCAAAATCATCGATCGACAAATCGTCCAACCAGCCACCACCTACCGCAAAATTTGGCAACAAGCTAACTACTTTCCACCCCTAGAACTCACCTTCCTCAGCCCCACCAGCTTCCGCAAGCGCCGCAATCACATGCCCTTGCCCATTCCCGAAAACATCTTTCATAGCTACCTACGGCGCTGGAATCACTTCGCCCCCAATAGTTTCGACCAAGACGAATTCCTAGAATGGGTCAACAACTCGATCGTCATCCTGCGCCACGACATTCGATCGAGCAAAGTAGCCGCAGGCAAAAGTGGCTCCGTCACTGGCTTTACCGGCCAAGTTCAATTCGGCTTCGCTGCAGTTGCCAAACAGAACCCAGAGTTTCAGCAACTCACCGTCGCCCTAGTACAATGCGCCCCCTACTTCCAAACCGGTCACAAAGTCACCTTCGGACTCGGCCAAACCCAATCGGGGTGGATACCTCAGTCAGTTGTACCAGCCCAGAAAATAGAGCTGCAAGTAAGTCCTACCAAGACAGTATCACCGAAAACAACAGATATTATTGCGCTCAAAGACCAAATTCTCCAGCAGCGGCGACAGGAACTAGTTCCTCTGTTCCTAGCCCAGAAAAAACGCCAAGGGGGTAATCGAGCCATCAATACAGCCAATCTCTGGGCTGAAATCATTGCCCGTCAGGAAGTTGGCGATAGCCTCATCTCGATCGCTGCCGATCTCAAAATACCCTATGAAACAGCAAAAAAATACGCCCAGCTTGCTAAACAACAACTCTTGCATTGATTCTTCCCTCGCAGCACTAAAAGGGGTTGGGGGATGAGGGCAAACCAATACTGCCCTATCCATGGGGGTCTTGGGCTGTTGTCGAATGTGTTTGTAAAGCAGTAATCAGCGCTTGATTTTCGGCGGGAGTCCCAGTAGCTACCCGGAAATGGTTGCCATCCAGGCCGGGCTTATGACCGAAATCGGCCACATAGATATCATCGCCAGCCAGTTTTTGGACTATCTCCGCAGCAGTCATCCCTAGGGGAGCCGTGCTGATAAATAGGAAATTGGTATCCGATCGATAAACCTTAAATCCCAAATCCCCGATCGCCACCGCTAATTTATCTCGATCCACCACAATCTCTCTTAACTTCTGCCGAGCATAATCGATCTCTTCGATCGCCGCGATTCCCGCTGCTACCGCCACCGCATCCACCGGAAAAATCTGGGCCACCCGATAGAGATAATCGGTTACCTGGGGATGGGCAATACTATAGCCAACCCGGATGCCCGCCAAGCCAAAGCTTTTGGACAGACTGCGCAGCACGATTAAATGGGGATACCTATCAACCAAATCCGCCACCGTCTCACCATAGATCTCGAAATAACATTCATCAACAACTACAAAACAACTCACCCGCTCCAAGATATCCACCAGGTTCTGGCGCGCCGTACCATTCGCCGTAGGATTATTCGGATTCGCAATAAATATCAGCTTCGTGCGACTTGTTACCGCCTCCAAAATCGCCGGAATATCCAAATCAAAATCCGCCTGCCGCCGAACATTCACCGTTTTGCCACCCAACATCGCCGTCGCCGCCCCATAGACAAAGAAAGAAGGCACCGGCACAATGACTTCATCTCCCACTTCAATACAAATCTTTAACACCAATTCAATAAGATCATCTGAACCATTGCCGATCGCCAGCCGCTCCACCGCCACCCCAGCATAATCCGCCAACACTTCACGCAGCCGTGGAGTCAGCACTTCTGGATAGCGATTCACCCCGCTCGCCGCCCCTTGGATCGCCGCAATCACTTTGGGCGCTGGCGGATAGGGAAACTCCCCCTTATCTAAGCGCACAGCTCCAGCACTCCGAGGCTTTCCAGCCATCTTCGGTGCAATATTTAGGACAGCCGGACGCAACAGAGATTCGATCGCGGCGCTGTCATTTTTAATGATCGACATAGGAGATGGCCCAGAAGTTTTTCGATTGTACCCTGGGGTTCGCGAAAATACACAGTGCCAGTAGTCCCTGAGCTACAATGCGATCGGATTTAGAAATTTCCTTAGCAGAATCATGAAAAACAACAGGGTGCGCGCAGTCAGTCTTCTTTTCGCCGTAGGTATCGTGGTAGCAGGGAGTTCCCGCAGTATTGCTGCACCGGAGCCAGAAGAAGCCTTACAGTTAGTCCAAGACGTCTGGACTTTAGTGAATACCCAGTACGTAGACAGCACTTTCAATAAAAAAGACTGGCAGGCAATCGGTACCAAATACCTGGTCAAAACCAAGTATCGCGAAAAGGCCCAAGCTTACAAAGCAGTCCGGCAAATGCTCAAGGAACTGAACGATCCTTACACCCAATTCCTTGATCCCACCGAATATAGCCAACGCCAAGCTAGCCTTGCCAACACCATCACCGGCGTAGGCATGACCACCGAAGATCCCCTGGGCAAACCATCGATCGTCATTTCCGTCGTCGAAGGCTCTCCCGCCGAAGCGGCTGGAGTCCAACCGGAAGATCTGATCGTGGCGGTGGATGGCAAAAAAGTAAAATCCATGGCCGAAGGCAAAGTCACCCAAGCCATTCGCGGTCCGATCGGTACTTCCGTAGTCCTGACCATCCAACGCCAAGGCAAAACCATTAAAATTCCCATCGTGCGCCGCCAGATCAATTTCCCCACCGTGCGCAGCATCTATAAAGAACAGGAAAATATCGGCTACATTCGGCTCAGCCAGTTTGGCAACAATGCAGCCAAAGAAATGGGCGCTGCCATCCAAAGCCTAGAAGCCAAGCATCCCCGTGCCTATGTCCTGGATCTGCGCGGCAACCCCGGCGGACGAGTGGATATTGCGGCGGAAATCGCTGCCCAATGGATGGGTACCACCGTCCTGACCGTCATTCGCGATCGGAAAGGCGGCTGCGAGATCAACTTCCAGTCCTTAGCAGCTACTCAATGTCAGTTGATGACCGAGGGCCAAGCCTTAACCAATAAGCCCTTGGTGGTGCTGGTGAATGGTTCCTCCGCCAGTGCTAGCGAAATGCTAGCCGGGTCTCTCCAAGACAACCACCGGGCGATCGTGTTGGGCGAAAAAACCTTTGGGAAGGGTGTGGTGCAGTCTGTTTATTCCCTAGGTCATGGTGCAGCTTTGACGTTGACCACCGATAGCTATCTCACGCCCAAGGGCCGCAATATTCACAAGATCGGCATTCAGCCCGATGAAAAGCTGGCCCTGAAACCGGCGGAGGCTAAGGCTCTCTTCCGCACCCAAAAGAAACTGGCCACGGCGGAAGATCGCCAATACGTCAGGGCTATATCTTGGCTGGATGGCAATTAGGGGGCTAAGTCTGTGCTAAATTGCTGGAGAAATCTCCATCGTTTGGCTCTATGCTGCACACCGTCTCCCATTCCGAAATCCTCAGCTTAGATATCAGCCAAGCCGATCGACTGATTGAGTCCCAAAGCAGCCTACATTCTTTGCTGGGGGCTAAGATCCGGTTTCAGATCGATTGGCAAGGCGAACCAGAAGATCCCCGCGAACTGTCGGAGATTCCTGAAGTCCGCCTATGGTTCATTCGCCTTGATGGCCGTCATCCCTGTTTGCCCCTGGCGCTGGATTGGCCAGCGGGAGAACTGGCCCGCTATGCAGCAATGCTAGTCCCCCACAGCTTCAACCGCCAGACAGGGATTCAGTACAATTCCGAAGCCCTGGAAATCTGGGTCATGCACAAGGTTTTCCTCACCACCCACTGGCTCCAACAACAGGGCAGTCACGACTATGCCCCAGTGAAATTTATGGCTAAGACCTTGGGTTACGAACTCGATCAGGAGCTTTTCGATCTTTTGTCACCTTGATGAATTGCCTTTAATCTCTTTGGGAAAAGGGCGAAGCCCCAATCCATTGAAGCTTCGCTGCCAAAACAATATAATTAAATTAGGAGGTATCCTCAACTATGTCTTTTGAAGAAATGCAGTCCATCCTCCAAGGAATTCTGCTCTCACAGCAAGAACTGCAAAATTCACAGCAGCAACTTCAACTTTCACAGCAAGAACTGCAAAATTCACAGCAAGAATTTCAACACTCACAGCAAGAACTTCAATTTTCACAACAGCAGTTCCAGTCTGAGCTGGTGGAGCTAAAAGCGACTTCGGAGCGTGCTCTCCAAATTGCTGAATCTAATGGTCGGGCCATTCAATCCATGCTTGACCAAGCTGCTACCGATCGCTTGCTGCACGAAGAACGGAGGCAGCAGCATGAAGAACGGATGCAGCGGCTGGAAAATCTGTCTGAGGGTTTAGTGAATCTCACCGTTGCGATCGATGAAGACCGTCCCACCATTCTTCGCCTTCTCCAGTCCAACAACAGCAAGCTCGACTTACTGCTCGATCGATTACCTCCCCAGCAGCAGTGAGCGATCGATCCCCTAGTTCACCTCAAGCCGAGATATGCCTAAGACCTTGGGTTACGAACTCGATCGAGAGCTTTTCATTCTTTTGTAAATGAGCCAGTTAGCCATCCAACGTTTTTCGTCGTACTCGATTGGCATCCAATCATCATAGGAGTAGAAAATGCAAATCGAGGATATAATCTGCAATTGTTGGATCATCACTTTGTTTTTGGGCTGCTAGAGAGTTTGTTGAAACTGAGAGGGAAACTATGCCACGAATTTTTGACAACATTGATCTGAAGTTATTGCCAGTCTTACAAGAGACTCTTCAGCATGGAAAACGAGCAGATTTTTGTGTGGGATATTTCAATCTACGTGGGTGGCGATCGATTGACCGTTGGATTGAGCAATTTTCTGGTGGAGAAGGAAATTGCTGTCGGTTAGTGGTGGGGATGCAAAGATTACCGTGGGAGCAACTGCGTAGTCTACATTCTCTAGATCGGGCCAATGAGGGTATCGATAGTCCGACAGCGGCTAGATTACGGAAACAAGCAGCCGAGGATTTTCGGCAGCAGCTAACAATCGGGGCACCGAATAACGAAGATGAAATGGGTTTGAGACGTTTAAGCCAACAGCTTAAGAATGGTAAATTAGTCGTAAAACTATTTTTGCGCCATCCACTTCATGCCAAGCTCTATCTTATGTATCCGAAGATCCCACATCCCAATCTACGAGCGGTTGGCTTTTTGGGGAGTAGCAACCTGACAATTTCGGGTCTACAAAATCAGGGGGAATTGAATGTTGATATTCTAGATCATGATGCAACGGAAAAATTGGAGCATTGGTTTGAGCAGATCTGGAAAGATAGATTTTGTTGGGATATTTCCCAGGATTTAATCCAATTAATCGATGAGAGTTGGGCTAGAGAAGAACTGATTTCGCCTTACCATATTTATTTGAAAATTGCGTATCACTTATCTCAAGAAGCTCGAACTGGATTATCGGAGTATCGGGTACCCAGGGAATTCCGCGATCGGCTATTCGATTTTCAGAGTGCAGCGGTACGGATTGCAGCCCAACATGTTAATAAGCGTGGTGGAGTGCTGATTGGGGATGTGGTTGGCTTAGGGAAAACCATAGTGGGTTCGGCTCTAGCGAGAATTTTGCAGGAAGACTATTTCCTGGAAACATTAATAATTTGTCCGAAGAACTTAGTTTCGATGTGGCGTGAGTATGTCCGAGAATATCGGTTGCTAGCAGAGATTATTTCACTGAGTCAGGTGCAGACGGAATTGCCGATTTTACGGCGCTACCGAGTTGTGTTGATCGATGAAAGTCATAATTTGCGAAGTGCCGATGGCAAGCGCTACCGTGCCATTCAGGAATACATTGCAATCAATGAGAGTAAGTGCATTTTGCTAACAGCAACACCCTATAACAAAACTTACTTGGATTTATCGGCTCAATTGCGGTTGTTTATCCCAGACGATCAAGATTTGGGGCTGCGTCCTGAGCAACTTGTGCATGAGTTAGGGAGTGAGGCAGAGTTTAAGCGCCGACATCAGGTGCCAATCCGATCAATTCGGGCTTTTGAGCTGAGCGAACATGCGGATGATTGGCGAGATTTAATGCGGCTATATATGGTGCGGCGGACGAGGGGGTTTATAACAGCTAATTATGCTGAAGATGACGGCGATGGGCGAAAATACTTGATATATCAAGATGGCTCCCGAGCTTATTTTCCGAAGCGAATTCCGCAAACGGTAAAGTTTGAAATTGGATCGCCTAAAAACGATCCCTATGCCCGTTTGTATTCAGATAATGTAGTGACTGCAATCAATCAGTTAACTCTGCCTCGCTATGGACTGGGCAATTATATCAATGCGTCTAAGGGGCTATCGATCAGTGAATCAGAGCAGCGGCAGATGGAAGGGCTGTCGAGGGCTGGACGGCGCTTAATGGGCTTTTGTCGGACTAATTTATTTAAGCGTTTAGAAAGCAGTGGAATTGCCTTTGTGCAATCTTTAGAGAGACATATCTTGCGAAACTATGTTTTTCTACATGCGATCGAGCATGGATTGGAAATTCCTATTGGTACGCAGAATGCTGAGTTGTTAGATACCCGAAATTTAGATGAAGATACGGATTCTTTGTTGGCTGCTTTGCTAGATGCTGAGAGCGAAGATCAGTTGGAATCTCAAGAAACGCTAGGGAATAGAGAGAATAGTTACAAAGAGCGGGCTGCGGAGGTCTATCAAATCTATGCTAACCATTATCGACGGCGGTTTAAGTGGATTCGTTCGGCGTTGTTCACCAAGCAACTAGGTCAAGATTTGCGATCAGATGCCCGAGATCTGACGGTTATTTTACAGCAGTGCGGCGTTTGGACTTGGCGACAAGATGCTAAGCTTAATGCCTTGGTTGAATTGTTGCAGATACAGCATTCTCTAGATAAGGTTTTAATTTTTACGCAGTTTGCCGACACAGCTCGATATTTACAAGAAGTTCTTTTGGAGGTGGGAATTTCTCAGGTTGCCTTGGTTTCAGGATCTTCGGCAGATCCAACGGGTGTCGCTTGGCAATTTAGTCCCCATAGTAATGGCAAAGGATCGCTGATTCCCTCGGAGCAAGAATACCGAGTTTTGATTGCAACTGATGTGTTGAGCGAGGGACAAAATCTGCAAGACTGCGCGATTGTGGTGAATTACGATCTGCCTTGGGCAATTATTCGGCTGGTGCAAAGAGCTGGGCGGATCGATCGGATTGGCCAGAAATCGGAGCGAATTCTTTGTTATTCATTTTTGCCAGCAGAAGGGGTCGATCGGGTGATTAACTTGCGAGGACGTTTGCTACAGCGTTTAGCCGAAAATGCTGAAGTAGTGGGAACTGATGAGGCATTTTTTGAGGCGACAGTGGCTGATGCAACGGCTAATCAACTGATGTTGGATTTGTATAATGAAAAGTCTGGAATTCTAGATGGGGCGGAAGACAACGAAGTTGACCTGACCTCAGAAGCCTTTCAGATTTGGTTGAATGCCACGAAAGACAATCCTAAGTTGAAAAAGACGATCGAGGAAATGCCAAATGTGGTTTATGCGACTCGTCAGCACCAAGCCACGGTGACTCAGCCGGAAGGAGCTTTGCTGTATATGCGCACTGCTGAGGGAAATGATTCGTTGGCTTGGGTTGATCGAACCGGACAAAGCGTTACGCAGTCGCAGTTAGCAATCTTGAGAATAGCTGCATGTGAGCCGGATACACAAGGAATCCCTCGTCACCCAGATCATCATAGGCTGGTGCAGCAGGGAGTAGAGTTAATTGTGGAAGATGAAAGTAGCAGTGGTGGCCAGTTAGGTCGTAAATCTGGGGCGAGGTATCGCACCTATGAGCGGCTGAAGCGCTATGCTGAAGAGGTGAAAGGGCAGGAGCCAGCGGATCTGCTCAGGGCGATCGACAGTATTTATCAGCATCCTTTGAAGCAGTCGGCGATTGATCGCTTAAATCGTCAGCTTAAAAGCGGTATTAGCGATCTGCAATTGGCTGAGTTGGTGGTGGCGCTATGGGGTGATGATGATCTTTGTTTGTTACAAGGAGATAGTCAAAAACGAGAACCCCAAATTATTTGTTCTCTGGGGTTATTTGAGGAATCGTCTTAGTTTTTACTTTGATCTAAAAATCTCTGCTTCGATGTTTGCACTTTAGTTTTCCCGAAAAGTTCTATGACAACTCAGTTTGATTTCGCTAAAAGTCGAGAATATTTGCAAGCCTTTGATTTTGCGGGTTTGTTTCGAGAAATTTTGGGCTGGGGTAATCCGACGATTCGGAAGACTGAAGATTTAGAGCTGCATGGTGAAACTTATCAGCGAAAAATGATTGCAGCGGTGTCGGGGGTGGCGGTGTATGAGGTGGTCTCATCGGATGGCAAGATTCCGGCAGAGAAGGTGCGCAAGGGGATTCAGGGGCAAACGGCAGAGGTGTCTTTGGAGCATTTGCTGATTTTTGTGGATGCTGATCGGACTCAGAGCTATTGGTATTGGATGAAGCGCGATGGCAAGAAGCAGATTCCGCGACATTTGAGCTATTACCGGGGGCAGGCGGGAGATCTGATTTTAGGGAAGCTGAGTGCGCTGGTGTTTGAGCTGGAGGATTTTGCGGCGGGCGATCCAGCGGTGGTGGAGGTAGCGCGGAAGTTACAGGCGGCACTGGATGTAGAGCGGGTGACAAAGAAGTTCTATGGTGACTTCAAGGTGCATTTGGAATGGTTTGTGCAGCAGATTCAGGGGATCGACCAAGAAAATGATCGCCGTTGGTATGCGTCGGTGATTTTAAATCGGCTGATGTTTATTTATTTTTTGCAGTTCAAGGGGTTTGTGGATGGGAATCCCAACTATTTGCGGGATAAGTTGGATGGCTTGGGCGATGGAGATTTTTACCGAGATTTTCTGACTCCGCTGTTTTTTGAGGGGTTTGCTAAGGCGGCTCCGAATCGATCACCCCAAGTACGTAAGCTACTCGGAGAGATTCGGTATCTAAATGGGGGGCTGTTTTTAGAGCATCGGATTGAGCAGGAGTATGAGATTTCGATTGAGAATGAGGCGTTCGATCGAACTTTAGATTTATTTGAGAAGTATTCTTGGAATTTGGATGATGCACCCGGTGGAAATGACGATGAAATTCGCCCGGAGGTGTTGGGTTATATTTTTGAGAAGTATATTAACCAGAAGGAGTTTGGGGCTTATTATACCCGACCAGAGATTACGGAGTATTTGTGCGATCGCACGATCAATAAGCTGATTTTGGATCGAGTAAAGACGGAGCAGGGGAAGTCGTTTGAGTCGATTGAGGAGTTGCTGTTCAACCTTGATGGTGATTTATGTTTGGTGTTATTAGAGAAGATTTTGCCAAATTTGTCTTTGCTCGATCCAGCTTGTGGTTCGGGGGCTTTTTTGGTCGCGGCGATGAAGACGCTGATCAATGTTTATTCAGCGATTATTGGTCGGATTAAGTTTATTACCAATTCTAAGCTGACTAAGTGGCTAGAGCAAATTGAGGCAGAGCATTCTTCGGTGCAATATTACATTAAAAAGTGCATTATTACTAATAATCTTTATGGTGTAGATATTATGGAGGAGGCGACGGAGATTACTAAGCTGCGATTGTTTTTGGCTTTGGTGGCTTCGGCGATGAAGTTAGAGGAGTTGGAGCCGTTGCCGAATGTGGATTTTAATATTATGGCGGGGAATTCGCTGATTGGGTTAGTGCGGGTGGATGAGGATGGGTTTGATGCGGTGACGGAGACGAAGACGGCGGAGAAAGAGCGGAAGAAGAAGGAGAAGTTGGGGATTGCGACAGTTCCCAATGTTAATGCCCCACAGTATATTCAGCCTACTTTGTTTCCGTCGGCGCGGGTGAGTAGTTATCGGCAGCTTTTGCGAGAAAAAAATGAGAGTATTGCGCTGTTCAAGAAGAAAGCTTTTGACCATCCAGCGGATGTGGTGACAGAGGATGATATTCGCACGGAAATGTTGAAGAGTAGTATTGATGATTTGAATAGGAAGTCGCAGCGGAAGTTGAATAAGTTGTTGTTGGATGAGTTTGAGGGTCTGGGGATTAAGTATGAAGAGGCGCAGCTTGTGGGGAAGGCAAAGAAGAGGGGGTTGGTTCAGGAGGATATCGATCGGTTAAAGCCGTTTCATTGGGGTTATCATTTCAATCAAATTATTTTGGAGCGGGGTGGGTTTGATGCGATCATTGCAAATCCACCTTGGGAAGTTTTTCAGACAGATGAAAAGGAGTTTTTTCATCGCTATGACAATTTAATTAGAAAGAAAAAAATCGACATCAAAGATTGGGAGAAGCAACGAGAACAATTACTTGAAGATCCAGAGGTTCAAACAGCTTGGTTGAATTACTGTAGTAGCTTTCCATACGTTAGTAAGTACTTCAAGCAAACAGAACAATACAAAAATCAACGTTCAGAGGTAAATGGTAAAAGCGTTGCAAGGAAGATAAACTTGTACGCCCTCTTTCTAGAAGTATGTTTTAACTTGCTGCGTCAGAATGGAGAGTGTGGGATTGTGATCCCTAGTGGAATTTATACAGACTTAGGATGCAAACAACTTCGAGAGATGTTGTTCTCCCAAACAGAAGTCACAGGGTTGTTCTGTTTTGAAAATCGGAAAGAGATTTTCGAAGAAGTCCATCGCAGCTTTAAATTCGTTGTTTTAACCTTTGAAAAAGGTGGATTGACAAAATCTTTTCCTTCTGCATTCATGCAGCATGATGTTGAAGATCTTACAACCTTCCCAAGCACAGACAGTATTAAAATTGATGTGGAATTAGTAAGAAAACTTTCACCGGATTCAATTTCAGTAATGGAGTTTCAAAGCAATCAAGATATCATAATTGCTAAGAAGTTAACACAATTCCCACTGATTGGTGAAAAGGTATCCAAGGCTTGGAACATCCAGCTATGCCAAGAATTCAATATGACCAGTGACAGTCATCTATTTCATCAAAAACCTTTTGATGGAAGGCTCCCACTTTATGAAGGCAAAATGATCCATCAATTTACTCATCAAGCCTCAAAACCGAGATATTGGATTGATGAAAAGGAGGGAAGAGTGGCATTGATCAAAGGAAATGAGCCTGACTTAGGTCAAATACTGGAATATCAGCAGTATCGATTGGCTTTTCGAGATGTTGCTAGAAGCACCGATATGAGAACAATGATTGCAACAGTAATACCACCTATGAACTTTGCAGGTAATACAGCTATTCTTTCTCGTGACTTTACCAATAAAGAAGAGTTGCTATTTGCTGTGGTTGCTTTAAATAGCTTTGTGTGTGACTTTGTTTTACGGAAGAAGGTTTCAGCGCATTGCAATATGTTTTATGTTTATCAGACTCCCATTCCCCGTCTCACCAAAGCCGATCGACCTTTCCAAAAAATCGTAGAACGCGCTGCCAAGCTAATTTGCACCACCCCGGAATTCGACGACCTCGCTGCTGAAGTCGGTCTAGGTAGCTACACCAAAGGCATTACCGACGAAGTACAACGCGCCCAACTCCGTGCCGAACTCGATGGCATTATTGCCCACCTCTACCACCTCACCGAAACCGAATTTGCCCACATCCTCAGCACCTTTCCCATCGTCCCCGAAGCCACCAAAATCATGGCACTCAACGCCTACCGCGATGTCGAACGAGGGCTAATCTAATGAAAGCCCCCAACCTACGCCGCATTAAAATCGAAAACTTCAAAGCCATCCAAAACAGCGGCAGCATCAAACTCACCCCCCTCACCGTTTTTATTGGCAACAACGGCTCCGGCAAAAGTAGCATCATCGAAGGCTTACTCACCTATCAAATGATCATCCAGCAAGGTTTAGATGATGCCATTAACTATTGGCGGGGATTTGACTACATTCGCAACCGAGCAATTCCTCATACACTTAGCCCCAAAAATGCAGATCGTCTACATGAGACAAATCCAATTACGTTTAAATTTGGCTATGAAGAATACAGCTTAGCGATGAGTATTACTCAGTCACCTAATGGTGAAGCATTTATTTCCAAAGAGACTATTGATATTCCACAGTTTGAGAGAATTACCAGAGACATCAATGGGAATATTAATCGCCAAGTAAGAGATGGGAATATGACAAGAGTAAATCCTGAAACAGGAAAACCCTTTCAATTTTATGTGGGTAAATCCTCAGGTGTGCGAGGAATACTTGATCTGAATGCTGTCCAAAAAAAGCTAATGGAGATAGGTTCTAACGAAATCTATACCCAGATCGCCGACTGGCAATTTATCAACTTCAACCCAGCAGTTATGGGAAACCCCATTCCTCCCCGCCTCAGCGCCGATCGCGTCAAGCTAGAACCCAACGCCTCCAACCTCGGCCACTACCTCCTAGACCTATACAAACTCGATATCGATGCCTTCAACGGACTCGTCGAAACGCTTCAGTACGTCTTACCCTACGCGAAAGATCTACAAGTCCAAGCCACATCCCCCGCAGAACTAGAACGCCGCATTTATCTCAAAATGACCGAAGGCAGCTTCCAAGTTCCCGGCTGGCTGCTATCCACTGGCACCCTGCGCGTCGTTGCTATTCTGGCTCTACTCCGGCATCCTTTTCCGCCACCATTAATTATCATCGAAGAACTAGAAAACGGACTGGATCCCAGAACCATTAACCTGTTGGTTGAAGAAATCCGACAGGCGATCGAATCTGGTAAGACCCAAGTAATCATCACCACCCACTCTCCCTACCTCCTAGATCTACTCCACCTTTCCCAAATCGTGATCGTAGAACGCAACGAACAGGGCGAACCCATCTTTTCACGTCCAGCCGATCGACCCGCCTTAGAACAATGGTCAAAACAGTTTACCCCCGGTCAGCTTTATACAATGGGGCAACTCAATACTCTGTGAATTTGTAGATTTCCCGGTTCATCTATCTCGATCGCCATTCCATGTCAGAAACTCCCCATCCCTCAATTCCCGCCAAAGTCGGCCTAATCTTTGAATGTGGCCCCCAAGGTGCCGACAAAAAAGTCTGCGAAATCCTGCTCCAAAAACTAGACCCCACGATCACAACCAAAAGTGTCACGCTGGATAGCAAGCCTAATCTTGTGCAAAAATGCGGTATTGCGGCGAAGCAGTTGTTGGAGACAGAAAAGTGCGATCGAGTCATTATTCTCTGGGATCTCTATCCAGCTTGGCGTACCGATGGTGAAAAGCCCTGTCGTAAAGAAGACCGTGAATCGATCTTCGAGTCTTTGGATGGTGCGGGAGTCGATCGAGAAAAAGTTCATCTAGTCTGCATCACCGAAGAACTAGAAGCTTGGCTCATTGCCGATGGCGGAGCGATCTCAACAACATTATCAAAACCCACCCACAAAGTTACAGTAGCCGATACCAAGAAACCAGAACAGGTCAAGAATCCCAAAAAAAGACTTTCCCAAATCTATCAACAAAATATTGGTCGCAAATATAGTGACCTGACCGATGCTGAGAAAATCACCAAAAATATTACCAATTTCACCAAAATTCGACGTAGTCCCTCATTTTGTCGCTTTGCATGGAAAGCTGCGGATAAAAACATTTAGAATACGGCATAAGCAAACAATTAAACTAGATTTATTGATTTTAAAACCCACTTTGCCCAATTAACGCATTCAATCTCTTGTCGAGCCAATAGACGAACACAATGATTACGGATGTTCAAAACTAAAAAGATTGTAGTGCGGAAATCCCGCTGCTTTGTAGGAGACTGGGAAGGCATAAAATGCCTCTAGCCGCCCCACCACAGGGAACCAGGCCAGGTCAACCTCAGGAGAGAAATCAGCATGACAAAGAGCTACCGCATTACACTATTGCCAGGAGACGGCATCGGGCCAGAGATTACGAAGGTAGCCGTAGATGTGCTCCAAGCCGTGGGGCAAAAATGTGACCTGAGCTTTAGCTTTCAGACAGCCCTGATCGGCGGAGCCGCGATCGAGGCCACCAGTAACCCATTGCCCCCAGAGACCTTAGCTGCTTGTAAAGACAGTGATGCGGTCATGCTAGCGGCGATCGGCGGCTATCAATGGGACAACCTGCCCCGCGCCCAGCGCCCCGAGACCGGCCTCTTGGGACTGCGATCGGGCCTAGAACTTTTTGCTAACCTGCGACCAGCCTTGATCGTCCCCCAGCTAATCGATGCCTCTTCCTTGAAGCGGGAAGTGATCGAGGGCGTAGACATCATGGTGATCCGAGAACTGACCGGCGGCATCTACTTCGGCCAGCCCCGCGGGGTCTTTAGCACCGAAACCGGCGAACAGCGGGGCGTGAATACCATGGCCTACAAAGTTTCGGAGATCGATCGGATTGCCCGGGTGGCTTTCGAGACGGCCCAGAAGCGCAGCAAAAAACTCTGCTCTGTAGATAAGGCCAATGTGCTAGAGGTTTCTCAGCTGTGGCGCGATCGGGTAATTGCCATTGCCAAGGAATACCCCGACGTGGAGCTATCCCACATGTACGTAGATAACGCCGCTATGCAGCTCGTCCGCCAACCCAAACAATTCGACACGATCGTCACCGGCAACCTGTTTGGAGATATTTTGTCGGATATCGCTGCCATGCTCACGGGCAGCATTGGGATGTTGCCTTCCGCCAGTCTTGGATCTAGTGGATTGGGAGTTTTTGAACCGGTACATGGTTCCGCACCGGACATTGCTGGGCAAGATAAAGCAAACCCCCTCGCCCAAGTACTCAGCGCTGCCATGCTGCTGAAGTACGGCTTGAATGAGCCGGAGGCCGCCCAGCTAGTGGAAGCCGCCGTGGTGCAGGTGCTCGATGACAACTATCGCACTGGCGATATTATGTCGCCAGGGATGACCCCAGTTGGCTGTCAGGCCATGGGCGAACTTTTGGTCAAGGCAGTTTCTTAAAGCTGCACTGGGCGATTGCCCGGAGTTCCCAGCAATCGCCGCCTAAACTTTCTCGATCGTATCTCCCCAAATTTCTATGTACGCACCTCCTGCCCCTTCTCAATGCGGTCGCCAAGACCTATCGGCACTCAATACAGCTCGCGAGCTGTATCATACCTATCTGCGTATCCATGCCAATAAGGCGCAACAGCCTTTGGGTGTAGTGCTGCATCGCATTTCCTTTCGTGCCAAGCTGCTGTTTCGGGATGCCCCGGTGCTGTTACCAGAGGAGTATTTCTTTTCTTTTCAGCAGTTGCAGGGCAACCAGCTCCAAGGTTCTAAATAGCTGATAGGAGTTTTAAGTCACAGTAATTTAGGAGCACGATCGAAACCATGGAAGCCAATATTATTGCCGGTACCGTTTTCTTTTTGGGAGCGTCGATCGGTAGTTTTCTCAATGTGGTGATCTACCGCTTGCCCGCTGGCAAGTCTTTGCTGTGGCCGCCTTCGGCCTGTCCCAAATGTGGCCATGACCTGGGCATCACCGAAAATATTCCGATCCTGGGCTGGCTGATGCTGCGCGGACGCTGCCGCCATTGTCATACCAAGATTTCGCCGCGCTATCCGCTGGTAGAAACTTTTACGGCCCTGGTGTTTTTGGCCACTTACGCTCAGTTTGGCTTGACTTGGTACACCTTGGGCTACTGCTTGTTTTTGGCCTGGTTAATTGCCTTGTCGGCGATCGATCTGGATACCATGACGCTCCCGAACCCCTTGACCAGCTCAGGTTTGGTGTTGGGCTTAGTATTTCAATCCTGGTGGGGCTATCAGAACAATCCGACTAGCGGTGGCGCAACGACGGGGTTAATCGGGGCGATTGGCGGCGTGGTCTTGGGGATTTGGCTCTATGATGGCATTCAATTTTTCGGCAGCCTGCTGCTGGGCCGGATGGCCCAAGGCGGTGGCGATGCGAAACTGATGGGGATGGTGGGTGCTTGGTTGGGTTGGCAAGGCGTGCTGCTCACGGGCGCTTTGGCTTCTGGGAGCGGCACGCTGTTGATGGGTGGTGCGATGGTCTTGGGGCTGTTGGGCCGGGGTCAGAAGTTTCCCCTGGGGCCATTTTTGGCTGGGAGTGCGGCGATCGCCTTATTTACCGGGGGTTGGATTATTCGCACTTACCAGAACTTCATGACCAATATGGATCGCAGCACCAATCTCTGGATGACTGGGGTGATGTTTGTGGTGTTGGTGTTGTATTTGATTTATGTGCGTCGATCGCGCACCCAGCAAGGCTAATAAGTTTTATCCCGCTCCGATGCTCTCCCGGACAAGCGGGCTGGAATACTTCAGGATTCCCAAGCGATCGCCAACTCCGGTAGCACTTCTCCAGCAAATCTGGCGGCCAGTCGGGCGGCGGCGGCATCCAGATCGGTGATCGTCTGATCCCGTAGGACGGGTACTCCCGTATCGACAACTTCATGTCTGGTAAAGGGTTCATTATCTTCCGGCCCCTCATCAAAATCCTCTGGAGCAAATAATTCCACCGGCGGCTGAGGTGCTGCTGGGAGCACGCTAGCTTGGATCGGGATCGCTGGTAGGCTGGAGACTGGAGTGGATATTTTAGGTGCCACAGGTGCCGTTGGAGTGGGGAGCTGTGGGATCGCCTGGGGACTGAGAGGCTCTGGGGAAGTCTCGAACATCGAAGACTGCTCGGCCACTGTCGGGAGCGGCAGATTTACCGGCTCCCAATCAATCGGCTCCGGGGCTTCCTCTGCTGCTGCAAGCATCTCAGTGGCCGGTAAGACTGGGGCCGGTGGTGAAACTGGAGTTGGGATAGCCTGTGAGGCTGGAGTCGCTGCTGGGGCCGCTGTCGCACTAGTATGTTGGATCCGTACGGCGATCGAGCGACCCAAAATAGCCGACAGGATTTTTTCTACTTGGCCGCGCTGGCCTTCGGCAAATTTGCTCATGGTGGCATTCTTCATACCAATGAGGGCTAGGTCTGCCTCGATCGACAACAAAGTACCATAGGGAGCAAATAAGCCTCGGCCTGATGGCAGCAATTGTTTGAGCAGCTCTTGCCAGGTGGCTGACAGGTCGATCTGAGGGGCTAATGCTTGGACTGGCTCTGGTATTGGCGGCGCTGCTGCCGGAAGTGATACCGCCGCTACCGGGGGAGTTACGGTCTCTACAAGTCGTTCCGTAGGCATGGCTGGCGGTGGAGCTACTGCGGGGTTCTGATTCTCTGTAGGAGCGACTTTTTCAGCAGGTGTCGGAGCGATGTCTATCATGGGCAACTCCGCCAGCACTGGAGTCTTGGCCGTTGGCGGCACGATCGTCGAGGCAGTCCCCAAGGCCGTTGCCGCAGGCACCGATAACAATCCCAGCAGAGCTATTTCCAGCCACAGACGAGGCTGAGTGCTATTTTTCAGTTGGGCTTCGCTTTCCCGCAGCCGCTGTTGGGCCGCGAAGATCGTGTCTAAATCCAAAGAATTCACCAGAGACAAGACCTCTGGCCAAGTTTCCGCCGTCAAGGTAGTCAAATCAGGCCGCTGGGGAGCAGTTTTGGCGATCGATAAATCCCGATAAAATCCCGTGAGGTTTTGCAGAATAATCAGCGGTTCTTTGCCCCGCTCCACCAGTTGGCGGCAGCGATCCAATAAACCTGCCAGGTCTTGGCCACAGACGGCCTGGGCGATCGCCAAGAGATCCCGTTCTGGCACTGTCCCCACTAGATCCCAAACTTTTTCGGGGGTGACCTGTTGTTCCAGCAAGCTCAGCTGATCTAGTAGACTTTCTGCATCCCGCAGTCCCCCCTGAGAAATTTGAGCCACCAGTTGCAAGGCGGGATTCGTAATATTCACCCCTTCTTGCTCGGCAATGTACTGGAGATGACCCACCATGGCCGTTAGCGGAATCCGCCGATAGTCAAATTTTTGGCAGCGCGAAATAATCGTGGGCAACACCCGCTGGGGATCGGTAGTGGCTAGAATAAAGACCACCCGATCGGGCGGCTCTTCTAGAGTCTTGAGCAGGGAATTAAAAGCCGCCGTGCTGAGCATGTGGCACTCATCGATCGTGTAGACTTTATAGCGGCATTGCACTGGGGCGTACTGCGCCCGTTCGATGATCTCGCGAATATTGTCTACGCCCGTATTGCTGGCTGCGTCAATTTCAATCACATCCAGAGCATTGCCATTGGCGATCGACTTACAAACAGCACAGATCCCACAGGGTTCCGCAGTCGGTGCATTACTCCCAATGCAGTTGAGCGACTTGGCCAAAATTCTGGCACTGGAGGTTTTCCCCGTACCACGAGGTCCAGTAAACAGGTAAGCTGGGGCTATCTTACCCAGCCGCAGGGCATTGGTCAAAGTAGCCGCAATGGCCTCTTGACCAACCAAATCCCCAAAGGTTTGGGGGCGATACTTATGGTGGAAAGGCAGATAACTCATTACATCGAGAAAAAGAACACACCGTCCCTAGTCATCCCCAATGGGGATAATAACTGCTAGGAAGAATGCAAAAGCCATCAAAAACTACACCCGTTAGGGATTTCCTCCTATTTTAAGGTCGTTGGGCAGCAATTTGCATTAAAATCTATGTACTATCTTGGCATGAGGAGCTTAGGAAATGGTTAAAGAAATTCTGCGAGGCAAAAAGACCCCTAGAGCCTTAGCTGCTGCTGCGGATTTACCGCCACTCAACGCAGCCGATCGGAAATATTTGTTCTTTCAACTCCTAGAAGGAGTAGTCCATGGCTGGCAACAGCCCAGGGTCGTAAAGTTCTTTGCCAAAATTAAGCACCGAGTGCCGAAGTCCCAGTGGTTAGATTGGTTGGAAACCTTTGGCGAAGAGCTACTGGCCGAACCAAACCCCAGTGAAGATCTGGCTCGCCGGATGATTCAGCTGAGCGAATTAGACTGCGGCGAAGTCACCAACTTAGCTGGCGACTACGGTCATCGAGTATTGAGCAAAATCTATGGTGGCTACACCGAGGAATTTTTGCCGGAATTGGATGGCAACGAGATCGAGTTAGGCTACTTGCCAGATTTCGGCATGGGTGAAATGGATCTGGTAGCCATGGACTCGGATTTTCAGCCGGAAGCTGCTCTATCAGAAATGCAGTTTGCCGACAGCCTCCCAGAACCATCACCACCAGAACCATCACCAATTGATGAATCCATCCGGCAGGGCAACGACCAGCTGGAGGAACCAATGGCTCCCAGCTCTCCGCCGGAAACCAGCCCGGCCACAGTTCCCCATAGCCCGATTTCTCCAGCCCTGAGCAACGCCCTCAATGCTGCTGCTATGCCGATCGACAATAACTTCGACATTCCCAATCCCTTCCAAAGCGTCCCTCCACATCCCCTGGCCGGTCGGGCAACCAATCCGTCTGTCCCGAGCTGGGATGAGGAGAGTACTTTACCCACCTTTGGCGAAGTCCCGGCGGAGCTGCGCCTTTCTAACAAACGATCAGTCACTCCTCCACCACCACCGCCACCCTCGGTCGGGTTGAGCGGCAACTTGGCTCCGGATGAACCGATCGAACAGCTCGCGGAGGGAGAGATCGAAGAGCATCAGATCAGCATCGAAGAATTCGATATGATGTTGCGTAAGGATCCAGAATTACTCCAGCAAATCGCCCAACAACTAGGCCTTGAAACTACCGATCCCCAAGTGGTGGTCGATCGGGTCATGGCCCAAATGCAAGAGCAAATTCAGGATTCTTCCCAGTCATGAGCGAAATTCAGAGTCTTTACAGCGATGGAGCCTGTAAGGGAAACCCCGGCCCTGGCGGCTGGGGGGCTGTGGCTTATTTCCTGGATGGTAGCGTGGCCGAACTAGGAGGCCGCGATCAGTCCACTACCAACAACCGGATGGAAATGCAGGCGGCGATCGAGGCCCTCCAGTTTTTCCTGAGCAGCGGCCAGAAAAACCCTTGCACGCTTTACACCGATAGTGAATACGTGATCAAGGGCGTCACTAGCTGGCTGAAGGGCTGGAAGGCCCGTGGTTGGAAAACCGCCGCTGGCAAGCCAGTACTCAACCAAGATCTCTGGGAAAAGCTCGACGAGCTGACCCTAGCTATTCGCCAGTCCGCTGGCAAACCCCTCCGCTGGGAATATGTCAAAGGCCACTCCGGCAATGTGGGCAACGATCGCTGCGACCAAATCGCCAGCTCCTATGCCCTCGGCCATCCCGTAGCTCTGCGCGCGCCTCAGGCTAATGCTAATCCAACAACTCAGCCTACTCCTATCCCCATCCCCGAGCCTGTCATGACTGTTTCCCATCACGCCCACGAAGACCAGCACCACCATGGTGAAGGCGAAAATATTCCCCGGGGCGAGCGAGTTACCCACCTGCAGTACTTGATCGAAACCCTACACATCGCCGAAGAAATTGCCGAGCAAGGTTATTTTATTACCAGCTCCGAGCTGGCGGATTTGATGGATATCAATGCCGGAGCCGTCACCGGCCGAGGCGATCACTGGGTCTGGCGCAACTGGATCGTGTCCCGGGCCCGCAAGGAAGGTAACCAAATTCTCTGGCAACTAGAACGAGTGGAAATAGCGAGCGACCATCGTGAAGCGTCGTAGTCTGTTAGCTTTATTGGTCGCGCTGTTGATTGGCGCATTTGCCCAGTTCGGCTCCCCAGCCGCCAAGCCCGATCGATTTCTCTGGCAAGTGGCCGACTTCCCGGTGGGTGTAGCCTGCGATCCTACTCTGCTCAATGATCGCCTGGGCTACCGTCGGGTGGTCAACGATGAGTTTAATAGCATCACCCCAGAAACAGTGCAAAGGTGGTCTGTGCTGCGGCCCAGCAAAGATCGATTCGATTTCACCCAGTCTGATGCCTTGGTGACCTGGGCGATCACTCACAAAAAGCGGTTTCATGGGCATCACCTGCTCTGGACTAATCCCGATGGCCATCCGCAATGGCTGCGCGATTTTCAGGGTAGCCCTGCCGAGTGGGAAAATTTGTTCAAGACCCATATTCAAACAGTGGTAAGTCGCTACAAGGGCAAGATTAAATCTTGGGATGTGGTGAATGAGGCTTTCACCGAAGACGGCAAGTTACGGATTGCCAATTCCGACCAAACTCCTGGCAAAGATGATGGCAGCATTTGGGCTAGGCACCTCGGCCCAGACTATATGGCGCGGGCCTACCATTATGCCCATGCCGCCGATCCTAAGGCACTACTGTTTTACAACGATTTCAACCAAAATATCTCTCCTCAAAAGATGGCAGCGATCGAAGCGCTGGTCAAGGACTTTAAACGCCGCAAGATTCCGCTACATGGACTGGGGCTACAGTTTCATTTGGATATTTCCAACAGCAACGCAGGTCTGAGCCAAGCCTTGCGGGCCAGTGCTAAGACTGGACTCCTGGTGCATATTTCTGAGCTGGATGTTTTAACTTCCAACTGGAAGAAAAATCCAGACCTAATCTATGATGCCAACCTCCAAAAACAACATGGTGCTAAGTACAAATTTATTGCCCAAGAATATCAGCGAGTAGTGCCCCGCAAGCAACGTTACGGAATTACCCATTGGAACGTGAGCGATGGTGATAGCTGGATTACCCAATGGTTAAAGCTCAAGGATTGGCCGCTGCTATTCGATGAAAATTACCAGCGCAAAAAAATTTATTTTGACTACCAAAATGGTTTAAAGCCTCTGGGTCGCTCTGCTAAACAGTAACTTTGCCAAAAAGACTAGTTCAAGAATGGCTTTGGTGTGGCTTGGTGCAAAGTGAAAGTTTTTGGGTACGCTAAGTCTGTAAACAGCGGTCTCAGTAGAGCGGGTTGCATCTCCCCCTTAGGATCGTAGAGTTCATCTACTTGCAGCTTATGAAAATTGTTTTTCCCCCATTTCAACTGATGAAGGGCAGTAAGATCCTAGTGGGTATGGCGATCGCCTGGGCATTAACTGAGGGAACGGGTGCGATGGCTGCGGTGGAATTTCCGGTGACGATGCCGAGCGACCATGAACGACTAGAACTATTGGATGCAGAGAGCGCTGCTACTACCGAAGCCAACGTTTTTGGAACAGAATTGGATGATGTTCCTAATCTGGTGGCGGAGCCAGTAATTCAAAGCAGTCCTACTCTCCAATCGATATTGCCCATAGCCCCAATGGATGTACTAGAGGCAAATACAAAAGGTAAAACAGAAACCAATAGTGCAAAAAAAGATGTGGTGCCAGCTGTAAATAATAACACCCCCATTCATTGGAACCTAGAGAGTTTACAGCCAGATGTGCATCAAAATTGGAACAATTCAGGTCAAATCAACAGTGTCAATGAATTGACAGCTATCTATAAATTGAGTAACGGCGATCGCGTCAAGTTGCGCACTGGAATAAATTCCTATGAGCAGTCTGGAACAAGAACCGTTCGTTCTATTCCATTGCAGTTGGGTTGGGAAACAAAGATTGATTCTTTGACGGTTCAGCCTCAAGTAGGACTGGATTTCATTGATGGTTCAGTGGTACCCAACGTGGGCTTGAAAGTAAGCTATCCTTTGTTGACAGGCATAACCCTTTCCGCAGATATTCAGCAAGAAGCCTATCAATTCAATGCCAAAACCATTGAAAACCGTATTTCCGCCCTTAGGTATGGGCCTTCCTTATTTTGGTCAATCGATTCCAATACTAGTTTGTTCTCCAGTATCCACCTTGGCAATTACAGCGATGGCAATACGGAATTTCAGTCTTTTACCCGTATCGAACACAAAATAGGGTCATTTTCGGTGGCGGGCAATTTGTTTACTTGGAACTATCAAAATCCAACTGACAAGGGGTATTTTGCACCGCCAGATTTCTTGGTTTATACGGCAGAACTGGGTTGGGAGGGAGATGTAATTCCAAACACACTTCGCTGCCGACTGTCGATTCCCTTTGGAGAACAACGAGCTAATGGTGTTTATGCTGATGCCGGTGGCTACCAGGGCAAATGTACTGTGAAAGTCCAGCCCAATATTGAAGCGGACTTGGGATATGGTTTCAGTAACGTTAAGAATCAATCAACAGGGTTGAGTACTGCCAACGCTCAAACAGTCGGAGTTCAATTTAGAATAAAGTTTTAGTTAACGTGAGTTCGGGATAAGCTATGGAGCTGCAACCTACTTGTAGCTTTGTATCCGGTCAACTTCGCCCCCCTAACCCCCCAATTCTGGGGGGAACCGGAGAAGAATGAGAATTTTAGAGGGATCAGTTTAGAAAG
>JANMHS010000006.1:0-67571 GCA_031375385.1 Synechococcales cyanobacterium OTE_70_metabat_200 | reverse complement strand
ATACTGCCGCCAAAATTGCTTTTGACCGTTGTTTCAGGGGAGCCGGGATTTCTCCGGTACTAGGATGTTTCAACACGCAGACTATTTGTCTTACTTGCAATCTAAATTGTAGCAGAAAGATTACGGGGACTGAAGTCCCCCGCGTCGCTTTCCTCTCAGGTTTGAAAACCTGAGCTTCCCGCATTCCGTACTATCCTGTGAAGGTGAGCACTATTAGTACTGTCTTTTGGCTAGTGGAGGCATACCTGCTCACCCACCAAAATCCCCGACAGACTTTGGTTAGAGGTCTACAGGGAATTCTTGTGCGAGAAACTCCGCTAACGGTTATTATCGAACTTTAATTGGCATCTCCGTTGATCCATGCTGCCGAAATTCTCCCCCTCGAACAATTTCAATGGTCTGAGCCGAGGCTCTCTCCGTACCGTCGGCAAAGATGGTCAGGGACGGGTGTTGCTGACTATTATGACCCTAGGACTAGTGGGCGCGATCGGCTGTCGGTTGGCCTACTTGCAATTGGCCGAAGGTAGTAAGTACCGGCAGCGAGCCGAGAAAAACCGAGTCAGGATCGTGGCAGCGAAGCGGCCAGTGCGCGGCAATATCCTCGATCGAGAAGGGCGCATCCTGGTCAGCAACCGCCTTTCCTACGCTGTGTTCGTCTGGCCCGCCGCCACCAAAAAACCGACTTGGCCCGAAAGCCGCAAGCGCCTGGCCGAAGTCCTGGCTCTTAGCGAAGCTGAAATTCAAGCCAAAGTCCAAAAAGTACAGGCCAGTAGTCCCGAATTAGTCCGTCTGAGCCGGAACCTCAGCTCCGAACAGATCATTGCGCTCAAGGAATTCAGTACGGATAAAGACGGCATCGAGATCGATATTGAAGCCATTCGTTACTATCCCTATGGCGAAGTGGCTTCCCATGTATTGGGCTACACCGGAGAACTGACCGAGGCAGAGCTAGTCAAGCGGCGGGCCGAAGGCTACCGCCTCACGGACGTAGTTGGTAAATCTGGAGCCGAAGCAGCCTTCGAAGAACAGTTGCGGGGCGAGTGGGGCGGTCGCCAGATCGAGGTAGATGGTTCCAACCGGGTCCAGCGGGATCTGGGCCAAAAGATTTCCCAGCCTGGTAAAGATGTTCGACTAACCATTGATTTGGATTTGCAAAAGGCCGCCGAGGAAGCCCTCGGCAAACAGATGGGTGCGATCGTGGCCATGAATCCCCAGAACGGCGAAGTGTTGGCCATGGTCAGTCGGCCCGGCTTCGACCCCAATGTTTTTTCCGATCGAATTAAGCCCGCCGACTGGAAGAAGCTGCAAGCTGCCGACCACCCCTTGCTAAACCGCGCTCTCCAGGCCTTTCCTCCGGCCAGTACCTTCAAAATCATCACCACTACCGCTGCCCTAGAAACCGGCAAGTTTAACGTCAATACCAAGCTGCAAACTTACGCGTCTCTGCGGATTGGCGGTACTACCTTTGCGGACTGGAACCATGCTGGGTTCGGGGTGCTGGGCTTTGAGGGAGCGCTCAAGATGAGCAGTGATACCTTTTTCTATCAAATTGCCCAGGGGGTGGGTGGGCCAGCCCTGATTGACTGGACGAGGCGCTATGGCTTTGGCAGCAAGACCGGCATCGATCTGCCGGGCGAAAGAAAGGGCTTGGTGGCCGATGAGACCTGGAAACAAAAGAACTACAAACTGGATTGGAGTATTGGCGACACGGTCAACATGTCGATCGGCCAAGGCTTTCTGCAAGTCACGCCCCTCCAGACCGCCGTAATGTTCGCGGCGGCGGCTAATGGGGGCTATTTGGTAAAACCCCATGTATACACAGATCGGACTAAGCCAGTGCCAGCTGGCAGCGTACCGGGCACGATCGAGCGGAAATCTCTGAACATCAAACCCGAGCACCTGAAAGTGATCCAGCGCGGACTCCGGGAGGTAGTGAATGGCGGTACTGGTAATGCTCTGAATGTGCCGACTATTCCCCCCGCCGCCGGCAAAAGCGGCACTGCCGAAGCACCACCAGGCCCCGTTCACGTCTGGTTTGGTGGCTATGCACCATTCGATAAGCCAGAAATTGTGGTGGTCGCCTTTGGTGAACACGCTGGCGGTGGAGGCGGTAAGGTGGCCGCGCCGATGGTGCTCAAGGTGCTGGAAAAGTACTTCAAGTCCTATCAATCCCCAGCGGCCAACAGTCTCAAGCCTAGTGGTACTGTCCGGTGACAATATAGTGGACGCGCCGAGCCAAGTTATTGGCATGATCGGCCATCCGTTCCAAGGTACGTATGCTGAGGGCCAGGAGCAGAATCGGTTCCAGGCTACCCCGGAAGTCTTTTTGGTCGGCGAGCTGTTGATAAACTAGGTCGTAGGTGGCATCCACTTCATCATCGATTTTTTCAATGACGCTCCGGGCTTCGCCATCTAAATTGGAAATCGCAATCAGGCTTTTGGCTAGCATGGTCCGAGTCTTGTGGGACATGTTTTCCAGATCGGCCATGGACTGGTGGACAGGATAGGGCAGGAGCTTGACGGCAAATTCTCCCAGTTCTTCGGCGTAGTCGCCGATCCGCTCCAGATCCCGTACCATTTGGATGAAGGCATTGAGCAGCCGCAGGTCTTGAGCTGCCGGAGAAGAGATCGACATCAGATTAGCGCAGTCTATTTCGATTTGGCGGTAGTAGCGATCGATCTGGTCGTCAGTTTCCCCAATCTGGGCGACGGCGGTCAAATCTCGATCAAAAAGCGCCCCATGGGAAAGGCGGCAAGATTGCTCGACCAAGGCCCCCATCCGCAGCACATCCTGCTCTAAGGCCGATATTTTGCGCTGAAACACCGAAGAATTATCCGCTGGACGATTGGCAGGAAAAGCTTTACTGAGAAAACTGGAGGAGAAAGACATCGCTTACCACTGACTAATTATTCCTATTCTATGCCGATCAATTTGGAGTCGGTAGTTATTAAATACACGATCGGCCAAAACAGTTGCCAAGTATCTGGAGCTAGCGGGAGATGATTGCGGCGCTGGACTAGGACAAGACCTGCTATCCTTGCAGATAAAAAAGCTCAAGATTTTAATAATAAACCCTGATTGTCATGAACGAAATGAGGCTATTTGGACTGCCAGCCCGCCAAGGTCGCTGGGGTTTCATTCCCCTGGGGATTGTGGCTCAGTTGTGTTTGGGGACGGTCTACTCTTGGAGTATTTTCCGAAAACCATTGGAAAAGGCTCTGGCGATTAAGGATACGGAGAGTCTATTGCCCTTTGCGGTGTTGCTGGCAGTTTTTGCACTGGTCATGCCGATCGCCGGTCGTTACATCGAGCGGTTTGGGGCCCGGCGAGTTACGGCCTTTGGTGGTCTAATTACTGGTTTGGGCTACTGGCTGACAGGTTTTGCGACCAATGTGCCCATGCTGGTGTTGACCTATGGGTTGGTCGCTGGAGCCGGGGTGGGGATTACCTATGGGGTGCCCCTGGCCGTAGCTGCCAAGTGGTTTCCCGACCGCAAGGGTTTGGCCGTGGGCCTAACGGTGGTGGGATTTGGTCTCTCGCCACTGCTCACGGTGCCCTTTGCCAAAGCGCTGATTACGGAATATGGCATCAGTAAAGCTTTTATGATTTTGGGCATTACTTTTGCTTCATTGATTTGCCTGGTAGCTACCCAACTGCGCTTTCCACCTCCCAGTTGGTTACCAAATCCGACTGGTCCTGTGAACACTTCTCCAGCACAGGCTGTGGAAAATTTGTTGGCGGAACCAAATTTCTATGCTCTGTGGATCTGTTACACCATTGGTACGCTGGCTGGCCTAATGGCGATCGGGATTTCCGCAGACGTAGGCAAAGAAGTTATTAAGCTGGACAAGGAAACAGCAGCTACGGCAGTCTCGATCTTTGCGATTTTCAACGGGGTGGGCCGACCGATTTTTGGTTGGTTGACCGATCGATTAAAGCCTCGGCGAGCGGCGATCATTTCCTATGTGATGATTTTGATTGCTTCGATCGTGATGATTAATGCAAAAAGTGGTCAAAACCTAAACTATTTCTTTGCTTTTGCCTTGCTCTGGATGTCTTTGGGTGGTTGGCTGGCGATCGCGCCCACGGCTACGCTCTCCCTGTTCGCTCCTCAGAATTATACTAAAAACTATGGTCTGGTTTTTACGGCCTATGGAGTAGGGGCTTTGGCTAGTGCCTTTATTGCGGCCAGCGCCAAGAGCATTTTTGGTAGTTACACTTCTGCTTTTTATCCCACAGCAGTTTTGGCGATCGTGGGGATAATCATTGCTAGTTTTACGTTCCAACCCAAGCCGAAGTCTAGCTAGACGGCTGTCGGATCAAGATCTTTTGGGCCGCCGAGCTGCTAGTAGTTCGGCGGCTTTTTGGTGGGGTTCTAATGGAAAAGGCCAAAAGTTGATTCCCAGGAAAAGAAGGCTGTTCCTGGGTAACCGCTGGCTCGCACGATCGCCACTTCTTGATCGATCTGTTCGGCACTCTTGCTATGACCAAAAGGCCCGGTGTAGAGTCCGATGCTTAAGGGGACTTGTTGGGCTAGGGACTTTAGAGTTGGTTTGGCTAGCTCCGATCGCAAGGAATCCAATTCCGGTCGGTAAATCTGCACCACCACCTCATCCAACAGCTTCAGGTCTACCCAGCGTGACCAATCTTGCAAATATTTGCGGTAGGCGAAGTCGGGGGTATTAGGAGACAGGGATACCAAGGCTTGGGGCCGAATTGCTTTGACCCGCTGGTGAATTTTGGCCATCAAAGCCGTCAGCTGATCGGCCCGCCACTTCACCCAATCGGCATTGGCTGGATTCTGGGGCGGACTTTGGCCGCCATGTGTCGATCGATACAATGCTACTGTCTGAGGATCGTAGCCATAGGCGATCGGGAGCCCAAAGTGGTCGTCTAACTGGATCCCGTCCACTGCGTAGTTCTGCACCACTTCGCCAATCAGATTCACCAAAAACTGTTGGACTTCTGGGTGAAAGGGATTCAGCCAGCCCTGTTGTCCACCCTTAATTGCTTTGCTGAGTTGGGCCAGCGGACTATTGCTCTCTTGCGGATCGTCGGTCATCGCCTGGTTCTGCTGGCGAGTTAGCCAATCTGGGTGCTGGCGGACGATTTGGGCATCTAAGGGCACCATCAAGCCATACTCGAACCAAGGAATCAGGCGCAGGTGCTGGCGCTGGGCTTCTTTGACCGTGGCCGCCAAAATATCTCCAGACAGCGGTGTATGCAGCCAAGGATTACGGTTGCTGCCCCCGGCTTTGACTAGGACAGCACTAGTATGCAAGGTGTGGCCATGGTCCCAGACGGCGGGGTAGAGCGTATTGACCTGAGCTTTGGCCAGATCGGCGATCGCATTGTCCAACCGAGTGCTGTGGTAGAGGGCACTGGCACTGAAATGGGTCATCCAAGTCCCAGCCAGAGACTGGCTAGGATTCGCCGGAACTATGGCCGCAGGCCACAGAAAAACGATCGACCAGCCAGCCAGCAGGGCTATCCCCAGCCGGCGGCGGATGGTGCGGTTCCAGAACAGAAACTTCGATACGGGAGTACCCGTCCTGCGGGATCGAGCGGGCATGGCTGTGACGGGGATAGGATTTAGGGTTTCTACAGGCGTCCCCGGCTGGATTTCTCAGCCAATGGTGGAGGATTGGAACTGCGCCAACGACACCATCGTCGCCATCGCAGGCATCATTATCGGCGGCATCGGTACTAGGATCAATCTGGCCCAACCGATACTTGACGATTCCCTAGGAGATAGCTTTGCTTCACGCTGGAACTACTTACCATCTGCTGAGCGTCTTCCAAAACAACACCCCGAATATTCCCTTAGGAATCAAATGAAAACTACAATCTCTTTTGCCAGTGCTGGTTTGGCAATTATTCTAGCCTCTCCCATGACTGCCCATGCCAGCGACTATGGCTCTCATGGTCAACGAGTAGCCCATCGTCAAGAGCAACCGCTGGAGGAAGTGGCCCCCGCGTCTAATACCCGGCCAGCTTTTGAAAATCAGCAGCGGCTCCTCCAGGAAGGTCAGGCCGAAGCGGAACTGGAGCGGAGCCAAGACAATCGCTATCAGGCGCGGGACGATCGCAACTACTACCAGTATCGGGAGTACCGAGAATACCGTGACGATCGCCAAGAAGGTCGGAATCGTCGCCGCAACCAGCGTCGCTACCGTCAATACCAATATCGGGGCGACTGGCGCTAGCCGGATCTGACCATGGAGACGGGTTAAGGTAGACTCTAAACAGCCTTAGCCCCAGCCATGGAAATAGCTCTTTTTGGTACCAGTGCGGATCCGCCTACCTATGCCCACCAGCAAGTGATTGACTGGCTGGGCCAGCGCTTTGCGCTCGTTGCCGTGTGGGCAGCGGATAATCCTGACAAAACCCATGGAGCTACCTTAGCCCAGCGGACGGCTATGCTAGAAAGATTGGTGGCTGAGCTGCCGCCCAGTGGAGTGGGAGTCTATCCGGAACTCAGCGATCGCTATACGATTAACTCCGTCTCCCAGGCTCGATCGATCTGGCCCGATGCTTGCTTGAGTCTGGTAATTGGTGGCGACCTGGTGGAGCAGATCGAAAGTTGGCATCGGGCCGCTGAACTGCTGGCTCAAGTGGATCTGTTGGTGGTGCCTCGGCCTGGCTGGACTGTGTCGCCAACGACTTGGCAACGGCTGCAAAGAATCGATACGGGAGTACCCGTCCTACGGGATCGGCAACGAACAATCATCACGGAATTAGCGACGGTGGATGTTTCTTCTTCGGCTATGCGCCGATCGATCCAGACTGCCGCATGGCAGCAGGGACTGACGCCAGCAGTCCGGGAATATATCCAAACCGCAGGTCTTTATCAAGTTGACCCAGTGCATCGATTTCCCCATGGGAACGCTCCGCGAACGTGAGTCTTTTGGTGCTATCATCGTTCGGCTCCGCTGTACTGGAGGTAATCGCTGAGGGTGGAGGAAATTAGATGTTGAGCGAAAAACAGAAAATGCTCGCCGGATTCGATTATATTGCTGCCGATCCTGAATTGACTGATGAAAGATCCCTGGCTCATGCTAAATGTCATGAATATAATTCCACTCCAGGCTGTTTTTCTGACAAGTTAAAGAGTCTGGCTCAAACTCTTGGCTCCTGTGGAACCGATTGCTACATCGAGCCGCCGTTTCTGCTAGATTATGGCTACAATCTTTATCTGGGTCGCAATGTTTATATGAACTTTAATTGTGTGATTCTGGATTGTGCAATGGTGAAAATTGGTGATTTCTCCAAGCTTGGGCCTGGCGTTCAGCTATTTACCGCTGGTCATTCTTTGCATAATAAAAGCAGGTTGGCAGGACATGAGTTCGCCAAGCCAATTACCATCGGCTCGAATGTTTGGGTGGGTGGTGGTTCGATTATTTTGCCAGGGGTGGAGATTGCTGATAATGCTGTAATTGGTGCTGGTAGCCTAGTCTCGAAAAACATCCCCGCCAACGTATTGGCTTTCGGAAACCCTTGCCGGGTTATTCGCAATAATGATTGAAGATTCCTACGCATTATCGGCTCCCATGAATCAAGGGGAAATTGGATTTCTATGGATTTTTTTGGGGCTAATGAATTCAACAACACCAATGGTAGGGGCACGATGCATCGTGCCCCTACCATTGGTTCGGTGGTTTGCGATGGGGGTGATATCCATGGATCGCAGATCTTATTTGATATTGTGACTGCACTCTTTGCACCCAAGGGATTTCAGGCTTCAGATTGTGGCTGCAAGGAACTTGGATGTCGAGTAAAAAAATATCAAATAAACCCTATAATTAATCCTGGCAAATCATGAATTCCATCCTTTATTTTTGCTTGGCGGCTTTGTTCGAGATTGCTGGTTGCTTCAGTTTTTGGTCTTGGGCGCGCCAACAGCGCAGTCCTTGGTGGCTAGTACCCGGTGTCACCAGTCTGATGCTCTTTGCCTATTTGCTGACTCGGGTGGATACGGCTTTTGCTGGCCGGGCCTATGCGGCCTATGGGGGCATCTATATTGCAGCTTCGATCGGCTGGCTGTGGGCTGTGGAAAATACTACACCCGATCGCTACGATCTACTCGGTGCTGGCTTCTGTTTGGTAGGTACTTTGATCATTCTATTGCTGCCCCACGTTTAACTTGCCAGAGCACCAGCATTGCGGCCAATGCCAATCCACTGCCACTGAGGAAAGCAGCCCTGGGACTGATGGATTGCCAAAGCCAGCCCGCCAAAAGACTGGCAGGCAATAAAGCTACTCCTACGGACAAATTCAAGAAACCAAAGGCCGTTCCTCGGAGTTCTGGGGGAACACGATCGGCCACTAAGGCCAACAATACGCCCTGGGTCAGGCCCAAGTACAGTCCATACAGAACCACTAGCACCCAAAACAGCCCAGAGCTATCAGTAAGGCCCAAACCCAAGTAAATCAGCACGTAGAGTCCCCAACCCCCAAGGAGTAGTTGGTGTTTGGATTGTCGATACGGGAGTACCCGTCCTACGGGATCGCTCAAAATGCCCACAGGATAGGCGCTGAGAGCATAGCTGAGATTCATCGCCACCAGCACCAGTGGTACTTGGGCCCCATTGATACCTAGGCGGCTGGCCTGTAGGAGCAGAAAGGCTTCACTGGAATTGCCCAGGTTGAACAAAAAAGCTGCGATGACAATGCCCCAGTAGGGCCAATCTAGGCGCTGGAGCGTTGACCAATGCAGAGGATTGGCTTTTTTGAGGGATTGATAGGGTTGGCGGGGTTCCCTAACGCCGAGAAATAGGACTGCGACGGCCAGAAAGCCGGGAATGAGCGCCAGGGCAAAGATCGATTGGAAACTGTGGGTGGTATTCATCAGTACCAGAGCCAGCAAAGGCCCGAGGATGGCCCCGATCGTGTCCAGAGATTGACGCAAGCCGTAAGCGGCACCACGATTGCTGGCATCGGTGGCATCGGCCACCAGGGCATCGCGCGGCGCAACCCGGATGCCTTTGCCGATGCGATCGCCCAATCTGGCTAATAGTACCAAGGCTGGACTACTGGCGATCAAGAATAGCGGTTTCATGGCTGTGGAAAGACCGTAGCCTAGAACAGCCAAGCCTTTCCGGCGCTGCCAGTAGTCGCTAATAGCTCCGGAAAATACTTTTAGGATGGAAGCGGTAGCTTCGGCAATGCCTTCGATCGCTCCCACGGTCAAGACGCTGGCTCCTAAGCTAGTAGTGAGAAACAGCGGCAGCACTGCATGAATCATTTCGCTGCTGGTATCGTTCAAGAGGCTGGTGAAGCCCAGCACCCAAACAGTGCGCGGAATCTTGGTGGGCAAGGACATGGGGTCGCTAGGCATGAGTTAGGTTCAGTCTAGCTTGTTTTGCTTAGATTGACGATCGACATGGAATGCTCATCAACTAGAATATTTGGGCACTCTAAATTTCCCGCTGTGTCATGAATCTTGGAGATCTGCTGCGTAACCGATACCGTATTGAGAAAGCTTTGGCAGCAGGGGGATTTGGGGAAACTTATCTGGCGATCGATCTGGATTACCCTGGTCAGCGACAGGTGGTGGTCATACAGCTAGTGATTACTTAGGGCGACGTAAGCTACTAAAATGGTTGGGTTTCGGTGGGTCTGGATTAATTGGCTCGTTGTTGCTAGCTCAGTTTTTCAACAATAGCAAAGACCGTAATCTCAATAAAATATCTTTTGCCTCAGTGAAACTAAATAACAGTGGCAAGATTCTGGAGCGCCCAGGGGGCGCGGCGATGGCGTTCGAGGAAGACCTGGGTAATGGGGTGTCTTTGACCATGGTGAGAATCCCGGCGGGTAAATTTATGATGGGGCAAACAGTTGCAGAAAAGCAGGAGCTGCTGAAGACTTTTAAGGAAAAGGAGTATAAGGACACTTTTGGAAATGAATTCCCCCGGCATCAGGTGACATTGCCTGAGTTTTATCTGGGCCAGATGCCGGTCACTCAGGCACAGTGGAAAGCAATTATGGGCAATAATCCTTCTCGTTTTAAGGGGAATGATAAGCTATCAGTAGATTCGGTGAGTTGGTTAGATGCCGTGGATTTTTGTCGAAAGTTGAGCCAAAAAACCGGTCGCACCTATCGGCTGCCCAGTGAGGCGGAGTGGGAATATGCTTGCCGCGCCGGTACCACCACTCCCTTTGCTTTTGGGGAGACTATTACTCCAGCCATGGTCAATTATGATGGTAATTATCCCTATGCCGGTGCGGCCAGGGGAGAAAATCGCCAAAAAACAGCTCCCGTGGGAATTTTCCCGGCTAATGCTTTTGGTTTGTATGATATGCATGGCAATCTTTGGGAATGGTGCTTGGATGAGTGGCTAGATAGCTATCGTAATGCTCCCGTAGATGGTAGTGCCAGAGGGAATATTAATTCGCGTGATGCTGGCAAGCAGCGGCTACTGCGTGGTGCATCTTGGAATAATGGGGCCTGGACTTGCCGGTCTGCTAACCGGAATTTTAGTGGGGTGTCGAATCGTTATATCAATTTTGGTTTACGGGTGGTGGCTGTTACGCCTCGGACTTCTTAGCCCTTAGCTTTTTTGCTGTTTCACCCTTTCTGCGATATAATGTTTTGCAGTCCAGCCTAGTTTTGGACTCTTGGTTGATCTGATTCGGTTAAAATTAAAGAAGTCACCTAGGATGAGCAATGAATATCATACTAAAACCAGAACAAGAAAAATTGATTCAACAGCAAGTGGCCCTGGGTAGGTTTAGTTCAGCGGATGAAGCCATCGCCAGAGCCTTACAGCTTTTGCACGAAGAGTATGACGAAGCATGGATTGCCGATGTTCGGGCTAAAGTCGATGAAGCAAAGGCTACTGCTGAACGGGGAGAAGTGGTGCCCTTGGATACGGTTATGAATCGCCTACAAGATAAATTTCGTCAGGCTCGGGAGATGCCAGGATGAATCGCTGTGTCATTACACTGGAAGCTAGTCGAGACTTGGATGAGATTTCTGAGTATTTTGTGAGTCGGAATATTGAGGCGGGGGAAAAGCTTCTGCAATTATTTAATGAAAAATGCACGAGGTTAATGCAATTTCCGAATATGGGAAAAAGTTATGCCCATATTCGATCATGGTTAAGAGGTATACCTTTGGATGACTACATTATTTTCTATGAAGGGCTAGATGATGAAATCACGATTTTACGGGTTGTGAGTGGTCGGCAGAACTTAACGGAGTTGATGAAGTAATTGCTAGACGATTGTGTCTGCTATAGATTACCTGAAGTTCTCCAGAGAAGAATTACTGGTTGGTTCAATGAGAACCCGTTCTGATCCGGAGTGCCATGATGCTTGTGTAAAGGTGCTTATCGATCAATTACGTTTGTATAAACTACCTGATAGCGAGGTGGTTGTTGAGGCGCTAGTAGATAATCTGGCTAAATTAAAAGCCATTGAAGCCGCAGATTTGATTCAGCAGGTGTTTGAGAATGTTGAATCGGATGAGCTCCGGACGGGTTCTTGGCCAGCAGTGCAGGTGAAGTTGGGGTTGCAGTCTGAGTCGGATTTTTCGCCGGAGGAGTTGAAGTCTACACCGCTGCCGCAGATCATGGCGATTCGAGAATCGCTGGAACGTTTGCCAGAACTACAAGATTCCCCAAAAATGCAAGAGGGTTTTGGTCAAAAGCAACCACCACTAAATTTTTCTTCACCGCAGATCTCAAAACCTAAAAGTGCTGGCTTTGGCTTGTCACAGCCTCGACCTAAGAAAAATAAGCCTAGGAGAAAATAGTCTTAAAAGACTTTGTAGTGCTTGTTCCCAAGAAATGGGGCATTCTAAGACAGCGAACTTCAAGCGGGCTGCAATACGAATCCTGGTGCGGCAACCCCTGGCCATAGCTCGTAAAAAACCTCTTGCTTTTCGGTACCGCCATTTCTTGGGCTAGGTGGAATGCCGATCGCCCGTGCTGCCGCAATACTTAGCTCACCAATCTTATCTATAGGTCCTTTGTCTGCAACCACGCAATCAACAGAGTTACCTTTGTATGTTACTCTAGCCTTACAGCCACATACTATACCTACAGTTCCCTGAACAATCAGGTTTGGAACAACAATGTATGGGATGGTTTCAGCATCCACATATGCTTCAGGATCATTCCGTCGTTTTCCTGGATGTTTGTACCAAGTCGTGGATGCAATAACTCCGCCCGGAAAAATTTTAGGCTGATTGTCACTACCTAAGAGCACGATCTCTCTAGCCCAAGAGAATGCACAAATTACTTTTCCTGTTCCTGCCAAAATTTTCATACCGCCATTAGCTAGCAGTTCTGTGCCAGAGTTATCCACTTTATAAGCAGCCGACGCACTATTTTGACCGTTAGCTCCGTCAGCATCTATGTCGGCATCTGCAAGAAAATGGACTCTTCCATCTACTTCTTCGGTAATTATGGATAAGAACCCTTCGCCATCAATTGTACCCAGTACACTCATTAGTAAACCTCTAATTTGTCGAAATAAAATCTTGTTGTTGAACGTGAGATAAACTGATTTATCAGCCTATCTTTTTGATTCTACCTCTGTTTGTAACCTCTTGCCCTGTGCTACGGAAACTCATTATTTTTCTTAAAATATCAAACCAGAACGGAGCACCCATTGCAATTGCTGATGCACTTACAAACCAGCCAAATAGTACATTCAGCCATCCCCCTTGCTTTTTGATTAATATTGTTGTCTTTCCCCACCATGATTTTGTTTGTTCAATCCAGTTGTTTTTGTTCAGTCCTGTGACGTTTCTAAAGGCATCTTCAACAATCCCTAAGGCATCATTTTGTTTTGATGAGTCATTGAATACTTTCATGTTTTTCTTTGTCTTGATTCTATTTATTTCCTGAAGCAAAGTATTACTGTAAGCATTGTAAGTTGTAGAGAATGTTCCTTGGGACTCTGGTTTGTCAAGTGACTTAACTTGTTCTTTAAAGCCCATAGGTAATGAGGTAACCAAATTTGGTTTGTCTTTTAACGAATCACTTAAGCTTTCTAAGCATTTCTGCCAATCATACTTACTATTAGGATCTTCTGTTTTTTTAGTACAGGTTGATTGGCTGGTTTGTAATATACCAAACATTTCCTCGCTTCTTACTAATTCTTGATCTTCTGATTCTACCTGCTGCCTGCTCAGTTCCTGATCTAGCTTCTGAGTGTAATCCCATCCCAGGGGCAAAAAGCCTGCTTCTTGGATAATCGCAGATATTTTTTCTTTTTCAGAAGGGTTTAATTCATTCCCAAGATTTTTTGTGGATGGATCTTTTGCTCTTGCCTTGGAGAAAATTTCTTCTTTTTCTAATTTACTGATTAGCTGGTTGCCGTAATCTTTATTGCTTTTATTTAATACCTGAATGATGTTGAAGACATCAGCATTGGATATGATTGCGATCGCCATCCCTAGGATCAAAGATAGTCCTTTGGCATTGCGCTTGTAGACACCAGAAGATCTCTCTTGTACCTCTTTATAAAGCTCTTCAATTGCTTTTTGAAACTTATCCCAGTCATCATTTTCTGTAACTATTTGCAACAACTTTTCTGATGATGGCTTGAAATCTTTACTTAAGTTGTTCAAGTATTTAATTGGCTTGTCGTCAATGACAGTGCCATCTGTTGAAGGAAGCTGACTATCCTTAATAACTGAAATGATGGCTTGTGCAACAGTTTCTGCTTCCATATATGATGGGCCAATGGATTTTCTGGAGACTTCTCTATTTTCAGACTTAAAAAGGAACAAAAAACACAATCTGCAAATGATCACGAAACTAAATAGTACGAGTTTTAACCAAAGAGGCCATTGAAATAAAATAGAAGCAAGAAATATTATCCAGGTGATCGACGATACAATATTCTGCCAGTCTTTTATCCATTCATTCCAGGTCAAAAAGTTGAAGGAAATGCCTAGAAGTAATGAAGTTAAACTAGAAGCACTTTGGTTGATGGTGGAAATACTTGAGTGCTCATAAAACTTGTCTGTTAGATAATTGTTATAATTGGTCTCTCCAAGCATCTTTTGAATTGATTGCTTTAATCTTCTTGCCCTCAATTCAAACACAGAAGAAATGTTTTCTTGTACTTCACTGGCAATAAGTGAAAGAAGTAAATAAATAAAAACTATGGTAATAATTGATTGCAAGAAAGTGCTGATATTCATCGGTGTTCTTTTGTTTTATTAAGAATTTTATTTTAAGTGTGTGGATCTCTATATTGCTTGCAGCGAGGAAAAAGTTTTCGATTCAACTTGAATCCGTGAAATAATGGCCACTGTGTAGTGGTTTCACAGCAAGTACAGTAAAATGTTGTTTGTTTGTCTGAATGAACTTTTAGACACCTAAATGTACAATAGAAGTGAATACTCAGATATCTATAAAAAGGGATTAAGGAAATCCATCGGCAGGAGATATGTTCATTCGTTTTCTGGTTTCCTTACCAAAATCGCCATCAACCTTGATTTGATCGGTTGAATTTTTTTCATTCCAGAGTTCTTGAAAAGCCTCGACTCCAATTTTTTTGAGTTCATTGCTATTGGTGCCTGCTTTGAAAGTAAAGTGCCAAGGCTCTTTAGGAAGATATGGTCTAATCCAACCATTAGTGATAAGTGCATCTTTCCATTCCTCATGATTGTCAATATCTAGTGCTAATCCATCTTCATGACTACTAGTTCCTGGTTTGTTAGCTCCGTTCCCACGCCCTGCTTGAAAAAGCTCACTTAGAAAATGTTGTTGAGCAACAGTTCTATAGGCTGAATTGATAAAAATCGGGTCTTTTTCTGGATGGTCTTGAATAGTTTTTTGCAAAGACTCTTTTGCGGCTTTTTGTAGTAATGTATTTACTTTATGGCCGGGCTCATTCGCTGAAAAAGCAAGGGGGATTAAATCACTAAAGTCTGCCATAGTGATACCTAGCTTGGCTTGGGCAATTACCTTGAACTTTTTGATGATTTGAGCACTAAGTCCGCTGAGCAGACCTGTGTCACTAGAGTTTTTGATAACATCTTTAACTGTTGTAGTTGCCATGATCTCTCCACGAACAAAAAATATGGTTGAAAAAGAATTCGACTGAATGGTGTGGACAGGAGCATTTTGCGATCAGGGAGATACGTTCGTTCCATTCACTAGGATTGGGACAGTTTTAAGATCCCAATTATTTTTCGATATTTGCTCTTTAAAAGCTTGGGTGCGATAAATGCTTTTCCGAACGGCTGGCCGATGATGATTTGATAGCCAGTCATGACGGGCATTGACATATTCACGGATCCATTTTTTTTCGTTCCCTCCTGCTGCGGGCGGGCTCTCCTTGAACATATTACGTAGCAGCCAAAGAATTTGACCACTATGAATATATGAGTCGTAGATCACCAGAGCAGAAAGTGCAAGAGTAAATCCATTGTCATCTGCCCATTTCATTGCAGGTAAGAAGTAAACTTCATCAAAAAACTGATCTTGTATTTGTCTCATAATGGGATCATTTCGACCAGCTTCCCTAATTAACTTTTTAAAAACAGCATCATCTACTAATAATTTATCACTACCAATTTTGTCAATATAAGGTTGCAAGGCCAGACTGTTTATTCCATTTTGTTCGGAGTACATGATGATCAACTTGCGCAAGTTACCATATTCTGTTGTTTGTGCTCTGCCATAAGTAATTTGTCTGATGTCATGGGGCCCGTCAGCAAATATTGATATGTTGCTATAGTCACCATCTGGCTTCCCTGTCTCGATCGTATTTATCACTCGCTCAATGAGTGTTCTCTGAGTTGTGGTTAAAATCATTAGGCTAACTCCTCCAAAACAATTCTTCGGATGATTTCTGTAACTGATGCGGCAAGTCGAGTATCACGGGAATCGAAATCACCCCGACTCGAAGAATCTTGGCAACGCAGGGCTAAAGCAAAAGTTCTAAGTTTCCCAGGATTTGTTCTTCTGTCGACAAATTTAACAAAAGCAACATAGGTCATAGCACTATTTTTCGGATGGTTACTAGTGCTATCACCCCAACCTACTTTCGAGAAAACTACAGGTTCACTAATTACATTTATTAATCCTAATGTTTCTAGAGCAACATCAACATATCGTGCCGTATCATGACCCATTGCGCGTGCTACAACTGCTAAACCATTCCAGTCAGCATTTGGTAGGTGATTAGTCTCAACAAGGTGTGGATGCCATCCGACCATGGAGATCAATCTGACTAAATCGTAAGCAGAAACTAAATTATCTCCAGAAGCAGACTTGTTCGCAAAAGATAAAACTGGCTGAGGTTTGGAAGGATCTATGACTTTCGGAAAGTCAATTGATGGTGGAGTCATTCCATAGAAACCTCTAAAATCAATGTCATTTTTTGTTATGTTTTCAACCCATTCCTCTAGCTCCGATCTTGTGGAAAATCGTTTGAACATACCACCGATATCATTAGATTCTAATCCTCCACCATTGTATCTAACCAGATCTTTGACCAATGTGGAAATATAAATATTGTCAGGAGGTGTTCCAATATAGCATTTTCCAATATCAGTGCCAGGATAGTTTTCGTTTATTTTGCAAACAGTATTTAAGACAGCAATAAACTTCGTCGCACTCCAAAATTGTTGCTTGCTAAGAGCATCTTTACCTAGCCAGTGAGTTTTGATTTGCTCATCTCCTTGGACAAAGCTACCAACACATACGCATGCCTGACTAATTACATCGTTAGAAGTACTGGAAAGAAAATCCAGACCAGACATGTCAATACTCGGCAGGGAGTTGAGATCTGGATAGTTGTCGAAATTTACTACACTACCATTTGCAAGGGTGAGACTGTTACCATGTGAAACGGTTTGAGTACCATCTGGCCTCTGTTCAAGGTTGGATTGATAATCTTTGATGGCTTCTTTGAAAGGGGAATTTTCAATGGTTCTAGAAACAAAAGCAGAAGACTCTGTACTTTTGTTGACGATAATAGTACGTGGTTGAATATTATTTAGGAAATCCAAAATTGAATTTTTAGTTGCATCCTGTAAAATCGAAGGTACTTGCTTTGTACTGATTAACTTTTGGGCAATATCTGAATTTATTGCAACGACTGAAGATGTGATAGGAGTGCTTCCAACTTCTGTGCAGAATTTAATCAATCCATTCCAAGTGAAACTGCTTGAATCACCTAAATCACCATCGATCCAAGACCCTCCAGGATAGAAACCTAGATTCGCTAACTTAGCCTGAACTTCTATGACTAATTGCCGATCGGCCTTCAGCTGAGCTTGAGTTAAACTTAAAGGGCCATTGATAACGCCTTGAAGAGTTGTCATGATGTATTTTGCTTATTTTTTAAAAGGTGTCTGAGGCATGGTTAGAAGCCATGCCTCTTGGGATTTACAGGAGTCTAAAAATTATTTCGCAAGATCCCATATACTCTGGTTGAGCCTGATTTCAGAAAACCATTGCTATCCAAAGGATATGCAGTGATATTTACCGTTTGCTGAACATTGCCACCTAGTGTGCGCACCTCATTGTCTTTGATTTCAAATATGATGTCGCAATGACTGATGAATCCACCAGGTGGTAATGAATCTATGGAAGTTATTTGGTTGTCACCACGCGATCGACAAACCAAATCACCAAGCTGCGGCTTATGGTCTCCCACGTTGAAGCCCCAGAAAGGCGCCGAGGCATCACCAGCTTGGCGTTTATCCACAGCATCGTGTACATAGGTGGAATGAGAAGCATCAAATTTGAACTTGTCATAACCCGCCTTGCGAGCAACAAATGAAATGAAAGCTGCTGACCAAGGCTGATCTCTATTCTTTCCAGTAAGATTCAAACCAATTGCCTGCCAGTACTCTCCTACAATTTTGTATTGTGGATCATCAATTTCAGTTTTATTGCTGCGATCGAACCTTAGCCATTGCTCCGCTGCTGTACTAATTAATGCCTCTTTCTGAGTACTTACTAAAGGACGAAGAAAGGCGGCACTAGCAAAGCCTTCCTTGACGGTTCCACCGATGGTTGCTTTGACTTTTAGGAATCTGTCAACATTGGGATCCCCACTAACTAATTCTACTGTTTGAGCCAACGTTAAAGTACCAATGATGTTGCCACTACCAGCAGTTGTTGGAGAACTACGGAAATTCAGGGCATCATTCTTAACTTTTAATTCTGTCATGACGATTATTATCCTCGATGTTTTCTTGTGATTAGGCCAACTGAGCGTAGGTCATTGAACCTACTACACCGTCTACTTCAAAGGAAGGATCGGTTTGTTGGATCTTTTGCTGAAACTTTATCACAGCATCCTTGGTTGCTGAATTGAATACGCCGTTGGCTATTCCAGTATACAACCCCTTTGCTTTGAGCTTTTGCTGAACTTCGCGAACATCGTCTCCTACATCACCTTGTTGCATGAATAAGAAGTCAGGATAGTTCTTGCTCTTTAAAAAGTTAGCCAACTCATTGTTGTTCAGCTTCAAGCTTTCAAAAAAGAAAAGAACCTCTCCCCGACAACCAGATCGTCGATTGTAATGAATGGATTTCCATAAATCGTCCGATGTGATTTGATAGCTGCCACTGCGAGTTAAAACACCCGGGGACAAAATTGATGCTTTGTTATCCCCCACTCTGTCAACTAGATCATCAACTAATGCTTTGTAGTCGTCTAAATTACGTCGATATAGCTGTGGATGTATGATATCGACGATTCCGCGCTCGATCCAGGCCGGGAAATCTTGTAGGAATTCATTGAATCCAAAAGGATAGATACTGGGCGACATGGAAACGATTAAATCAGAGTTGATTGTTTTAACCTCTTTATATAGCCTTGCCATAAAGTCAGTTAGTATGTTGGCTCGCCACTGCAACCAATTACGATCTTTCCGATCTACCGGGGGATTCTCGCCAAATTCTGCTCGATGCAGCTCTTTGGTTTTGTCATCATAGCCTCCCTCCGAAGGCATCGCCAAATGGTCATCTCCCTGGATTCCTGCAACCTGGTAATTTTGGGCAACTTCTAAAATAAGATTAAGTATAAAATCTTGAACTTCTGAATCTAATGAGTTCATCCACACAAACTTATTTTTGACCAAGGTGTCACCATTTCTGTCTTTACCTGCCCACTCAGGTTTCTTTTGTAAAATGTGGCCACCATTGTCTTCAAAGGAAGCCATGAACCCATATTCAAACCAAGGAATCACATCAATGCCTAATGGCGTTGCCGCATCAATTACCTCTTGCAAGATGTCTCTTGTATATCCCGGCTTGATTTTCACTCCAAAGTGTGCGTCTAAAACATTGCTAGGATATAATGTGTATCCGTTATTCCAAACTACTGGGAATACTGTGTTGAAGCCAGTGTCTGCCAATAGCTTCATGGCATCAACAATGTTAGCATTGCTATCAAATACAGTGCTGGCAGCAGTCGTTAACCAAACCCCGCGAATTCTTTTCATTATATTAACCTATTTGTTTTATGGCATCCCAGACTTTATCGGAGATATTTTTATTCGCAGCATAAAAGTGCATGCTAGCTTTGTTTTGGTTGATCACTTCCTCAAAGTAATGCTCGATATCTGCAACCTTGGAAAAATCTAGTTCCCCAGCCATGGGTATGATTTCATCACTCTGGCCTCCAGTGGCACGCCACTCTTTTATTGATTCGATATAGTTTTCTTTGGGGTCTCCATTTTTAACAACAGCACCATTGGGTGTCCCAACATCGACTCTCCAATAAGCTTGAGGAAGCAAAATATTAGAGTATTCAAAGAAGACATCCCATGGTAATTTATCAAAAACTTTTTTGGCGCGGTAATGAGACGTGGTGCCAAATGGCTTGCTGGGATCAGCACTTGTGATTGTTTTACAGAACTCATCAGCTACTGAATCTAAACCATTTTGATTCCAGTCATAATGCTGGCCCGGTTCACCTTCCGGATCCACATAGTATCCATCTAAACCCTTTGTATACCAATTAACTACTTTTTGAGCTTCCTCTAATGCACGCTGTTTTTCAGCGGATGGCCATCGCCACCCGTAAACCTTTATGCCCAATGGCTGAAATGCTGCAATAGCTGCATCCATATCATTATCTGTTCGGATTGCAACCCCAGTAGCTCCTATGTAAGAAGCTTTATTGACAAACCAGCTCAAATCAGGATACTTGACAACCCACAAAACTTTTTCAGTTATTGCAGGAATTGGGGATAGGAAGGATTTATTTACAAATCCTGATGTACCGCCGATTAATTTTACTTGCCAGAATTGTTGAGCAGCAGTCTCGTTTCCAACTCTAGTGACTATCTTTCCTTTGGGCAAAGTAGTGATGATATCACTAGTGTTTACCCCAGCCTTTCGCAAATTTAATCCATTAGGAGTGACTTTGAAGTTTTCCATGATCGTGAGTTCCTGATGCTTCTTATTAGTGATATTTAAATGGAATTTAAAAAAGTGATAAAGTTGCAGGTCGAATCCTTACATGGGCATGATCCTTATGCCCTGATGCTGGTCTGCATAGTTGAATTCCATTTATGTTCTGATTTTTCAGGAAGTCGTCACTTAAGAAAACTTCTACTACTGGATGGGCTGTTTGCAAGTGAAAAGATTCCAACATCGCTCTCATCGCATCTCTATCATAACTGGGATCATTTACCGTGATCCCCCCTCCTGAGTTTCCATCGATACGAGGTAAATACAAGTCACAACACAGACCGACTTGGTGTTCGGCATGTGGAGAAAATTTTCCGCCACTACTCTTGCTAATATCATTAACTGCTATCAGTGACGCATTTGGATGACTTTGCAAGTAATTGTTTTGGTAGATCAGTCCTGCTGCTTGAATTGCTTTGACCATCCAAGTTGTTCCAAAATCTCCACTATCTTGCTTTGCTAGATAGTCACTATTTAAAAAACCTGCTTGAACAGAACCTGGGAGCATTTCTTGCCACCTTGGGGCATAAGATTTCTGCAATGCCTGGTGAGTTTTGCCATCAACATCAATCTTTCCATCAACTTCGTCTACATCTTTTTCATCATAAACTATCGCTTGAAAGAGCTTGATAGCCTCAAGCAAAGATGAGTCTGCCGTTGAGCCACGAGCTACCCGAAATCCTAGATCCGCTAGCCTACTTTTGATCGCTAAAACATCAGAGCTATTATTGCTACTGTTTTCACCTACCGTTCCAGCTAATGTGATCACAACATCTGAACTAGATGCTATTGGTAAATCAATGTTCCTGGTAATATCAACTAGTTTCTTTGCAAATGATTCATCTATGTCATCATCTTCTGACCGACGAGCAATTCCTTGGAATTTAGCAATGGCATTGGTTGTCCTCTCTTCTAATACACCTGAATTTATTGCTCCTAGATCAAGAAAGCCTATCTTTGCTAGTCTCTCTTGAATATCCTGCACCAATGCAGTGTCTTGTGATAGCTGCGACAGTTTGACAATAGAAGCTCCTTGGGCAATATCTTTTAGAGTAGTCATGGGTAACTCGGTTATCTAAATATCTGCAAACCTAAAAAAAAGATTCTGACATCCTTGCCCGCCTATGCACCACGTATTAGTTCATGCATAGTGTTATTGTCTCTCCATCAGTCAGCTAAGTTTATAATGGAGATAATAAACTAACCAAGGTAAATTGTAAGTAAGAAAATGTAAGTTGTTTTTCTCTGAAATCATCAAGAAATGTAAACCTGTTGATGTTTCTTAATTGTTTCAAACTACAACGTATTATCGCTTTGAATATTCGCATGTATTTTTCTTGCACAGCAAACACTGTGCGAGTTCGTTTCACATGAATGGGGACAAGGCTTTTAGCCTCATCGATCGCGTAGTACACATCCTCATCCCTAACCAAAACTTAAAGACATTCAACCGACAGTGGTACTACAAATCTGGGCTGGCAAATCTTACATGGAAAATTGATTCATTCCTTGTTCCGGCACCGGAGCAAGGTATCGACGATGTGCGCGGACAAAGCAGTTACCGGAAGCCTCAGTCAAATAGAACCAAGGTAACCCTTGGCGATCGAGTCGAGTCGGATTATTGTGCTGAACCTTCCCACTGAAAGTGCGAACCGTGAAAGCCTCCCCCCTGGCGAATAGCTTCACAGCCCGGAACTCATTGCCCGCGCCACTGCGGCAGCGCAATCCACTAGGATTCACCACCCGCCAAGTATTGATCACATATTCTCCCTGCGCTGGTAGTTTGTCAGGGTAATAGTTGCCAGCAGCATCTTGCGCCCAGGCCGATCGAGTTCCCTCCCGGGCGGCGATACCAATAGTGGCCACAACCAACGAAACAGCGATCGATGAAGATCTAAACATGACAGTGGAATCACCAAGAAACATCATCAAAACCCCGAACTAACTCCGCTCATTTGTGCTCCCACTATCCATCAAGAAAGACTGGCGATCGCCCACCTTAGCCATTCCTCCAAATCCTTACTACTGGACACCTGCTCATTCTGGCCGATCGCAAACAGCGCCTGCCGCACCTCAATATCGCTATAGCCCAAAGCCAACAAAGTTGCCTGCACCTCCCCTTGCAGACCCGCATCCAACGACTCATCCACCTCCAGCGCTGCCAGATCCACCAGATCATGCCACTGCTTCAGCTTATCCTTTAGCTCCACCGATAGCCGCTCCGCCGTCTTCATCCCCACCCCCGGCGTTTTCGCCAAAATCTTCGCACTGCCCAAGACGATCGCCTGCACCAACTCCGTCGTTCCCAAATTCTCGATCAACGCAATCCCAATACTCGCCCCAATCCCACTCACCCCAATCAACAGCCGAAACAGATCCCGCTCCGTCACCGATGTAAAACCATAGAGCGCCACCAAATCCTCCCGGAACTGCTGGTGCGTAAACACCTGAGCCACGCTCCCCAAAGTCAATGCAATATTGCTGGGCACCTGCACCTCATAGCCCACCCCATTTACCTCCACAAGCGCGATAGTCTTAGTATTACTCACCTGGTGAATCTGCTCGATCGAACCCTTCAGGTAGCCAATCATGATGTTTTTGGGAAATTTGGTAGCCGTTCCAGAGTAGCAACGAAAGAGCGCTCAGGGCAATCTTGTTATACCAATGTGTTTTCCAAGACATAGCATTGTCTTCCACCAGCTAACTGCCGATTAAATGGCTGACTGGGCTGCAAGGTTACGACTGCGAACGCAACTTAATTAGTACAGCATCGACCGTTTTTAGGAGCAGCTTTTGTGCTAAAATTGAACCAGTAAATAGTACAAAAAGCTAGCCTAGGAGCGATTTCCAATGACCAATGCTGATGAGCGGATTATCCCGATCGACCTGCGCCAGGAAATGTCCGACTCCTACCTAGAATACGCCATGAGCGTCATCGTCGGTCGGGCCTTGCCCGATGCTCGCGATGGACTCAAGCCAGTTCACCGACGAATTTTGTACGCCATGCACGAACTCGGACTCACCGCCGATCGGCCCTTCCGCAAATGCGCCCGCGTCGTCGGGGAAGTACTCGGTAAATACCATCCCCACGGCGACACGGCAGTTTACGATGCCTTGGTGCGGATGGCCCAAGATTTCTCCATGCGCAGCCCCCTAATCAATGGCCATGGTAACTTCGGCTCGATCGATAACGATCCCCCCGCTGCCATGCGTTACACCGAGTCTCGGCTGCAAGCCTTGACCTCCGAAGCTTTACTGCGAGACATCGAATACGAGACCGTAGACTTTATTGATAACTTCGATGGCTCCCAACAGGAACCATCGGTGATGCCCGCCCGCATCCCCCAACTCCTCCTCAACGGCTCCTCTGGCATCGCCGTGGGGATGGCCACTAATATTCCCCCCCACAACTTAGGTGAAGTGATCGACGGTCTGATTGCCCTGATCCATAACCCCGAAATTACTGACCTGGAACTGATGCAGTACATTCCAGGGCCAGATTTCCCCACCGGAGCTAAGATTCTGGGCGTTTCGGGCATCAAAGAAGCCTACACCACTGGACGAGGTTCCGTCGTCATGCGGGGTGTAGCCAGCATGGAAACCCTGGAATACCCCGGTCGCCAAGATCGAGAAGCGATTATCATCACTGAGCTGCCCTACCAGACGAACAAGGCCGGGATGATCGAAAGAATCGCCGAGATGGTCAATGACAAGAAGCTGGAGGGTATCTCCGACATTCGTGATGAAAGCGATCGAGAAGGAATGCGGATCGTGATCGAGCTGCGGCGGGAGGCCTATCCGCAGGTGGTGCTGAACAACCTGTACAAGCAGACCCCACTCCAGACCAACTTTGGTTGCAACATGCTGGCGATCGTCAACGGCGAGCCACAGGTACTGACCCTGCGCAGTTTTCTGACGGTTTTCTTGGATTTCCGGATCAATGCGGTTATTCGCCGCACCCAGTACGAACTGCGCAAAGCCGAAGAGCGGGATCATCTGTTGCAGGGTCTGCTGATTGCCTTGGTCAATATGGAGGAGATGATCAAGCTGATTCGCAGCTCCGCTGATACCGCTTCGGCCAAGCAGGACATGATCGATCGGTTCCAGCTTTCCGAATCCCAATCGGATGCCATTCTGCAAATGCAGCTGCGGCGCTTGACCGCCTTGGAAGCGGACAAGATCCAGATGGAGCACGACGAACTGCAAATCAAGATCGCCGACTTCAAAGATATTCTAGCTCGCCGCGAACGGATCCTAGAAATCATTGAAACCGAAGCCACTAATATCAAAACTGCCTTTAATACCCCCCGCCGCACGGTGATTGAGCACAGCGATGGCGACTTGGAAGATATCGACCTAATCGCCAACGAAAAGGCTTTGATTCTGGTAACGGAACAGGGCTACATCAAGCGGATGCCCGTGGATACCTTCGATGTACAGCATCGGGCCACCCGCGGCAAAAAAGGGACAGGCATGAAGGATGCCGATGCGATCGAGCATTTCCTGACCTGCTGCGATCATGATAGCATACTGCTCTTCAGCGATCGGGGGGTGGTCTATCACATCAAAGCCTACCAAATCCCCGCTGCTTCTCGCACGGCTAAAGGTATACCCCTAGTGCAGATGCTGCCGATTCCCCGGGAGGAGAAAATCACTTCGGTGGTACCGGTAGATCGCTTCAGCGACGATGAGTTTTTGGTAATGCTCACGGAAAAGGGCTTTATCAAAAAGACGGCCCTGGCGGCCTTTAGCCATATCCGTACCAATGGCCTGATTGCCATTTCTTTGGAGGAGGGCGATCGACTGCGGTGGGTGCGCCGGGCCAAGGTCGAAGACAGCGTGATCATTGGCACTCGCTTGGGGATGGCCATCCACTTCCGAACTAGCAATGATCAGCTGCGGCCCTTGGGCCGAGCCACCCGTGGGGTGCGTTCCATGTCCCTCAAGAAGAACGACGAGCTGATTAGTATGGATATCTTACCTTCCCAGGTGGTGAACGAAATCGCCGCTGCGCAGTCGGAAGTGGAAGTGGAAGAGACCGAAGACACCCCCGTAGTAGGTAATGGCCCATGGCTGCTCGTGGTTACTACTAACGGCTTGGGCAAACGCGTACCGGTTTCTAAGTTCCGTCTGCAAAACCGGGCGGGCATGGGCATCATGGCCACCAAGTTCAAAAAGAAAGGCGACCAAATCGCCGCTTTGCGGGTGGTTAATGAAGGTGATGAAATGATGATCGTTACCAGTCGCGGCATTATCATTCGGCAGGCCGTGGATGCCATTTCGCCCCAATCCCGGATGGCTACGGGCGTGCGCGTCCAGAAACTGGATAGTGATGACGCTATTTTCGCCGTGGCTCTAGTCCCACCGGGCGAAGAAGAAGCGACTGGAGAAAGTGAAGCTCCGGAAGAAGAATAAATCCAACGCCCATCTCTCATATCGCAAAAAGATGCTGAATCCCTGCGGATTCAGCATCTTTTTAGAAAGAATTCACAAAAGTCCAGGGTAAAACAAAATTCTCGCCATATGGCTTACGCGAAATCTCCTAAAGGCCGAGTCAAATGGTAGCCTTGTGATCTGCTTCACTACTTTCAGAAATCCTCCTCACTAAACTGAGAACAATCAGTTAAATCAGTCACCTTCTCTTGCAAAAGATTACTGATGTCCTAGGCTAGAAAAAGCTTAATGGCAGGATTGTTTTTAACCGATCGAACAAAAATCCTGGAAGCAGTTGAGTATTATGAACAAGAAAGTATTAGTGACCGGTGGCGCTGGCTACATTGGCTCCCACACAGTTAAGCAATTGGGCCAAGCTGGCTACGAAGTAGTTGTATATGACAATCTTTCGACAGGCACCGCCCAAGCTGTTACCTGCGGCGAGCTGGTGGTCGGTAGCCTCGAAGATACCAATCGTCTAGCTGCTGTTTTTGCTTGCAACAATTTTGACGCGGTTTTGCATTTTGCCGCTAGCATTTCGGTACCAGATTCCGTCTCCGATCCCCTGGCCTATTACAGTAATAACACCGCTAATACTCTCAACTTGCTCCGCCAGTGTCAGCGCTTTAGCATTAAGAATTTGGTTTTTTCCAGCACCGCCGCTGTTTACGGTCAGCCGGAAGCCATGCATATTAACGAATCGACGGCTCCCCAGCCATTGAATCCCTATGGCAGCTCTAAGCTAATGAGTGAGCGGATGATTCAGGACTACAGTGCTGCTAGCAGTATGAAGCACGTTATTTTGCGTTATTTCAATGTAGCCGGTGCAGATATGGGCGGTGTCTTGGGCCAAAACAATCCCAAAGCTAGCCACTTGATTAAGGTCACCTGCGATGCGGCACTGGGTCGGCGTGATGCGGTGAACATCTTTGGGACAGATTTCGAGACTCCCGATGGTACTGGTATCCGCGACTATATTCACGTCCAAGACTTGGCTCGCGCTCATGTCGATGCCCTGCAATATCTGGAAGCTGGCGGCGCTAGCGATGTCTTCAACTGCGGCTATGGCCAAGGCTATAGCGTACGGGAAGTTATTGAAATGGTCAGACAGGTATCTGGCGAAGAGTTCCAAGTAATCGAATCCGATCGGCGAGCTGGGGATCCAGCCGCAGTCGTTGCTGTCTCCGACAAGATTCGCCAAACTTTGGGCTGGCAGCCCCAGTACAACAATCTGCAAACGATTGTGGCTAGCTCCTATAGCTGGGAAGAACAGAAAGCAGCCGAAAAAGTGGTTACTTCGGTCGACTTTAGCCAGAACGAGCGGGAAACTGCATTGGCCAGCTAACAAGACTTAATACTCCTTTCTTTAACAGCCCCTACAGTTCGTAGGGGCTTTTTGCTGACTTTGACATTCCCATCCGCCATCTGCGAGCATACTTCTGGGCATATAATGGCTCTCTACCGACTTTTTGGACTCCGCCCAGACCATGGTTCGTCTTCCCTCACATCGCTGGCAAATTTCCCCAGACAATGCCGCTGCTGCTGCGGAACTGGCCCGATCGATCGAACTAACTCCAGATACTCCTACCTCGCCACTAATCGCCCAAGTCCTGTTGAATCGGGGCATTAGCACCACCACTCAGGTAGACCAGTATGTGCATGGCCAGACCAAAGACTTGCCCGATCCGGCCCTGGACTTTTTGGATCTGGAGAAGAGCGTGGATATGCTGGTGGCCGCGATCGACAAATCGGCCAAGATTGCCATTTGTGGAGACTATGATGCGGATGGGATGACCAGCACTGCCTTGTTGATCCGGGCGCTCAGATCTCTGGGTGGTGACATTCGCTACGAAATTCCCAGCCGGATGCAAGATGGTTATGGCATTAATCGGCGGATTGTAGAAAAACTCCATGAAGATGGGGTGGAGCTGGTATTGACCGTAGATAACGGGATCTCGGCCTACGATGCGATCGAACGAGCCATCAACCTAGGACTCCAAGTCATTATTACCGACCACCACGATCTACCTGCCAAATTGCCCCCAGCCAATGCGATTCTCAATCCCAAGCTGATTCCCCAGGATTCGATTTACTACAGCATTGCGGGGGTGGGCGTAGCCTATCTGCTGGCAGTGGCCCTGATCGAGCGGATCGGTAATGCTGCCAGCACTGATTATTCCCAAAATCAATTGATGGGTCAGATGCTAGAACTGTTCACCTTGGGGACGATCGCCGATCTCGCTGCCCTGAATGGCATCAATCGCACCTTGGTCAAACAGGGGCTGCGGCTACTGGGCAACTCGCAGATTCTAGGCGTGCGGGCGCTGATTCAGGCGGCGGGTTTTGCGGACCAGAAGACTTTGCGACCGGAGGATATTGGCTTTAAGCTAGGGCCCAGAATCAATGCGATCGGGCGGATTGGCGATCCGCAGACGGTGATTGAATTGTTGACCACGGAGGATCCCGCCGTAGCAGCGGAGCACGCCCAGTCCTGCGAGGCCACCAACCGCCAGCGCCAGGAATTATGTGCGGCGATCGAAGAAGAGGCGATCGAGCTAGTGGAAAGGGAGCTATCGGACTACCGAGAGCAGCGGGTGTTGGTAGTAATCAAGGCAGGTTGGCACCATGGGGTGATTGGGATTGTGGCTTCCCGATTGGTGGAACGCTACGGGGTGCCGGTATTTATTGGTACTTCCGAAGAACAGGTCGGCGCAGCACCCACTACTCGTGGTTCCGTCCGCACTATCCCCGAATTCAATGTGTTCGAGTCCCTGGAATTTTGCCATGATTTATTTTTGAAATATGGTGGGCACCCAGCGGCGGGGGGCTTTTCCTTGCTCAGTGAGCATCTCCCAGCCCTGCGGGAGCAATTGCGGCTCTTTGCCTATCGGTGTTTAGAGCCGGAGCATTTGCGGACACCGATTCCGATCGATGTTCGATCCCAATTATCAGATCTAGATGCTTATACCTATCAGCAGATTGAATCGATTCAACCCTGTGGGATGGGCAACCCGGAGCCAGTTTTTTGGTCGAGCAATGTGCAGATTGTGGAACAACGGGCGATCGGCAAGGATGAAAGCCATTTAAAACTAATGGTTGCCAGCGCAGATTTACCCCAGGGAATCAAGGGAGTGGGCTGGCGCTGGGCTGAATATCTGCCCTTGCCAGAACGTTTGGATATTGCCTATAAGCTGCGGGAAAATAAATGGAATGGCCGGGTCAATATCGAAATTGAATTAGTTAGTGCCCGCTTGCCCGTTGCCTTACGCTGTTTTCAATATCAAAATCGCAGCTATAGTTGTCAACTTTCGATCGATGGTTTGCAACTCTCGATTATTAATGAAGCGGGGGCAGTGTTATCGATCGAGAAGGGCCAAAAAATCGCTAATCTGGCCAGCAGCGACGGCTCCCAGAAAGCCATCAACGTTGGGGAACCATTTTTCTTTCAGCTCATCAAAACTGCTCACCAAGCTCTCAGTACCAGTGGATAGCAAAATTGCCTTCTTCCACAGGGAAAAAGGCAATTGATGTTCCGATGTCCGGTCAGATCAACTAGGCTTTAGCACCCATTTCAGTGAGCTGCTCGATCGCCTTGTCGGCCATACTTTTCTCACCTTGCTGCTTGTATAACTGAGCAGCCTTGCGGAAATCTTCGATCGCTCCCTTCTTGTCTTTTAGCATCGTGCGGCGCAGCAGCGCGCGGTTGTAGTAAGCTTTGGCAAACTTGGGATTGATGTTAATGGCAGTGGTGTAGTCTACCATTGCACCAGCAGGATCGTTGAGCTTGTTCTTTTTGAGAATGCCCCGATTGTTAAAGGCCTCGGCATATTCTGGCTCTAGCTCGATCGCCTTGTTATAGTCTGCCAATGCGCCTTTGGTGTCGTCCAACTGATTTTTCTTGAGCAAAGCCCGGAAATTGTAGGATGGAGCGTAGCTGGGCTCCAGGGCGATCGCCTTGTTATAGTCGGACATGGCTCCTTTGGTGTCGTTCAGCTTATCGGCTTTCAGAATGCCGCGCACGACGAAGGTGACATGGGATTTGGGATTGAGGGCAATGGCTTTGGTATAGTCCCGCAGGGCATCGTTGGGTCGGTTCAGCTTGCGGTGGTTGAGAATGCCGCGACTGTTGTAAGCCTCGAAAAATTTCGGATTCAGGGCGATCGCTTTGCTGTAGTCTGCTAAGGCTCCTTTGTCATTGTTGAGTTTTTCGGTTTTGAGCCAACCACGACCGTAGTAAGCAGCAGCGGATTTGCCATCGGTGGCGATCGCTTTGTTGTACTCGATCAATGCGCCTTTGAAGTCTCCGGCCTCGATCTTGGTCTGGGCAGCCTGCAAGAGTTCGTTGCCGCTGCTAGGGGAGGAGTCGATGGTTGGCAGCACTTCTAGGGGAATGGCCCAGCTGGTTTGGCTGAGCATGGTGGCACTGAGTCCCAGTGCTAGAAACAGAGGTAGGGTTTTCATGGCGGCGATCGCAGGAAGTGTTTATTTTCAATTATAGTTTTGGAAGTCTCGATCGGGTAGTACTAACACATTTAGGCTTCACCCTTTCAGTCATTGGACGTACCACTGTAGATGGTAGTTCCATTGGTAGATTGCTGAAGTAGTTGATGAACTATTTTGTAATAAATTAGAACTCAAAAAAAGCTCTGTGCTTACGGTAGAAATTCTTCCTTTCGGCTTCGAAGATCAAGTATATTATCGGATATCTGATAATATACTTGATTTATATTGAAAATTCGGGTAGGGACTTAATGCGGGATAAAAAATAATGAAAACCATTGAAAGCCCTCATCCCCCAGCCCCTGCTAGTGCTGCGAGGGTTTCGCCTGTTCGGGAACCGTCTGCCTGCGCAGAGGCAACCTCAGGCGCTCGCCCTGCACGCCCAAGCTTGGGAGAGGGCTGGGGAGAGGGCTTTCAACGTGTTTTGGCTTAAAATGGCACCCGAATATTCATCTCCAATGGCTAACTATATTTTCCTTCGATCGTCTTGATTTGTTCTTCCCAATGTTTGCCATCGAAAAGTGTGACTTGGAAGCGCACCGCCCCACAGTGACAGCCACTGGTATAGTACATTACAAATTCCAGCCCTAGCTAGCACCGACCTGAATTGCTGGTTTTCCTGGATCCCAATCCACCGGACAGACATCCTGCGGGCGATCGTGGAGATGGCGGATCGCTTTGAGTACCCGCAGCGTTTCATCCACACTGCGACCAAAGCCAAAATTATTGATCGAGAGATGTTGCAGCATCCCAGCTTTATCGATCGCAAACAACCCCCGTAAAGCCATCCCCACCTCCGGCACCAATACCCCATAGGCCTTGCTAATTTCTCGCGTTAAATCCGAAACCAACGGATAGGCCAATTCCCCCACGCCGCCCGCCGCCCGATCGGTCTGAATCCAAGCCAGATGACTGTAGTGACTGTCGATCGAAATCCCCAGCACCTCCGTTTCCAAAGCCTGAAAATCTGCATAGCGATCGCTAAAAGCCATGACTTCCGTCGGACAAACAAAGGTGAAATCCAAGGGATAGAAAAATAACACCACATTCTGCCGATCGCGATAGTCCGACAGCTGCACCTGCCGAAACTCCTGACCGACCACCGCCGTCGCCGTGAAATCTGGGGCTAACTGACCCACCAGTGGACTATTGGGGTAAGACATGATGAAATCTCCTGCTTTCCGGCTAACCTCAATGATCTTAGGCTAAACTCGGTGCATGGTGAAGCCTTGCTCTAATCCAGCAGCATAGTTTCTCCATCTTTTGCTCTTCTCGATCTGAGCTAACGCTCCGGTGATCACCAACGAACAATGGCTGCTAAATCCAAAACTCCATCTACCACCACGGCTCTGCGCCAGAGCGCCGAACAGCAATTTGCTGCCGAACTAGCTGAACTCGCTAAAGTCGATCGAAAACAGAAGCCCCCCAACTGGCAACTATCGCCCTGGGCCGTAGCGACCTATCTGTTGGGTGGCGAACTAGAGAACGGTTTCACCATTACCCCCAAATACATTGGTAACCGGCGCTTGATGGAAATTGCGATCGCCACCTTGGCCACCGATCGAGCATTGCTCCTCTATGGCGTACCCGGCACCGCCAAGTCCTGGGTCTCCGAACATCTCACCGCCGCCATTACCGGCGATTCTACCCTGCTGATCCAAGGTACTGCCGGTACCAGCGAAGAAGCGATCCGCTATGGCTGGAACTATGCCAAGTTACTCGCCGAAGGCCCAACCCTAGCAGCGGTGGTGCCCAGCCCTTTGATGGTAGGCATGCGCAATGGCAAAATAGTCCGCATCGAAGAACTGACTCGGATGCCGGCAGATGTCCAGGATACGCTGATCACCGTGCTTTCGGAAAAGACCCTGCCGATTCCCGAGCTAGGCATGGCCGTGGATGCCCAGAAGGGCTTTAGCATTATCGCCACGGCCAACAACCGAGATAAGGGGGTCAACGAGCTGTCCAGTGCTTTGAAGCGCCGCTTTAATACGGTGATATTACCGGTGCCCGATAGTGCAGAAGAGGAAGTATCGATCGTCAGTCAGCGAGTAGCCAGCTTGGGCCGGGCCTTGGAATTACCAGGAGAGTTGCCAGCCCTCACTGAAATCCAGCGGGTGGTGACAATTTTTAGGGAGCTGCGGGCCGGAGTCACCACCGACGGTAAAACTAAGCTCAAAAGTCCCAGCGGCACCATGAGCACTGCCGAAGCGATCTCGGTGATCAATAGCAGTATGGCGCTGGCTGGACATTTTGGTGACGGTCAAATCCAGGCCACCGACCTGGCCGCCAGCATCCAAGGCTCCGTGGTGAAAGATCCCGTCCAAGATGCGATCGTCTGGAAAGAATATCTAGAAACTGTGGTCAAAGACCGCGAGGGCTGGAAAGACCTATACCGAGCCTGTCGGGAGTCGATCTAATGACTAGCACCGTCTTTGGTATCCGCCACCACGGGCCGGGTTCGGCGCGCAGCTTAGTGACAGCTCTGCATCGTCTGCAACCGGATATTGTATTGATTGAAGGGCCGCCGGAAGCCAATGGATTGATTCACATGGCCAAGGATCCAGCGATGGAGCCACCGATCGCCATCCTGGTCTACAATCCAGCAGAATTGCAACAGGCCGCCTACTATCCCTTTGCGGTTTATTCCCCCGAATGGCAGGCCATTCAATATGCTTTGGTGGCTGGGGTAACCGTGCGATTTATCGATTTACCGGCGGGAAATAAAATGGCATTGCCGGAGCGCCAGCATGCCGGCGATCCTCTAGACCTGTTGGCGGCAGCGGCGGGCTTTGAGGATGGTGAAAGATATTGGGAATATCTGGTGGAACATCGGCAAACTGGGGCAGATATTTTTGCGGCGATTCAAGGTGCAATGGCGGCTCTCCGGGAAGCGACGGAAATTGAGACTAGTGATTTAATCCGCGAAGCCTATATGCGCCAGCAGATTCGGCAGGCTGATCAGGAAAAATATCAAAAGATCGCGATCGTCTGTGGGGCTTGGCACGCTCCGGCCTTGGCGGATCCTTTGCTAGCAGCGCCGGCCGATACGGGAGTACCCGTCCTACGGGATCGGGAGTTGTTGAGCGATCTGGGCAAAAGCAAGATGAGCGTTACTTGGACACCCTGGACTTACGGTCGGCTGAGTATCGATAGTGGCTATGGGGCGGGTATCGAATCCCCCGGTTGGTACGACCAACTTTGGCATCATCCCTCGAATGTGGCGGTGCGCTGGGTAACGGCGGCAGCGCGGCTGTTGCGATCGACCGATATCGATGCTTCTGCGGCGAGTGTGATTGAGGCGGTCAGATTGGCGGAAGCTTTGACCGCTCTGCAGAATCTGCACTTGCCCGGTTTGGCGGAATTGAATGCATCGATTCAAACGGTATTATGTTTCGGTGATGAACAACCGATGCGGTTGATTCGCGAACAGTTGATGGTGGCCGATCGGCTGGGCCAAGTTCCAGCCAATGCCCCGCAGATTCCGTTACAGCAGGATTTGCTGGCGATCATTAAGCGCTTGCGCCTGAAGCAGGAGCCGATCGCCAAGATGATCGAGCTGGATCTGCGGAATGAAAAGGATTTAGAGAAATCCACGTTATTCCATCGCCTGCGGGTATTAAATATTCCCTGGGGCGAACCGCGTCGCACTGCGAGCAAGGGGACTTTTAAGGAGGGCTGGGAGATCTGTTGGCAACCGGAATTTGCGGTGGCGACAATCGAGGCGGGGATCTGGGGAAATGATCTGGTGATGGCGGCGACGGCCTGGGCGCGGCAGCAGGCCGCTAAAGCAGAGCAGTTGCCGCTGTTGACGGAGCTATTAGATCGGGTATTACTGGCAGATTTGGGTGATACGATTCCCTTTTTGATGGAGCGGTTGCAGGCGATCGCCGCCCTGACTAGCGATACTTTGTATTTGATGAATTCGTTGCCCCCTTTGGCGAATATTTTGCGCTACAGCGATGTGCGCCAGACCGATACGAGGGCGGTGTCGGCGGTGGTGGATGGTTTAATAACTAGGATTTGTATTGGGTTGCCGCATACTTGTCAATCCTTGGATGATGATGCGGCCATGCCGGTGCTGGAGGCGATTCAGCAGACCCATAGCACGATCGGGATGCTCCAGCAGCCGGAGCATTCGGCTGGCTGGCAGCGGGTGTTGCGAGAGGTAGCCGACCGATCGGAGATCCATGGATTGGTACAAGGCCGCTGCTGTAGGTTGTTATTCGATGAAGGTTGCTTGGATAGCGCTGAAACTAGTCGGCGGTTGAGTTTGGCTCTATCGGTGGCCAACGAACCGGCCCAGGCGGCAGCTTGGGTGGAGGGTTTTCTGCGGGGCAGTGGTTTGCTGTTGATTCACAGTGAGGGGATTTGGGAGGTGTTGGATGGCTGGGTAACGGGGCTAGGGGCGGAGGCTTTTTTGGCGATTTTGCCGTTGTTGCGGCGGACTTTTGCGGAATTCAGTCCCAGCGAGCGGCAGCAGATGGGCGATCGGGTTTCCCAAGGGCCGAGTCCTAAGGTTGCCATGGTATCTGATGATAATTTCGATCTCGATCGGGCTAGGACAGTATTACCGACGATCGCCCTGCTATTGGGCCTTGGTGTCACCCCCGGAGAAACATGCAACTAGTTCCCCACAGCGGATTTCATTGGAATGGTCGGGATCAGAAATTTTTTGAGGGTTGGTATTTGCGGCTAACGCTGCCAGAAATTGGTGAATCTTTTGCTTTTATGTATTCAATCGCCGATCCATTGGGTTGCAGTCCCCAAAGTGGTGGAGCCGCGCAGATCGTCGGGATTGGCGAAGAATATGGTTGTCAGGTTTTCTCTGATGTACGAGGGTTCTGGGCGGCTCCAGAGAGTCTAGCCTTATGTCATTGGGGTCAGAATGATTTAAGACTTATGCCGCAGATCCTATCAACTTCGGAGTTTGATCGGCAAGTCCCACAGGGCTACCAAGTCACCAACAAACTACATCAAGGCTCCTTGTGGTTATCGGAAACTAACTCATGGTGTCGCTGGTCTTATCGCATCCTCCCCGTCCACGGTTGGGGCCAGCCCCGCCAACCCCAACAGGCTACCGGTGGCTGGCTATCGATGTTGCCGATTTTTGAGCCGGGTTGGCAGATCCTGATGGCTCATGGGTTGGCTACGGGCTGGATTGAATGGCGAGGGCAACGCTATGAATTCAGCAATGCGATCGCCTATAGCGAAAAGAATTGGGGTTGCTCTTTTCCGGAGAAATGGTTTTGGTTGAATTGCAATAGTTTTGATGGAGCCGATGGTTTGGCGCTGACTGCCGGTGGTGGCCGCCGGAAAGTACTGTGGGCTACGGAGGAAGTGGGGATGATTGGGATTCACTATGGCGATCGCTTTTATGAATTTGTGCCCTGGAATTCCCAAATTAGTTGGCAAATTAAGCCCTGGGGCGAATGGCGAATGCAGGCGCGCAATCAGGATTTCCAGGTGGAGCTGGTGGGGACGACCGATCGACCAGGTACGATGGTGCAGACTCCCGGTAGTCATGGTCTGCGCTTAGATTGTCGCGATACGCTCCAAGGTCGGCTGAGTTTGACTTTGCGGACTGGGGATGGTGAGTCGATCGCTTCGGCCCAGAGCAATTTGGCTGGTCTAGAGGTCGGGGGTGGGCCTTGGTATGCTGACTGGACTAAATAAAACGGCGGTGTTGAATTTGCCCTCACCCCGCCAGATCCTTCGGCTCTGGCCCCCCTCTCCCAAGCTTGGGAGAGGGGTTGGGGGTGAGGGCAAGATCCATGTGCTTCATACTCCAATTCAGCAACGCCAATAAAACTATGCCTCGGGAGTCCTTGGAGCGGGTAGAATAAATAATTTTGCACAGACTGCACAGCATCTTGAAACAGCCCATGGATAGTCCCGATCTACAGTTAGCCAGTTATCTCTACGACCTACCGGAGGAACTGATCGCCCAAACTCCAGTGACCCCGAGAGATCGATCTCGGCTCTTGGTGGTGGATGGCGATGGCTGTGACCATCGACAGTTTTATCAGATTGGCGAACTGCTACAAGCCGGTGACTTGCTGGTTTTCAATGATACTAAAGTGATTCCAGCGCGACTCTTGGGTCACAAGGAAAGCGGTGCCCAAGTGGAGGTATTGCTGTTGCACAGCGATGCCGATGATATTTGGACGGCTTTGGTGAAGCCTGGCAAGAAGATTCAGATCAGTAACCGCCTGATCTTTCGGGCCGAGGGCCAGCCGGACTTGGTGGCTACGGTGGTCGATCGAGATGAACCCACTGGCGGGCGGCGGCTGCGCTTCGATTTACCAGTGGGCCAAACCTTGCTGGAAGTCTTGGACAATTATGGGGAAATTCCCTTTCCGCCCTATGTGACGGCCAGTCAGGCCACCGTAGAGCAATATCAGACAGTCTATGCTAGCAGTCCCGGCTCTGTCGCTGCCCCTACGGCAGGATTGCATTTTACGCCAGAGCTGTTGGCCAGCCTAGCTGAGCGAGGTGTGCAGCAAGCACAAGTCACTCTCCATGTGGGTGTAGGGACTTTTCGGCCGGTGACCGCAGCGGTGATTACGGATCATGAGATGCACAGCGAATGGTTGACGGTACCCCTGGCGACGGTCGATCGCATTCAAGAAACTCAGGCCCGAGGTGGTCGGGTGATTGCGGTGGGCACTACTACGGTACGGTCACTAGAAACGGCAGCCCAATCGGGGCAAATTCAGCCCTATCGTGGAGCGACAAATATCTTTATTTATCCTGGCTATCAATGGCGGGTAGTGGATAGCCTGATCACCAATTTCCATCTCCCAGGATCGAGTTTAATGATGCTGGTGGGGGCGGCGATCGGTCGTCAAAATCTATTAGATTTCTATCAGCAGGCTATCCAAGCAAGATATCGCTTTTATTCCTTCGGTGATGCCATGTTTATTCCACGGATTGCGCGCTCTCCTCGGGTTAATTGAGCAAGAGAATTGGGCAGATTGGTGATACTATCAACGGCTTCGTCATACCAAGCTAGCCACTCACTTTCGATCCGAATCCCCAACCGCAAGGTGAGATATTGATGGCGGGCAGCTAAATTAAATTCTGAGCAATGCTGCAACATCTGCCGCTCGATCGATCGATAGGTATCCAAAACATCTTGATGCTGAGCGCGATGATGGGCCAATTCACTCAAGAGTACCTCCGGCTCCACTAAGGTGCCAGCGAATAATTTTACGAGTAAATCATCTTTCATTGATGCCACCGTTGCTGGGGTGGCAATCCATTTGCGTAGATAGTCTTGCCCTGCCGTGGTGACTTGATAGACTTTTTTATCTGGGCGACTGGTTTGGTGCACCACTACGGATTCGATATAACCCAGCTCTTCGATCTTGGTGAGTTCGCGGTAAATCTGTTGGTGGCTGGCACTCCAAAAGAAGCCTACGGAGCCATCGAATTTTTTAGCCAAGTCGTAGCCGCTGCAAGGGGAGTCTTGCAATGCGGCCAACAGCGCGTGGGATAAAGCCATGGGAAAGATCGCCGAGAGCTGACAAGAAAATTATGACATTGGGTGTTGACAAATGCAATTAGTTGCATATAAGATGTCATTAGTCACTTAGTTGCATATTCACTTAATTGAATTTTAGGAGATCCTGATGGTTAGCCTCAGCAAAACTCACTCCCAGCGACCAGTCCGCGGTATTAACTGGACGGAAGTTCGGCGGGCCTATGGCTCATTTATGGCCGATCCGGCCCAGGGCATTCTGCATATTCTGGCGGCCGGTCGGCATAGCCGCTGGCAAAAAATGGTGATGGCTCGTCTGCGCTGCCAAGCTCAGCAAATTGTTGATCGCCCAGTCTCGATCGATCTGCAAGAACTAGTGCAGTTGCCAGCGGATACTCTCGGTGGGGCCTACGCCCGCCACATGATTTCTAATGGCTTCACGGCAGATTCTTTTGTGGATGAGCAGGATGATCCCTTCGAGCATCGCTTAGCGGTGGCCCACGATGTGCAACATATTTTGGCGGGTTTCGATAGCTCCCCGATCGGCGAATATGGTCTGGCGGCTTTCATGCTTGTGCAATATCGCGATCTCTTAAATGTCTTTGTGCTTTCTTGGGTGCCTTGGTCGATGCTGGGCAATCCTTCTCGGATTCCTAAATTATGGGCTGCTCTCTATCGCGGTTTTGTCAGCGGCTGGCGCAGCCGTCCTTTAGCAGCCTATGCTTTCGAGGATAATTGGCAGAAGTCTCTCAAAGAAGTCCGCCAGGAGCTAAGAATCCGTTAAGCCAGAAGCTGTTACGATCGCTCCAGTAGTCCATTAGAATAAAGACATGAAAATAAAGGTTTTCAACAATTTGAATGTTCGGGGGTTTGCGGTGCGAACTAAAAACATCGACGAAATGGAGCCATCTAAAGCCAAGATTGGCAACTTGTGGGATCGGTTTTATACAGAAATAGCACCGCATTTATCCCCAGAGTCTAGAGTATTTGGCGTCTATACCAACTATGAATCTGACCATACTGGCGATTTCACAGTTTTAGCAGGTGCGGATGTTTTGACTGACGCTGCCGATCATGAATTGCAGTCCATAGAAATACCCGATGGCAACTACCTGGTTTTTTCTGGTTCGGGGGAAATGCCTCAAGCAGTTATTAACCTATGGACAGAGGTGTGGCAATATTTTGGTGACAGTCACTGCGAACATCTTCGGGCTTATACCACAGATTTCGAGCTATATTTAAGTGCGAAAGCAGTGGATATCTATATAGCGGTCAAAGATGGACTTTGATTTAATTTCCTTTAGTCTTGCCATCCCGCAGGGAACCAGCGGCTGTTGTTCAATGCAGAAAGTATTGACCTACTGTGATTTGAGATGCCTCCTTGGTTTGATGTAAACTCGCTCCTGGTGATAGGCAGAGGCTACGGGGCTGGCCTACCGCGATCAGGAACGAGAATCCAACAAATCGCCTTAAGCCAGATTCATCACTGGATAATCTGTATAGCCAGCGGAGCCAGGGGAATAGAAGGTAGCGGGATCGGGAGCATTCAATTCCGCATTTTGCTTGATCCTTTCTGGTAGATCGGGGTTGGCCAGGAAGCTGGTGCCGAAGGCGACCGCATCCAGTTGACCAGCATCGATCGCCGCTGCCGCTTCCTCAGCTCCATAGCCCATATTGCCAATCAAAACACCCCGATAGTTAGCCCGCGCTGGCGTGATCAAATCACCGGTTTGCTGCTGGAAGAAGTCGGCGCGCATCAGGTGGAGATAGGCCAGATTGAAGTCGTTAAGACGCTGGGCTAGCCAGGTGGTGAGGGCGATCGGGTCGCTGTCGATCATGCTGTTATAGCTGTTCAAGGGCGAGATGCGCAGACCGACGCGTTGACTGCCAAATACTTCGCAGGTGGCAGCGAGGACTTCTATCATGAGGCGAGCGCGGTTCTCTATAGATCCGCCATAGGCTCCACCACGTTTGTTGGAGCCGTCCCGCAGAAATTCATCTAGCAAGTAACCGTTGGCTCCATGGACTTCTACGCCGTCAAAGCCGGCGGCCTTGGCGTTTTCGGCGGCTTTTTTGAAGCCCGCTATGATGCCTGGTAGCTCGGAGTCTGCTAGTTCTCTGGGCAGTACGTAGGGCTTTTTACCCTCGGGGGTATGAACTTCGTCGTTAGTGATGGCGATCGCGCTAGGGGCCACGGGCTGTTTGCCGTCGTTTAGCAGTGGATGGCAGGCCCGTCCGCCATGCCAAATTTGCAGGAAGATCCGGCCTCCGGCTTGATGGACAGCATCGGTGGTGAGTCGCCATCCGGCTACTTGTTCATCAGAATAAATGCCCGGTTCGTGCCAAAAGGAGGAGTGACCGGCCATGGCCATGGTGGCTTCGGCAATGACTAGTCCGGCGCTGGATCGCTGGGCGTAGTGTTCGGCCATGAGGCTGGTGGGAACGTGGTCGCCTTCAGCTCGGCAACGGGTCAGAGGGGCCATCAGGATGCGGTTGGGCAGAGTGAGGTCACCGATTTGTAGGGGCTTGAAGAGTGCTTCCATGGTTTGATGACTCCTGGGGGATGATGATTTTTTAGATGATAGCTTAGCCTTAGTGCTTGTGGAAGAAAATCGGATTGGGGCGGAATATTGTGCTCTTAACATTGATTGTGCATGGAGAATAAAAACCGGCAGTAGAACCGGCACAAATGACATGCTTGATCGGCTAGGATTCTTATTATAAGAAAGTTACAGCTCTAAAAAAGATCGGCACTAATATGGAATCTCTTGCTCTCATTGACCCCCTCATGCCGACTCCGGTCAATTCTGTTTTGACGGATTTGGCGACTCAGCTTTGGGCGGAAAGCAATGGACTGGTCGGCAATCTTCCTGCTGCCACGGTGAGGGGGCTTGGAGATCTGGTAAGGACGATGAATTGCTACTATAGCAATTTGATCGAAGGCCATCGTACTCATCCGATCGAAATCGAGCGGGCTTTGGCTCAAGATTTTTCTGACGATCTCCGGCAACGGGCGTTGCAATTGGAAGCCAAGGCCCATATTGAAGTTCAAAGGGCGATCGATAAAGGAAATACACCAGCTTCTGTGGTAAGTGGTGAATATTTGCAATGGATTCACCATGAATTCTACAGTCGATTACCTGAGTCAATGCTATCTCTGGGTAATGCCGCAGGTACTCAGCAAATTCAAGTGGTGCCGGGAGCTTGGCGGACTGGCGATGTGATTGTAGGCAGACATATTCCCATCTCTGCTATAGCGATCGAGCGTTTTATTCAGCGTTTTGCCACGGGTTATCGACTGGACAGATTGTCTAAACCTGAGCAGGTGATTGCGGTAGCTGCGGCTCATCATCGGTTGGTCTGGATTCACCCTTTTTATGATGGGAATGGTCGAGTGGCAAGGTTGTTTTCCCATGCGATGTTGAGGGAAATTGGCATCGGTACGAGTTTGTGGTCAATTTCACGAGGGCTGGCACGCTCCAGAGAAGATTATCGAGCGGTTTTGGCCCAGGCCGATCTACCGAGATGGAACGATCTGGATGGGCGGGGGAATCTTACGGCTAGAGGGTTACAGGCATTTTGTGTGTTCTTCTTACGGACTTGTATCGATCAAGTGCAATTTATGCATTCTTGTATTGAGCCGCAGCAGTTACGAAGCAGGATTGAGGTGTATTTGGCGGAAGAGGTTGCGGCTCAGCGGTTGTTGGTGGGTTCAGAAAGAACAGTAGCGGCGGTTTTACAGGTGGGAGAGTTGGATCGAGGGAAGGCGGCGGCGGCTAGTGGCTATCAGGAGCGTCAAGGACGCAAAGTGTTACGTCGGTTGCTAGAAGCAGGGGTGCTGGTTTCTGATTCGCCGAAAGGTTTGGTACGTATGGGTTTTCCTTCTACTTTGCTAGAACGATATTTTCCAAAACTGTTTTTAGGCTAAATGTAACTACTCAGGTCAAGAAGATTTGGCGAGGTGACACTATTCGATCAATCATAAGAAGAGCGAGCACAGATTTTAAGGGGAATGCAGCTACTATGAATAATTCCGAGCAATATATCAAACTTCAGGATGGTCGCTCTCTGGGCTATGCCGAGTTCGGCAGCCCCACGGGCAAACCAATCTTTTTGTTCAATGGATCTTTCTCCCGCTTGTTTTATCCCCTGGATGATTCTATCCCTATTGCTGCCAATGCTCGAATTATCACCGTAGACCGACCGGGTTTTGGCTTATCGACTTTTCAGCCCAATCGCATGATTCTGGACTGGCCTACGGACTTGGCAGAATTGGCTGATGCACTAGGACTCGATCGATTTGCAGTTGTTGGGGGGTCGGCTGGGGGGCCTTATGCTGCCGCTTGTGCCTTCAAATTACCCGATCGCCTTACTGCTTTGGCCTTGGTGAGTAGTTTGGCTCCCTGGGATGCACCAGAAATTTCCAAGGGTTTAACGCCTCTTTATCGAATGTTTCCGGTGATTGCTAAATATGCTCCTTGGCTCCTGACTTTTGCCCAATGGTTAACTCTGCTGATGTTGAAAATGATGGCCCAATTTCAGGCCCACATTCTAAGCTCAGCTGCTTACACAACAGATAAGCAGTTCCCATCGACGTTTTCTGCGAATCTAGAGATGCTGTAGCTCATTCTAAAACGGTGGAATGGTGGGCAGCCCAAGCGGAAGCTTGGGCTGCTTGTCGTAAAGACTTGGAATCCCCAGAATCAGCCATGACGTCACTTCCGGGTAAACCTGTTTTCGTAGCCTATCCAGTGGGCTTGGATTTCTTGTTTGTCTATTGGTATCTAATCCGGTTTGTGGGGGAAAGTCCTTTTAGTCATTCAGCCGAAGATTGTGTGAAACTATTGTGGTGGTGGCCCCTTTCTGGTTGGCTTATCTGGTGCTCCTACCATAGTACAATGCCAATCATTGAAATTGTTCTTGAAACAAACTCCCCGGGAATCATTAAACTGTGAAATCTGACAGTTCTGCCCAGGCCGATTGTAAGATGCGTCGTTACATTCGTAAACGGTATAACTACCCTGAATATCATAAACGGTTAGATCAGAGGTAAGACCTAATGGTTTAGTCAAGCGATGATTAAGACCATATTCACTGTCTGTGGCGATCGAATACCGACGAGCGCGAGATGAGATCTGCATATTGAGATTGTCAATCAGGCTTAACCTATTAGGCCCATCAGCTTTTCTGCTTTGGGTGACTTCTAATTCGGCATGACATTTGAAGTATTTTTTGGCTTGGGCAAGGCTAGGTGGGCCATTTGCTGGAGCTTTACGAGATGGGCAAGTCGCTGGTCTACGGTTTGTGCCAATGGACGAAGTTTGAGCATTACTGGGATCAGGTATCAGTCCTGTCATCAGAGTGCAACTAATAGTTACGATCGCGATCTGGAGTTTCATGTTGATTTAGATATTTGTTGACTTCGAATGTTACACCCTTACTTTAGAGTAGCATAGATAGTTCTTTGTGATCGCAGAAGTCTGGAGAGTGTTTGAAACGCTCAACCGGCAGAAGCTGTTACCATTTTTGGAGTTTGAGCCGTTGCTCGATCGTCCTCTCCTCGATATTCGTCAAGAATATGATTTATTGCCGTTCATCAGGTGATCGATTTGTTATTCTGGACATATACTCTTCCAGCCGCGTCGAGTATTTACTTCTTGTAGCCTCATCCTGAACCCCTGTAAATTATATATGCCAGAAATATACATCAGTACTGATATTGAAACCGATGGCCCAATTCCAGGCCCACATTCTATGCTCAGCATTGGCTCAGCCGCTTATACAGCCGATAAGCAACTCCTATCGACATTTTCTGCGAATCTAGAGACGCTGGAGGGGGCTGTGGCTGATCCTAAAACGGCGGAATGGTGGGCAACCCAACCGGCAGCTTGGGCTGCTTGTCGTAAAGATTTAGAAACTCCAGAGTCAGCCATGGCAAACTACGTAGTCTGGGTCAAGTCACTTCCGGGCAAACCTGTTTTTGTAGCCTATCCAGCGGGCTTCGATTTCTTGTTTGTCTATTGGTATCTAATCCGGTTTGTGGGCGAAAGTCCTTTCAGTCATTCAGCCTTGGATATTAAATCCTTTGCCATGGCAATGTTGAAGACCGATTATCGAAGCAGCACCAAGAGAAATATGCCCAAGCATTGGTTCGATAAACTGCCCCATTCACACATTGCGCTGGATGATGCCATCGAACAAGGAGCACTTTTCTGTAATATGCTCCAAGAGAGCCGTTCATCGGGAGGATCCTAGCTTCCAAGATCGTAGTATGATTGCAATGGCTTAGGTGCAGGACAAAAAACATATCGATTCCAGTGAATGGATTCCAAAGGAATTGATGCTCATGGGAATGTGGTGGAGATAGTCCAACCCAACCCGAAAAATGCTTTTAGCCTTACGGCCATATTCTCCTGTCTGAGGCTACCAGTGTTGAAATAACTAATGCTAATCATATCAGCTTATAATGATTGAGATATTACCAAGGAGAAAAGATAATGAAACTTCTCAACCTTTTGGGTGTAGCTGCTCTAGTGGTTCTGACTGCCAGCACTTCTTTGTTAGCGACACTATCCAAATCCAATCCGGCTGGTGAATTTAGTATCACTAAAAGATCGAAAAGATCGCTTATCCAGAAATTGGTATCTTATCAAAAAGTAGAATTTTACTATGCAGATAATCTGGCAGCTGATGTAAATGCTACCGTCGTGCCAGCTTGTGTGCTGAGGCAAGCCAGTGATAAGCCAGATTGTGCTGCACCCAAACACTTGGCTTTTACTTTGGTCGGTTTCGAATCACCTCAGTCTGAGAATTCGTTTTATTCATCACCAAATATCCGCATTTACCCGATCGCTGAATTCAGAAAAGTTCTAGCTACTTCACCTTACCTTCAAACATTTGATACTGAGGTTCGATCGCTCCAAAGTTTGCTGAGCCAGAAACCTATTAGTTGGCAGGGCAAAATCCCCTACTTGCCTTACGTGGATGCCACCCAATCTTTTCATGCCCACCTGAAATACATCAAGTTCAAAGGTGGCCAAGGAGTTGGCTCCGTTGTCCGGTACGATACTGAGAACTCCCTTGTCCAGGATCGTCAACTAGCCTATACTTTCCAGGGAATTACTAATGATGGACGTTGCTATATTTCCGCTACTTTCCCGATCGCTGCACCTCCTTTAAATCTCCCTAAAGATGGAACCATCACTGTCCATGAAGGATATCAGTTACCCTCATCTTTATCCTATCAACAAGAAAAGAAGTACCAAGGTTACTTGAAAAGAATGCAAAACAAGCTGGAAAAAATGCCTGCTGACCAATATGCACCCAACTTGGAACTGCTGACGGAATTGATTGGTTCGTTGAATACAGTGAATTTAAGTTTTTAGGGATAGCTTGCAGCAACCGATTATGGGTTGCCAAGAACAGACCATTTTCTGCAACGAAAATTCGGCGGCTTGGATGTTGCCTACAATTCACGCTCATGCTGAAGTAACCATTGCTTACGATCGATCCCCCCTGCATAACCCGTCAGCTTCCCACTGCTAGCAATTACCCGATGGCAGGGCACTACGATCGCAATAGGATTGCGGCCATTGGCCGCGCCCACTGCCCGAGAGGCTTTCGGTTGCTCGATGCGCTGGGCCAACGTGCCATAGGAAATCGACTCCCCAAAGGGGATGGTGCATAACTGCTGCCAAACTTGCCGCTGAAATACAGTGCCCTGGGCAGCCAGGGGTAAATCGAAAGATTGGCGCTGATGGGCAAAATATTCAGCAAGCTGTTGCTGAGTTTGCACCAGAACCTCCAGATCTGCTGATTTCTGCCATGAATCGGTGATTTCAGGATAGTGTTTTTGGCCTTGTAAATAGAGTCCGGTGAGCGATCGCCCATCACTAGTGATTAACAAAGTACATAAAGGAGTTTCGGTCAATTGATAGTAAGTCATTTCACTGTCTCGCCATTTTTGGACATTAAATCAACCAGTACAAATATCTTGGGTATTGTTAAGTCTGGGTGAGCATTTTAGCCTTCGATGATAATCGCAACGAATCCTGCCACTCTCTATATCCGACTCATGGGCTGTGTGTAAATCTGGGCCACCATTTCAGCCCGTGAGGAGACTGCCAGTTTTCGGAATATGCGTTTCAATGCTTGCTTGACGGAATTTTCCGTAATCCAGAGTTCAGAACCGATCGCTGCGTTGGTTCGGCCCAAAGCTACCAATTCGGCAATCTGTAATTCACGAGATGTTAATCGTTGATCTATCCTCGAATTCTCTGTCTGTGTGGAAAGAGCTGTTGTATTGATTGGCTGCTGTTGCCATCTCACCGTTGCCGCCCACACCGATAAATGCATACATACTCCACTCATATCAGCTAGATCTTTGCTATCAAAGGCCGGCATTGACTTCTCGCGGGTACAGCCCATAACGCCCACTAGTTTCCCATGACTGACGATCGGGCCGGCCATCACATGCCAATGATCCGGTCGCGGACAAATCATTGTCCATACCTTGGGTGATGTGAGCATTGCTTCATGGACGGGTGCATGGTGTTCCACCAGATAACGCACCACCGGATTATTGTCGATCGATAGTCCAATCCTTAGTGCTTGCCGTATCCCCGGATCTGTAGGCGGTTGTTGGTCGAAAAATAGCACGCCCGATCGCTTCGCGCCAAAGTACTCACCGAGCTTTGGTACAATTTGTGATCGCAGTTCTTCTTCCTGCTTGACTTGGTTGATGGCTGCAAACAAAGGTTTTAGGGAAGTCGTCATGGTCTTGGGGTGGCAAAGAGTACTCGATCGGGGACTGGGCAAAGTCGATCAACCCCCCTAATCTTAGCTTTATTCCCAAGAATAGGAAAATACTAATGTCTAGCTATGCCCACCCTGAAGTTTTAGTTGATACTCAATGGCTGATGGAACATCTCGACGATCCTACTGTCCGAATACTGGAAATCGATATGAGTCCAGATCGGTACCGAGCTGCCCACATTCCCGGTGCCCTATTCTGGAATGTCTTTGGGGATCTGCTCCTGCCGGATCTGCGGATTAATTTGGATCCAATGGCCATGGCCCAACTGCTGTCTCGATCGGGCATCACCCCAGAAACTACAGTGGTTGCCTATGGCAGCTATCCCGGCACCGGAGCCTGGATCTTTTGGCTTCTGAGGTTATTTGGCCATGACAAAGTGCTGGTTCTCAATGGTGGACATCAGAAATGGGTGGCGGAGGGTCGTCCTTTGGCAGCAGCGTTATCTAGTTTTTCGGCGACTGAGTATCCGGTCAACGCGATCGGAGCCGCCAATGATGCCAGCTTGCGGGTGCTGATGCCGGAGGTGCGGGATTCGATGGAGAGGTCAGATCGACTATTGCTGGATGTCCGAAGCCTGCCAGAATATCTGGGTGAGATCTTTCTGATGAAGCCACCAGAAGGCTCGGAACGAGGCGGACATATTCCAGGTGCGGTGCATCTAGAAAACTTATTGACTCTCAATGAAGACGGAACTTTTAAGTCGGCGGCAGAATTACAAACTCTCTATCAGAACCAAGGGGTGACGCCAGATAAGGAGATTTTGACCTACTGTGCGGTCGGTGCCCGCGCTGGCTCGATCTGGTTTTTATTGAGGTATTTACTGGGCTATCCTAATGTACGGAATTATGATGGCTCTTGGAATGAATGGAGTCGGATTACCGATGCCCCTATTGAGTAATAATTTTTATAATCCTCTTGGCGATTCTCGTTTTGTTCGCGTAGCGTTTGCCCCAGCAAAGAGGCTTCGCCAACTATACCTAAATTTCTATCATGAAACAAGAAGCTATTTTTAGTCCTTTTTTTGCAACATTACTCTTGACTATTGCCGTCTGGATATATATGTACGTTCGTAGGATTAGGTTTATTACTAGTCTGAAAATTTCCCCGAAGGATCTGGCAATCCCCGGCAAACTTGCTCAAATCTCGCCACCAGAAGTCTCTAATCCCTCGGACAACTTCAAAAACCTGTTTGAGATCCCAGTGCTTTTCTATGTACTTGTTTTGTACCTCTATGCCACAAAGCAGGTGGATTTCTTGTATGTCAATGCAGCATGGATCTTCGTGATATTCCGTTTGTTACATAGTATCATCCACTGCACATTCAACCTCGTAATGCTGAGGTTTTATCTCTATCTATTCTCTTCTCTGGCGGTTTGGTTTATGACGATGCGTGCCGCCCTTGTTTATTTGAGTACCGTGTAAGAATCAATAACTAATAGTTATTCTTTGAGGAGAATGTGCTTTACGACTATGGAGAAGTTCTAGGGGTATCGGCAACTTGGTTCGATCGGTGTATGAAAATTGTGCAGAAAGCGATCGATTCAGGCTCATGGAAAAATACGGTATAGTAGAAGGCTTGCAACCTGGTGAGCTGAGGACTACCTTACTGGATAATATCGAGCAGATTTATGCTGGCAAGATCCTGGATTTAGACGAATTCTACGTTGCCAGTATCATTAAATATCGCAGCATTATAATGCTGATGCAAAGTTTCTTTTCTGACATCAGAGGAAACCAGAAAAAGGACACTAAATTCCTTCATGCAAAGCTACAGCTACTGCTCGAAGAAGCTGGACTTCTTTAGGGATTCTTAGCTGTTCCATTACTAGTCAGCATCAAGCCTTCAGCCATTTTGGCATCCAGGATAAATTTGCTACGCTATAATTATATAGTTACTGTTGCAAGCAAACTAATCAATAGGATCCCAATCTACTGATGCCCGATCGGGCAGGAGATGCCAATGAGTACCAAAGAAAATTACACGCGGGTTGCTGCTATAGATGATGTCCGAAAAGCAGGTCGGCTAGTGGTAGCGATCTCCGGGCACACCCTATTACTCGTCGATCTGAATGACGAAATTTATGCCGTAGACAATCGCTGTCCTCACATGGGCTTCCCGCTCAGCAAGGGAACGCTCAAAGATTGTATTCTTACCTGTGACTGGCACTATGCCCGTTTCGACCTGATGAGTGGCGGAACCTTCGATCCTTGGGCTGACGATCTACCAGCCTTCCCAGTGCAAATTCGCAATAACGAAGTGTGGGTCGATCTCACCGCTCGGGCCGATTCATTAGCCCATCATTACCAGCGCATGCAGGAGGGATTGGAACAAAGTATATCTTTGGTGCTGGGCAAGTCTGCGATCGCTCTGTTGAACCAAGGAAATAATGCTGCCGAAGCATTTCGGCGGGGCTTGGATTTTGGCGTTCGTTACCGGCAGAGTGGTTGGGATACGGGCTTAACGATTCACACTTGCCTGATGAACTTGTTCCCCTATCTGGATGCTGAAGACAAACCACGCGCCATCTATCAAGGGCTGGCGGCGGTCGCGCGGGATGCTAATAATCAGCCACCGCGCTTTCCCATGCAACCACTCCCTCGATCGCCTTTGGCGCAAGCGGAGCTATCGGATAATCCAGCCAAGCTGCCCATTCTCCAAGATTGGTTTCGCCAATTTGTGGAGGTGAGAGATACGGACGGTGCCGAACGCTGTTTGGCCTCAGCGATTCGGGCCGGTGCTTCCCAAACCCAACTGGCTCAGATGCTATTTACGGTGGTGACTGACCATCGCTATCTCGATGGGGGTCATGCTCTGGACTTTACGAACAAAGCCTTGGAAGCCCTAGATGTCACCGATTGGCAAAATGCAGAACTAGTCTTGACCAGTTTGGTTGCTGGCTACGCCGGAGCCACTCGCATGGAAGAATCTAGATCTTGGCGATCGCCGGTGGATCTGGTGGAGATTCTCCAACAGGCTTTTGAGGCATTGCCAGCTGCTTTAGCCGCAGGGGAAAATCAACAGGGAGCTGGGGCCGATCGCGACCAACTAATTCCCATTTTGCTGGGCGACAATGCTCGGGCGATCGCCGATGCGCTCCTGACAGCTCTGGGCCAAGGCTGCTCTGGGGTAGAACTATCGGGCATTGTGACCGAGGCAGCGGCCTTGCGGATTGCCCAATTTAGTATGAACAACGATTTTAACGATTGGGACACGGCCCATCATACCTTCACCTTTGCCAACGCCGTAGATCGAGGTATGAGACGGGTGGCCTCACCGGAGCTATTAAGAGCGGTGTTTGATGCGGCGATGAGCGTCTATCTCGATCGCTTTCTCAATGTCCCTGCTGCTCGCCTACCGAAGCCCGATCAGACCGTGGAAAACCCGGCAGAGTTGTTATCCGAATTGCCAGAGTTGCTCGATCGGCAGCAGCAGGTGAATCGAGTCGGGGAATTAGTTGGTTGCTACCTTTATAGTGGTGGTGACCCAGGGCGGCTCTTGGCTCTGTTAGGTAAATTGTTATTGCGCGAAGATCGGCAATTTCATGTGATCCAGGAGATTGAAGCTGCTTTTTGTCAATACTCTCGTTTGGGCAACAGTCCTGCTGGAATTAATGTGCTAGTCGCTGCTGCCCGATATCTGGCGGCCCATACGCCTACGATGCGCTCCCAAGAGCAAACCTATCAAATGGCCTATCGGCTGCATCGAGGTGATCGTTTGTTTGAGGATGTAGAATGAATGTCATGAGAGGCGATCAATTACTATAAAATGACTATGTGTATTAAATTCATGGGAGAAAATCGATGGAAATCAAGAATATCTTTTCCGAGCTAGCTGCTCAGCCAGCAGGTTCTTTCTTGGATGTCGTGCAATTCAATGGTAGCAATGTGGGTGCCTGTAATATCACTGGCATTTCGCCGGTCTGGGAAATGCACCCGGATACCGATGAATTATTCTACGTTCTGGATGGTGAATTTGAGATTACCTTACTGAAGGATGAAGGCCTGGAGCATTTCGTTGCCCCTGCAGGCTCGGTCTTTTCAATTCCGAAGGGGTTGTGGCATAAGCCTGCGGCACCACAGGGCGTTAAATTAATTTATCTAACACCGGGAATAACGCTCCATTCGGAGGCTGAGGATCCCAGGAAAGAAGTAGCACAGCAGCCGTGATTTCGCCTGGCTGATATTGTTGCTGGCACCTTGATGACTTTTTTGCCAATGATGGGCTTTTCTTTGGATAAATATCCTCGCCTGACAGCATGGTTGGAGCGGTTGACAGTGCGCCAAAGTTGGCAGCAAACGACACCAGCACCTGAGGCAGTGGCAGCTGCATTGCCAAATATCAAGAGGATTTTAGAGCGGCAATCGTAGATTGATCGGGAGTTATGCAACCATGTCGAATAAAAGTATTTCAGTGTCCGAGGCTGTGCCTTGCAAAGTAATGAGAGATTCCTGGACTATGGCTGCCCCATCCCCCGCCTTGAGCGATCGATCGTTCAGTTGCACGGTTCCTCTTGCGACCTGTACCCAGGCTACTCGGTTCTCGGCGAAGTTATAGTTCACTGATTCCCCCGCCGATAATATAGCTGCATAGAGATTCACATTTTGGTGAATGGTAATCGATCCATCACGGCCATCATGGGAACCAACCAGCTTGAGCTTGCCTTGCTTTTCATCGATCCCAAAGTTTTTCTGCTCGTAACCTGGCGCTATGCCTTTCTCCCCAGGCAGAATCCAGATTTGTAGTAAATGTACGGGTTCGGTTTTAGAGGCATTGAATTCGCTATGCCGAATCCCCGCCCCAGCAGACATGCGCTGCACATCGCCGGAATGGATAACCGATCCGGTGCCCAAGCTATCTTTGTGCTCTAAAGCACCTTCTAGCACGTAGGTAATAATCTCCATATCCTGATGTCCATGGGTAGGAAAGCCTTGGCTTGGCTCCACCTTGTCTTCATTGATGACGCGCAGATCGGCAAAACCCATATGGTTGGGATCGTGGTACTCGCCAAAGGAAAAAGTATGACGGCTATCGAGCCAACCAAAATTGGCAGCCCCTCGCTCTTGAGCATGTCTAATCGTAATCATCTTAAATACCTCCTGACTTTTGTTGTTGGTTTTGTTGAATCTTATAATACAGCAGGATATTGTCTCCATTCCTAGTTGATATCCGCAGGGAGATACTGATGTTGAATGGCTCAGCTAGTGGAAATCGCCAACCCCAGCCCGATCGCTAGACCCGTAGCAGCCAAATGTTGGGGCAACAAAGACCAAAAGGGGCGCTTGGCAATTTTCTGGGCCAACAGCATAGTGGTTAATAACCCCAATATCAGACTCACTGTTTGCAGAAAAGTAATCACCGCTGGATCGGCTACCCAGGCAGGCCAATTTTCTCCAGACCAACCAAAGGTGGTTGCTATTACAGGTAAGAGCCGACCGCTTTCCTGGAGTCCCATCCGGCAATAGTGGGCCAAGCTGCCCCCCAAAACTAGGGGTAAATAACCATAGGAAGATTCCACAAAGGATAACGGCTTACAGACCTTAATCGTTTGACCTAGACCCTTGCGCAGGCGATAAATAGCTGTCATTAGCCCATAGGCTAGTAAGGGCAACAATGGTGGCATTGCCAACAGCCCGATCGATAGTCCACCATGCACCCAGAAATTATTTAAATTCCATCGACTACCCAGTAATTCATTGATTTCTGGCAATCGATGTAGATAAATGCCGCCTAGCAGAAGATAAAGTAGGGCTACTTCATAACCATGGGGCTGATGGCTAGTCCATAGTTCGATGCCCGGTGGCCGAAGATTTAATTCCACCGATTTATGGGGGCAAGCTTTCAGGCAGGTCATACAAAGTACGCAGTCTTTGTTATCGGCCAATTGGGCTGGATGGGAATAGACCGGGCAGCCGCCGGTCTCCCGACCCTCGCCCACTGCGGGGCCACCCTTATAACAACCGTAGGTACTGCACTCCGCACCACAGGTACCTTGCTGGGCCCGCAGTTCTATCACAGATAGCTTGGCAAACAATCCATTCATGCCACCGATCGGGCAGAGATAGCGGCACCACAAGCGCCGCTCGAAGAGCGTCGAGCAGACCATCGCTCCGCCGGTAATCAGCAGCAATAACCAGCCTGAGAGATAGGCAGTATCTTCCAGCTGCCACAGTTCTTCCCAAAGGAAAATAATGGCGAACATGGCCCAGAGGAACCAGCCACCCCAGCGATCGGCCAATTCCCTCGGCCATTTTTGGAGGGCGCGCGGCCATAGATACAAGGAAATTTTTTGGGTGATTTCCCCATAGATCATAAAAGGACAAAAAGCACACCAGAGGCGGCCAATCAGCGGAAATAGCAACAAGATTAGCGGCCACCACCAAGCCCAAAAAATATTCAAGACAAAGTTATGCTGTCGATCCTGAGGCCCAAAGAATAAAATAGCGACAATTAGCGGAAAAACCCAGACCGTAAAGCCATAATTAATCCGATCGGGATACCAATCACTGCGTAGCCAGCGCCGCAGCCCCGGATAGGCATTCAGCAAATTCCAACGGAATAATTGCTTTTTGGCAGCCTGGGCCCAAAATACTTCTTCGGTGAGAAAAGCACTGCCCTGGGCTTGCACTATCGCCCTTTCTACGAGGCTTTCTAGCTCCCGCAAATTACCGGGGAAATCGTAGGATTGTAGGCGGCGCAAAGCCTCGGGGGTCACCTGAGGCTGCTGGAGATTCTTTTGTTTGCAAATGAGGTTGATGTAGTAGTCGGTCTGGGCGGCTAGATCGGTTTTGCGAACTCGGAGAGCGGGTACTTTGATCTGGTGGCCGTTGGCGTAGCCTCTCCTTGGGAGAATCGCTCCTGGTGCTGCGCCTTGTGCAATCGCGGCTCCTAGTTGTGGCTGAGCATTTTCGGCAATTAAAATCAGCCTAGCGTTGCTGTGGCGAGTAGTTGGTGTTTGCCCGGTTCGATATACTGGTTCGTAGGTGCCGGTTTGTAAGAGTTGCAAAATCTTGGGTAGCAGTGCTGGGGGTAATTCCTGCACGTCGTTCAGAATTAGGGTGCCGTCGCCCAGCCACTCCAGTAGACCGACTTTGCCTCCTTGGCGACCGAAGAGTTCGTTGCCTTGCAGGAGGGCACTTTTGAGGCTGATGGCCGGTTGGCGACGTCGATCGGAACCAAAGTGGATTAAGGCGGCAATGTTATCTTTTTCGAGACCCGGTTCTCCCACAATGAGAACCGCCGCTGCCTGGGTAGCCGATCGAATTTGCTGGCGCAGTTTGACGGCATAGCGGCTGCTGCCAATGATGCCCCGCTTGGCTTTGGTGACTAGGTAGGGACGTAAGGCCAGTTCTCGATCACGCTCGTAGTCGATCTGTTCTTGGAGCTGCTCTAGTTTGTTGGCGAGGCGCTGGGTATAAATCCTAGGCGTATCGGGATATTCTGATACCAGTTGTTGCCATTGAGCCAAGGAGAGCCAGTAAAACTGACATTCGCTGTTGGTCACCAAGCAGCTATCGGCAGGCTGACTGAGCAACATGGCCGAGAGATTGATCGCCCCACCGGGCAGGACGCTGCTGGCCCAAGTGAGTCCGGGTTGCTTGTGCCGATAGCGGGTGGCTTGGCCTTTCTGCAAAATGTATAGGCCATCGATCGGCTGGCCTTCTTTGATGACCGTCACTCCTGGGCCATAGACCTTGGTTTCCAGCTTAGCCGCTAGGGCTTGTCTGGCCGCAAGAGAGAGTGTGGCTAGCTCCGTAGTAGCCTGAATCCAGGCTGTTATTTGTTCTACTGTCATGACAGGAAGCAGGAGGGTCGTGAGGATACTTGGCAAAATCTGTCGATCATTGCAGGATAAATTTATTGCTTACTGCATATCTGGAACAGAATGTTCAATAACTCCAGTGCGGTAAAGGGCTTGGCTAAAAAAACTTGAACTCCCTCGCGCTTGGTTTCCGCGACAGCTTCAGGGGTCGCCAAGCCGCTCATGGCAACGATTGGTACTTGATCGTTCAGTTTGCGCAGACGCCGAATCGTGGTAATGGAATCCAATGATGGCATCATCATATCTAGCAACACAACGCTGATTTGATGCTGATGCTCCCGATATAGGTCGATCGCCTCGATCCCATTATTAGCCGTAATTACTTGATAATGATGGTCTTCCAGCATGACCTTTGTAACCTCTTGAATGGCTAGCTCATCATCCACCACTAAAATGAACTCACCCCGACCTAATGGGGCTTCAGTATTAATGACAGTTGCCGTTTCCAGCCCTGCCGTAGCCGGGAAGTACACCTGAAAATGAGTGCCCTTATCCACCTCTGTGGAAACATTGATAAACCCCTTATGACTCTTCACAATGCCCAGTACAGTTGCTAGCCCTAGCCCCGTCCCTTTGCCAATTTCCTTGGTCGTGAAAAAAGGATCGAAGATGCAGTCGAGGATTGCTACCGGAATGCCTGTGCCCGTATCGGAAATCGTCACCAGCACATAGGAACCGGCCTGGGCACCCAGGTGCATCTGGGCATAGTCTTCATCAATTTCTGAATTTTCCGCAGTGACACTGAGAGTACCGCCATTGGGCATCGCATCGCGAGCATTGACACAGAGATTCATAAAGACTTGATGTAACAACGTAGTGTCGGCAGCGATCGGCCATAAATCCTGTGGTAAATCTATGGAAAGGTCGATCGCTTTGGGAAATGTCTGTTGGATTACATTGTGAACTTCCCACAGCAAATGACTTACTTGGGTCGTGACGAGGTTGCTCTCCACGCCACGGGTGAAAGAAAGAATCTGCTGAACCAAGTTGGCCCCGCGCTGGGTACTCTCATCAAGAATTTGGAGTAGTCGCTTGGTTTTTTCATCCAAGTTGGGGATTTTCAGGGGCAGGAGTTGGACAATGCCGATAATCGGCGTGAGGACATTATTAAGATCGTGTGCAATGCCGCTGGCCAAGGTACCCAAACTTTCTAACCGCTGTGCCCGGAGCAATTGCGCCTCCACCACTGCCAAAGCTTTTTCGGCACTATGTCGGCGTTGTCGTTCGGCGGCTTCTTTGCGCTCCCGTTCTACTGCTGGGACTAAGCGGGCTAGTTTCCCTTTCAGTAGATAGTCTTGGGCACCAGCCTTCATCGCTGCCACCGCAGTTTCTTCTCCGATGGTACCCGAAACAATTAGAAAAGGAATATCCAGTTGTTTCCTTTGCAGAATTTTTAGGGCATCTAGGGCATTGAAAGTGGGCATTGTATAATCTGAAATGACAATATCCCAGCTGCCTTGTTCCAGTGCATCTTCCATGGTTGCGGGTGTTTGGACATGCGCATATTCGACTTTGTAGCCACCGCGCCGCAGTTCCCGCAGCACCAAAATCATATCGTCATCAGAATCCTCAACAATTAGAACACGGATAGCATCACTCATGTTGATAATCTCCTATGCTGGTGGCGGTTCATTCATTAAAAGCCAATACATGCCTAGCTGCCGGATCGCTTCCGAAAACTGGAGAAAATCTACCGGCTTCCGAATGTAGCTATTACAACCCAGACTGTAGCTATTAATCATATCTTGCTCTTCGCTAGAAGTGGTGAGCACGACTACGGGCATTAGCTTGGTGCGTTCATCGGCTCTGATGCTGCGTAGCACCTCGATCCCATCCATGCGGGGTAGCTTCAGATCTAGCAATACCACTGTCGGCTTGATACTGAGATCTCGATCGGCATATAGGCCTGTCCCAAACAAATAATCTAGGGCCTCCATGCCATCGTGGGCCACAATCACCTCATTGCCAATGTGGTGACGCTTGAATGCCCGAATTGCCAGGGCTTCATCATCGGGATTGTCCTCCACGAGCAGGATAGTTTTGCTGGTTGTACTCATATACTGATTGCCTCTGGTTTTAACGTAAAGTAAAAAGTAGCCCCTTGCTCTAAGACTCCTTCGGCCCAAACTTTCCCCCCATGGCGATGGACGATTCGCTGGACAGTGGCCAGCCCAATGCCGTTGCCGGGAAATTCAGTAATTCTATGGAGCCGCTGAAATGGCCCAAATAACTTACTGACAAAGGCCATATCGAAACCAGCTCCATCGTCTCGGACAAAGTAGACCGGAATATCACCTGCTGTAGCCATCATGCCAAATTCAATGTGCCCTTGGGAACGTTTGGAAGTAAATTTCCAAGCGTTGGTCAGTAAGTTCGTCAACAATATTTGTAGTAAATGTGCATCCCCATAAGTCTTCAATCCAGGCTGTATCTGAAATTCCACCTGACGCTCCGGTTCATCCCGTTGCAATTCCATGCCAATGTTGCCAGCGATGTTGCTCAGATTTACATCCTCTAGATGCATTTCGCTGCGAGTTACCTGGGAGAGGTTGAGGAGATCGTCGATCAGATGTCCCATTCGTTGGGTAGCATTCCGAATCCGGTTGAGGTAGTCTTGGCCGGAGACATCTAGTCGATCGGAACAGTCTTCCAGGAGCGCTTGGCTAAAGCCATCGATGCTGCGCAATGGCGCACGCAGATCGTGAGACACAGAGTAACTGAAGGATTCCAGTTCCCGATTGACAGCGGTCAATCCGACAACGGCCTGCTGGAGTCCCCGGTTTAAGTCCTGGACAGATTGCTCCGCTTGCTTTCTTTCGTTCACCTCCGCCCGTAGCTCGATCATCAGTTCGGCATGTTGGAGGGCGACCCCCAAATGGTTGGCAATCTGGCTGACGAATTCAATGTCGGTCTCCTGCCACTGGCGCGGGGCACTGCATTGATGAATGCATAACAGACCCCAGAGATTTTGGCCCTGTAACAGGGGCACGGCCAGGTTTGCCTTCACCTGAAATTGCGACAGAATATCAATATGGCAGTCACTTAGACCAGCATTGTAGATGTCTGTCACCACCTGCATGCGGCCTTCTCCGTAACGGAAGGCAAACTGCTCGCCAAAGCAATGGTCGTGGATCTTCTGAGCCATGGCTGAGGGAAATGCGGGATCCACATCTTCCGAGACAAATTCACCGTCATTCCAGCCAGAATTCGGGTAGAAGCGAAACATCCCCACCCGATCGGCGGATAGCAGTTGTCGGACTTCCTGAGCAGTGGCTTGAAAAATGGTTTCTAGTTCTAAGGGTTCCCGGAGGCGGGTGATGACGCGGAACAAGGCTTTCTGCCGATCGATCTGGAATTTGGTCTGGGCAATTTCCTGTTCCAGGGGCTGTAATTCTTGGGTCAGAGTCTGTTTTAGCTGCTCGAAGGCTGCTTCATCTAGACAGAACTCTCGCAATTGTGAAAAAATCTGTGAATTCATAATTCAGAGTCCTTTATGGTCAAGCCTATTTCCTGTCCATAGGATAGCTCTAGAGTGTGGCCATCGGGATCCAATCCAACATCGATCATGGGTTTCACCTCAACGGCTCCGTTATTATTGTATTGGGGATTGTCAGAATCGGCTGAATTCTCCTCAGTAATCGGCAGTAGTCAGTGGAGCAGCACGTGAGTAGAATCGTCATTGCCATCTTTGGATCCCTCGGAGATCTGCATCCCAAAATTGCGATCGGTCTAGAACTCCAACGGCGCGGCCACCACGTAGTCTTTGCGACCTGGGTAGAATACCGCGATCAGCTGGAAAAACTCGGCTTCGAGTTCCAGCCCATGAGGCCAAAAGGACTAGATCTAGAAGACCCCGAGGCGATCGCTATGATTATGGATCTAAAAAAAGGCACCGAGCGACTCTTGAAAGACTACATCTTTGCCCACCTGCGAGAGACCTATGAAGATCTGTTAGCGATCTGCCAAGGAGCCGACCTGATCCTGGTGGGTGAAATCGTTTTTGCTGGCAGCATGGTCGCTGAAAAACTAGGAATTCCTTGGGTCTTTTGCTCCCTCGCACCCACATCATTCTTCTCCATCTACGACCTACCGGTTTTTCCGCCTTATCCCGAGCTAGCCAAACTACGTTTTCTGGGACCTCTGGCCAACTTTCCTGTGCTAAAGTTCGCCCAGCTTACGACCTATGGTTGGGCCGAACCCGCTCGCCAACTCCGCCGAGAACTCGGACTTGTGACCAATCCCAACCCGATCATGGGCAACAAATTTTCACCGTATCTCAATCTAGCGCTGTTCTCACCGCTGTTGGCCAAAGCCCAGCGGGATTGGCCGGCTAACTGTGTGCTGACTGGGTTCACGTTCTATGATGGTGAAATCCCAACATTAGCCCCGGAAATTGAAGAATTTTTGCAGGCGGGAGAACCACCGATCGTCTTTACCCTCGGCTCCGCCGCCGTCTACTCCCCTGGCAGCTTCTATGCAGACAGCAGCGCAGCCGCCCAAAAACTCCAGCGCCGTGCCATCCTCTTGATGGGCCAAAATCCCCTGCCGGCGAATCTGCCAGCAACTATTGCAGCTTTCGACTACGCTCCTTTCTCAGCACTTTTTCCGCGGAGCTGCGCGATCGTCCATCAAGGTGGCATCGGCACCACGGCCCAAGGACTGCGATCTGGCCGACCAACCCTGGTAGTTCCCTACAGCCACGACCAACCAGACAATGCTGATCGATTAGTGCGTTTGGGTACTTCTCAGACAGTCTTTCGCCAAAAATACAATGCGGTGACGGCAACTCAGGCATTACAGAAGCTGCTAATGAATTCCCACTATGCCCAAAAGGCTCAGGAGATCGCATCCCAATTACAGAGTGAAAATGGCGTGCAAGTGGCCTGTGATGAAATCCTGAAAATATCTGCCCTGAACTGATCGAGCCTAGGGCAATAATTTCAACTAGCAGAATTGACTCGATTTATTTTCTTAGGACATAAGGGATATAAGAATTTCAAACCATCTATGTCATCATTAGTCAAACCAGCGCTTACTGGCTGTGCTGCTCTTAAGCTGCTATTCATCATAGCTTGCGGATCGATATTTGGTGAGAGCTGGAAATCTGCGACGGAATTCTGGCAAATATGACTAGAAATTCCATGGGCTGAACTCTGATACTTTACAAAGTTGCGTTGGGGAAATTGATTTGGATGGCCTAGGGCCAAGGCATGACCGATTTCATGCAGCATCAAAGACTCGAAATGATTGCAGCCCCGTCCCTGCAAGCGAGGCTTGAGATGGTAACAGGTCTCTGTATTAAAAACGATATCAGCACTTGTAATAGTTTTGCCGGTCATTACCAGGCCATTTGTTCCCATCGGGCTAGACCCTAAAAAATAGAAGGAAGTCAAAGCCCCATATCCACTCACTCCAGGATAGTCGCGGGAACTCAATGCAAACAAATCGATCTCTGCCCCGAAACCAATCCAAGGTTCGGTATAGCCTGCGGGTGGTAACAAAGGAGCTATTTGTCCAGAGACATTAGTGAATCTTAAGGCAGAGTCTTTGAGTGACCATTTATTGAATGCATTGCGGATGGCCGATCGAATTTGACTACATTTGGGTTTGGGGGTGTCGATGAATTTAGGGATGAGCTTGGGACAGAAATCAGTAGCGATCGCATATTCAAGGCCACCACCCAGGCCCCTGGTGCCGCTGCCCACCAAGGATCCTGGCACATTATTCCAACGCGCAGCACCTAGTAAGTCATCGGCCAGATCGTTCGGAGTGCCGTTGTCTAGGACTTCATGTAAGACAAAACCTGCTGCTGGGCCGGAACACAATCCTAAAGCAAAGCTCATCACTCCAGATCCTAATATGGTGAAACGATTTATCATTGGAATTTTTTGTCCTAAAATCAAGTCTGCTGATGTAGTCTACTAGGACATACTATACATGCCAATGCTCAGGATATCAGCGATGTCTCTTGCGAAAATATTCTCTAGTAATGAAAGATGTGCCTCGATGAAGAATTGGGAAACCAGTAAAAGGATCCTGATCTCTAAAACCCCTGAATTGAATATTGGAATACTTATGGCTTGGATTAATCCATGGAAACAGTTACAAGCTGCTATGAGCTATTCATAGATCCAACTCTGCCCTAACCATCGTGAAATTGGTCGAAAATTTGGGCAAGCTAGGAGCAGTACAACTAAAAAAAGATAAATCGCACTGTCAAAGGCGACAGGAAACACCGCGATCGCCCCATCCCAAACACAAGTTTTCCCAGCCAAAACTGCTAGACTTGCTCTAGCCACTAGCAAGATCAACTTGCCCCGAACGCCAAGCCCCCTCTACTTCTTCTACCTGCTTTTTCATGTCCATCCCCTCTCCAGATAAGCAAGCTGCAAAGAACAATTGCTTCCAAGTGCAATATTGGGGAGTACGGGGTAGCATTGCCTGTCCGGGAGCCGATACCCTGCGCTACGGCGGCAATACCCCTTGCTTGCAAATGCGGGTCGCCGACCAGTCCTTAATTTTCGATGCTGGTACTGGGATTCGGGCCTTGGGCACTACCATGGTTGGCCAAGAAGCTGTCAGTGGCCATATTTTCTTCAGTCATTCCCACTGGGATCACATTCAGGGCTTTCCCTTCTTTGCGCCAGCCTTCGTGCCAGAGAATCGCTTCGATATCTATGGCAGTGTGGCCCCTAACGGTTCCACCATCCAAGATCGCTTGAACCATCAAATGATGGATCCGAACTTTCCGGTGCCCCTGAATATCATGCAGGCCAATTTGTACTTCCACGATCTAGTGGCAGATGGCGAACTGGAAATTGGTGAAATCCGGGTTACTGCCGCTCCTTTGAACCATCCCGGCGGAGCCTGTGGCTACCGAGTGGGCTGGCGAGATCGAGCGGTGGCCTATGTGACCGATACGGAACACTACCCTGATCGGCTGGATGAAAATGTCCTTAAACTAGCCCACCAAGCCGACCTATTTATCTACGACTGCACCTACACCGATCGGGAATACCACGATCCGCACAGCGGCAAAGTGGGCTGGGGCCATTCTACTTGGCAAGAAGGTGTGAAATTGGCGATCGCCGCCCAGGCCAAGGAACTGGTGATCTTCCATCACGACCCCAGCCACGATGACGACTTCATGGATGCGGTGGGCCGATCGGCAGCAGCGGCTTTCCCCAAAGTCAGTGTGGCTCGCGAAGGCGAAATCCGAGATTTGTTAATTTAATCAAAACAATCGGTAGAGGGGCAAGAAGTCCTCAGGCACTTGCTGATTAAACGTAATTAATATTTTTTTGGTACTGTTCTACTGATGAATAAATCAAAAAAACAGGGCCTGATGTAAATCAAGCCCTGAATGTTAAGTAGTGCTAAGAGAAATCAAACCCTAATTAGGCAACTTCTTTCAGTAAGAAAGAGCGCGTGCCTACAGTATCTACACCAGCAGCATTTTTATAGGTATAAGTACCAGTCGCTACAATGTCACCAAAGTTATTGACACTAAGCGCACTAGTTAGTGTAACCGCTGCACCATTGACAGTTAAGGCTGACGTGACCAAAGAGTTGAGATCAGTTTGGACACCCAAGCTCCAAACATAGGCTCGGTTAGTGCCCGCAGCTACTTGGGAGGCACCTACTACTGTACCGAACTCATTGATTTCGCTGACAGAACCAGTTCGGCCACCTAGGCTGCCGATCGAAGTATACTCGCCATCACGAATGATAAACGGTGAGCTAGTGGCAGTTGCCCCAGAGCCATTACTACCAGAACCGATGATCTGGCCAGCATTATTAATATCGATCGCCCGGGCTTGTTCGTCACCAAATGTGCCTAAGTTTTCCAATACGTACTGACCGGTAGCATCTAGCTTCCAGACTACGGCAGCATATTTTTCTTCCCCATTCAAAGCACCATCTTGGTCTAGATAACCCACAATAGTACCCTGGCCATTGATGCTTTGAGCAGTACCGCCGTTACCACCCTGTTCAGCTAAGCGAGTGACGGTTCCGGCGGCATCGACAAAGACGGGTCTTTCAAACGTTTGAATGACTCCAGCAGCATCCGCCTCAGAAACAATGTTCCGACCAGCAATTTGGTTCTGAGCATTGATATCTAGGTAGTAGCTTTCTTTGCCACCGATCGAGTTAATTGCTAACTGGTAACCACTGCCGTCTTTCTGCCAAACCAAAGCCCGATCAGAGGCTAAGCCTTGAGGTTGTCTGACTTCATCAGCAGTGCCGGTGATAATTCCTCGATTGTTAATGGTATTAACATTGGGCGTCAGCAATGTGACCGTGGCACCATCAGTAGCACCATCATCAGATGAACCTTTTTTGATGCCCGTGGTGGTGAGTGATGTTTGCACACCATTTTCCCAGACGAAAGCTCCACGAACGATATTATTGGGATTCACCACTCCAGTGGTAGCATTGGTGGTACTGTAGGTGTCGCCGGTGTTGTAACGTCCGGCTACCACCCCAAAGTCATTCACCGAAACGGCATTAACGGAGGCAACAGTTTTAGAAGTGGTTGTATTTTGTTGCAGAGAGCCTAAGTCAGTTGCCTGATAACGAGTGAGTGGTCCCCGATCGACCAAGGCCTGAGAACCAGATGCTACTCCTTTGAGAGTGGCCAAGAGGTCTCTACCAGCTTTTACTAAGGTATCACCATTACTACTAGTAAAACTCAAAGATTTACCTAAAAGACTTTCACCCAGTCGCAATTTATCAACAGCCCCATTGAAGCCATTGATTGTGGCAAAACCTTCACCAGCTTCTAAAATCACTCGGTCTCGATCTCCGCCCAAATTTATAGTGTCTCGACCAGTGCCAGCATTGATCAAGTTTTTACCACTACCAGCATCGATCACATCGTCTCCAGCGCCGCTAAAAATCACGTCATCTCCAGCACCGGCAAAAATTGTGTCTTTGCCCTTGCCAGTGAGAATCCGGTTATTGCCACCACCGGCTACTACACTGTTTCTACCATCACCAGCATCGATAAAATCGTTGCCAGCACCACCAACTATGGTGTCATTACCAGTACCACTAGTAACAATATTGGTGCCATCGCCAGTGATGATATTATTGTTGCCATTACCAGCATCAATTAAGTCGTTACCAGCACCAGCAAAGATCTGGTCGTTACCACGACCCCCGAAAATAACATTGTTGCCTTCGCCTGCAAAAATACTAATGGGTCTTCTACCAGCGCTGTTAGAGGCTATTCTAAAGTCGATAAAATCATTGCCATCACCAAAAATTAGCGGTGCAGCAGATCCTCTAGCGAATCGCTCGCTCGATCGATCTCTAGGTTGCTCTAAGGAGTAGCTATTGCCACCCATGGAGACAAGATCAGGAACTAAATTTGGGGCTAAATCCCCAAAGATGTTGGGTGCAGAATTGTTGGTATCCATGAAAAATCTCTGTGTAAATATAAAAGTGCTAGAAAGTGCGGTTTTAGGGTATCGCCAAAGCTCAGCTGCTCATCGAAACATCATCAAGGCGGCAGAAACCCTCGGGGAAAACCCGAAAAAAATACAACAAGAGGAAACATCATGTTAGACTTGGAACTTGTAAATTAAATTTGCTAGGGAGGGCCTGGTGGATTGATGAACAGCATCAGTTTCCAGGCTTGCCTTTTTATTTTTTGGCTGGTAGCGGCTGCACCACCAAGCTAGCACACATCTCGCTGGTAGTGATAGTGCGCTGGTCTGGCTTTTTGCCCGCACAATCTAGAGAATTAAAAGCTTGGCCAGTAAACTGCGGAGTTTGGCTAACCCGCCACATTGCCACCAAAAAAGAGACCGTAAACAGGGCACCGATGCTCATCCAGCCTATTACCAGCCAGTGCATTTTAGATATTTGTGGAGAACTTGACATCATGAATCAGTGACCTAAGAGTCAGAGAAATTAATTACTGTAAGGGAAGATAGGGAATAGCCGGATGCCAGGACATCACTGCCGCCAGAGTATAAAGACCAAACAGCCAACCGAACATCGTAATGGATTTTACTTGCCGATTTTTAAGCAGCGGATACAAAATAGCCAAGCTGATCAGCCAGCCCAATAGCATCGCTGTTTCTTTACCCGCATAACTACCAATATTTCCCCACATCGGGTCTTTGCTCACAGCACCGGGTATCCAGCTCCCAAAGCTTTTGACCATACCTTCAAAATCCTTGGATGTATCAGAGAAGTGATGGACAACCATCATTACTACCGAACCAATTCCACCACTAATTAGAAAGGCGGCAGCCCCACCAGAAGCCCCCGGCGGATTTTTTGACCCGCGGTGGATGATGCCCGGAAAAGTACGCAGCTTATTCCATACTGATTTATACATTGGCGCAGAACTATGATTATCAACAGATGAATTATTCATATACAAATCTCAAGAACTTCAATTTATTTAGAGAGCATGAACTTTAGCAATGCCCAAGCCAGTCACAAAGCCCCCCATCGCAAAAAACATCATCCCCATCATGGCAATACAAGTGGCAGTTAGAACCGGACGATTTTTCTTTTCTAAAATAGCATCGCCATAGCTCCACAAAATCCAGGCAGCTGCAACGCTTAAAGGCAATATAAATAAAACACTAAACTCATGATATTCCATTACTGCATACTGAACCAATGGAGAATTGGTTTTTAGCCAAGCTCTGGCACCACCATAGGCAGCATCAGCTCGATAGCGCATGTAAGCAAAGTTACCACTAGCAATACCCAGAAAAGTGATTACACTGGACCAAAAAGCTAGAGTCCGCATCGGCGGCAATACTTTGGCCGATCCCCGCAGTAGCGGAAAGGCCAAATGCCCAGCGTAGGCCACCACAATGGTGGTTAGCATCGAAGCACTCCCGTGTAGAAACCCGATCGACCTTTGCCAAGGACTAGGATGAATAAGGTTAACAAAGGGCAGAAACATAAATATGCCACCAGAAAGAATGGCCAGACCATACACACTCACAGTAGCGATGTCTAATTGCCGAGGGAGCTTTTCTGCGGCTATGGGTTTAAATTCAGAGTCAGTGACTTGCATAAATACAAAGTGAATTCTATATGGTGATTAACTAAACCCTTGATTATCTTCAGTGAGAATATCTGTAGATCATAGTGATTAAATTTCTAGCATTATTTTCAAATAATCGCAAGTATTTTAACTAGCTTTTTTGATTGGTTGATTCCGAGCAGCCAAGATCAATAATCGACGGTGCTCCAGTTGCTTATTCTGTCGATCGATCACCATCGGCCAAATTTCTGGCCACTGTTCGCAAATAATCCAAGTGATACGATTAAAGCTCAAGCCATTTCGGTTAGTTCGTTTAGTTGAATTATGATTCATGTTAAATACCTCTAGAGAGTATGCGCAAAATTTTCCTGCTGAGAACGCTGCTGATGAGTGATTAGAGCTTGAGGGATAAAATCTCGACAGTCAATAGCCTCTTCTGAACAAGCTAGCACTGGGTGAACAGTACACTTCAAATAACGATTATCAGTAAAATACTGACACTTACTACAGGGCACCCTATGCAATTTGCTCATATGATCAAAACATTTGTTGCAATTTATTAAAACAATAGCAAAAGTCCCGATAGATGAACACCAGGCAATCAATAGATAAATCAAAGTCATGATCAGGCCTCTACCGATTGAGGCAATAGATAAGGCGAACCTTGAAAGCTAAACTGTCGCCAAAAATCTCGCACCTTCGTTCCCATAGTTTCGGCATAATCATGATGAAAAAAGTGACCACCGGTGGGCTGGTGCCAAAATTGATCCCCAGGCTTTAGATAGTGTTGCCATTCTGAAAAAATACTCCCCATTAACACTGGATCATCCACAGCTCCACATACCAGTAGGGGCGGGCAAATACCACCCTGAGAAAAAAGATGGCCTCTCTTCAGGAGGGAAGTGTCGGAAGGAGCAGCTAATAGGTCTTGATCTAGTCGATTAGCTAAGTTCTGCACATATCTAGGGCAATAAATTCCCGAGATCCAGCCTGCGACCAACTGTAACACCACATCTCGCTGATAACAGATCGTTGACAGCTGCTGATAGTAGTAAGTTTGCCAAGTAATGGCTGGCTGTGCTGCCACACTAATTAGCACCACCGAGGCCACCCGGCCAGGATAGCGACGGGCATAGTGGAGTGCTAGCACTCCACCCAAGCCATGACCAATAATGTGTAATGGTTGAGCGCTGGTTTGCACAAAGTCATGGAGCAGATTCAAGGCCTCCGCTAGTGAGCCCGGCCCGTCGGGAGTTTGGGAGTATTCCCAATATTTAAGGGGGAATTCTTGATCCAAAAGACCAATTAGACGGCGATGGAAGCACTGTAGGCTAGGGCTAGTACTAATCCACAAAAACTGTCGATCGCATGCTGCTTCGGTAAAAGATTCACGAGTCATAGAAACAACGGGTATGAGGACAAGGTTCAAATTACTTATTGGTCACCAAGAAATTTTGGTAGTTTGCAAGACCCACCTTTGCAAGAAAGAGCAAAGACTCCTTCGGTAGGTAGCTCAGACATAAAGAAGCGGCTTTAAGCATCTGCCTTTGCAATGGCGGAGCTTTAATAAACCTTGTCTGCTAAAGCAAAGTCAGTGGCTGGTTTCCACAAACACATCGATGTTCTGTCTAGACCAGTCCAAGAACTATTGCTAATTTATTGCAACAAGGAATTACGCAAATCCTAACACTTTATTGAAAATAAGTCTCATTAAGATCAGCAAAGTAAATAGTTTTATTGCATTGATTAGCAGTTTAAATATCAGTTTAACTGATACTCAAAGAGAATTAAGTGCCCATTTGCAGAGAATGAAATAATCAAAGCCTTTACCTGAAGGGATTTTCAGGAGATAGCTCCATTCTTCTAGCCTGCGGTGTTTTTGTGTCGTGTTATACAAAAAATTTCGGCAGTCCCTCAGCACATAAATCCTGGTAAGTATCATTCTCAATTAATTGTGGTAGCCTCTTAGTTAACGTGAGTTCGGGATAAGCTATGGAGCTGCAACCTACTTGTAGCTTTGTATCCGGTCAACTTCGCCCCCCTAACCCCCCAATTCTGGGGGGAACCGGAGAAGAATGAGAATTTTAGAGGGATCAGTTTAGAAAG
>JANMHS010000002.1:0-1590 GCA_031375385.1 Synechococcales cyanobacterium OTE_70_metabat_200 | reverse complement strand
ACTAATGCTTCTGCCGTGAAGCATTTTCGGGGACTATTGAGAGCCAATATCCTATTGCCCATGGCTGGGTTTGCCGGCGTGATTGCGGTGTGGTGGGTGATTGCTCTCTTTCGCCATGAAATGATGCCGACCCCTCCAGAGGCATTAGCCAAGAATCTAGATTTTATTTTGCATCCGTTCGCGTATCGCGGCCCTGGAAATATTGGGCTGGGATGGTTGCTTTTGGCTAGTTTACGCCGAGTTTGTATTGGGTTTTTGCTAGGGGCGGTAGTCGCTATTCCGGTTGGAATCTGGATTGGATTGTCGCGATATGCTTGGCTCGCCCTAAATCCCCTGATTCAAGTCTTTAAGCCTGTTTCTCCCCTGGTGTGGTTGCCGATTGCCCTAGCGATTTTTAATGCGGCGGAACCTTCAGCAATTTTCGTGATTTTTATTACCTCGCTTTGGTCTACGATTATCAATACAGCCGAAGGTGTCCGCAACGTTCCCAAGGAGTATTTAGAAGTGGCGCAGGTCTTAGAAATGCCCCGCTGGAAACAACTCACTACGGTGATTTTGCCTGCCAGTTTGCCCTACATTTTCACCGGGTTACGCATCAGCATGGGAATTGCTTGGTTGGTAATTGTGGCTGTGGAAATGCTCACGGGAGGCGTTGGGATTGGCTTTTTTGTCTGGGATGAGTGGAATCGCCTAAATGTGAGTGCAGTGTTTTTAGCGATCTTTGTCATCGGGATAACAGGACTAATTTTGGATTACGCCCTGGCTACCTTGCAAACGATCGTCACCCGCCGTCCGACACGCTCTTAAACTTTGGAGACTCATGAATAAAATTACAGCTTGCATCAGTATATAAAGACTAATAAAAATAGCTTCAAAACTTGCCTACAAGTACTATTCACCATCCACTATTCACTATTCACCATCCACTAGAACACTAGTAGCTTTGTTTTGATGCAAGATATGAATACACTGTGGACGAGGCGAGCTTTACTGCAAGGGATGGGTGCGGCTACTTCCGCGATCGCATTTTCTAGTTGTAGTCCCCAATTCTCGCGCAATCCAGTGGGGTTGACCGCAGCAGCCCTAGCGGTGAAGCCAATTATCGACCCTGCCAGTCTAGAGAAGCCCAACCTGACGGTGGGCTATGTGCCCGTAAATGATTGCGCTCCGTTCGCTGTCGCTTGGGAAAAAGGCTTCTTCCGTAAATATGGATTGAACGTCACCCTCAGTCGGGAAGCCAGTTGGGGCAATTCACGCGATGGGATTATTTTTGGGCGATTGGATGCTTCTCCGGTGGTGTCTGGGGCTGTCACCAATGCCCGCACGGGGGCAGAAGGGGCACGACGCTTTCCTTTGTGTGCGGCGATGACGATTCACCGCCACGGCAATGCGCTGACGATGAATCGTCAACTTTGGGAAGGTGGGGTCAGACCCTGGCACACCTATGGTGGGGATTTGGAGGCGTTCGGACGCGATTTGCGCAACTATTGGGAAAAGTCGCCCATTGACGAGCGCGTGTGGGCGGTAGTGCTGAGTTCTTCGATCTACGAATACTTTGTCCGCTACTTGGTGGCAGCAGTAGGCATCGAC
>JANMHS010000095.1:0-18528 GCA_031375385.1 Synechococcales cyanobacterium OTE_70_metabat_200 | reverse complement strand
GAATGGAATGAAGTTGCACATCCTTTCAATTGGACAAGCAAGTCGATTGCCAAAATCATGGCTAAGTGTGATGCCGCTAAATCAGCTCCTACAAAGGCTGCTTGATTTCCGCACCCTTTCTATGATGATGTGTACTAAGCGACCCAGATTGACAGTCAACTCGATCGGCGACCACTCTAGCCCAAAGGGCTCTAGATTACTATAGAGCATATGCTCTGCTGCTCCACCAGTCCAGCGATCGATCGCCACATGAAAAGCCTGCTGGATATCACCCAGCCCTGTATCATCCAAAGCTGTTCTTAGGTTTGCTTCCGTACTAGCCTCAATTACTTTTTGCCACTTGAACCTATCGGTCTTTTTTTCGCTAAAGCAGTCTTCCACATACAGTGCTCCTTGACCCATCTTAGGATTATTTGGATCTGCGGCAGCCCCAAACAGCTCTGATACTAGAGGAACCTGCACTTGCTTCAGAAAAACATCATTGATATTGATCGGTAAATTACATACCGTGCGGATAATGCGCTCGGCTTGGGAGCGCAATGCCCCCTTAATGGAGCTACCCGGTAGCACCAGAGCTAGCTGATCATTACCATTAGCACTCATTAATGGCAAAATATCCACTGTATTACCCTCGATCGCATCCTTCACCATCACTGGCCCGATCGGCTTCCACTCAATAGAAACTTTAATCTGAGACTTCGATAGCGCTGGCTGGTGTAAATAGGGCTGATAATTTCCTTGCTGATTTATCGCATCTTGCAGGACTGCTATCATACCATTCTTGGTATTAAGCGTTTGAGTGAGTAGTTGACAATTAGCTAACTGCACTCGACCCAATCCGCGAGTTTTAGAGGCTCCCAACCGAATTTCTCCAGCATGTAGAGCATCGAGCAACCTCTCCAATTCCGCCTGAAATTCTTTGCCAGCCGGGATTTCTAAAGACATTTGAAAATCCCACTGCTTGCCTTTGGGAATGATGGCTCGATCGAACTTGCTCTTATCTGCTGCCGATCCCCATTGTCGATCGATCCCTACCCCGTCACGGATTTCAATTTGCATATTGGCGGGTAGATGAAGATCTTCGATCAGCATGAAGCTAGCATGGCCTTCATCTTTGGTCTGATAGCCCCATAGCCCATCCTGATTTGACAAATTACAGTTCATCCAATTTCGAAAAGCTCCAGCTAAACTGGTGCCAGGAATATAATATCGACCCAAACCATCCACTGCTAGAGCCAAGTCCACTGTAGGATCGAGATGCATGCCACCCACATGGAGAGGACTGAGCGTAAGTAGATGACCTTTTACTTTAATGCGCGTGGCAATTTTCCTAGCCATCAATTTTATCCTCCGGTTTGGGTAATAACTTAAAGCGGTACAAAAAACCAATGGAAATCATTGGAAGCCCTCATCCCCCAGCCCCTTCTCCCAAGTTTGGGAGAAGGGGAGCCGGAGCCAACAGCGGAGTTTCTTGCTCCCTCACCCAAACTTGGGAGAGGGCTTCCAATTGTCGTTTATGGGCGCGGATGCAACTCAGCACCAATGCCTGGACGGACTCGAGCCACAGTTCCTCTTTTAAAACATTTTGGCCATTTTTTGTTATGGTAGGAGGTGCAAAGTCAATCTCTAGCTCTGGCTTTAGTAAATTCCATAGGCGATCTTGTTTAGTTAAAAGCTCTTCAACTTTTGATAATCGATTCGGTTCTGGCCACTTCTTCTTGTTTTTATCGGTTGGCTGATTGTTTACGGGGCAATCGATCCAATTTTTGATCATCGCAACTCGATCGGCATCAGTATTTGGTAAGGTCATCACTATAGACCTCAAAACTCCTAGCTGGCTCATGGTGGGTTCGCTGACATTTTCTCCCCGATCATTTTTCTCAATACATATTCCCAGGATCTCTTGACGTTTGTGGGACTGAGCTGCCAGATTCACAATTTGGCGTTGAATGGTTTCTCGCCAAGCCGCTTTTTCGATCGTGTGGGCATATTCAAATAGCTCAGAATTCCCGTCGATTTCCACACTAGTGGGCGTTGTCGACTTTTGCTTGCTAGGTTTCTCAGTTTCCTCTTTTTCACCAGCCGCTTGTGTCTGATCCTTTTTTATTTGGAGATTTTTCTTTTTGAGTAATAGATTGTTAAAACAAAGCTGACCGTATCCTTCCACGGTTCTTTCTCCTAAACCAGTCATTTCCAGAGCCTGAAGCTGCTGTCCAGAAATTTCTTGACCGGTGGTGAACAAAAAGCAGCTACCGGCACTGAGTCCAACCAACGAAGGACGTGGTAATCCCCAGCGAGTCTGCCAAGAATCAATGCGTTTTGATCGAGCCAGCACCGACAACACATCAGCCTTGAGGGATAGTTCCACCCCTAGTTTATCACCCAGGCGCTGGCCGAAACATTGAGGACTAGTGCTGGGGCGCAGCCGATCGTCCCGAATGAGCACATCCGAGAGCAGCCATACTCGCAGTTCACCACCGGCTGGAATTTTCTCATGGGAATTTCCTTGGGTCGGTAACTCCTCGATCGCAGTCACTGCCACCAGCCCATAGTCATCTTTTTTGGATCGGCCAATTTCGATATTTTTACCCACCAACTTATTCAAGATGTCTTTGGCCTTTTTGGGTTCAGGTAAAATTGCGTTATGAATCTTGATGACCGATCGCAGCTTGGTCTGGGCTGGTATGGCTTCGTAACTATAGACTCCGCCAGTCTTCTCGTTAGGACGTTGTTGCACATCATCTACAGAATTATGGGTAGCTACTGCTTTTGTGATTTTTTGAGTTGAGAATTCTTTCGCTGAAACATTACCAACATAACCAGCTCGCAGCCCCTTGAGCTGGTTATGTTGGTCGTTTGTGACTGTCTGGTTTGGTTGTGCTGCAATTCGCTGAGCTTCGCCCAAGCGGTTATAAATATTTTGGTCGTTTTGTTTTTCTTGAAACAAAGCAAAGGGCATTGCGCGACCCTGCTGGCTCGACACCTCTGGGGTGGCATTGCCGATCGCTAATTGATTATTGTTAATTGCCTTTCTTAAATCTATTACATTGCCAAGAGCCTTGGCTAAAATTGGCAGCAGAGCTGTGCCTGGAATATAGTCCAATGTTGATACTAAGTTGCCTTGGGTGCGCGAATGGACAATTATGGGTGATTTAGTTTCCAGTTGTAGCTCTATGCAGTACCAATTATCTCTATGATTGTCAATCTCCCCCTCTGGCGCAGCTAGAGCTTCGTTACTGGGCTGCTCGTCATCCTGATTTGTTTGGTTATTTTTTTGGGATTCGGGCAGAGCTGGAGCATCTCCCTCCAGATGGTTGATCGCCTTTGATATTTCCATCTTGATCTCTCCCAAGGTGATGCGGCATCGTCCACCCCCTCGACGGCGCTTAGCTCCCAGCCGTTCTACCATGGCTGCTCCAGCTACCAGTAAGGCTTTAGCTGCCTGCTGCTGGAGCTCATTTAACCCAGCTAGATTTAGATCGTATGCAGCTTCTAAATGAGTACCACCCCTAGCCATTTCCTCAAAACGCAGAAAATCAGGTTTCGCGGTGCCAGAGGCATCGTCGATCTCTATTCCGGGCTTGACAAAAGTCAAGGCTGCTCGGAGTTCTGGCTGATGCTTCAGGATATTGCCTAAAGCCGATGGTAAATGGGCCGATCGAATGGAAATGGCGGCAGGAGTTGGTTTCTGATCCACGAAGCCAACGGCTAAAGCCGGTTGATCTCCGAATAGATATTTAACCCATTTTTGCCAGTTGCCACCGGTACCGTTGTCTAATCCGTAGGCTACTAGTTCGCAGCTATCGCGCAAAATGCCGGTCAGGGTTTTCGCTGGAATATAGGGTAGATCGTTGGTATCGCGCTGAATTAGGCGATCGACACTACCGGGTCTACCAGTACCCGAACCCACATGCCAATCACTTTCCATGTGAATTGTTAATTTACTCATCAGCGTTGCCTCCCTGCCAAAATCCGGCGGCATCCATAGCATCTAAGAACCCCGTGACATTAATTTCACCATCTTTGCTATCTTGTTCTTGCCAAAATAGAGATTGTTGCTCGGGGTTTCCTTCTAGCTCCTGGGTATTGTAGCGATTCCTGATCAGCTGATATCTGGCATCTGCCCCTTGCTGACCAAGAAACAGGGCTTCGCGGAGATCGTGCATTTGGCTGTTGGGCAATTGATAGCGGCCTTCATCGTCTTTTCCATTGATGGCTGTTACTCGCTTTTTCAGCTCCGACCAATGGTGTCGATCGAGCCAATCTTTCGCTTTCGCGGGCGATTCATCATACCAATCTTGCTGAGAAACTACATAGGGGCGACCATAGAGACGAGACTTGGAGTTTTCTAGCCAGAGCTTCGATCGAATGGAATCTAGATCCACGCTACTGCTGTCATACAGAATGTGATAGTCGATCGCTGAGCAAGGGATCGATTTACCCTTGCTATCCTTGACGATTTCCTTGACTTTCTTGGCCGATTTAATAAGCTGCTCGGCTAAGCCATAGGCGATCGAGAAGGGGAAATGATTTTTTACTACGGCCACCCCCGCACAGGCCGACAGCCGATTAACCTGGAGGTGATTTTCGGCCTGCTCCGCTACGATCTCGGTCTGGCCAATGTGGGGCAAATCCACTGCTTCTTTAGTTTTATCTTCGAACTGCTGTAGGAATTCCTGCGTAAACTGCAAAGCCCTTTGCCCATCACAAACCACCGTCAAATCATCACCACCCAAAATTAGCGGCACCATTGGAATGGTGATCTCATTCTCGTGACCATTGATGAAGACTGCTTCGACCGCGCCAATGAACGCTTTTTCGGTGCAAATGTCGATCGCCAAGGAAAACTGGCGGTACTTGTCTACATAGTCTCGGTTGCCCTCCGTATATTTGCCAAAATTCAAGAAAATCTGGCCCAACCCATTACCATCAGCGTGAACCACTGCTAGCCAGCTGTTACTCAACTCATCATCAGGTTCATCGGCTTTGCCGAATTGATCGATCGTTTTGAGAAAACACCGCTGGGGCGAACCCTGTGGCAACAGTTTTTGGATGCGCTCAAATCCAGCTTTGCTAGCATCTCTTTTCCCTTGACTGACGCAAGAGCGCAACACTGTTTTGTCTGCAAAAGTTTTTGCCCTTGCTGCTGGTAAACCACTAGTAGAGCACTCAGCCACCACAGGCAATCGCAGAAAGCGACTTTCCGGCCCTGACCTGCTGCTACGAACGACCTCAAACTCTTGATGCAATTGCCGGTTAATCTCTGCCACACTGTCTTTCTCCCAGGCAAATTCTCTAGTCACACCGCAAATATCCAACCCTGGTGCTTCAAGTAAGGCTCGCTTAGTCACTTTTTTCACAACTTCCTGAGCCTTGTCCTCTCTTTTGGCTAGTAGGAGGGCTTTGCCAGAGGTAGCAATGATGATCTCAACCTCAGTTTTCTCGTTATCGATCGGTGGGTTGAACTTCGCATCCAGCAACTTTGCTCGGAAGCTACTGCTACTCTCAAATGTTTTCTTGTCGGGAATTGGCTTTCCGTTGGCTTCGGCTACTGCTTCCATGACCCATTGGGTACCCGATCGATAGGTTAACTCGGAAGCGCCTATGTTCTCCCGCAGTTTGTTGGTGGAGAAGATGAAATTTTGGTTGCCGGATGTTTCGATGAGGACAAGATACATAGCACCACTTAGCAAGGGGGAGGAATCCAAGGGCTTTTTTGACCTTGGTCACTTGCCTATGCATATTACTCTACCTATGCTCTGGATTGTCGAGCTGTTAATACATTAGTTAATATATTATATTAATCTTAAACAATGTGTGTTGCGATTGTTGTTGGAATGTTACGTAATTTGTTGTGGAGAGGGGTTTGTGGCCGATCGAATGCTAGGTTATAAACCGTGCTGCTCGACCTATCGACGCACCCCCTGCCGAACCTTGAAAACCGCATATTCTCGTTGAGGTGTGTCGATGCCTTACCCAGTATAGTTTCCAGGCATCGACTTTTGGAATTTTGCATCAATGTTTCATTGTAGTTCCTGTAGTGCGTCGATTTGGCGGCTGAAACCCTTACGGGCTAAGCCCTCCTAGCCGAGGGGTCTGGATCAGGCTTTCCCCGAGAGGGGATGGAAACCACAATTCTAAAACCGCCGTTGCAGGAGCAAGGTTGTCTGGATCAGGCTTTCCCCGAGAGGGGATGGAAACGTTTGGCTGTTGCCAAACACGTTGAGGTTGCTTGTGGAGCGTCTGGATCAGGCTTTCCCCGAGAGGGGATGGAAACGTCTCGAGACCAAGTAACCCAAAGGCTCCTGTTCTGTGAAGGTCTGGATCAGGCTTTCCCCGAGAGGGGATGGAAACTTACTTGAGTGCCAGAGATTGTCTGTGTAGATGATCCGCACGTCTGGATCAGGCTTTCCCCGAGAGGGGATGGAAACTTCAGTTTCCGAGTAGTAACGCCCTTGGGCGTCTACTCGTGTCTGGATCAGGCTTTCCCCGAGAGGGGATGGAAACGTTCAGTTGGTGTCCATGCTAATGCAGGCAAAATAGTCTGGATCAGGCTTTCCCCGAGAGGGGATGGAAACTTTTATGTAACAGCTCGCCAAAAGCATAGGACAGAGTCTGGATCAGGCTTTCCCCGAGAGGGGATGGAAACTTTATGTTGCAGGAAGAATCAGAAAAGGTGGCAGTCTGGATCAGGCTTTCCCCGAGAGGGGATGGAAACACTGAGTAACCTACCTCGTTGCGCAAGGCATGAGCAGGTCTGGATCAGGCTTTCCCCGAGAGGGGATGGAAACGAGACGTGTCTCTTGCGAGACCTGCTCCCCGAATTCTAGTCTGGATCAGGCTTTCCCCGAGAGGGGATGGAAACGTCATTCTGATCATAGCCAAAGCAAAAGAGTTCTATTACAGTCTGGATCAGGCTTTCCCCGAGAGGGGATGGAAATCCAACGATTTCCATCCCAATCAATGGCTAAGAAGTACCACAAAAATAACAATGGGGATGGACTAAGCTTTCCACATCAGTTTTCAGCCATTGACCACGAGAGAAATCAAAAATCCAGTCCAGACCCTCATCAGCTTCTAAAAAACCACTGATAATACCGTGAATTGCCCCAACAGCCGTACTAGCACAAAGCTCATTCAGCCAGAACACCGCCGGATCAGGGACATTCTCCAGATAACCTCGTGTTTCTGCCATCGCCGCGATCGGCAACGGAGAACTTTCCAGAGCTGCCCGATGCAAATTAATGATATTGCCACACATCAGGCACCAATGACCACCGATCGGCGGAATCGTCACCCGAGCATAGAGGCGAGGCTGAGCATCAGGAGTAATATCAATATGGGTACCCAAACAGACCAACGGACGCATAGACTTGATCGCAATTTCCTGCGCGATCTGGCGCGAAGCATGATTATCAGTAGCTACAATAATCAGGTCAGCGGCAGCAACGACCGGCGTAGACCAAGAAATCTCGGTCGGAATTGTCACCACCGTCGAGCCAGTAGGATAAATTTGCTTGATCAGGTGCTTCACATATTCCACCTTGGGCCAACATCGATCGACCATTTTAGGTGTAGCCCCCGGCATCCGATTCAGATTGACCATCTCCAGTCGATCAGGATCAACCAGGATCCAATTCTTCACCCCCAATCGGCCCAACGTCTCAGCCATCACCGCCCCAATGCCACCACAGCCAATCAGCGCCACCTTCAGTTGGCCGAGCTGCTGCTGGCAAGCTGAGCCAAAAATCTGCTGCCTTGCAAACATCGGATTTAAAACCGCCGACGGGCTTGGTAAAGATTCCAGCCAAGAGTGATGGTGTGCAATCGGCTGAAACCCAGTTCCTTGACGATTCCACAGCCGAAACTGACCCTGCTCGATCGTTTCATCAAAAACCCCAGAAATCAATTGGGGCCTAGTTTTTAGATAGCGACTAAGGAACTTGGCATATTCTGATTCTGCCCGATCGTCAATGCTAGAAAAATCAGGTAGACCCGCGCCACTATGGGTATGGATATGTACCACATGGAGATTGGGATCGGCCAGAAAATGATTCAGAATATAGTGATGGAAATCTTGCTCCAACACAAGACCCGTAGCCGTTTGATACTCATAGCAATCAGCAGTCGGCACCACCCAAGCACGCGGTAGGTATCGGGCTTGCTGCTTGCTAGGCTGCGTGCGTTCGCAGAACAGAAAACCAATAGTTTCTTCCCGATCTTGGCGAGCATCCAGCATCGCTTGTCGTAATTGCTTCCATAGAACAGGCGGAATCGATAGAGAGGCTTTGGGAGTTTTCATGATTATTCATCAGTATTGATAGCATGACGAGCCGTAATAAATAGCGTGGCCAAGTGGTGGCCCCGATCGGCTGGATGAGCTGGTCGCCAAGCATTATTCCAATGCTCCTGGTTAAAGCCCCCACCCAGACCGACACAGTACCAATACCAACCCTCATCGCTGAGGAAAGGGGCACCATAGTAGCTTTGGCGAGTAAAATGGTGATCGCCTTCGCCGACGCTTTTCCAGGGGTAGTTGAGATAGCAGCCGATCGGTGGCAGTCGCGGATAGTCTGGGGGTAGCAGTAATAGCAGATCGGTGTTGGAGACTTTGAACTTTTTGGATGTCAAACTCATAGTTTTGATCAGCACAGCCGTATAGACGATTCCTTCGATCGTTTTACTGCCCACAATGATGTTTTGGGCGGTTTTTTCTAGCAGCTGGAGTTCTTCGAGAATTCGATCGCTGGGCTGAAAATTCATGGAGCCAGGGTTGATCTGAATTGTCATGGTTTTAAGACCTCAACCTTTAACAATTTTGGGAATAGTCCAGACTTTGGAGCCTTCTTTGAGGGCTTCATTATTCTGCATCGGCTTGGTGCCTTTGAAGCCTTCTTCCATCACGTCGTCGCTACCAATTTCCGGTAGCTTAGAGCGCAAATCGGCGACCGTAGCGCCTTGGGGTAGATCGACAAGTTTGCCGTTTACAACTGCGCGCATGTTTCCTCCTAAAATGGGATTGATTTTTGTGGAATTGGGTGATTAATAGAACTACGGAAAGTTCTGGCATGATTGTCGATCGTGATGGCAAGTCTGATTTCCATCCAAATGACACTGCCAATCAGGGCGATCGCATAGCCAATCAACAAACTTTGCTGAAAGCTTTTCTGGCGGTTGATTTTGAGGGTGAGTTGAGAATATTGCTTTTTGAGAGCGCTATTTTCGGCCTTGAGCAGATCGAGGCTATTACCGGGCTTGAATAAGCTGGATTGCTTCGTAGTCAGGGCCGTGACGGTTTTTTGGATTTCTTGATAGCGTCGTTCCAAGATGGTAATTTGCTCGGTGGCAACATCCAATGTGGGCTTAATTCGATCCAGATTATGACAAGATCCAATCAAAGCAGACTGACTGCTAGCAAGAGCTGCGATGGTTTTTTGAATTTCTTGATAGTGACCGGTCAGCAGAACGATTTGCGCTTGAGCAGTATCTAATTCTTGTCTGTCGGGCACAGTCATTTTGCCATTGACGATCGCCATGGGTCTCCTCTGTTCCAGGATGGGCTATGGTGAGCTTTAATCAAAAACGCTAGCGTGGCCGATCGGGTGATATTCTTGGTTGGCATTTTGGGGCTGCAAGCCATCGAATACTTCGACTAAATCGACGATGCTATTGGCGGAATTTTTCAGGTCGTTGCCCAGAGCTTGGGCGACGGAGGCAACTTCGACCCGGATGCCCCGATGGCGGAGTTTGTTGGCGAGGTAGGCGAAGTCAGAATCACCCGTAACTAGCACCACAATGTCTGGTCGAATTTCGAGAGCAAGTTCGATCGCATCCATCGCCATAATTACGTCCACATCAGCTTCGTAGCCGTCACCTTTGGCTTTGCCGTCATGGGTGGTAACTAGGAATCCGTTAGCTCTAGCCCAGTAAACGAACTTTTCACGGCCTTTGCGCTGTTCTTGAAATCTTTCCCGATCCGGTGGTAACCCGACGTAAATGACCATTTCGATGAGTTCGCGTCCCTCTTGGGGGTTGGCAAGATAATTTCGAAGCTGTGTCCATTCGAGTTTGCGGTTAAAGCTTTTGGCAGCACATTGGGTATTGTCCCAATCGGCTAAAACCAAAACCTTTTGGTTGTTTGACTGTCTGATCATGAGCTGATGAGGTTGTTTGGTTTGGGTTGACAAATTTGGGTGCCAACTTAATGCGGGACATGTTGATTGCCCTCACCCCAGCCCTCTCCCAAGTTTGGGAGAGGGAGCAGCGGAAAATCCGGTCTTGGGGTCTCCCCAAGTGGAGGACTTTTTCAAGACAAGAGACTCCGCTGTTGGCTCCGGCTCCCCTTCTCCCAATTTTGGGAGAAGGGGCTGGGGGATGAGGGCTTCCAATGATTTCCATTGGTTTTTTGTATCGCTTTAAGTTACTACCCACAAATTTCATTAAACACCATGCTGTAAGGGGGGGGTTCCCGAGGAGATGCTTGATACAAAAACGACTCAAATGACGTAGTAGCTGGGTGGAGGCTCTGGCTCTGTGCTACCAATTGTCAGTACTCTCGTCAAAGCATCGCTCGATATCCAATAAAATCGTACGTTGTCTTCTGCTGGTACCACTCGTTCCTGTACCAACCGATGTAGCAAGCGCATTTCATCTAAAGTCAGAAAGCATTCAAACACCGAAAACTGCACTCTGCGCCCGTAGCCCTCCAAGAATTTGGCTAGCTTTGTGCGGCGCTTATTATCTGGAATATCATAGACAACCAAGCTCAACATTAGACTGATCGCATAAATGGCTCATAGGCAACATTATCCAACAGACTCCGCCGATAGCGACGAATCTGAAGCTGAATAGCATAGCGATAGCTGACGGGATCTAGTAGATCAGGGTGTGCCGTCAGCTGATTCATGCGTTGCTCGAAGTACCTCAAGAAGGTCTTCCGGCTCTCCGCCGCCAAATACACCCCGCCATTGGCCGGACTAGTCTCAAAATCTTCCGATCGAAGAACTTGCTTATTTACCATTGCAAGTACCAAACCATCCACAATTGGCGACCTAAATTCCTCCATTAGATCAAAAGCTAAATAGGGTTTCTTGTCTTCTCCATAGTGAAAGTTTCCCAGGTAAGGAACTAGCCCCTCTGCTAAAATCAAGCTCAGTACATTGTTGAACAATAGCGTATAGCCAAAGCTCAACAGTGAATTCACGGGATCCATGGGCGGCTGACGGTTGCGACCATTAAAGTTAAACACCGGATTTACGATCAAATACCCATAGATTCCAAAATATCTAGCTGCCGCATTCCCCTCATAGCCTCGCAACTGATCTACATTCGTGGCTCTAGCCACCGACTCCAAATCTTGACTCAGGCCCGCGATCGCTGCCGCTACTCTCTCGGATTTCCGCTTGCGATTAATGCGCTGCAACAACCGCCGCGAATTCGTCAACTTTCCTTCCATCAAAGCTCGACAAATTCCCAACTGAAACTCCGGTTCCCGGTGGCGCTCTAGCTGTACTCGCTCCGTATGGATCGGTCTCTTCTCCGCAGACCAGAGATGTCCTCGATACTGTCCGTAGCGGCTCAAGAAAAATATCCCAATCTCCGCTTCCATACAGGCATTAATCACAGGTGTAGAAAGATGAATATTTCCGAATACCAAAATTCGCTCGATCTCCCGCAAGGGGATTTCTAGCCGCTGCTGGTGCGGAATATGCACTATTAGTCTTTGATAGTCTCGATAAAGACTAGTCCCCTGCTCTAATAAATAAAGTGTTGCCATCGGTCGATTCCAAATTTGAGTTTGCTCCGCAGCATCCAAAACTTCATCATCCGCCGCTTCATCTTCCAGCGGCGGTATCGGACTAACGAACTCCCCCAGGCCAGGAGTGTCCTTGGTTTTCCTAGCATCACGGGGCTTCGGATCATCGATTGGGAAAATTGCTTCACCTAAAAAGCCATGACCCAAAAACCTGAAGCCTTGCTCGAAAGTCGTGACTTGGGTTTTGCGCTGGTGGAGGTTTAGCTTCAAGGCGTTCAGCAGTCTTGTTACTATTCCATAGGCTTCCTCAATTTCTACCTGAGTGCGCGCTAGGACTACGAAATCATCGCCATAGCGCACTAGTCGCAGGCCCGGAGTTGCCGAAATAGCTCGATCGAAGTCATCTAAATAGAGGTTTGCTAATAGTGGCGAAATTACGGCTCCTTGAGGAATTCCTCGATCAGGAAAAAGTATTCCAGCTTTGGTTAAAATACCGCAGGAAACCCAGGCTCGAATCAAACCCAGTATTTCCGGTGAAGACACGTAAGACCGCAGCTTTGTTATCAATATCTCTCGATCAATATTGTCAAAATATTTCACAATATCCGCGTCCAATACCCAGCTAAAGCCTTCTTCCCGACCTTGAGCCACCGCCTCCACTGCTAGCAGGTAGGAAACCTGTGGTCGATAGGCAAAACTGACCGGTGAAAGCAGTGGTTCCACTTGTGGATTCAAAACATTGAGCAGCGCCTGTTGTACTATCCGATCGCGTACTGTCGGGATACTCAGTGCCCGATGGCCGTTCTGTGCCTTGGGAATTAGTACTTGTTGGTAGGGATATGGCTGGTACTGGCCGTTGGCTAAAGCATCGCGGATGGCGTGAATGTTCTCGACTGCTCGACGGCGAAACCGATCGATCGTCTCCCCATCAGCTCCGGCGCAGCCTTGCTTATCGGCCACCTTCTGCCAAGCCCGGAGAAAATTATTGAAATCTAAAAACTCTTCTATTTTTTCTAGCATCACCGCTCTCCCCAATTTGACTGTCGCTAGTCTAAACCAGGTCTGGAAAGGGGGATTTCCTGCACTACAGCGGTTTTAAGGTAAACAGTGATAGCTTCTGGCTCTGCACCTCTGCAAACCTTAGTTTTGGTAAATCCGTCGCTGATAGCGATATTTCATAGTTGAACATCTCATAACAAGAATGGAGACCGGGGTAACTGGCTGATGTCATGTTTTTGGTTTCTTGACCCCGATCGATTAACTCTCCCAAATAGTCGAAGCTCAACTCTTCCTGCAATAGTCGCCGCGCAGCTATTGTTGGCGATTCTCCTCGCTGGATCTTCTCCGTCAATTGTTGTGAATCTCGCTGTCGCATAGCACCAGTGAAAAAGATCTGCTTATCTTCAACTAGTGCAAAACGCTGCCTACCAAGATCTACATAGATCCAAATCCCCACCACCTGCACAATTCGGACTAATTTGCCAGCAACTTCTGTCAGCCGAGATTCCCCACTATCTATTTCCGCTTGCAGATCCGCAATGGTCTTGGTGCCTAGTTCGTGGCACCAACCCTCTACAGAAACTCCCTGATCCGTTAAAAGTTGCAATAAATCCATGCTGTTTTGCCTTTTTATGTTTGATAGAATTCCCAAGCTTGACGAATATCATCGGCCATCCGCTGCCGTAAGTCCAGGGGAAAGAGTACCTCCACATTAGGAGACCAAGCTCTCAATCGCATTAAGACGCTGTGATCGTTCAAGCGGTAGTCCATGCGATAGTAAGCATCCTGCGGTTGGGATCGCACTCTGGCTAGTGCCACTTGAAGATCTTGCTCTGGAGGGTGTTGCTGGCGCAGATTCCTTTCCACTTGGGCATAGGGGATCGATCGAAAGGTTTGGTGCCGAAAGGTGTTCTTGATGTAGCGATCATGGAAGTCTCGATTGAAGCGCAGCAGCATCCTGCGCTGGGGCTGATAAAAGTCTCCACCATAGGCTTTCTCCCACTCTTCCTGAATTTCGAAGATCTGATCGGCATCGCTACATTCATCCCGAAAGCTTCTGATTGTGCTGGGAACCACCCGATCTTGCCAGTCTAAAATTCGCATTGCTGCAATTCGATCGATTCGATAGTTATGCCAGTTGTTTTCGCCATTGCTCTGTTGACTATAGGCACAAAGGTAAAAAGCCCGTTGATAATAGTGAATTAAAAGTGGGTAGATGATTACACGGTAGGTCTGGTTTTGACTAGCACTATGATATGTAAGCTCTACTGGCGGGGTTTCTTTTTGTGCCCAAAGTTGCCTCAATGCCCGTTGGTTATTTGCGCTTGTATCTCTAGCAGTATCAATATCCAAACTCCGATATTCGGCATGGATATAAAATCTTTGAACATTTCTGATGGGTGAGGAAAAAAGCCTTTGGTAGGCGTCAAAGTCTTCAGCGAGGAAGATGGATTCTTCGTTACCGGAACTGGAGATTTTTCCCGCAAGCTTTGGCTCGGGTACTAGAATCTTAGGCGGTTGCAAAGACATCCGAAATTTGCTGTTTTCTTGGAGTAAATAGCCTTTTTCTACTAAGCTGCGGAGATCGTTAGTTAGAGTTTGGCCTGTTACGTGAAATGGATAGAGAAATACCATGCCTGCGATATAATCCTGAACGTTCTCTGCCGGGCAGCCCTGGGCAAAGAAGTTGACACAATCTTGCTGCCAAGCAGCCCATCGTTCTTCAGTATCAATGTCGGCTCCAAACAAAATATCTTGGATGGTTTTACTGGTGATGCGGTTGGGCTGCTGGATTGGCAATTTATCCCGGTCTTTGAAAGAATCTGGATCTAAATGATCTCGCCAATCCCGACCGGTGAAAGCTTCCTGCTCCCAGGGGAATTCTGAACTCAATCTCTCTTGTGTATACCACAGGCGCACTGCCTTGCACAGATTAATTCCTTTGTCTTTGTCGATCGGTGAAAAACGCACTAAGCTCTGTAACATTTCAAGATTGGGAGTATATCTATTTTGTGACATCTGCCAATGCTCCTTTTGCTATCTACGAAGGTTGTTATTGTTATTTGGTCAAACCCACCAACTTTTGAGCTAAGGCTCGGATCATGGGTCGATCGGTCACGTCTCCCCCCCGCTGCAGGTGATGAACCATGCCTTCAAGAATTGGCGACTCTCGATCAATCCGATCGCTGACAGCATCGAATTCACTATGGATCTTGGCAATCACTTGTAATCCTTGCTGAAGGCAAAATGTTTCCCATATGGCAATATGTCCGGTGGTAGACTTTTCCCCATCACTAGCTAAAATCACAGCGGAGGTGGCAGATTTGCAGATAATCTCGTTTTCTGTCGATATCCTACCGCCGACATCAACGATCATCATGAGGTTATTGGAGCTAGCGACCGCCGCACTCATTTTTTTTGCATACTCAAGGGTGAGATCGGCCTTGTAGGTTTCTTTGATGCTGTGGGCTGATACCGGATCTCGACTAAATACCTCTTGCATTCCAGCACATTCACCATCCGGGCAAGCTGTCATCACGTAAGGATAGGGCGCATCTAACATTCCCATAATCTGCCACTTCAGACCTTCAACCAAGCATGATTTGCCGGAGCGTGGTGGGCCACATATCACTACTTTGACTTGCTGGCGGTTTTGGTCGGGTTCTTGGGTCTCGATCAGGTCTCCAGGACTGTACTCTGGGTCGTGGCTGATGGTCACAATATAGGTTCGGTAACCAATCTGGCCAATTTTAGGGTCGTAAACAGCGATGACACTATAGAGATGAGAGAGCTGGTGGGCAATGGCATAGGCCACAGCAATAGACTGTGGTCCATAAATCTTCAATAGTCGCCCTCCTGTAATTTCTTGCCGATCAATGAGCTGATGCAGCTCGCCCAAAGCATCTTTGACGATTTGGTCTCCTAATGCCCGCTCATTACGACTAAAACCCACCCTTAATAGATCACCCTGAATATTCATTTGGTAGCTTGACATAGCTTATTCTATAGCTCAACATTTCTATTATAGGTGGCCTTGGAAAGGGGGGGTTCCACTGGGAGAATGTCAATCATGGCTGTATATATTGCTATGCCTACGTTTTGGATTGTCAAGCTACAGATACAATTTTTAATCTGTCTTATTGATTCAGTACACCTTGTACTTATTGGTTGAAATATTACGTATTTTGTTGTGAAGAGGGATTTGTGGGCGATAGCTTCGCTTGCACTTTCAGTGAACGTATGCTAGGTTGTAGACCGTGTTGCTCGACCTATCGACGCACCCCCTACCGAACCTTGAAAACCGCATATTCTCGTTGAGGTGTGTCGATGCCTTACCCAGTATAGTTTCCAGACATCGACTTTTGGAATTTTACATCAATGTTTCATTATAGTTCCTGTAGTGCGTCGATTTGGTGGCTGAAACCCTTACGGGGCAAGCCCTCCTAGCCGAGGAGCCTGGATCACGCTTTCCCCGAGAGGGGATGGAAACTCCGTTTGCACAATGTCTGTGCTTTGACGGTAGCGCCTGGATCACGCTTTCCCCGAGAGGGGATGGAAACTTCTTGCTGCTGCTGCCGTTGCTGCTGTTGCAACTTAGAAAGCGCGGGCCTGGATCACGCTTTCCCCGAGAGGGGATGGAAACTTTAAGGGCTATAGGTGAAACAGCAATCATCGAGCCTGGATCACGCTTTCCCCGAGAGGGGATGGAAACCTGTGAGTAGTTCGTTTTAGTCCCAGCCACACAGGGCCTGGATCACGCTTTCCCCGAGAGGGGATGGAAACTTTTTGCTTATTTAGGAAATGTACCACAGCATTCATTAAGCCTGGATCACGCTTTCCCCGAGAGGGGATGGAAACAGGATGATTATCTTGATGCAGGCAATAGCTGCCGCCTGGATCACGCTTTCCCCGAGAGGGGATGGAAACGTTTATCTTTTAAGATTGTGAAGAAATTACAAGCGATTGCCTGGATCACGCTTTCCCCGAGAGGGGATGGAAACTTCTCCAGCTTTCATCATCGCCATAGCGATGGCTGTATTGCGCCTGGATCACGCTTTCCCCGAGAGGGGATGGAAACCTCTGAAGTGAGTCGATTAAAGTATAAGAACCGAAAGCCTGGATCACGCTTTCCCCGAGAGGGGATGGAAACATTTGTGCAACCGTTACCATGTTTGCCGCTGTTGGCACTTCGAGCCTGGATCACGCTTTCCCCGAGAGGGGATGGAAACGCAGTGCTATAGCCCTGCTCTAAAAGTGTTCGCCTGGATCACGCTTTCCCCGAGAGGGGATGGAAACGGTGTGGGGTTCCACGTACCATCTTAACAGCGGGGTACCCCCGCTAGAACGGTAATCCGTTTGGCGGTGACGGGGGATAGCGAGGCAATGAGGAGTTCCACCCCCAAGTGATTTAGGAAGCGTAGCTTCTAATAGCGAGTGGGGTGGGCGACAAGTTGCCAATTAATTATTGAGCGCAGTCTGGTTTTCAACGTATTGCTTAATCTGTTCAATGTTATAAGTCATGGCACTAAATGCGTTATAGTATGTTCATGCTACTCACTTACCAGTATCGATTGCAACCAACACCGGAGCAGGTGGCGACAATGAGCCACTGGGGAGAGATGCTGCGTCGTCACTGGAATTATGCTCTAGGGGAAAGGCTAGAGTGGCTAAGGCGGACGAGGAGCCGAATGGATCGCTGTAGTCTAATAAGTGAGCCAATTGGCAGCATTCCTGAGCCAGTCAATTACTATTCGCAAGCAGCAGCACTGAAGGAAACAAAGGAATTATTCCCGGAGTACCAAAATATCTACGCCGACTGCCAACAGCAGAATTTAATGAGACTGGACAAGGCGTGGAAAAGATGGATGGTACCGGATAAAACAGGGAAAAGAGGAGGTAGGCCAAGGTTCAAAAAGAGAGGAGACATTTGCTCGTTTACCTTTCCGCGCGTTAATTCGGCCAAGGCCGGAGCACACTTAGTAGGCGGAGTGCTAAAACTATCCAAAATCGGTGAAATCCCGGTCGTTTCGCACCGCCCAATTCCCGATGGATTTGAGATTAAACAGGCGATCATCATCAGCAAAGCAGACGGGTGGTACGTCAGTTTTTCCTTGGAAGATGAAACTGTACCAATGAGCTTAGGGCTGGAAGAAGTGGAGTCTGCCGTAGGAATTGATGTAGGGCTAGAGAAATTCCTGACGACTAGTAACAGTGAAGCGATAGCAGTGCCGAAGTTTTACAGAAAGGCTCAAGCTTTATTGGGGAAGGCCCAGCGGCAGCTAGCTAGAAAAGAGAAAGGCTCGAAAAATTATGAGCAGCAAGCAAACAAGATTGCCAGACTGCATTTACACGTTGCACGGCAACGAAAAGATTTTCATTATCAAGTGGCACATTGGCTATGCAAAACATACGATCTAATTGGATTCGAGAAGCTCAATATCAAAGGTCTGGCTAGAACCAGACTGGCGAAATCGATACTAGATGTGGCTTGGCGGAAATTCTTGGACATTTTGCAAGCAGTGGCGGTAAAACGCGGCAAGCGAACTCAAGAAGTAGATGCTAGAGGCACCAGTATTGAGTGTTTTCAATGTGGAGAACGAGTGGTTAAGCCTTTGTCTGAAAGAGTGCACAATTGTCCAAATTGTGAAGTCAGCTTAGACCGAGATCTAAACGCCAGTTTAAACATTTTGCAACGGACGGTAGGACAACCGTTTGCTGCCTGTGGAGGCTTTGTCATTAGACAGCCAGTGAAGCAGGAACTCCAGTTTGTGAAC
>JANMHS010000094.1:0-15033 GCA_031375385.1 Synechococcales cyanobacterium OTE_70_metabat_200 | reverse complement strand
CGCTGCTCCCTCTAGTGCTGCGAGGGTTTCGCCTGTTCGGGAACCGTCTGCCTGCGCAGAGGCAACCTCAGGCGCTCGCCCTGCACGCCCAAGCTTGGGAGAGGGCTGGGCGTTGTCCTGAGCATGTCGAAGGGGTGAGGGTTTTCGATGTGTCCTGGCTTAAAATGGTAACCATTAGCGAGCAATAGCATTCTATGAAACCCGATCGATGATCGGAATCTTGGCCTGCTGTGGGTGCTAGGATTGCGAGGAAACCAATGGTTCCCCGCCCAAATCAGTAAATCCAGCCCATTCTGAATGTCCCTAGATCTCTATCAACTAGCTCTGCGACCGTTGTTGTTCGATGTCCTCAAGTCCGATCCAGAGCTGGTGCATCGTCGATCGCTAGATTTCTTAAGTGGGGTCGATCGAGGCACCACGCCTTTTTCCGGTCTGCTGAAGGCGAGCTGGCGACAGTGGTTTTGTCTAGAGGATCCACGGCTGCGCCAAAACCTGTGGGGTCTGGATTTTGCTAATCCGATCGGTCTGGCCGCTGGCTTTGATAAGGATGGGGTAGCAGCGGGGATTTGGCCTGCTTTGGGGTTTGGGTTTGCAGAATTGGGAACCGTGACTTATCAAGGCCAGCCCGGTAATCCGCCGCCGAGGTTATTTAGATTGCCAGCCGATCGAGCCGCTTTGAATCGGATGGGTTTCAATAATTTGGGTAGTGAGGTAATGGCCGCCAATTTACGGGCACGGCAATTGGCCGGTAGTCCGGTGGGAATTAACTTAGGAAAATCTAAAGTAACGCCGATCGAGGAGGCTGCTGGAGACTATTTAGGTAGTTTTCAGCGCTTGCAGGAGTATGGTGATTACTTCGTAGTGAATGTCAGTTCGCCGAATACGCCGGGACTGCGGGATTTGCAGGCGGTAGAGTTCTTGACAGAAATTTTGCGTGCGTTGCAAGCAGCAAACACCTCTCATAAACCGATTTTGGTGAAGATCGCACCGGATTTGGCCTGGGCAGATATTGCCAAAATTGTCGGTACGGCTCAGGATTGTAATTTGGCTGGCATTATTGCGACGAATACTACGATTAGCCGGGCGGGACTCAAGACTCAGCGGTTGGGTGCTATGGGCGGATTGATAGCGGAGGAGGCTGGGGGCATTAGCGGTGCGCCGGTGCGCGACCGCTCCACGGAGGTGATTCGTTTTATCTACCAGGAGAGCGGTGGGAGGTTACCAATCATCGGTGTGGGTGGAGTCTTTTCAGCGGCGGATGCCTGGGATAAAATTAGGGCTGGGGCTAGCTTAGTGCAGCTTTATACGGGCTGGACCTATGAAGGCCCATGGTTGGTCAGCCGGATTCTCAGCGGTTTGTTGGAGCGGTTGGAAAAAGCGGGGATGAGGAATGTACAGGAAGCGATCGCCTCTAGCGAATCGTAAGTTCTGGCGGGACTTGATTAAGTTGTGTTCGCAGTTGTAACATCGCAGCTCGACAAACCATTGACTGGCAGTAAGTTAGTGGGAAACATGGATCTAACCGAGAAGAAACATTAGTATTATCTCAGTTCAATCCAGAGCGCCAAAACTGTCAACAGTCTATAGAATAGTAGAAAGAGTCGGTGAAAAGTATGTCCAGTAATAATCGTGGATCTTTGGTAATAGGGTTGGTAGTTGGCACGGCGATCGGTGCCGTTGCGGGCATTCTAGCGGCTCCCCGGCGGGGTCGTGAAACCCGTCAAATTTTGACAAAAGTGGCCGATGCTCTGCCCGAGCTAGCCATAGATCTGACCGATAGCCTCAAATTACAGACCGATCGACTGTCTGCTGCTGCTTTTGACAACTGGGATGGCACCATCGATCGGCTCCAACAAGCCCTCGCCGCTGGGGTGGCGGCTAGCCAATCTGTGACATCATCTCAGCGGACGATTTCCTATGAATCCAGAAATTCCACCGCCGCCGATGACCGCTAGTAATCCCATTTTTTGGATGGGCTGCTCTCTGCTGCTGGTGGCCATTAGCCTGACCGCGATCGCGGTAGTGGCCGTGCCGGTCATGCAGGAAATGGTGCAGGTGGCTCGGAGTGCCGGGAGACTTTTGGACACGCTCGATCGAGAATTGCCCCGGACTCTCGAAGCGCTGCGGGCCACTGGTTCCGATCTCAGCAGCCTGCAAAAGGATGTGAATCGGGGCGTGCAGCGAGCGGCCAATGTGGTGGAACAGGTCGATCGCAGTCTGGGCACTACCAAGCGACAGGTCGGTCAAGTCCAAGTTACGGCCCAGGGATTCGTGGTAGGATTCAAGGCCGCTTGGCGCACTTTTCGCAATCCCAACGAGTCCGCTATCCTCACCAAAGAGGCTAACGGAAAAACGGCGGCATTGAATATGCCGCCGGTAAATACCGATGCCGAACCACAGACTTCTGCAAATAGTCAGACAGAAGACATCGAAAAGATAAAATAGATCCGGCTAGATCGATCGGCCACTCCCCAATTTTTCTGTATTCTGCGATTTAAAACTATGTCAGCTCCTCATCTCAGCGGTGCCGAAATTCGGCAAAAATTTCTGGGCTTCTACGCCGATCGCGGCCACCAGCCTCTGCCCAGCGCCTCCCTCGTGCCCGAAGATCCCACCGTACTGCTGACGATCGCTGGCATGTTGCCATTTAAGCCAATTTTCTTAGGTCAGCGCCAGTCGGAGTTTCCGCGTGCCACCACTTCGCAGAAATGCATTCGCACCAACGACATTGAAAACGTCGGCAAAACCGCCCGCCACCACACCTTCTTTGAAATGCTGGGCAACTTTAGCTTTGGTGATTACTTCAAAGAACAGGCAATCCGTTGGGGTTGGGAGCTTTCCACAGAAATCTTTGGCCTGTCACCAGCGAATTTAGTAGTCAGTGTCTACGAAGAAGACGATGAAGCTTTCCAAATCTGGGAAGAAAAAATCGGTGTTAACCCCAAACGCATCAAGCGGATGGGAGCCGATGATAACTTTTGGGTCTCAGGACCCACCGGCCCTTGCGGCCCTTGCTCGGAAATCTACTACGATTTCCACCCAGAGCAGGGCGACGACCTGATCGATCTAGAGGACGACAGTCGCTTCATTGAGTTCTACAACCTGGTATTCATGCAATACAACCGGGATGTGGATGGCAAACTCACGCCCCTCCAAAACCAAAACATTGATACAGGCATGGGTCTAGAACGGATGGCTCAGATCCTCCAACGGGTGCCCAATAACTACGAAACCGATTTGATTTTCCCGATAATCGAAACCGCTGCGCTGGCTGCTGGTCTCGATTATCATGCTGCCAGCGAAAATCAAAAAGTATCCCTAAAAGTGATTGGCGACCACGTTCGATCGGTCGTCCATATGATCGGCGATGGCATCCGGGCCTCCAATACGGGGCGTGGCTATATCCTGCGTCGCCTGGTGCGGCGGGTAGTGCGCCACGGTCGCCTGCTGGGAATTGATGGCACTTTTATTGATAATGTCGCCGAAACGGCGATTGTTCTATCCGAAGCCGTCTACCCGATCGTCCGGGAAAGGGCCGAGAAAATCAAAGTGGAGCTGCGCCGAGAAGAAAGCCAATTTTTGAAAACCTTAGAACGGGGTGAAAAACTATTGACAGAGGTGATTTCCTCCGTCAAAGCCAGCGGTGCCAAAGTTATTTCTGGTAGTGATGCTTTCAAGCTTTACGATACCTTTGGTTTTCCTTTGGAGCTAACTCAAGAAATTGCCGAAGAGCAAGGGTTAACCATCGATTTACCGGGTTATGAACAGGCGATGGCGATCCAAATTGCCACCGGCCAAAGCTCCCGCCAAGAAATCGATCTAACGGTGCGTGGGGCGATCGAGGAACTGGGTAAAACCCTAGCTCCCACTAGCTTCCTCGGCTACGATCACCTCCAACACAACGCAGAAATCCAAGCAATCATCCTCGGCGGTGCAGTCCAAGAAGAAGCGGAAGCCGGTGATCAGGTACAGATTATTCTAAATGTCACGCCCTTCTATGCCGAATCCGGCGGTCAGATTGGCGATCGCGGTTACCTATCTGGTGAAGACTTATTAGTGGAGATCCACGATGTCCAGAAGGAAAGCAATTTCTTCGTGCACTTTGGTACGGTAGCGCGGGGCAGTCTGCGCCAGGGCGATCGAGTCAATGCTCAGGTCGATGGGAGCTCTCGGCGCAAAGCCCAGGCCAACCATAGCGCTACTCACTTGTTGCAGGCGGCGTTGAAAGAAATAGTAGATCCAGAGATCTCCCAGGCCGGTTCCTTGGTGGCTTTCGATCGGCTCCGTTTCGATTTCAACTGTCCGCGACCTTTGACAGCCCAAGAAGTCCAAGCCGTGGAAGACTTGGTAAATAGCTGGATTAGCGCCGCTCACCGGGCAGCAGTGGCGGTGATGCCGATCGATCAAGCCAAAGCCCAAGGCGCTGTGGCCATGTTCGGCGAAAAATATGGTGCGGAAGTCCGAGTGGTGGATTTTGGTGGCGTTTCTATGGAACTATGCGGCGGCATCCATGTGGACAATACGGCGGAAATCGGTGCTTTCAAAATCATTTCGGAAGTGGGCGTAGCTGCTGGTATCCGCCGGATCGAAGCGGTGGCCGGGGGGGCTATTTTGGAATACCTCAATGTCCGGGAAGCGGTGGTCAAAGAGTTGGGCGAAAAGTTCAAGGCGAAGCCGGAGGAAATCGTCGATCGGGTCAATACGCTCCAGGAGGAACTCAAACTCAATCTCAAACAACTCAGCCAAGCCCAGTGCGACTTAGCTGTCCTGAAATCCGAGCAACTATTAGCTACGGCGGAAGCGATCGGTAGTTTCAAGATCGTCGTAGCCGAACTGGCTGGGGTGGAAGCCTCTGCTCTCCAGACTGCTGCGGAGCGCCTGCTGCAAAAGTTGGGTGCTGGAGCCGTAGTTTTGGCTTCGGCGATCGCAACCGATAAGGTGACACTGGTGGCCGCTTTTAGTCCGGAGGTGAATGCGAAAGGTCTACAGGCTGGCAAGTTCATTGGGGCGATCGCCAAAATTTGTGGTGGCGGAGGCGGTGGCCGTCCGAATCTCGCCCAGGCCGGTGGTCGGGATGCCAGCCAATTACCCGCTGCGCTCCAAGCAGCCAGCCAGGAGCTGAGAACTGGATTGGGCTAGTCCCTATCTGCGGGTATCAATTACTCCATCGATCGGGAGTAGGTTGACGAAGATGATCGGGTAGAGTCCAGCGTTTAGCTCCATGGTCAGCTCAGTGAGTCCCATTGTACACTTCGATCTAAATTGGAAATACCAGTTTTGCTTTTTCCAGGATGGCTTAAAGGAAAAGGCTAACAGAAACTCGAAATAGCTCACTCAACTTTTTAGCTTGAGCTTTGCTGATTGCTCGTTTACCATTCACGATCTCAGAAACAACACCGCTAGAACCAATGATTTCAACCAGGTCGGCTTGTTTTTTACCGCTGGTTTGGAGTAAATATTGCAACATTTCATTTGGAGATTGTGTCTTCCAGTCATCCATTGGATAGACTTTGGATTCGTACTCTTTAACTAACAGGATGCTTAGGTCATACAAAGCTAATTCTTCTGGAGTCCGCTCTTTTTTGAAAACAAAATATTCTATGACAGCTAGGGTTTCTTGGTATTCTTGCTGGTTTTTAATGAGTTTAGGTTGGTATTTAGCTAAGAGATCAATATATTGCTTTCGATCAAAAATAAGGGTCATTTTTCCACTTGTCCTTACTATAGTCAGCGTGAGTTAGAAAATATTTGTAGTAAACTATCTGTCGCTCATAATCGATTCCTACTATCAACCGATAGCTGTTTCCTTTGATGTTGAAAACTGTAAAGTTACCTACAGCTTCAGCGTCTTTAAAGGATTGACGGACTTCCTCAAGATTCTGCCAATCAGCATTTTCGACTGTTTTAAACCAGTTTTGGATTGGTCGCTCGGCATCAGGATAGACGGCCGCATCTTCCTTGAGGTTGGCGATCGATATTAAGTGCATGAAGTCATAGGCGTTGAGGCAAGCATAAGGAAATTATCTCTCAAAAAGAGAGGAATGTCAATTTTTCAGTTGGAGTTCTCGTTGGTTTTCGTCGATCAGGACTGGGGGGACGAAGAGGCTTTCGTCGATGAGGGCGAATTTGATGGAGGTTTCGGATTTGCCGAGGTCGATTCTCCTAACGGAGACGCTACGCGAACGCCTCGGCGCTGTTTTGGGTGGCGAAGCAGCGAAATCCGGCTTGAATTAGCCGTCGTTCGTGACGTGCCATCCACATTTCGTCGTCGTCTAAGATTAAGATGCTGGGTTTGCTCATGAGCTGGTTTTAGCTAGAGGATAAGCGATCGAGGTCAAGCTGATCACTACTCAAATATTCTGCGGCTGTCATATCTCCCACCGACATAACCACTCCCTCAACACATGTAAATCTTTCGGATGCAGGCAATAGCTTCAACCAGTCACCCAATAACTCATGCCATTCCTTATCTTTAAAATTCACCTTTTCCTGAAAATGAATAAACCAAAATTTAAGCTTTGTTTCTTCAGCATCCCAGAATGGCGTGGCTTGCACTCTGATCTCACGAAGAGCGCGTAAAGCCAATCCTTCATCACTAGTCTTTTCGTGCTTATCATTCATACGCTTTTGTAACTTTCTGATAAACGCATTAAAGTCATCAGGGAAGGCGAATCGACTGCATTTTCTTGATAGTGATTTCCCAAATGCCCGAATCTCTTCATCATTTTGGCATCCTATTATCCTATCCCACGTAGCCACCACCGTCTTTTCCACCGTCATCACTCGATCGAGATCGGCAACTAAGTTTTGCTCTGCTACTCCAGAAATGTAGGCGTATCGAGGTATTTTGACCCGTTTGATATCTTGCAATTTTTCAGCATCAACTTCTACCAACGGTGCAATTTCCACAAAAGGACGATCGGCACAAAGCCTTACCAAATCACAGGTCTGAGTCAAAACTGCAAAGCCATTGACTGCTGACTCCGCCAGATCTGCTTCAGTGTCTGCTGCTGTAACTTCTTTTGAATCTTCTGTTAATGGGTATTGAGGGGAGAAGCGAAAAGAGAACCAATGGTCGTCTCCGACCACACAGTCTCCCTGCCGCCAATTCTCCAAAGCAGAATCTACTCCTGAAATCCAACTGTCATTTTCATTGGCTGTCACTATGCTTCCGACTCCTCACGCTTTTCGCCACTCTTGATCGGCCAACCTCACGATGGACGGTCTCTTGAAGAGCATCCGCTAAATCACCTGGGTTAGTTATTACTTGCAAAATTTCTGCTTTCTTAGATAATTGTGGTGATTTTGACCCTTCAGGAATGTTTCCAGCACCAATGAACTTTCTGACCTCACTATATTCTCCAGCAGCAAGCATTTCTAGATAAGAGATTCCGCTACTATGAATTTTCATCAATAGACTACGGTTGAGACTCCCGCTACCCAAAGAAATATATCGGAGAGTATTCAGTATTTGATTTAATTTTTCTTCGTTTTTAGATGACAGCGTTTGTCCACTCGCCCAAAAGTGAATGCTCCTACGTGAAACATCAAATAACTGAGCAAGTTGATCCCAGGTCAATCCACTGATTCTCCTCAATTCATTTATTGCTTGCTGTGTGGATTGTACTGGATAAATTACTGGTAGAGCTTTTGAACTAATGAGCTGTAGATCTACACCACTAGTTGTCATTTTCAAAACAGTTACTTTACGACGGTTCCACTCTTCAACAAAAAATATCGTGCTGTAGTTAGCATTAAAGATTGGCGAGTTAAGAATCGGGGCTAGAGGTCTCGATCCTCTGACTTCAGTAGAAAGCCGTCCACCATTATTTTTGGCCAAAAGAATATTCATACTTCACCTCCATATCGACGCAAAAACTCATCATTTACTACCCATCGGAAAAATGTATAAAGTCTTGCCGCAAAGCTATTAGCTTTCTGCATCAAGGAGTCAATGTTAAATGATTGCTCTTTGGTTGAAGACATATCCAGATCTAATATCCAGCTAGGCTCATTGATGGCTTCGATTGAATACGGATCAAATGTAACATTCCCAGGGACAATACCCCATCTAGCAGCAATTAAAGCCTCTTCTACAGGTAGTATAAACACCGACTCATGTAGGATCTGTTGCATATACTCTTGAAGGTCGCTAGAAATAATTCCAGCCATTTCAGGTTTGATAAGTGATGATATCTCATGCAGATTTTGGCCGGAAACACGGTCAATGTACCTCATGCCAAATCGCTCTATTTGTGATAACTGAAACCTCTCATCAAGCAAGTTCAGCAGTTTTTCTAACCTGCTCAAGAACTCTTTGCGGCTTACATACTTAGTTGTGTCAATGGTTACAGCGTTATTTGCCAGGGAAATTCGCCAAATACGATCAACATCTGAAAAACACCATGTGGTTGAAGTTGAGGATGACACAGCATTTTCGGAGTTAAAGATAAGATTTTGGGCTTGGACTGGCTGCAAAATCGGATACTCTTCTCGGATTGCTTCTTGGAAAGACGCAACAAACTTCGTGTCCTCGATCGATAGGATCGGTGGAAAGCGCAGTTGGGCGATTACTCTGACCAGTGGGGTGTCTTTGAGGGGCACTTCTGGCGGTGGTGGTGCTGTTAGTGGATTGGTGTTGATCACTTTTAACATGCTTTTTGGGGTTTTCCAGACGTGGGCGGAACTGGCGGGGTCTGGTTGCTTTTATGGTTCCCTGTTGCTCATTATAAAGCAATACTGTGAAGTAAAGTGTGAAGTTATCTTCAGTTTGTGAAGCTGCCTAGTCCTTCGCCGCCGCTGATGGTGATGTCATGCCAGCGATCGAAGGTTTGGCGGAGGTGTTGGAGGGTTTCTGGGGTTTGGTTGGGGTGGGTGGTTAGTTATTGAAGGTGGCGGGTGAGGTGTTGTTGAATCTGGGCGGTTTCTCCGGCGATTTGGATGGTGGTGTGGCAGGTGACGGGGGTTTTGGCGCGGATTTGGCTAATGATGGTGGCGATTTGGGTGGTGTCGGTGGGGGTGATGGTTAGTTGTTGGAGGGCGGGGAGGATGTGGGTTTTGAACCACCGTTTGGGGGCGGTGAGTTCGTTTTGGAGCATTTTGAGGTTTTCGGGTTGGAGGGGGACGAGGTTGTCGATGGTGGTGATTTGCCGAAGTCGATTCTCCTAACGGAGACGCTACGCGAACGCTTCGGCGCTGTTTTGGGTGGCGAAGCAGCGGAAGCCTGCTTGAATTAGCCGTCGTTCGTGACGTGCCATCCACATTTCGTCGTCGTCTAAGATTAAGATGCTGGGTTTGCTCATTTTGATTATTAGGCGACACCGTATCCTGTGTAAGGTCGCTTGTAAGGAGGTTGTAGCCCTAGTACGATGTCTTCTTTAGGGACTCCTAGATCGACTAGTTCTTGGCCTACATCTACGTCTGTCATGTTCTGCTGTATCCAGATTTTGCCGTCTTTGATGTCGAAGTGCATGGTGGTGTGATAGATGCGCTTCATTTCTTGCCAGCCTACTCGCATGAGCTGGTATCGATCGCGTTCTGTATCAAAAACCAGTTCGTTCTCAACGTCACTATTATTTTTGGGTGAGTGTTGGTTGTGTTTTTGGAGTAGAGCCTGAATGGAGTTGCGATATAGTTCTATTTTATCCACTGTACAATTTCCTCAAGGATTGGATTATAAACGACTAGTTGAAGTTGATATCTGGCAATCGCAGTTTTGGCAAACTTAGTCTGGAAGAAGGTTTCATAGGCATCGAGGGGGATTGCGAGGTACAGGCTGCGATCGGGTTCATGTACTTCGAGCATGATTTGGTAGTTTAGACATTGGCCTAATGCGGTGTGGAAGTCGCTGATGGCTGAAGGACTGGTGAAACTTTTGATTTCGATGGCAATTTTTTCGTCTCCTTTGTCGGCGGAGATCAGGCGATCTGCGGCGATATCTATTTTGACTGTGACACCTTCCCATTCTAGCTCTAGTGGATCTTTGGTGATTGTCCAGCCATCTTTGACTAGGCCGTGTTTGACTGATTCGTGGAATATATCTTTTGCTGACATGGGGTGAGGGTTTGGTGGCTCGACTTTTTCTTTGGATAGTCGAGGTTTTCTGGGTGCTCACCTATTTTACATCTCTTGCTTGTCAGGTGAAGGTGCCTAGTCCTTCGCCGCCGCTGATGGTGATGTCATCGAGGGTTTCTGGGGTTCGATTCTCCTCCGAAGAAGCTTCTCTGCGAGATGCTTCGCAAATGCAAACGCGAACGGGGTGGGTGGAGGTGGCGGGGTGGCGGGTGAGATGTTGTTGAATTTAGGCGGTTTCTCCAGCGATCTGGATGGTGGTGGGGAGCTGCGATTTTCTGTTGGAGACACCTCATGTTAGCGGAGCCTCCTTTGGAGAAATGTCTTGGGCACAGGGAAGCGATCGGCTCGGGTGCTCTGGAAGCACAAGGATCTGAGAACTTTTGGCCTTAGTGGTTTTTCATCATCTACAAGGTGATAACTACCAAACGGAACTGGTGCTAACCACCGAAATTGTTGTCCCCTAGGCTTTTCTAGAGGTGCAATTGGATATGCAGCAGTTGCTCAACTAGTCGATGCGATCGCTGAGCAACTGCTGCTAATGGCTAGGATGGAGGGTGCAAGTTTGCCATGATGAGTAATCCATTGGGCATTGGCTGTATTCACCTCGATCTATGATTGCTTGCTGTTCGCTAGTGGTGATATAGCACCTAGGCATAAACTGCTGGGGCTGAAATCTTGAGTTGGTTGAGTAGTTCTGGGAGGAGAATTTGGCGTGCTGGGCGAGGGCGATGAGGTGCTGTAGTCGATTTTGCGGGGCAACCGCTGCGCGAACGGCATCAAATTGTTCAATGGTATCTAATGAGGCTTAGTAGTTCTTGGTGTTCTGCGGGGGACAGGTTATGAATTGTTTCAGCGAGAGATTCGACTAGCTGGGTGTTCATATCAAGTGGCGATCCCGTAGGACGGATATTCCCATATCGGAAATGAGTTTTGGCTAGAATCTTTGATCTCCATCGCTATTTTAAAGCTTTCCGGTGAAGATTGCTTCGGAATAGGCATCAGCATAAATCCAAAAATTGAGAAATTGCTTTTCATCTATTAAAATACTACTTAAATACGATAGACAACAAATTTAAGCTAAGATCTAAAAATATTGAAATTTCTCGAAAGACGATCGCATTATGGGCTATAGTACCGACTTTTACGGGTTTTGGACAATAACTCCAGCCCTTTCTTTAGCTCAGACAGATTACCTGCAAAAGTTTGCTCGGACTAGAAGAGTCAAACGCGATACCGATGCAATTAAAACAGAGCGCAGACTAGCAGCCATCGGACTTGACTTAGGCGTGGATGCTGAATATTTTGTCGATGTTGAAGATGAAGATCAATCGATCATCGATCTCAATCTACCACCAGGAAGCCAACCGAGTCTGTACTGTCAGTGGCGAGTCAACGATCGAGGTGATCGCTTGGAGCATACTGGCGGAGAAAAATTCGATGGATATGTTGAATGGCTCGATTATCTAGTCGAGCATTTTTTCTCACCTTGGGGAGTTAAGATCGATGGTTCGGTCAGATATGAAGGTGACGTGCCAATCGATACTGGGATAATTGAAATTATCGATAATCGCATCGAAGTCAGGCCGAATATTTATCCTCGCATCTGTCCGAAAGGAGCGGTGTGCGTTTGCGAAAGAGATTCGGAACTGGAGGGGATAGAATATGAAAATATTTATCGAGAAATTATTGACAATCCTGGTGTTCAAGGCTCGATGATAACTCAGATTGATCGCAATCATATTTTCCGAGTGGTTCATCGCATCGAGGCGGGAATGTTAATCTATTCTCAATATTGGGATTTGATTTGGTTGCCCGATAATTTAGTCGATCAATTTTTGCTAATACCGGATAAACTCGCTGTTAGATGCCCGATCGCCTGCGAGCCGATTCCCCAGGGACGCTATGCGAACGGCGCTCCCGACTGTCAGCATCGGGTGGTAAAGTGCATGGATCGTAATAGTCAAGAACATCTCTATCCGACTAATTCTCTCTGGCAGATCGTTGGCGTAGCCTCTCCTTTGGAGAATCGCCTTGGAGCAGACGATCTCATTATCGCTCTCGATCCCTCTGGTAAACGAGTCGAAATTGATCGCTCTGAACTCGATTGTTTTGTTAGTATCGAGATCGTTCTTCAGTAAGTCTTGGTAGTACAAAAGAATTGCTGCGGGTTGCCGATCGATGGATATGCTTCCATCTGGATAAGTTGTTCGCGTTCGAGGACGCTTTCTGAGAGGTTGAATTGGAGAATTTTGGCGGTTACACGCTCTGCTGTAGTCAGTAGTACGATCGATCCTCCTGCTAATCAAAAATGGTCTATTAGGCCCAAAGTTACCGTAAAATAGATATTAAAGTTGGATAGCAAGTAGTGTAACCATGCGAGAACAAGAAATTCAATACCTAGAAGAACACATTCCCGCCCTAGCACAGTCTGCTGTCACCCAAGCCTATTGGCAGTCATTAGCGGCTGGATATAGCGTCCTAGAGAGCGAAGATGGCATTATCTACGAACGCTTTCCCGATGGCTCCAGTAAGATGGTAAAAAAGATTGAGCCACCTACTCCAATTGCGATCGGTGCGAGACGACAACTACTATGACCGATATACCCCGATTGCGGATGTTTGCTGGGCCTAATGGTTCTGGTAAAAGTACTATCAAATCAGTGATTCGATCAGAATTACTCGGTGTTTATGTGAATCCCGATGAGATCGAGCAAGAGATCCGCAAATTCGATTCTCTCGATCTGCAACCTTTTCGGATTCGTACTACAGCAGCAGAGATCCTAACATTCTTCCGAAATTCAACGCTCCTAGCTAGAGCTGAGTTACTAGACGAAGCGGAACTTCTCCGTTTTAACGATGACAAGCTGAGTTTCTATGAAGTTTCGGTCAACTCATATTTTGCCTCCGTAGCTGCGGACTTTATTCGGCATAAATTGCTGGAGACTGGTACCTCTTTTACCTTTGAGACAGTAATGTCATCGCCTGACAAAGTAGCTTTTTTGCAAAAAGCACAACGCAGAGGCTATCGAACTTATCTCTACTATGTAGCGACTGAAGATCCGATGATTAATATTTTACGGGTGCAGCGGCGAGTCAGTCTGGGTGGGCATTCTGTACCAGAGGATAAAATTATTGCTCGGTATACTCGATCTCTAAACTTGCTAGTAGATGCAATTCGTCACACAAATCGGGCTTATATTTTCGATAATTCTACCCATCAGCAGATCTGGACGGCAGAAATTACTGATGCTGCATTTCTAGAAATGAAAGCCGATCGAATGCCAACATGGTTTAAAGTAGCCGTGTGGGATAAATTCTCTGATATGTAGGCAATAACTTATCGATCAATACTTTCACTCGATCTCCATTTTGCCTTTTTGGTGAGTTTTAATGATGTTGAATCGTTGGCGTTTCTCCAAAGGAGAGGCTCCGCCAACGAGAAGCGTCTCGATCATGAAATGTTCCGCAGGAAAGAGAAGCGTCTCCATAAGAAAACATCGCGGACCAACGCTTTGCAGAATATTTAGAGGAAACAAATGGAGGTGAATCATTATGAGCCAAAAACACAGAACCTATCGCGAAATTAGACAAGAGTTTTCTGCTGAGAGACAGCAGAAAATCAGTGCTGGTGCGGCAAAAATTAACAACAGGCTGTTAAATTCCCAGAAAAATCATCAGTGCAATTCTTCTCAAATAGAAACACTATTTCCAGAAAAACCCCTGGTCGATCGCAATATTCAAGAATCCCCTCTCACAAAATAAATCATGACAAATGTCATAATTCATTTGCACTAATTTCTATTTTTGTGAGTTGGTCGAGCCATGAAGTCACATTCTGTCCTATCAATTGGATCACTTCGTCATTGAACCTGATCCATAAGAGCTGCCATGACTACATCCACAGGGGAAGCAGAAGCAAGGCAAGAGCCTAGATTATCGGGAGCTGGATGCACAGAAATGGGCACGTCCAGATCTAATAGGGAGGGGTGGGACTTAATCGTCTCCCTCGACCCAACCAGTGTGTCACTTAACAAATCTAGTTTGACAGCATTGAGAGCCTGAATTGATGAAGAACGTGGGCATTGCCCAGCCTACATTGTATATGTTTGCAAAGGAACTGTTGTGACTGTCCGCAAACCAAAATTCTCGGTAATTTAGTTTTACCGAGAATTTTATGAACTCATCTTCTAATATGTAAATCTGTTTTCCAGTGATGGTAATTTAGTTTTACCAATACCACACTTCAGAGTGGCAAGAAAGTTAAGATTGGTAATCTGCTTACTATTACGATACTGAATGATCGCTTTTGCAATCTTTTTGGGTTCAACTTTAGAGAATTCAGGAATGCTCTTTTTCACTGATTCAAAAGCAGTGACCAATTCAATTTCAGCCGATTGCTGGAGATCTATTTTAACTGTTTGAACAGGCATCCCTGTCTCAACTTGGATCTGTTCGATCTCATTAGATTCAACAATAATACAATAGATAAAATCTAGTTTAGCCTGCTTGGCAGCTACTAACACTTGAGAATTAATAATTGCTTCGTATCTATCTTGCTTGAGGCTCTTAACGATTAAAGGTAGAACATTTCTACCTTTAAATGATAATTCCTGAGCAATAGCTGCAATGGCTAGCGAATCTAAGTTTGTTTCGCCTTTAATAAATTTACAAGGTAGTCTAAGCACTTCTCCAGTAGTTTTTGTAGAAGTGAGAGGTTTTTCTAATGTTGATACCATAATCGGTTTCCTGAAATTAATTACAAATTAATGGATGATTGCTATATTTTATTTGAGAACATAATTATATTCCAAGAACAGTTCCTTAGTACACATCATCATAGAAAGGGTGCGGAAATCAAGCAGCCTTTGTAGGAGCTGATTTAGCGGCATCACACTTAGCCATGATTTTGGCAATCGACTTGCTTGTCCAATTGAAAGGATGTGCAACTTCATTCCATTC
>JANMHS010000093.1:0-26731 GCA_031375385.1 Synechococcales cyanobacterium OTE_70_metabat_200 | reverse complement strand
GAATGGAATGAAGTTGCACATCCTTTCAATTGGACAAGCAAGTCGATTGCCAAAATCATGGCTAAGTGTGATGCCGCTAAATCAGCTCCTACAAAGGCTGCTTGATTTCCGCACCCTTTCTATGATGATGTGTACTTAGTTGTACATTCAATTTTCCAATACTTTTTACCGTTTTTGGCCTAGCGCTGGGAATAAATGCAATTTTCAAAGAGCGCAAACTGACCAAACGCCAGCCCATACGGATGTATGCAGGCATTGCTGGCTGTGTACTGAATGGGCTAGCCTTATTGATTTTTTTTGCTGCTCGGCAATCTGCAGGATGAGACAAAAGCCCAATCTTCTCAACCTTGGAGCTTTTTGAAAGCCTGAAGCATTTCTGGCAATCGATTGATAATTGCCGAAGCCTTCAGCCAAGTCTTATGTGGTACTGCCGGATACCCCGATATCACCTTGCCGGGCGGCACTAGGTGGGTGCACTGACGGCAACATTTCTTTCTCCGGCTGCTACTGCGTCAATGCTACATTTGGGCTTTTGCAAGATTTGCTTTAGTCTGATCTATATTGTCGGCGATCGCCTTTGTGTACGCAGGCCCGGATAACATCAACATGACTATAGTGGCCAAATAAGCGGAAAATTCTCGGCTCATTAATCCGCCATCATTTTGTCTGATTGAAAACAGCGGTTTCGGGCAGCAATCATTCCAAGAAGGAATGCAGTAGAAACACATAAGTATCGCTAGGATTTGGGAACACTAGGTAAAGATGAGTCCAGCCCCACATCCATCATGAAAATTTATTTCCTATTAATTCCAGCCGCTCTGTCCGCCGGATTTTTTGCAATCACCTCTAAAACCACCATATCTCAAACACCCCAAGCCTTTGCCGAAGAATATCTGGCAAACGTTAAAACGAAAGGGCAAGAAATGGACCGTAAAGAAATCTGTCGGAAAGGTGAGATGGGGGGTGGACTCTTTTATTCTTTAGCTCCCCTCACTAGCTACACCATTAAACAGGTCATTCCCAAAAAAATCAGAGATCTGGAATATCATGAACTCACGGCTGATGTCACTACAACTCTGACGCAAGGAGGTATCCCACAACGTCAAGAAAGTGAAGCAATGTACAAAGCCGGTCAATTACCGAATGGTACATGGGGACCAATTGTTACCAATACAATCGGAAAATCAATTTATCCGCCCGTACCAGTTAATGTCATCACCTTACAGATCTGGAAATCTGATGATTATTACAAAAAACACAAATCAATATTTCCCGGAGTTACTAGGGAACTCATTAGCAAGAATACCTACTGCATCGCCTATCCCAGAAACTGGAGTAATTCTATCCATGGGAAATATATATCAGCGGGAGAACTTAGTGATTTAACCGTAGGAATTCTCAATCAGTACGAAGGAAAGTTCGGTACCGAGGCCGGGATCATGGCTGATTGAAATACCAGCCGCCAGATAAGGCGATACCTCTGGTGAGCGAAGCGATCGCCCTCCCCACAGATCCAAAAACAAGTCTAATAAGTGAGTGCTCTGATGGCAACATTTATTTCTCCTGCTTGTTACTGAATTTAGGTTTTTGCAAGAATTGCTTTAGTCTGATCTCTGGTTTGTCGGCGATCGCCTTTGTGTCCGCAGGCCCGGATTACATCGACATGACTGTATTCACGGAAATTGGGGGTATTAACCCCCGTATTGGTTGGGCGCAGATTGAGTTTACTGGTTGGGATCGTCCGATTGATCGCGATCATCCTGTTGGCGTTGGTGGTTGAGGCGATCGCTGCATTGCTGGGCTAAACGAGCTAGGGCGGAGGTGCCGATCGCACCGGAGGCGGCGGTGAGGCTGCCTTCGGGGAGTTTGCCGCTCAGGACAAGGGTTACTCCGGTGAGGCCGATGGCGGCGGAAATGGCGGTACAGCCTAGGAAAACGTTAAAGCTCCATTTAGCCTGTCGCAACCACTCATGGGTGATCTGATCTTGGATGATCTCGTGGGGAGCGTCAGGTTTTAGTGATGGCTGGTGATTACTCATGTCAGTACTTTGGGTAATGGGACTGGATGGAGTGGAGAGCGCTCTTTTCTCCTACTGACCATGAAAACATGACAAACCTATTACTATGGTTAAAGTTAACATGGTAGACTTGTGTCAATGTTGGTTAATAGCATTAACATTTATGAGCAAAGGGGTTAAGGCTTCGCTAACGGGGCTGGAGAAAATCAAGGCAGCATTTGGGCGGAGGGGCCAGACTCAAGCTGATATGGCACGTGCTGTGGGATGCACTCGGCAAACAGCAGCTAAGTTTTTGACTGGGAAGATGCCGATCGACAGGTGGATCTTCCAAGAACTGTGTGAGGAGCTGAAACTCAACTCCTCGGAGGTGGTAGCCCTAGAACTCCCAGAGCAAGAACAACCCTCACCGATCGGGCCGGAACTGGTGGAACCAGTGCGGGCCAAAGTAGAAAAGTACTTGATGACCCGCTGTGGCACGATGCGGGTGCTGGATATGGAGCAGCCAATTACCCTAGACTCCATCTATACCACGGTGAATATCTTGGATCAGGTTTCCCGAAACCGCCGCTTGTCGGTGGATGAGTTGCAGGCGGCTTGTGGGGGCGCGGATTTTGATCGGTTACTGATGGGTCAAGTGAAAACAGGACGGGTGCCGGGACTGGTAGCGGTGCAATGCCATCGGCAGCTAATGATTTTGGGGAAGCCGGGAGCGGGCAAAACAACCTTTTTGAAGTGGTTGACTTTGCAGTGTTTGGCGGGAGCAGTGCAGGGTGACCGGGTGCCATTCTTTATTACCCTCAAAGAATTTGCTGAAACAGAGGGACAGCCAGATTTGGTTGGCTTTTTGGCTACTCAACTGGAGATCTCTGGTGTTGATGAAGCGCGGGGAACGGTAGGTGAACTGTTGCTGGCAGGGCGATGGATGCTGTTGCTGGATGGTTTGGATGAGGTGCGATCGGTAGATCATGATCGAGTGTTAACCACAATTCGCCAAGCTGCTCAGAGGTTTCCGGAAAGTCAGTTTATTATTACCTGCCGAATTGCAGCCCGTGAATATACCTTCGATCAGTTCACAGAAGTGCAAGTTGCCGATTTCGATGACCAGCAGATTGATGATTTTGCCACCAAGTGGTTTCAGACCGATCCTGTTAAAGCCCAAGATTTTCCTCAGATACTGCGTGAAGAGAATCATCAAGGATTGCGAGATCTAGCGACGAACCCGCTGTTACTGACTTTGCTATGCCTGGTATTCGGCAGTCGGGGGGGCTTTCCAGCCAATCGATCGGAGCTGTATAGCGAGGGAGTTGATGTTCTGCTCAAAAAATGGGATGTGAAGCGGAATATTCGCCGAGAAGAGGTGTATCAACAGCTTTCCTTGAAGCGTAAGGAAGACTTACTCAGCCGGATTGCTTATCACACCTTTAGCCAGGGGGAATACTTTTTTAAGCAGAAGCTGGTGGAGGCACAAATTCAGGATTACATCCGTAATTTACCTGGTGCGGCTAGTGACCCAAAGACACTAGAAGTCGATGGTGAGGTGGTTTTGAAGGCGATCGAGGCTCATCATGGCTTGCTGGTAGAGAGGGCTAGGGCAATTTATTCCTTCTCACACTTGACTTTCCAGGAATTCTTTACAGCTCGCTACTTCAAAGAAACAGCTAGTGGTGACTTTGATGGTTTGGTTATTCATATTACCAATAAAGACTGGCGTGAAGTTTTCCTATTGACGGTAGGGATGTTGGATAATGCTGACCAGCTACTGATCGAGATGAAGCACTGGCTCGATAATATAGTTGCTGATGATCAGCAAATACAGAATTATTTGCAATGGGTTGAGCAAAAATCTACTTCTGTGCAAGCCGAATATAAACTTGTGGCTATTCGAGATTATTACTTTTGTCTTGCGAGAGATAGCGAGAGATCTCTCGCGAGAGATAGCGATCTCGCTCACGCTCTCGCTCACGCTCTCGCTCACGCTCTCGCTCACGCTCTCGCTCTCGCTCACGCTCTCGCTCTCGCTCACGCTCTCGCTCTCGCTCACGCTCTCGCTCACGCTCACGCTCACGCTCACGCTCACGCTCACGCTCACGCTCACGCTCACGCTCACGCTCACGCTCTCGCTCTCGCTCACGCTCTCGCTCTCGCTCTCGCTCTCGCTCACGCTCACGCTCACGCTCACGCTCACGCTCACGCTCACGCTCACGCTCACGCTCACGCTCACGCTCTCGCTCTCGCTCTCGCTCTCGCTCTCGAGCTTTCTCGCACTCTCGACCTCGATCTTTCTCGCGCGCTCGACCTCGCTCTCTCGCGAGCTCATATGGTGAAAATGCATTGCAGGGCATTATGGAACATTTGCAAGATCAATTACCTGTGCAGTTATCAAGAGAAGACACAATAAAATGGTGGAGATCGAAAGGGCAAGAATGGATTGAACAACTACGAGCAGCAATGATCAAACACCGTGATATTGACCACGACTGGCCATTCAGCAAAGAACAGCGTCAACTGCTCCAGCAATACTATGATGCCAATAAGCTCTTGGTAGACTGCCTGAACAGTGACTGCTATGTTAGCCGGGAAGTGCGGGCGGCGATCGAAGATCAGCTCCTACTACCCATGTCTTCCCTAGCCAAACTGCCACCCCTCAAACCCTGATTACTACTTTTCTACATTAAAATATTAAGATCCTTGAGTGCGATGGCTTGCCCTCATCCCCCAACCCCTTCTCCCAATTTTGGGAGAAGGGGAGCCGGATTGAAGTCCCTCTCCCAAACTTGGGAGAGTGATTTAGGGTGAGGGCCAATGGCTCGGGAGCAGTCAGCGTTATGAACGCGATTCCCATGGTGCAATGGTTTGCATCATTTTTCTCAGGCGATCGTTAGGTTGTGGCGGAGATTCTAGAATAGCTAGAAATTCTGCATAAGCCTCTGGACTAGACCAGAAAATAGTTCGATCGAGCAAAAAATCCGTTCGTTGGAAATAGTAGTGCATTTTTGTAGGAGATAGGGGAAAATGAGTTATATCCTTTGTAACCGGAAGGAAAAGATGCAATCCTTAGAAGATAGAATATGCTTATTAAATACTAATAGCATTACTCTGCGCGTCACCCACGAAGAGTTTGAAAAGCTGTGTCTCGATAACCCAGACTTGCGACTAGAGCTAATGGCAAATGGAGAATTGATTGTAATGGCACCGGCAGGCTGGGAAAGTTCGGAGAAAAACGGAGATTTATTTGGGGCGGTTTGGACATGGAATCGCCAAACCCAGCTAGGAAGAGTATTTGATTCTTCTGGTGGTTTTACCCTGCCCAATGGAGCCGTCCGATCGCCCGACGTGACTTGGATCGAAAAATCCAAACTAACAAACATCCCGGCTGGTGTTAAGTTTCCTGAGGTAGTGCCCGATTTTGTCATTGAACTGCGCTCTGAGACGGATAGAATGCCCAATCTGCAATTAAAAATGGCAGAGTACCGCGCCAATGGGGTAGGTTTGGGCTGGTTGATCGATCCGCAAAAGCAACAAGTTGAAATTTACCGCTGGGGGAAAGATGTGGAGGTTCTGCAAGCACCGATGACTCTCAGTGGGGAAAATGTATTGCCCGGATTCGTTCTAGATTTAACCGCATTCTGGGGCGAATAATATCGCCCCCGATCAAAATCGCTAATTCGGTAGCAATCCCAAATTCAAGATTTCGACAGAAGATCGAGTGTTGTCGCGCAGTTGCGGCATCTAATTCAACTTAGTACTATCAGTAAAGACAACGCGGCAACTAAGCAAAATCAACCCCTACGTGGGAGGTTTGGAGGGCGGCGTAACGCCCTCCAATCGGGGTCTGGGGGGAGGTGGGTGAGCTTGCCGAACCCCGACCCCCCCAGCATATGGTTCGCGAAGAACAATCGACCTTGAATTTAGACTTGCTGTTAATTTCCTGTAATCCGTTGAGATTGACAAGTCTGCTCATAGGTTTCTTGAAGTATTAGCGGCACACAGAGATCAGTACCCAGCCACAGAGGTAAAGTGGGCAAGACTGCTCCAATATCGAAAGTTTGATACCAAATATCGAGCTGGGATTGTTCATTAAGCTGAATCGGGTGATAGGCCGCAGCATAGAGTGGCTCGATCGCCTGATCGATCGCATAATTATCGACCAAGGAAATCAGCAGTTCTTGATGAAAATTAGTTTGGCGAGTGGTCACCACATCCACAACCACCAGACCAATGCCCTGCCGCAGATAGGTTTCGCATTTGGCCAAAAAAGCGCGGCGATGTTCTGGGCGATCCTTATTAGCCGGAGAAACAAGTTCGATCGCACTTCTCAATGTTGGGCCAGCCGCATCACTGAGAATATTAACTTCAACAATATTTGCTGCTGGGGTATAGAGCAATTGTTGCTGGGGAGCTGGTGGTTGCCAAGCATTATTGTCTAGGATGGTTGATGTTTCTTCAAAAGCAGCCACATCGATTTCAATGCCAAACTGCACATTTGGTTCAGCGAAAAACCCCTCCGGCAGCTTGAGGTTAAGATCCGTGGCCAAATAAGTCGCCCAAGCGTTGTGGAAGGCGTGCCAGTGGCGACGACTGCTCAGAGGGGGCCGAAAGTGGTCTAGAAGAAGCATCGCAAACCCAGAAACTGCTGATACTCTATTTTAGCTGATAGCAGATTGTGGCTTAACAAAGGTTCGGACAATTCTTATCTATGGCAGTCCAACGCCAACCGCTGGAGGCGATCGATTGTGTTTGACACAAAGTGATCAAACGCTCATTCAGCAACGCCGAAAATTCCTCAGAAGTGTTTTACAATGGTATTAGCTGAACTAATGGTGTAATATGCTAGAAACTCCTTCTCTACCCAGAAAATTGCTATTGGAGCTGCCAGATACGCTGGTGTTGCAGATTACGCAAGAGCAGTTTGAGCTGTTATCTCTTACCAATCGAGAGTTGAAATTAGAAAGAACGGCCCAGGGAGATTTGATTGTGAATCCACCAACCGGATGGGAAACTGGAGAGCGAAACTGGAGTATTTCGGGAGAATTGTATTTATGGTGGCGGAATGCGGGCCAAGTAGGTAAAGGCTTCGATTCTTCGACTGGGTTTATTTTGCCCAATGGTGCTACTCGTTGGCGCTAGCCTGGGCGACAGCCCGCATCGCCTGACGCTTGTTGGATCAGTCCAGAGCGGTGGTCGGAGTTAACCATAGCCCCCAGCAAAGGCTTTGTCAGACTCTCTCCCGATTTTGTAGTGGAATTGCGTTCAGACACGGATGGTTTAGCAGATTTACAGACAAAGATGCAAGAATATCTTGATAATGGGGCAAAGTTGGGCTGGTTAATAGATCCAAAACACCGTCGAGTATATGTTTATCGCCAAGGACAACCACTGGAGCCGTTAGAAGATCCATTAGAGCTATCGGGTGAGGATGTGGTACCCGGATTTATATTGGATTTGCGACAAATTTGGGGTTTGCAACAAAATCCTGAAGTCATCACTACCCGCGCTAAAGACAGCTTCGACAAATATAAAAACCAACACCTCTAGTAAACTATAGCTATGAACCATGTAATAAGCTCATCAGTTCTCGGCTGTGGCGAGACTCGGCACCGAAAATATAATCGGGAGAGAAGACGGTAATATCGGTGCCGCCGAGGGCGCGCAGGTGGCTGACGGCATTGCGCCATTGGCTTTCGCTGACCACCACAGTGACCGCATACCAGTTTTCGGCAGTGTTCGTGTAGACCTTCGAGACCGTCGGGCCGCGCAGACCCGAGAGTTCGCTATTGGCGATCAAACGCTTGCCCAGCTCATCGGCACTGTCACCCAAAATATTGGCCGTAATCGAAGTGTATTTCTTGGCCTCTAGGTAAGCTTCAATCGAGTCCAAAATCAACTTCGTCATTTCCTGCTTCCGATCGTCCTCCCGCAGCAGATTTTTGTTCGCAATCAAACAAGCCTGGGATTTCAGCATGGGCGCACCAGCGATCGGCTTCAGTCGATTTTCCCGCAGGGTGGTACCAGTGCTACTCACATCCGCAATCATATCCGCATAGCCCATTTTGGGTGCAGCTTCCAGAGCACCGTTGGCATCCACCAAAGTGAAGTGAACGATTTGGTGCTGGTGCAGCCAGTCTCTGGTCAGGTTTGGATACTTGGTCACCAGGCGCAGATTGCGCTTTTTGTTTTGGCGAAAATCCAGGGTGAGATCGGCCAAGTCGGCCATGGTCACAATGTCGATCCAGCTATCGGGCACCGCTAGTACCAGTTCGCAGCGGCCAAAGCCCAGCTCGGGATAGATAGCCGCCAGGTGGTCGTAGCCGATACTTTCCTCGGCGAACACATCAAAGCCAGTGATCCCCAAGTCCACACTGCCCTCTTGCACTTTGGTGACAATATCCGAGGCCCGCTGGAAAATCACTTCCGCACCGGGGAGGCTAGCAATGGTGCCCACATATTGTCGATCGTTGGGTCGCGAAACCTTCAGGCCAGCGGCGGCCATCAGTTCGGATGTGGATTTTTCTAAGGCTCCTTTGCTGGGAATAGCGATTCGCAGGAGGTTATCTTCTCTTTTCTGTTTCATGGTTCTAGGGCTTCTGCTGAATCTGATGAATGGCGGCGGCGATCGTCACCACCTGTTGACGGCCCTCCCGCTCTAATTTGACGGTTTGCTGCTGCTGCTCCGGCGCACCGATTCGAATTGTCCAAGGAATCGTATCCACTGGTGCTGTCTTCCGTCGATCGAGCTGCACCGATATCCCCGCTTTGCGCAGGGATTCTGCCACCTGAATGGCATATTCATAGCCAGCTTCGGCAACTACCAGCGCCGTGGTGCCGAGCACGGGGATGGCGACCCGATCTTCGGTCTTTAGGGCCAGCAGCAATCGATCTAAATCGAAGGAGCAGCCAGTGGCGGGAGTCGCCTCGCCACCCAAGTTGGCAATCAGATCATCATAGCGACCGCCGCCGCAGAGGGGCTGATGGTCTCCCAGCTGGGGATGCTGGACCTCAAAGACCACACCCGTATAGTACTGATAGTCTTTGGCCATCCCAAAATTCAGGGAAAGTTGTTGATCGTCGATCTGGTAGGCCCGCAGCAGGGCGGCAATTTCTTGCAACTCTTGGAGCGCTAAGCTTTCACACTGGTGTCGATCGAGCAGTTCGGCGGCCCGTTGTAGAGCAGTGGGAAAATCGCCGCTAATTTGGCTCAGCTCCGAGAGAAAGCCCAAAGCTTGGTAAACTTCGGCGCTGCGATCCTGGCGGCGGATCTTGGTGAGCAGTCGATCGGCAATCTCGTTTTCGCTGCGGTTGCCGCTCAGCTCGATATTCAAGTTATCCAGCAGCTCCAGCACCGAGCGCTTGGCTTGGGCATCGGATTGACCATCGAAGAGTTGCCAGAGGTTGCCCGCCGTCTCACCGGGCTGCTCGCTGTGGGGATAGATATCCGTAATTAACTTGCGGACTGCTGCTTGACCTGCTTCGTTCTGCAGCTTGGCCATGTTGCCCAGTAACAAGCTCTGAATGCGATCTTCTAGATCCAAGCTGGCTAGGAATTGCTTAGCAATGCCCATGTGGCCGATCGCAATTCGGAAATCTGCTACTCCTAAGGTCGTCAGGCAACGACTGGTGGCGGCGATTACTTCGGCATCGGCGAGGGTGCTGTTGGCCCCAATTAGTTCGATGCCGATCTGAGTGAACTGTCGATCGGATTGGAAAACTGCACCGCTGTATTGGAAGCGGGTGGGCAAGGTCACAGGGCCCAGCCGATCGTCTACGTAGGCTCGGGCCACGGAGGCGGTCATTTCGGGCCGCAGGCACAGGTGGCTGTTTTGGTGTACGAATTCGTACATCTTGGAAATTACTTCTTCCCCAGATTTCAGCAGATACAGTTCGTCATGCTCGACGATCGGCAGCTCGATCGGCAGGTAGCCAAAGGACTGGAAGCTTTTTTGAATCTTGGCCCCAACCTGCTGGCGGTAGGCATATTCGTGGGGGGAAACATCGTGAGCGCCGCGCACTCGCTCGACTTTATTTGGTTGCATTACGGCTAGATCGACTGAGGAATGTCCTCGACATAGCATACATCAAGGTGGGAACGAGCGAGCTACGGATGCCAGGATCCGCAGCAAAGAAAAAAGGGTAGTGTCAAAGTCACTACCCTGCTGGATTTTATGATTGGTGTTTACGCATCGACGGTCGAGAGCCTGGGCCTAGCAGCCGTGTTCTCTGCTCAAGAGGCGATTCATCATCGTCGTACCATTGGGACTAATAACCTGAAGCCTTACGTAGTCTGGGTCTTTCGGTTGCCAAACCACGCTGTAACGGGTGCCGGAGTTGCTCCAAGTGTAAACACGCCGATCAGCGTTGCCGGCAACTTTGACGCGCTTTAATGAAATGGATTTGCCGGTGCTCAGGTCAGTGCCTCGATAGGTCAGATAACCATTATTAGATAATACTTCTACACTAACTTTGCTATCCATGAAAAAGCCTTCGAGCTTGGCAGGAGCGGCAGCAATGCTAGCGGGGGCAATCGATAGGGTCAGGGCAGGCACGGATAAGGTGAAAGCGGCGGCTAGGGCGAAAAGTTTGGCGTTCATAAAGTCTCCTCAGGGACTTTGATTTAGTGATGAGGAAGCTACATCGATCGCCTGGGCTATTTCGGATTGAAATTCAGCTATTTAGAATTTCTTTGGAATTCCTCAAATCCTGTGGCTGGCTCGATTAAGCAGCCTTGGACGGACGACTACCCCAAATACAGCCTCCGGCAATGGTTAAACTGATCAATCCGCAAGTGGCACCCAGTGATGGCGTGAAATTACTCACCGGATTAAATAATGCACTAAAAGAACTGATCCCGGCATTGAACCCAGCAAAATAAAGTCCTACCGCTAATCCTGACCGATGGACCGGGAAAAGATCGATCGCTAACGGAATTGCGCCATTGGTGATCAGACTAAAGCAGCAGACAATCAATAAAATTGCTGCCCCAATGGTGATGGTCGTGGGCACAAAGACTATGAGGGATAATGCTGTCAAAGTAGCCATGATTCCCAACAGCATTACTTTGGCGTTGCCATATTTAGCAGCAAATTTTCCACTGGAAAGTGCTGAGAGAGAAATTGCTAAAGATATCATTACCATGACTGTGATCGTATTTGCTTGGGGCAAATTGACTTTGAGGATTTTGGGCAGTGTTTCAAATAGCGAGCGCGAACTCCAGGCAATACCCCAACCCATGGCAATTAACAGACCGATGTTGATGGGCACGATTGGCTTGTTCTCTTCTACTACTATTGTCTCTGGTGGATCCACATAGCGTAATAGGGCAGTAGCTGCTAATAAGATGATCGAAGCAACTGTGAATGCTACTGGTGCGCCCAGGCTGAGCAAAAAATCCTGAGAGATGGGTTTGATGGCACCGATCAAGCCACCCACTAAGGTCAAGAAACTCATGGCGATCGGCAAGTTACTAACACTGGCATATCTACTGATCAAGGAAATCGCCGGGGCGCGAAAGACCGCCATGGCCATGGCCCAAGCAATTAATACTCCTGGCAGAATCCAGGTGACAGCACCAAATAAATCTTTGAAAACAAAGATTGTTGGAATCAAAATTGTGAGTGCGGAGGTGGTAATTACCCCGATCGAGATCAAGCCAAATTTGGTGGCCACCCAACGAAAGGCTCGATCGGACAAGCTGCCAAATAAGGGTTCTAAAATTACGGCGATCGCATTTTCCACTATCAGCAAGGTAACTGCAAGTGTTGGGGAAAAGCCATAACTAATCAGTAATTTTGGTAAGTAAATATTATAAACTAACCAGGTCAGGGAAATGGCTCCCTGCAATGCGGATAGACCAATTATTCTATACCAGATTGCACTCAACATAATTTACACCATAGTGCTGATCCGCCTGATTGTACCACTTCCGACTCATCGACTAAAAGCGTTGTATATTAAGGCTTGTAGCGATTACCATTGCAGGTCAAGCTATCGCGATCGTTAATGAGGCATCCATCAATCAAATGACCGAAACTAATCCCCTCAGTGCCGAATATTGGGATCGGCGCTATCAAGAAGGATCCGATCCTTGGAATCTGGGCTTACCTGCCCCACCTTTGGTCAATTTGCTGGCTAGTCCACATCGTCCGACCGCGGGTCGGATTGCTGTCTTGGGCTGCGGTCATGGCAATGATGCTCTATTGTTTGCGGAGCAAGGCTTCGAGGTAGTGGGTTGCGATTTCTCTCCCTTGGCGATCGCCGCTGCCAACTCGGCGGCGCTCTCCCGTGGCCTGTCTGCTGAATTTTTAGTCCGGGATATTTTTGCTTTGGTGCCAGAGTTTGGCCAGAGCTTTGACTATGTGCTGGAGCACACTTGTTTTTGTGCGATCGATCCGGCCCTCCGCCCTCAGTATGTGGAGCTAGTCAGTGCTTTGCTGCGCCCAGCCGGGAAACTGTTGGCCATCTTTTTTACGCACGATCGCCTCGGTGGCCCGCCCTTTGCTACCACCACTAGCGAAATTACAGAGCTGTTTGCCGGTCGGTTTGAAATTCTGTCTTTGGAGCCAGCGACTGACTCGATTGAGAAACGTCGTGGCGAGGAACATCTGGGGATTTTGCAACTGGGATCCTAGCCCTAGAGCCTTAGCCCCAAGGATTGTAGCGATGGTCACTTGTAATTGTGTGAATATATATTAAGCTAAGTACAAATACTTGTGGAAATTCTTGATCGTTCGAGTGAGATTTCAGGCAAATTATCTTCTAGATTAACTAGGAAAATCTAAATTATGACCAATGAAGTTGAGAAACAGTTGCCCCATCACGTTGTTATTGTTGGTGGTGGCTTCGGGGGACTTCATGCCGCACTATCTTTAGGTACCGCCGATGTACGCGTGACCCTGATCGATAAACGGAACTTCCATCTCTTCCAGCCCTTGCTCTACCAGGTAGCCACTGGGGGCCTATCGCCTGCGGATATTTCTTCGCCGCTCCGCTCGATCCTGAACAAACAACAGAATACCAAAGTCTTGCTGAGCGAGGTGCAAAGTATCAATCCGCACCAGCAGAAAGTCCTGTTGAAAAATGGCGAAATCGGTTACGACACCCTGATCGTGGCCACGGGAGTCAGTCACCACTATTTTGGTAACGACCAATGGGCACCCACGGCTCCAGGACTCAAGACCGTGGAGGATGCTCTGGAAATGCGGCGACGGATTTTTATGGCCTTTGAGGCGGCGGAGAAAGAAACCGACCCGGAAAAGCGGCGGGCTTGGCTCACCTTTGTGATTGTAGGCGGTGGGCCGACTGGGGTGGAATTGGCGGGGGCGATCGCTGAGCTGGCCTATAGCACTCTCAAGAAAGACTTTCGGAATATCGACACCGCTGAGGCCAAGGTGGTGCTAGTGGAAGGTACCGATCGGGTGTTGCCGCCTTATCCACCGGAGTTGTCGGCCAAGGCCGAAGCGTCTTTGGTGGAACTAGGGGTGCAGGTACAGACAAAAGCATTGGTCACGAACATTGCCGATAATGTGGTGACTATTCGCCAAGGGGAGCAGACAAAGTTACTAGAATCCCACACGATTCTCTGGGCGGCGGGGGTCAAGGCATCGGCCATGGGCAAGATTTTGGCCGAACAGACTGGAGTGCAGCTCGATCGGGTAGGCCGAGTGATGGTGGAATCGGATCTGAGCCTCAAGAACTATCCAGGGATTTTTGTGGTGGGCGACTTGGCCAACTTTACTAAGCCCGATGGCAAGTCGTTACCGGGGGTGGCTCCAGTAGCAACTCAGGAAGGTAAATATGTGGCTGACCTAATTGTCAAGCGCTTAGCGGGCGGAAGTCTACCGGCTTTTGATTACTTCGATGCGGGGAGTTTGTCGGTTATTGGTAGGCACTCGGCGGTGGTGGATATTGGTACAGTGAAATTGTCGGGATTCCTGGCTTGGTTGATTTGGGTATTTGTCCATATTTACTTTTTGATTGAATTCGATAATAAATTGGTGGTGTTTATTCAGTGGACCTGGAGCTATTTCACGCGCAAACGCGGTGCCCGGCTCATTACCGGTGATGAATCCTTAGGGCAAGTCCGGGTAGATCGGCAGGGCGATTATTTTGCTTAGATATCGATCGCTAGTTCTCTCTGGTGCTGCTTCATAGCGTTGGTTTGGCAGGTCGTGGTCGAATTGCGGTATTTTGGGAGTTGGTGTTGCCAATCATTCTACCCAAAACTCTATGAAATCGAGTCCCTGCCAGCCTGTTGATCGCGATCGATCTGTTGCCCGTAAGTCTCTTTTTACTCTGTTATTGATCGCCTATGCTAGTACGCTGGGTATAATTGGGACATGCTTAATTGGCTTTGGGGCTCTCCCCATTGGTTCGGCAATAGCTGAGCCTGCCGCGCTCCCCAGTACCGAACAGCAACGTCCGATCCATCAAAAGCTCATGGGTACATGGGATCTGACTTTTCCGGCTGAAGCCTCACTGGATAAGTCGGAATCGGGGCAGATGATTTTTCAGTCTGCAACGGAATTGACTGGGGCGATCTATCGGTCTAAGAAATTAGTAGCTGTTAAAACATCCAAGTATCAAATAGTCTCGATTCGGAATATTAACTCAGCGCAATTAATTACGCTCAAAATCACAAGTTCGACCAGTCGTGGTGAATCGAGCACCATGGTTTTACTGCAATTCCAGGGCGATCGCCAATTAAAAATAGAAAACATCGATCAACGCTCCAATGTTCAAGAATTTACAAAATCTGTCATTCTTGGCCAGAAAACTAGCAATAGTACCAGTGTCCCAGTACTCAATGAAGCGGAAAATGTTGCTGTTCCAGAAAACTCTCCAGCTGCAGGGCCTAGTCCAGAACAAGCCTCGATAATCCATCGCAGGCTAACTGGTACTTGGATTCGCTTTCCCATGAAAGACGAATTAACCAAGAATACTCAAGAAAGAGTGGTTTTTCGGCCCGAAAAAGAGATTGAAAGCGTGACCTATCGAAAGGGCAAACGGTTATCTAGAACCAAGTCGACCTACCGAATAGTTGCAATTCATCGCACCAGCTCATCACAATTAATTACTGTTGAATTGGCGGATCCATCATTACCAGGCAAAAAAGACGATCTGACTTTAGTTCTGGTGGAATTCAAGAACGATCGTCAGTTCAAAATAGGATTAGCCAATAAAAACTCTGCAAACCCCAGCTTTGGCACAGATGCAATCCTGGTAGACAAAATAAGTGATAGCACTGATGTACCGGATCGAATACCATTTGAAGCTAGTCTCAAATCAGCTGAAAATCAAGCTCTAAGCAATGTATCAACAGTTCTGCGCGCTCAATTAGTCTACAAAGTAGAGAAAGGACAATATGCTACAACCATCGATCAGCTAGAAATTGGGAACGATTTGTTCGATCGAAGTGACCGCAACCAATTATATAGTTATCGAACAGCTAAGATTGGTACTGATCGGGCAACTGTTGTGGCTATCCCCAGCAACAACCAGCTGCGGGGCTATGCTGGGTTGACTTATGCCTATCGGAATGCTCGCGGTAGCACTATTTCTCAGACTACTATTTGTGAAAGCGATCGACCGGGCAGAAAAAAATTGGGCAACCCGATCGTGGTGGTCAAGAGTTCCCAGCGAGCCATTCAATGCCCCAGAGGTTCCCATCAGGTAAAGAATTAGGGATCCAGCCCAGCTAACTTTGTCACACAATGGGGCAACCTTTTAGCTGGTGCAAGCATCCTATAGAATACAACCAGAATACCTAAGGATAATATGTCTAAATCATTCGTTGTTGGTTTATTAGCCTCTGCTACTCTGGCTTTAACGGCCATTGCTGCTCAGGCTGCTCCCCTGCCCCGCACCGGCAAAATCTTGAAAATGACCAATGGAGATCTGATGTGTTATTTGGAAGTAAAAGATCCCCAGGGCAAAATCCAAACTGTGGGAGCTGACTTTGAAATTTGCCAGCAACAACGGTTGCTCAACCGGCGAGTGCGTTTTACCTACAAAAAAGTAGCTATCAACGACTGTGAAAGCGCCGAACCCTGTGGCAAAACTCGCTTAGAAACTATTGCTGTGCGTCTACAACTACTGGGTCGCTAGGGGGCTGGCCTGGAGCTGGGGGCATCTCCAATGAAATTGTTCCCAGTAGGCCAGTGCGGAAATTATTGAGCAAATTATGGGCACTGCGCTCCATATCGCCCAAATACTTTTTATCGGCCACGGCCTGGATATAGTCTTCACCGCTCATCGCATGGGGATCGATATCATACTGGGTTTGCAGGTTTTTTCCATAGCTCAACTCCTTCATTAGCTCCACCATCGCCGCAGTCACCCGCTGCCGATCGTAGCTAGCCTCACCAATATCGTCACAAATGGCCAGCTTGATCGCCGCTGCTTGGTCGTTCAGGCGGCCCGGAATAATGCCGGGTGCATCCAACAGCTCCAGCTCCTCAGAAATCCTTACCCAACGCAGTTGCCTAGTTACGCCCGGTTTGCGAGCGCTCTCTACAATTCGCTTCTTGAGCAACCTATTGATCAGCGCCGACTTGCCCACGTTAGGGAACCCAATCACCACCGCTCGCACGGGTCGGGGCAACATGCCCCGTTCCTGACGGCGCTGATTTACCGCAATCCCAGCCTTCTGAGCCGCCTTCATTAAACTTGCGACCCCCGCACCCTGCTTGGCCTCCGTAAAAAAGACCGATCGACCCTGACCCCTAAACCAATCTGTCCAAGCCTGCCGTACCTCCGGCGAAATCATATCCACCCGATTTAAAATCAGCAGATGCATCTTATTGCCAATCCAGCCCTCTACCTGGGGATGGTAGGTGGCCAAAGGAATCCGGGCATCCCGCACCTCTAGGACCACATCCACCCTCTTAATCTGCTCTTGTAACTGACGTTGGGCCTTGGCGATGTGGCCGGGATACCAATGAATGTCGGGGGTGCTCATACTACTATTCTTCCATTTGCCAAAGATCGTTGGGATTGCCGCTTGTCAACATCCGCTTGGGCCGCAGCACCAGCACCACCTGACCGAGGATCGTTTCCGTTGGCGCTTGTTGCAGCCATTGGATGGCTACTTGACCCGATCGGTCGATCGCATAGTATTTGAATTCGTCCCAGTCCGTGGCGGCTCGATCAATCAACACCAACAGCTCCTCTGTAGCCTCCGCATCGGGCAGCAAATCGTTGTTCGCTGCCAATAGCACTACCGGATTGGTCGCTCCCCGCACTGCTTGCCAACCGGGTAGGCCCACCCAGCGGGTCCAGGTGGTATTTAAGATATCAAAAGCTCCCTCTGTTTTAGTCCGGGGGATGTCTTGCAGGACTTGGGTAGCCAAGGGCAGCTTACCAGCTACGGGGATAAAAGTAGGCAGCTCTTCATCACTTTCCAATCGATAAAGCGGCAACTTGGGAGCTACCACGGTGGTGACATCCAGCTTACCCAAGAGCTTTTCTAGCTCCTGACGGGCCCCGTTGCTATGGGCAAAGATCAGGCCTCGTGCTACCAGCCTGGTCTTCTCCATTAAGTTATTTTGTTGGGAAGCATAGCGCCAATATTGATAGGCCACCGCATCACCGGGATGTTTAATGAAGTGCTCTGGCAGGCGACGCAGGTCGGCGTATTCCTTCACAGCCTTAGTTACTTCCTTCGAGCCTTCGGAATCTAGATTGCGATCGAACAAAAAGTCTGCTACCGCCGCCCGATCTTCTTTACTGAGAATCCGCAGCTCGTACAAGCTATCGCTGCCCACTCGGCCATAGTGACTGGCCGTCGCTGCTTTGACCCCGAGCTCTAGCATGGTGGCATAGACCTGGGAGGCTACGATGATTTGGTTTTGCTGGATCGGCTCGAAGCCCGTAGCCTCGAAAATTTGTTGGGGGGTATAGGTCAGCTTTTGCAACTGCTGACAGGATTGACCCCACTCTACCCAATTGCCTTCCTTGCGGCGCAAGCGCAGGAGGGCTGCTTCGGGATCGAATTCACTGGTGGATGGCGGCGGCGTATCGTTCACGATATTCAGGGAGAGAGTGAGGAGGATTTGGAGATTTGCTGGTTGCTTGGCGATCCTAGGAACCAATCAGCAACTAATATTGGAGCGATCTAGGGGCCGGTTTGTAACCGGCCCCGATTCGAACACATGGGATTTTGCGAGAGATTTTGGGGTAGTAACTTAAAGCGGGACAAAACTCCAATGGCAATCATTGAAAACCCTCATCCCCCAGCCCAAGTGGGGAGAAGGGGAGCCGGAGCTAAAAGCGAAGTCTCCGGCCCCCTCTCCCTCCTTGGGAGAGGGCTGGGGTGAGGGTTTTCAAAGTTTCCTGTATTAAATTGGTACCCATTTTTAAACCTTTAGGCGATCCTGGTCAACCAGCAGATCAGGGCCAACAGCAAGTTAATTACATAGAAAACACCCACAACTTGGGTTTCTGTCCAGCCACCCAGCTCTAGGTGGTGATGAAAGGGAGCCATTCGGAACAGGCGCTTGCCTTTGCCATCTGGGCCTTTGGTGGATTTGTAGTAGCCCACTTGGGCGATCACCGATAGGGTTTCGATAAAAAAGATACCACTGACCACGAGTAGTGACCAAAGACTGCCCGTGAGAATCGCCACCGCCGCCAAGGCTCCACCCAAGGCTAGGGAACCGGTGTCGCCCATGAATACCCGAGCTTTGTTCCGATTGTGCACCAAAAAGCCCAGATAAGCACCGCTCAGACAAATACAGAAAATGGAGATGGCGGGGTAGCGAACCCCGTTGATGGCAGCCATCGCCAAGAGGGCGATCGAGCCAGTGCCCCCAGCCAATCCATCCACCCCATCGGTCAGGTTGGTCGCATTGCTCTCAGCCAGCAGGGTAAAGATTGCCAAGGCCCAAAACAAGATTCCTAAGGGTAAAGTGATGCCCAAGGGCAAATTGACCTTGGTGAGCACATCGCCTTTAGCCATGTAAGCCCAGGCACAAAAAGCCGCCGCCGCACCCACTTGTAGCGCCAGCTTCCCTTTGGGCGTTAAGCCCTCGTTTTTGCGGTTGCTGAGGCTCTTCCAGTCATCCACGCCCCCGATCGCCAAGTAACTGGCGGTCATCAGGGACATGGCAATCACATCCACGTTAAACTTCGACCACAGAATGGCTGCTAATAAGCCGGTGGGCACGATAAACACACCACCCATGGTGGGCGTACCGGCCTTTTTCAGGTGAGCTTGCGGCCCATCTTCCCGAATGAATTGGCCCATTTTGAGTTGGCCCAATTTCGGTACGGCCCAGTAGCCGACCGCCGCTACGCCCAAGGCCGCACTGATAAATGGCAACAGCAGTGAGTTGGTGAAACTGTGGTTGAAGCGGTAGTCCAAAGCGGCGACGATCGCCGTGGCGGCAAAGGCAATCGCCAACAGAAGCTGGGTGCCCGTGGGACTGAACAGGCGGCTGGTCGAGGCTTTTTCGTTCATGGGTGGGTGGCGGCTAGGCGCTAGTCGTCGGAATTTTCTTCGGTGCTGCTGCTGTCATCGTCGTCGTTGTTCTCGTATTCACCTTCCATTAGGTCGTCGGCGAAGTTGTCCGGCGGAAATTCTGGGGTGGAGGCTTCTCTTTCATCTCGATCGAGCAGTCTACCCTGGGCTTCTAGCCAATCTAAAATCGATGTTTCGCGGTGAACGGCAATTACGGGAGCCGGTTGGAAACGTGGGCGCTCGGTCAGCGCGGGATTTACGAAAGGTTCTGTCATCGTTGTTTGCTACAGACTTGACATCTGGAAAATTAACCATTGTCCAGTCTAGCATTCCCGCTTGCTTACTGACCTTCCTTCCTAAATCTCTTGGCTTAGTCTAGGCTTTCTATATCCAAATCACCGGATATCAAGGGTTCAGGAGCATCGATAATCGATCGCTGTGTTGGGTGCAGTCATCTGTCACCGCCAATAAAACTTCTAATCGATACGGGAGTACCCGTCCTGCGGGATCGGCAAACCACCGATCGTTTTTGGACGGGATTAGGGTATCTATATAACAAAGCTTTGATTCGATCGAACAAACTGCAACTTCTTCTACTAATATGACCGTGCTTACCGATGACCTCGTTTTAGTTGAAACCGAGCAAGCCACCGCCGCCGTGGAAACCTACGAACTGAGTAAAACCTACCGTACCGGCTTCTTCCTGAATCAACAGGTAGACTCCCTCAAAAACTGCACCCTGAAGATCTTCCAAGGTGAAACCTTCGGCCTGCTCGGACTAAATGGTGCCGGCAAAACCACCCTGCTCAAATCCCTCCTCGGCATCGTCCGACCCACCCATGGCCGCGCCCAACTCTTTGGCCAATCGATCGGCAACCCCGAAATCCGCCAGCGGATCGGTTACCTCCCGGAAAATGCCTACTTCTACGAATATCTAACGGGCTGGGAAGTCTTGGAATTCACCGCTGATATCTTCCAGATCCCCTTCAGCGTTCGTCGCCAGCGCATTCCTGCCCTTCTAGACATGGTTGGACTGGCCAAGACCGCCGCCAAAAAGAAAAAAATGCGCCAGTACTCCAAAGGCATGCAGCAACGCATCGGTATGGCCCAAGCTCTGATCAACGACCCCGATATTGTCTTTTTGGACGAACCAATGTCTGGACTCGATCCCTTAGGGCGCAAACAAATGCGCGACATTATCCTATCCCTCAGTGATAGCCGCAAAACCGTCTTCTTCAACAGCCACGTCCTTACGGAAGTAGAACAAATTTGCACCCGCATTGGCATTTTGGCCAGAGGTGAACTGATCGTTTGTGGGACACTCGATGAAGTTCTATCCAGCTCCGATGGCAGCTACAGCGTTGCCGGTCGCGGGGGGAATTCCGAGATCCTCGGCCGCTGGCTCCAAGACCTAGTCTTCGATGGCGAACGCTGGCATGGTAGACTGCGCGGCGAACCCCAAGAATTCCTAGCTACTATGCGCCTGATGGATGCGGAGCTCATTGAAATCAAACAAGCCAGGCTGTCCTTGGAAGACTTCTTTATGCAACAAATGGCTGCCAGGGGCATTCTCACTAGCACCTAATGAAAATAGTTTTCTTTGGCACCCCAGAATTCGCCCTGCCGACCCTCACTAAAATTCTGGCTCAGCCAGACTGGCAAGTGGTTGGGGTCGTGACCCAGCCCGATCGCAAACGCGGGCGCGGCAACCAACTGCTGCCCTCTCCGGTCAAAACCTTGGCCTTAGAACACCAACTGCCCCTGCAACAGCCGGAACGGATCAAAAAATCCTCAGAGACCATCCAGTGGCTGCGCGAGCTAGGTGCCGATGTGTTCGTGGTGATTGCCTATGGGCAAATCCTCTCCGCCGAAATCCTGGAGATTCCCTCCCTCGGTTGCATCAACGTTCATGGTTCCCTGCTGCCCGCCTATCGTGGAGCGGCTCCCATCCAGCGCTGCCTAGTAGCCGGGGCCACCAGCACCGGCATTACTACCATGCAGATGGATATTGGCATGGATACCGGTGCCATGCTGCTCACCGCCAGCCTAGAGATTCCACCCTTGCTGAATGCTCGGGAACTAGGTAGCCAATTGGCTGAGTTGGGGGCCAATCTGTTGGTGGATACGTTGCGCCAACGTCCTACCCCCATTCCCCAGGACGATCAAGCTGCCACCTATGCCGCTATGGTGAGCAAAGCTGACTGGCAAATTGATTGGCAATCTAGGGCGATCGATCTCCACAACCAGATTCGGGGCTTCTATCCAGACTGCTATGGGACGATGGGCGAACAATCCATCAAAATTCTGGCCACGGTGCCCTTAGAACCTCCCTATTGGTCCGAGCCCATCCCCAGCGACCTCAGTCCTGCTGTACCTGGGACAATCGTGAAAATCCTCAAGGGCAAAGGGCCGATCGTGGCCTGTGGTGAAGGTCATCTATTGCTTGCCCTAGTGCAACCTCCCGGCAAAAAGCCTCAATCCGGCGCAGACTTTGTGAATGGTAGTCGGCTAACGGTGGGTACTAGCTTCTCGATCGGCGATCGAGTATGATGAATTTTTAAAATCCGCCTAACTCTAAAAAATACTTGGCCCTTTATGTTAACTCTTAAAATCGTCGTAAACGTCGTTGTGATTGCGTTCCTCCTGGTATTCATTTTTGGCTTCCTAAACAACGACCCTTCCCGCAATCCTAATAATCGCGATATGTCTGACTAGAATTGAGATTTCTCTCATTCTCATGCCTCTGTTAGTAGTATTGATCTAATTTGCTCACTGCTGACAGGGGTTGTCCTGTAGCGATTTTTTCTCTGCCCGCATGGTCGATTTACCACCTGTTTCTAATACCTACGCCTGCGATAAACTGAATCGGTGGTGTCAATTTTCCCTGGCAGGCCAGAGAATTGCCCAAGACCCAGCCGTTGCACCGCCGATCGAAGGACAGCCCGCTCCGCCAAAGCAGAAAATACCATCAGGTACCGTGGAGCTGCGGGCCGAACAACAGACTTACAACGAAAAAAGCCAAACGATTACGGCCAGTGGCAATGTGATCATGCGCTACCGAGAATCTTTGCTCAAGGCTGATCAACTAGAGGTGGACTTGCAGTCTAGGAAAGCTGTGGCCACCGGCAAGGTCTCTTTGCAACGGGGTAGCCAGATTCTGAAAGGCGATCGATTTGAATATGACTTTGGCAATGACCGGGGTTTAATTACCGATGCCAGCGGTGAAGTTTATCGTCCCTCCCTGGATCGGGACTTAAATATTCCCACGCGGCCTAGGGTGCAAGGTACCGGTGAATTTGCCGACCCGCCCCTCAATGAAAGAATCCTGAGCGGCCAGCCCGTGCGACAAATTATCCGGCGGGGCAGTTCCAGTGTCAGTATTGGTTCCGATCGACCGATCGATCCCCAAGCACCTACCCCATCCACCCAGTCTAATGGCAGTGGGACTATTACTCGTTTGCGTTACCGGGCCGAAAAGCTGGAATTCGATGGCAAAGTGATTACTGGCAGTAATGTGCGCCTGACTAACGATCCCTTTTCGCCACCAGAATTGGAGGTGCGGGCCGATCAAGCCAGTTTCCGAAATGTGGGGCCAGATCTGGATGAAGTTACGGCCGTCAATCCTCGCGTGACGATCGAACAGGGGTTCAACGTCCCGCTCGTCCGTGGCCAGTTCAATATCAGTAAGAATGATGCCCAGGATCTCAATCCTTTTGGCATTGGTTACGATGGTGAGGATCGGGGTGGAGTTTTTCTAGAACGGACTGTGGATTTGGCCAAAAACGATAGTCTGCGCTGGACTATTTCCCCCCAATATTATATCCAGCGAGTGATTGCCAAAGACCAGTTGCTCAGCCTCAATTCCATCGGATTTAAAACCAGTGTGGCCGCAACTCTCGATCAGGACACTAGTTTGCGAGGTGACTTGGCGATTACGGGCCTAGATCCCGCCAGCATTGGCAACAATTTGCGCTCCAAAATTTCCCTGAACAGAGATTTCTACTTGCTGAGTGGCAAACATTCGCTCTCCTTGGATTCTGTTTACCGAGAACGGGTTTTCAATGGTTCCTTGGGCTTTCAGGATGTGCAAAGTAGCATTGGAGCGACCCTGACCTCACCCAAAATTGAGATTGGCAATACGGGCATTACCTTGGATTATCAAGCCGGATTTAGGTTGTTGAATGCAACGACCGATCGGGTCGGGATTGGGGCAAGTGATGGGCGGGTGACGTTAGGTCGCTACGAGATGATTGGTAATTTAAATAGGAGTTTCCGGCTCTGGGAAGGGGCTGGCCCACCGGTGGATGATCGCTCTACCTATAATTACAGTCCGGTACCAGTGGTGCCCTATTTGCAACTGAATACGGGTCTTGGTCTGCGCACCAATGGCTATAGTAATGGTGAAAACCAGTCACTTTATGGCTTCAATGTTAGTCTGCAAGGACAGGTTGGCCATTTTGTCGCACCGGCCTTTGACTATACGGGTTTTAATATCGGTTACAGCCAAAACTTTATTGGTGGTTCCTCACCCTTCCTATTCGATCGGGTCTTGGATAACCGGGTAATTACGGCTGGTATTAACCAACAGTTGTTTGGGCCAGTCCGTGTTGGACTCCAGACTTCTATTAACGTCGATAACGGTCGGGCGATTAGTACCGACTATTATGTGGAATACAGTCGGCGTACTTTCAGCATTCTGGTGCGTTACAATCCGGCTCTCCAGCTGGGCAGTATCGGTTTCAAGCTCAACGATTTGGATTGGAATGGGCCTGCGGATCCTTTTTAGAGCCTGACAGCCAGCGAGGCGACCACCAGTTCCATTTGCCCATAAGGTGCATGGTGGCTGGTACTAGCACTGCTCGGATCAGGGTAGCATCGATGAATACGGCGATCGCTGTACCCAAGCCCAAGGCTTTGACAAAAATAATGCTGGTAAAAGCAAAAGCCCCGGTCACAATAATCATCAGCAGGGCCGCGCTGGTGATGGCCCCACCGGTCTGTTGTAATCCAGTTATGACACTGGCGGAGTTATCACCGCTGCTAGCATATTCTTCTTGAATGCGACTCAGCAGAAATACCCCGTAATCCATACTCAGCCCGAATAAGATACAGAAAAGCACCACTGGTAACAGAATATCTAGATAACCTACGGGCGTGAAGCCCAATAAAGCCTGAAAGTTGCCTTCCTGAAAGATAAAAACCAAGGCCCCAAAGGAAGCCCCGATCGACAAGAAATTCATCAAAATCGCTTTGATTGGCAATACTACGGAATTCAGCAAAAAGCAAAGCACCAAAAATGTCACGAGCGCGATCGCTAATAACACCCAAGGAAAGCGTTGATAGACAACCTCGATCGTATCTAAGCCATTGGCTGTCTGTCCGGCTACTTCGATGGCTAAGTCTGGCAGGGATTGCTGGCGGAGATATCGGACTAAGCTCTGGGACTGGGGATCGTGGCTGGGGGTGCGGCTGGAGATTTGCAAGAGGGTGGTGGACTTGCTGCTGAGTTGGGCGGTGAATCCATTAGTAGCGGCTGGATTGCTGTATAACTGTTGATATTCCGGGAGTCCGAGGCGCGGATCGAAGTTGAAGAGGCTGTTTACTTTGGCGATTCGGGGGTCTTGCTGGAGCTTTTGGACAAAGTTGTAGAGGGTGGCAATATGTGGCTGAGAAAGTACGGGGCTGTCGCTGGTGGTATGAACCACCAGCAGAATGGGGCTGACTACACCAGCCCCAAAAGCTTTTTCCAGAATATCGACTCCAGTCCTTTCTTTAGTCTCCTTGGGGAGAATATTGACATCGGGGAGACCGAACCGAATGGCCAAGAAAGGCGAAGTGAGACCGATGACGATCGCTAAGACCAAGGCGATTGCCATGATCCGATAGCGAATTACTTGCCGGGCGATCTTGGCCCAATAATCTTTGGAGGTAGTCTGTGGTCTACCCCAGTTAATGCGATTACCCAAGATCCCCAGTAGGGATGGCATTAAGGTCAGTGCAGCTAGCACGGAAACCAATACGACCAAGGAGCTGGCAATGCTCAGGGAGCGCAGCAACAGAATTGGCATCAATAACATCGCTACCAGACCGATACAAACTGTGAGACCCGAGAAAAATACTGCTCTGCCGGCGGTGTCTACGGTCTTGATCGTTGCTGCTTGAACCGTTGCTCCAGCCGCTAATTCTTCGCGGAAGCGAGTCACCATGAGCAGGGAATAGTCGATACCCAATCCCAGTCCCAACATACTCGTAATGTTCAAAGCAAAGATAGAGACGCTGAGCTGAAGCGAGACAACATATAGCAATCCCAATGTCACCGATACGGTCATGATTCCCATCACGATCGGGGTGCTGGCAGCCAGCAAGGAGCCGAAGACCCAGTAGAGGGCAATGAGCATAAAGGGGAGAGCCATGAGCTCCACCTGTCCCAGATCGGCCTTGCTGATATCTTGGACGGCTTCTTCTATGGCGGGTTTGCCAGTGAGATAGCTACGCAGGTTCTGGGTTTGGGGTAAGTTACTTTTGAGTATTTCGAGCACCACTGGGAGTTCTCGATTTCCCTGCGGGAACGCTCCGCGAACGGATGGTCGGCTATTGTTGGAGCCGCCCAAGGAGAGCGTCGCATATTGAGTTGTGCCATCGGTACTGCGGTACTCGGGATTCTCGGTGGCGGTAATGATCGATCGGACTTCGGAGATTTTCCGAATGTTTTGGATGGTATCTTCGATCGCCAATTTATTCTGGGTGGCTATTTGTGGAGAGGGCTGTTCGTCGGTTTTAAAAACGATGGTGAGGCTATTGGGGTCTATTTTTAGCTCTCGTTGTAACCGTTCCTCGGCCTGGTGGGCTGGGCCACCGGTGTAGAGCATTCCCGTACCCCGAAGGTTTTTTTCTAATTGGGGAATCAGAGCTAAGCTGAGTAGGACGATCGCTACCCAAACCAGTACCACAATTTTGCGGTAGCCATAAACAAAAGCCCCCAAGGCCGCAAACTTAGAATGTCGAATAATTGGTGATTCGGACAAAATTATCTCCAAATAGATTATGAAATTCCCATGGAATCATCGGGTACCATTTTAAGCCGGGACACATCGAAAGCCCTCACCCCAGCCCTCTCCCAAGCTTGGGCGTGCAGGGCGAGCGCCTGAGGTTGCCTCTGCGCAGGCAGACGGTTCCCGAACAGGCGAAACCCTCGCAGCACTAGAGGGAGCAGCGGAAAATCCGGTCTTGGGGTCTCCCCAAGTGGAGGACTTTTTCAAGACAA
>JANMHS010000077.1:0-8451 GCA_031375385.1 Synechococcales cyanobacterium OTE_70_metabat_200 | reverse complement strand
GCAGGCGACGATCGTCCGCCAGTGAACAAGAGATCTTAGCCAGTTATCCTGTCGATCAAGCTGCTGCTGGAGCTTTTCGATTTCTTTACTTTGTCGATCCCGCAGGACGGGTACTCCCGTATCGAGCTTTTGTTGCTGCTGAGCGATCTGCTGCAGCATTTTTTCGTTGTTGATTTGCACTTCTTTCTTCAAGACTGTCTGCGCATTTGTCAGTTGATTTAGGTTTGATGTGACGGGCTGACTAGCATTTTGCAATGCCAAAGCCAAGCCATCCAGCTCTTCTCTGGTGATTGGGTATGTATCTTCTGAATCATCGGTGTGATCACTATAGTTCATGCTCATCTCCTAGTAGAAAAATTTAGACCTTGAATATTTGCTACTGCTAAAGGTTTCTTTGCTATCTTGAGCCAACTGGTTCTGGGCCTCAGTCAGTATCGCTGCTCGATCGGTCGCCTGTTGAGTATTCATGACCACCTCGTAGCAGAAAAGTCCAGACCTTGAATATTTGCTGCTTCCAAAGCTTCCTTTGCTTTAGCTGACACATAGATTGGTATTTTCTTATCTTTGACGCGAAAAATTGGAGGAAAGCCACCGACTGGTTCCTTTAATACTTCTTCTTGCACGTTCCCGATGAAGGTGATCTCTGGCTCGTAGGCATAGTTACTAAGTGTATACACAGATTTATCTAAATCTAGTACGTCTGAAAGCTCCAGTAGCTGAAGTAGCACATAATCACGATTAAGTTTTGGTGGTGGGCCGTTGATGTATTTTGCTGTGAAATCTTCATCTTCACTTTTGAAAACAACGGGAATAATCTGATGAGAGAAATCACCAACGGCAAGCAGAACATCCACCATCCTTCTTGACATAATTGGCCAGCCATCTGGACTCTCAATATATGGCATGTCGGTAGGGGATAGCCAATCCCTTAATCCGATAAATGATATTTTCGCTGGCATCTTGGCCCCAATAACACGAGATATTTTATCATCACCTTTTCTTCGCTCTATGTCTCCTTCAGCTCCACCAAGTGTGATCGGCACACAAGAGTAGAAGGCTAATTCCATGCTATTCCAGTTGGTAAATTTGCTCTCCAAATAGCCATCGTTCGATAGATCATCAACAATGTCGATGAATCTATTAATATCATGGCTTAATTTATAAACTTTTTCAGTCATTTCGTTTAACCTAGTGATAGTTGTTGACGATTGGCAGCTTTACTAGCATGTGCTTCTCGATCCGACTGGGCCTGGGCATCAGCCAGGATTCCTGCTCGCGCATCTTCCAGACTAGCCTTCTGCTCTAGTGTAAATTGTTTGTACATGGTGACAGTTCTAGCTCCTGTATTTACCGAAGCCATTTTCGTAATGCCATCTGATTCATAAATATTAATATTTCCCTCTTCTCTCCGCGCACTGAAAGATTTAATCTGAGCTGTGTCTTTTCCTTTGATTGCCCGAGATGCTGATATGGCAAGCATCTGGGCAAACTCTTGGTTTGTAGACAAGCTGTTGGTGAGTAATGTATTTGATGTATTTTCGATAGAAAAAGTGTTGGCTGTGGCTATGAAGTTCCTGAAGTTCGCTCTTAACTCGGCGATATATTGACGGGTTGCTGGGGTGCTATTATCTTGCCCTCGATCAGAAATCTTGACATAGCCAGGGCGTTTAGGATCCAGTGGGAGGTATTCCTTAATATACTTAGGTAGCTGATCGTATTTACCAGCCTTAATTTGCTCCGATGCATATTTTAGTTCTTCTCTCAGCTTCTTGCGAATATTTTCAGTACTGGCTTTTAGTTCTTCCTTCAGTTTGTCTGCTGGAATTTGGTCTAGCTCTGTCACATCGTATAGACTTTTTAGTCTATCCTCTTCTTCCTTGATCGCCTCCTTAACTCGCTTATCCCATTGGTCATGGGAGCCAGGATGCAAAAGTCTGCTAAGTTGTCCATCTTTCTCTAGTCTTGTGATGTCGGGATTGACACTGTATAGATCTGCTGTGTCCCGAGCTACAGCTATTAGCCCCTCAGCATCATCTACTCCCGCTACTCCATACTTTTCAGCCAATTGTGTCAATTCAGATTTCTTCCAAACATTGACACTAATAGAATGATGCAAGCTGAAACCATCGAGTACCTTCTTGTCTGTGATATTGGATTCCTCTAGAAAATTCTTCCACATCGTAGCGGTGTTGCTAGGATCCCGATTGTTTACAGGTGCTGGGCCTTTCTTGATCAACCAAACACCATCGACTTGCTCCAGATGCAGATTGGAGTCACCAGCTTCTTTCCTGGTTCTCCTGATCTGTGGATGATCACCTTCGGATACTAACGTGTATCCTCCTTCCCTGATCCTTTCCTTGTCTGCATCAGTCAGTTGATCGACTCGTCGCCCGCTGTACACCCGCTCAACAGATCTTTTCCTTTTCTGGGCCTCACGCTCGGCGTTGCTACTGGGTGCAGGCTGATTGCTAGGAGCGTCATCGCTAGTGGGCTGACCTGTCTGCCTGGTAGCTGGCGCATCAGCGTTCCCGTTTGCCGCCGGTGTCTCATTCGGTTGGTCAGAGTTTTCGGTGGAGTTCGGGGATTCGGGGTTCTCCGGTTCCGCTTCTTGGCTAGCCCTGGGTTGCCAAGTACTGCGACCACCTGAAATCTGAGGGTTTCGATGCGGTTCGCTGAAATTCAAACCGGGAATGGGAGTGTTAATCTCAGGAAAATCCAGGGGACTGTTCGGCTTTTCTGCTGGCCTCATCCAATCATCATTAGGGACAGAGTTTGGCGGTATTTGTGAGGGTCGTTCAGGCTTTGGTTTTGACCATACATTTCCATCCTGATCTACAATGCTGTCCCGCCGCTGATCCGTGTTAGCTTGCTGTACCCGGTTCCTGTTTTCTATCTCGATCGGACTTTGCCCCGGTGGGTACAAGATGAGAGGTTCCAGAGGCGTAACGGTTGGCTGTTGGTTATTACCAGCAATCCCTTGGGGTGAACTGGGCTTGCCACTCGTATTGCCACGGGGATCGCTCATCACATCATTAACCCGATTACGGATGGCTCCATCTACAGGATGTGGGGGATAGTTTGGTACAGGAGCGGGTTCTGTCTTGATCGGAGGTGCGGGAGTTTGGTTAGGCGGATTTATTTCCAGAGGTGGTATGGGTTCTCTCGGCTCATGGATAACTATCGGGTCACCGATGGGAGGACGAAGAATATGGTAGGGATCTTCTACAGGTGGGAATATTGTTTCTAGGACAGCGATGCCAACAGCGTTGAAAATAGCCTCGGGGACTGAAGTAGAAGTAGTAGTAGGCTTAATAAGGTTGCTAGGTTTACTGCCGTCAGGAATACCTTCTAAGGGCCGAGTATTAGGACGCCCGCCAGGAATACCTCTCAGGGGGTTGGGACGGGGAGCTGGAAGCTGAGCAGTATAATTAGGAGCTGATGAAGGATTTTCTGGCTTGCTATGCTCGTCTTTCACAGAAAATCTCCTAAATCAATAGCTTTATCTACTATATGGATTTTAGAGATTAACCCTGAGCATTGTCAAGAAAATACTATACAACGATAAGGCTGGGTGTTTTTCCACTCATCCATCTCCCTCTCAATTCAGGAAAATTACCATGAGCATCAATTGCCGTAAATCCATGCTGCTGTCGAGTCTGGGCGGACTGGGGGCGATCGGTCTCGGTAGCCTGATCTGGAGTTCCCCATCGCCTTGCCCCAGCAAAAGCCCCTGTTGCGCTTCGGGGTCTTAGCTGATACAGGCCCTGGGAGCGTAGCGCAATATAATGTGGGCCGCGCTCTCCTCAAGCACCATCGCGATCGCGCCCTAGATCTGGTGTTGTTAGCTGGTGACCCTGGGTTCTTTAATTCCAGGCTGGTTCGGGATTGGCAACTCTGACCAGCGAGCGAGTGACCCGATCGGGCAAGGGTCTGACCTTAGAGATCGATACCACTTTTTGTTCTTCGTGGTGAGCATTAATCGCTTGAGTTAATAGGTCGATCGTATCTTTGTGATAACTGATATCTACGCCACTGGCGGCCAATTCTTGCTCACTGGTGCCCCAGCGCAGAATATCTTGCAAACAGCGCCGATCGACCTGCACAAAGCTAGACAGAGCTACGTCTTTAATGGTATTAGTGACAGTCTGACGAATATCTTCATCGTCAGCACTGTATTTGATTTGTTTCACAGCTCGTTCTAAAACAGCAGCATCGAAGGGTGAGATAGTAAAAGTCACCGTATTGCTGGCTGCACATACCTTGCTCCGATAGGTTTCTAGCACATTCAGCATCGGGAGTACTTCCTGCTGACCACTCAGGTCTAGCTGCCCCATAAACACATGGCGCTCGTAGCCCAAGGGCAGACCCTTGAAATAGAGAGGAATATTAGCACCGGCCACCAGGATTTTGTGCAGAGCGACTTCTAGCGTATTAATCGGCCAACTGAGGTCGCGCACGGCCAGCAGATTGGTTTTGCCCAATTCCACAATCGTCAAGGTTTTCAGGAGTAGGCTGACGGACTCCTCGATATTTTGGGCGTAAATATATCGATCGGGCGCATGGAGACTCACCATTCCATCGGCCACCCGCCGATCCAGCTCCGCACTAATGGGGCTATTTTCTACCACATGGGTAAAGCGCACGATGCCATATTGGCATTGTTTGGGGCGCGAGTAGTCGCTAAACAGCCATTCGGCAATTTTCTTGGTGCCAGCATATACATCTGGCGTAAAGTAGCGGGAAGCCTTACCAGTGGAAGAAAATACACAGATTTCCACTTGATAAAATTCACAGAGGTCAATAATATTCTGACAACCCTGGAGATTGGTGCTAACGGTGCGATGTACCTCTGTCTCTGCCAGTCCTGGTAGCCGCTGGGCTGCCAGATGGAATACCACTTGCGGACGTTCCTTCGCAAAAACTTGCGCCAAGGAATGGCGATCTGTGCTGCTATCCCACTGGACATTGCGCACATCGCACTCATAGGCAACTATCGGAATACTCTGATCGCTATCTTGAGTATCCACCTTGATCGCCCCAGGGGTCGTGACCAAATCCACTACCACAATTTTCCGCACGCCGAACTGTTGGAGCTTGGCAACTAAGTTACTACCGACAAAGCCATGGCCACCAGTTACGAGTACTACTTTGTCACATAGAATTTGTCCGATCTGGGCGTGATCGATCGGCACATGGCGATCGTAGACTTCGGTAAAAGGGTCGGTTCTCAATGCCTCACCACCGGACGCATCGATCAGTTCGTTGGTTAGTTCGACCAGTTTAGCGATAGTTTCCGGGTCGGTTGGCTCTGGAGAGCCAACTGGCATAGTTTCTGAAATAAGTTGTAAAGTTTGATCCTTTCTGGTTGACACAGGCATAGTACCCAAGGCTGATCTAATTAATAATAAGCTGACTGTAGAAACCTAGTAATCGGCCAATTGCCTGAATGGGCATGGCTAGATATTAATACTTGCGCATTAGCACAGGGATTGGTATAACCGATGGTGAGCTTCAGCACAGGACTGCCAAGAGAAATACCGCAGACGCTGCTGGCCTAGTGCGACTAACTCGGCCTGCCGTTTTGGTGATGATAGAACTCGATAGATCGCCGCACCGATGCTATCCACATCCAGTGGATCGAACAGCTCCGCTGCATTGGCAACGGTTTCTGGAAAACAACTGACCTGGCTACAGGCTACCGGACAATCCAGCGACATGGCCTCTAGGGGTGGATAGCCAAAGCCTTCATAGAGACTAGGATACACAAATAGAGCGGCTCGTTGGTACATCCCGCGTAGCTGAGAGTCGCTACCGCTAGTCCAGCATACCTGCTGAGAATTTAGGCCCAGTTTGGCAATCTGCTGCTGTTCCAGCGGATTGAAAGGCATAGAGCCAAAGCAAACCAGCCGGAAGTCTTGGCTAAATCTATTGGCATAGGCTTGGAGTAGTCGATCGAAGTTTTTGTACCAGCCCCGATCGCCCACATATAGAATGTATGGTCGATCCAGCCATTCTGCTGAGGGTAGCTGCACTTCCTCTGTCATCATTCCATGACCATGCAGAATCACGGTGATTTTGCTAGGATCTACGTCACAAAATTCCTGTAAATCCCGCTTAGTATTTTCTGAAGGACAAACGATCCAGTCGGCTCGATGTACCGCTGCGGTTTTGGCGGCGATCAGGCGTTCTTCTCTGGGTGGTACCGATTCCCGGAAACGTTCATGGATCATGTCATACACAGTCAAAACCCTGATGGCTCCATGGGATTGGGCGTTGGGGTAATAGAAGGTGCAATGCAAAATATCGGTGGGATGTTGGCGCAAATAAGCATCACTCCAGATCCTGTTGCGTCTTTTACTCACCCCGTTGAGTAGGCGATCTAAGCCCTGGATTTGCGGACGGCGAGAGCCAATGGTCAGCTCGGAATTGAACTGTTCGAGGTATTCATTAACATGCCAGCCAGCTACGACTCTAGCCTCGGTGCTGGGAAAGCGATCGATCCGCCGGGCCAGTTCACAAAAATATCTGGAAATCCCGCCATATCTCTGATGATTGAAAATTTGATAGTCGTAAGCTACGTTCATTAGCCCTGATTTAACTGAAGATCGGCCACTTTCGGAAAGCCGTAATATACTACACACTTTCCCTAAAGCTTAGATGATGGCGGCAATTCAGCAATCGGCCAATTGTCTCAGGTCGAAAACTGGAGGGAAGCCATTGATTTCACTACGGATCGGGCAGCATAAAACCTCCAGGATTAACAAACATAATCCTGGAGGTAACAACCACTAAATCTATCGAGAAAGTCTTACTAGTTCGGAGACCATCGGCCTGACTAGAAGCGGAGACCAGCACCTAGGGTGACGCTAGTCCCGTTGTTTTGGCTAGAGAGTGGCACGTTGATGGAGCCTAGCAGTGCAACACTATCGGTAACGTTATAGTCGGCTCCAGCTTGCAAGAAAGCCGTAGTGTTAGATTGAGCACCGCCAGTAGCCACGTTTACGCCCACCCCTGCAAAGGGAGTGAGGGGAGTCCGGCTGAGATTCCAGTCGTAGGTAAGACTGGCACCCACATCGGTGCCCCCGCTGGGGAAGTCCACATAGGGACGGACAGAAAGATTATCGGTCACACCGAATTTGCCATTGACACCGAAAACGCTTTGTCCATTGCCAAGATTGACAGTAGGCCCAATGTAGTTGTCGCCAATGCCACCGGCCATTGCCGAAGATTGGGAGACGGCAACAGCGGCAGCCGTCATGGCGATGGTTGCTATGAGTTTTTTCATAATTGCTTTGCCTGGTTGCTAAAGGTTTCAGGGAAGGGACGGCCCTAACTGGTCTGTTGGGATGCAGGCTAGTTATTGCTCGATATCTACAGTCTATGAAAAGTATTTTTAGAGGAGTAGAGAATAAAGTCACGAGATCGATCGCCCCTTTCACACCTTTGGCACAATACTTTTTTCCTACGTGGAAATACTGGTATTTTTCTTCGCCTGAAAATTTATTGAATTTCCGCAGCGGGGTGATTCTCTCCGCGCCGGCATAGCCAAACGGTTCTGATGTCGTGACAACAGTTCAGTAGCTTGCTGGGCCCTGGATTATTTCTACAAGGACAGGCGATCGGGATTCCTAAGCTAGTGGCAGTTCCCCTGGTTTTAGGGCTGGGGACTCTGGCCAGCTACGGAGCCGGTCTACAGATCGAGCGGTTGGGCAACTGGCTTAACGATCGCTGGAAATTGCGCTTGGAAACACTCCAAGTCCGCCACATCTGTTTTGTGGGTAGCGTATTTCTGTTTTTTAATGTCTTCTTTATTTTTGCAGGCCGCTCCAACTTCCGGTTGTTACCATCTTGGGTGGAGTTGGTCTTCAACTCTTTAGTGATTTTGATTAGTACCCTCTGGCTCCAGCGCAACTTCCACCGCAGCCAGCTCTTATATCGACGAGAAAGCCTCACTGGTAGTTTGCGACAAAACCTAGAGGAACTGCTGCTGGACTTGATTCGCAGTGGTGGCTCGATCGAGCAAGCGCTCCAACAAAAGCGGGCCAAAATCGAGTCCATGCGTCAGGAATACAGCGTTACCAACGAAGAGCAGGAGCAGGTGCTACTCGCGCTGTTCCACCCGGAAGGTACCTTACTGGAAACCAGTGCCAAACTCTTGGCCAATTTACGGCTCTGGACAACCCGCTATCGCATGATCGTGGAGCATGCCCAGCGCTTGCCAGCGGCCCTATACCGGATCTTGCGATCGACGATCGACGAGCAGCAGCGCCTGATCGTGACCGAAAAAATGGGATACAAGCCTCCCCCTTTTAGGGGGACTTTTTATGTTAAGATGCAACCGGGACTAATACATAACCCCCGCCGGACAGTAGAGGCTCCAGTAGGCTAGCGCCGAAGTAGAGGGTGGACTCCTGAAGACTGGGAAGCGGAAGGGCAATGCTTAAGGCAACC